>NZ_MODU01000004.1:3762431-4389503 GCF_001885075.1 Alteromonas sp. V450
TTTGATGGGTTAGTGTCTAACCTATTGTTATTTATTGATTAATTGTAGTTGGCACAATGATTGATACACCTCCCTGTAGCAACAATAAGGAGCAAGGGGTGGTATTGATGATAACGTTCAAAAACAAGGTAAGTCCTTCACGCGCGCGAATTGTAAAGCGCTCATTCTCTACGTCATTAGTTATGGCCGCTCTTGCAACACTCTCAGCTTGCGATTCACCTAATGTGGATGATGCAGTACAAGGTGAAAAGACTGCTAAAACGGCTGCTAGTACAGTCTCAGAAAGCCCAATGGATGAACAAAGTGAAATGTTGGCATTTGGATGAATCCGACGTACTTGATGCCTACTGCGAGGTTGGGCAATACGTGGCAAATCTTTTTACACACTATCGATTCTGCCACGGTTATTTCTGACGAAAAGCTTTTTGGCAACTATCGTATAGTTTCAGTTTGCGGGCAAAGGACTGCTCGCCTTTTATTCCATAAAGTCGCGCTGTACAGAAAGCTGAGGCGCGGCTTTTTTATGTCAATAAACGTATATCGCCGTTTATTAGTCGACACCGTTGAGCTATAAGTCTTTAAAAGCTGTTCTTAGTAGCTATGTATTGCACTAACCTTAACGATAAAGTCATTTAAAGGAATTGCTATGTCGACAGAAAGTAACTACACACCACCAGAAGTTTGGACTCAAGCTGAAGATGATGGCAACAAGTGGGCCAGCATTAATCGTCCTGTGTCAGGCGCTACCCATGAGAAGGCTCGTCCTAATGGTGAACATGGTTTGCAGCTATACTCGTTAGCTACGCCTAATGGTCAGAAAGTTACCATCATGCTTGAAGAGTTGCTGGCTGCTGGCGTGAGCGAAGCAGAATACGACGCTTGGCTGGTTAACATTGGTGAGGGAGACCAGTTTTCTTCTGGGTTTGTTGACGTTAATCCGAATAGTAAAATTCCTGCTATGGTCGACACGACCACGTCGCCAGAAACCAAGCTATTCGAGTCGGGGTCAATTTTAGTTTACCTGGCGGAAAAATTCGGTAAATTCATTCCACAAGACGCTCATGCCAAGGCGGAATGTTTCAACTGGCTGTTCTGGCAGGTGGGGTCAGCGCCTTACTTAGGCGGTGGTTTTGGGCACTTCTACAGTTATGCGCCTTACCCAATGGAATATCCTATCAACCGCTTTACCATGGAAACTAAGCGTCAGCTAGATGTGCTAGACAAGCACCTAGCAAACAACGAGTACATTGCAGGTAGCGAGTACAGTATCGCTGACATGGCTATTTGGCCATGGTACGGCAACTTGGTGCTAGGTAATTTATACGACGCAGCCACTTTCCTTCAGGTGCACGAGTACACCAATTTAGTCCGTTGGGCTAAGCAACTAGAGCAGCGAGAAGGGGTTAAACGAGGCCGTATCGTTAACAAAACCTGGGGCGACGACGGCCAGTTAGAAAACCGCCACACAGCAAAAGATATCGACAACGCACTCGCCAAGGTTTGATTATAAGAGGGAACTAGTCTTTATTTCCCTTGAAAGCCGGAAGTATACGCTGTGGGGGTAACGTTATCGCGTTTACCCCTCATCTTTTGATGTTGAGTTAGATAAGCTCTGCCACACTCTTCAAATAGGCGTGTTGAAGTGGAGTGAAATCCCACTCGCTTAAAGCCTCATTAAATTCAAAGTTGCCCACGCGGCCTCGCCAGCGTTCGTTGGGTACTGCAGACCACCTTTTCATATACACCAGCTTTCCATGAAGGCAGTGAAGCACTTCAAGCTGCGGTTTTTCGTGTGTGCCGTAAAATACGCTCTCTGAAACCGTGGCGCCTTCTTCACAATCTTGGTTAAAAAACACAAAGCCGCGATAGCTTCCATCTTCTGTGATGGTAATAAGCGATGCATATTCTTTGCTTTCGGACACTTTCCGTAGCGCAGGCAAATAACCTTCAACTCGTTTTATCTGAAGCCCTTGTGATTTGTTATGCCACTGCCATCCTGAACTTCCCATAAAAGTAAGTTCGTTATTCTTACTGTTGATTCGGCTTAATTTGGCAAACGTATTCCACGACGCAACAAGAATTATGCACAACATCATAAAACCAGAAATGAAAATAATCGGTTTAGTCATTATACAAACCTAAGTCGTTTTCGAGTTTTCATCTTTTTGTTTACGAGTTATGACGCATGCTAGACCTTCATTGCAAAAAAGTAATACGCAGTGTCTCGCTTCAATAGCGAGCTCTTATTTGCACCTCATTGATGTAATTAGTCCTGATACTAATAATCTGCTGCAACCAATAAATGATCGAGTTTGATTTGAAATCACGATTATAACTATCTATTTTGTTCGCTTTAATTGGTATTAAGAATCAGCGAATATATTTCTAAACAGAAAACGTGATTAAAGATTCTTAGTTAATCACGCGTGTAACGCACAGTTTTAGTAAAGCTAACACTGTGACAGAGAGACAGACTAGAAGGAATTCGCAATGAGTAAGTGTCCATTTTCAGGTACAGCTATCAACCCCACCACGCTAACATCTAGCAATGGTGCGCCCGTTGCTAATGACAATCAAAGTCGAACCGCAGGACCACGTGGCCCCGTTACTTTCGACAACTACTATTTGTTCGAGAAGCTTGCGCACTTTAACCGCGAGCGAATTCCAGAGCGCGTAGTTCACGCCAGAGGCAGCGCAGCATATGGTACTTTCACGCTAACTAAAAGTTTGTCTGATTATACTATTGCTGACTTCTTGCAAAAAGAAGGGCAAAAAACCGATGTGTTCTTGCGATTTTCTACTGTAGGTGGCGGTCAAGACTCAAGCGATTACGCTCGTGACCCTCGTGGTTTTTCGGTGAAGTTTTACACTGAACAAGGTAACTGGGATATGGTTGGAAACAATACACCCGTATTCTTCTTGCGAGACGGCATTAAATTCCCTGACTTTATACACAGCCAGAAAAAGAACCCACGTACTAACTTGCCTGACCCGCAAGCGGTTTATGAGTTTTGGGCAAACAACCCACAGTCGCTACACCAGTCAACGATTTTGATGTCTGACCGTGGTATCCCGTATTCATACCGTCATGTGAATGGCTATAGCTCACATACTTTAAGCTTTTGGAACAATGCCGGTGAGCGATATTGGGTAAAGTGGCACTTTAAAACTAACCAAGGTATCAAAACGCTTACTAACGAAGAAGCAGCGAAAATGCCTGCCTATGGTGCCCAACAAGATCTTGTTGATAGTATTGATAACGGCAATTTTCCATCGTGGACAGTGAACGTGCAGATTATGACCGAAGAGGAAGCACGTAATTATCGTATCAATCCGTTTGATCTTACCAAGGTATGGCCGCACAGCGACTTTCCGTTAATTGAAGTAGGACAGTTGGAGTTAAACCGTAATGTTGATAACTACTTTGCAGAAACTGAGCAAGCCGCGTTCGCGCCGAGCAATTTGGTACCGGGTATTGGTGCGTCGCCAGACAGAATGCTTCAAGCGCGACTCATTGCATATCAAGATGCTCACAGATACCGTATTGGAGCCAACTACAATCAGATACCGGTAAACGCACCACGTTGTCCCGTACACAATTACCAGCGAGATGGCGCTTTTGCAGGGGTTAACCCAGCACTTGCAGGAAGTGGAGCTAACTTCTATCCAAACAACCGTGCTCGCATTGGTGAGCCTGCTGAAATGCCAGAGGTACAAGAGCCACCAATGCCTTTAGAGCAAGATGCATGGTTAGATATTTACGATAACCGTGATGAAGACAACTACTCACAAGCTGGTGACTTATACCGCATTATGAGTGAAGACCAAAAGCAGCAGTTGGTGAATAATATTGCTGACGGCCTAAGCCAAGCAACGCAAGACGTGCAAGAAGCGATGTTCGTGCAATACGATCTAGCCGACAGCGACTACGGTGCTCGTGTTAGAAAGGCGGTCGCCAGCAAATAAAGAACATGGGGGGCAGAGTATTTTATTAAAATATACTCTGCCTTCTTTTTTTACTGGGTAGCGACTAGGGCGTAAACGTGCAAGCGAATGGCCTGAAGTGCGCGTTCTTTCCAATTGTTCCAAGTAATACGGTTGCTAATTTCGTGCTGATTCAACGTAATATAACCATGATTTAGCGCCCATACCTGCATAGCTACATCTTGCTTTTCTTCAACAGACAGGTCTTTTTTAATTAACGCAGCGGTAAGCTTAGTTAGCGTGATAAAGGCTTTTTCACCTGCCTCGATAGCTTCATCTGATGGCGTATAGTCTTTCAAATTAGAAGCAAAAATTAGTCGATAATGGGCTGCATGAGTTTCTGAAAACGTTAAAATACGCTCGCAGCCATTAATCACTTTTTCTGCCGCAGTATTACCGTCGGCTGCCAACATTTCACGCTCTACTAGTTCGAAACCTTCGATGTAAAGCGCATCTAAAATACCCTGCTTACCTTTGAAGTGGCTATAGATGCCAATCGTTGACATACCTGCACCGTCAGCAATGGCGCGCACGCTAAGTGCATTCGTTCCGCCTTTCAAAAACAGCGCTGAGGCAGCGTCTAAGATCTTTTGTCGCGTATCTTTTTTCATTTACACATCATTTACATGTTGCGCTATATAACACCGTTATGTAAAGTGGTTTTATAACGCCGTTATATCTCTTGGTTTAACACTTAACCTGCCTGCCCGCAGGTTATTCATAAGGACACTATATATGAAAACTGAGCAATTAACCTGCGATTATTTGATTGTAGGCGCTGGCGCGGTCGGGATGGCATTCGCCGATGTACTGCTTCACGAAACAAATGCTAACATTCTGATTGTAGATAAAAATGCGAAGCCTGGCGGGCATTGGAACTATGCCTACCCCTTCGTCACCCTTCACCAGCCGTCAGCTTTTTATGGCGTGTGCTCAAAAGAGTTAAATCGTGGCGTTATTGATAAAACAGGATTGAATGAAGGCTTGATGGGATTAGCTTCAGGCCAAGAAGTTAGCGCGTATTTCGATGCGGTAATGAACGAAACCTTTTTGCCTTCAAATCGAGTGCAGTATTACCCGCTTTGCGAATACAAAGGAAATAAACAATTTATTTCCACCTTAAATGGCAAGCAGTATAACGTGACTGTGAACAAGAAAATTGTTGATGCCACTTATCTAAATACCAATATTCCGCTTACCCATACTCCAAGTTTTACTCGCGACAACAATGTTGCATTTACGCCAGTTAATACCGTGGTTGAAAATATTGAAGGCTTTGATAACTACGTGGTGGTCGGCGGTGGTAAAACAGGTATTGATACCTGCCTATGGCTGCTCGAAAACCATGTGGCCCCAAAAAACATCCACTGGGTGGTATCCCGAGATGCATGGTTACTTAACCGTAAAAATACCCAGCCTTTGGACGACTTCTTCTTCGATTCTATTGGGGCACAAGCAAATCAAATGGAAGCTATCGCTGCGTCAAGTTCCATCGAGGATATGTTCGACAAATTGGAAGAGCGGGGCGTTTTACTGCGTATTGATAAAAAAGTAAGACCCAGTATGTTTCACGGGGCAACGGTGAGCAAATTAGAGCTTAAAGCCTTACAAACGCTGCCATCTGTCGTTAGACAAGGTCGTGTTAAACATATCAGCCGCGAAGAACTGTGTTTTGAAAGTACAACATGGAAAATGCCAGATAACGCGTTGGTTATTGACTGCTCAGCTTCTGCACTGACTAACCTAGAGATGAAAGCGGTGTTCGATGGTGACACCATCACCCCTCAAACAGTGCGCGCTTATCAACCTGTTTTTAGTGCTGCACTTATTGCCCACGTTGAGGCTGCTTACAGCGATGAACAACAAAAGCAGATGCTGACACAAGTGGTCCCGCTGCCTAATCGCGACGTCGACTGGTTGCCAATGACCGCAGCCATGTTACGAAATATGCAAATTTGGGGTGAAGACCCAGCGCTTAAAGCGTGGATCTACCACTGTCGATTAGATGGCTTTTCAAAAATAGTACACGGCGTGGCAAAAGACGATATGCAAAAAATGCAGGTGTTAGGGCGATTGAAAGAGGCAGCGGCACCGGCCATGCAAAAGCTGATGACTTATATACAGGGCTTAAAAGCGAGCGGACAACTTTAATAGGTTAAACATAACGATGAAACAGTTTCAAATAGATAAAACGAACCCAAACTGCTTTCGAATAACGCAAGCAGAAGGTAGCCCCGATAACGCGCGAATAGAGGGTACTGAAAACACAAAAAGCCTAGTGATCAAAATTGAAAGGTTCGCGTTTACTGCCAATAACCTCACCTATTATATGGTGGGTGACAAGCTTGGTTATTGGCAGTTTTTTCCACCGATTAACACCAGCAGTAATGAAAATTGGGGTGTTATTCCGGTATGGGGTGTGGGCCAGGTAATAAGCTCTAATAATGATTCGGTAGAAGTTGGCAGTCGTTTTTTAGGTTATTTCCCGCCCGCTGAGTATCTGGTTATGGCCAACACAACGGTAACAAACAACAATTTAATAGACTGTAGCCCTCATCGTTTGAAGTTGCCCCAAGGGTACAATGTCTACCGACCACTTCCCGTAATAGCGGCCGATGCTAACGCTGAAGTTATCGCCAAGCAACACGAACAAGAAAACTTTCAGATGTTGTTGTGGCCGCTTTATGCAACGTCCTACTGTTTGTCGGAAGTGGTCGAATCCATACCCGCTTCAGCGCGAGAACAGTTGCTGGTGCTAAGTGCTTCAAGCAAAACCAGTTTAGGGCTTGCTTTTGCGTTAAAAGAAGCTGGTATTAGCGCGATAGGCGTCACGTCAGATAAGCATGTCGCACCCCTCAAAGGGTTAGATGTTTACAGCGCTGTTATTAGTTATGAACAGCTGGACATGTTGCAACTGAAAGGCACCGTTGTGGTCGACATGTCAGGTAATGCTCAGGTCAAAGCATCAATCAAGCATAGACTTGGTGAACACCTAACCAGATACATCAACGTTGGGCTTACTCACTGGCAGGACATTGAGCTATCAGGCGATGAGGAGTTTTTCTTTGCTCCTGCTCATATACAGCAGCGTATGTCTGAGATTGGGGCTGCTGAGTATCAGAAGTTAAGTAGCGGGTTTGTAGCAAAAGCCATTGCATGGAGCGCCGGTTGGCTAAACGTTAAAGAGCGTGAAGGGCTAAGCGCGCTACAAGATGACTTTAGCCAACATCAACAAGGTCATATTCCTTCAAATGAAGGAAGAATATACACACTTGCTTAGCGCGTAACCAGAGCACCCGTATCGAGTTCGAGCGCTTTGATATAAGCGCTCGTTCGAAGGTGATATCACACGTATTGATTAAAGTAATCGGTGACTTTAGGCCATAGATGTTGACATTTCCGTGAGAAAAACTTCATGTGGCCGATTTCTTTGACGTTGTTGGCCTGCGGGTCTAGCTCCTCCACCTCAGCTTTCATATTGGGGAAAACGCTAATCATATCGTGAACGTTATGAATATTAGCAATATCGTCGTCGTTGGCGAGTAACCACTTAGAAGGTATCTGAATGGTATCGTAGTGATGCTGGTTAATATCACTGCCAAAGCCAGTTTTTACGTAGCCTTTACCGTTACACCATTTCTGCCATTGGCGCGCCACTTTTTTAGGTAGTGGTTCGCCCATGCCTACCCACTGAGACTTAGTATGGCCAAACAATAAATTACTCACGGGAATATAGAAATTCATAAAGAAATGCGCTTTAAGCAGATAGCTTTTACGCATGTTTCTGAGGCTACCTGATGAACTGCCAAAATTACAAAAAGCAGTGAGGTCGTGTACGTTATACATCAACCCCAATAGCTGACCTCCCGCACTATGACCAACAAGAAAATAGGGCACATTAGGGAAGTGAATCTTTAGTGTCTCGAGCACCGCTGGCATATCTTGTTCGCCCCAGGTTACGAGTGATGCGTCACTTTGCTTAACGCTGCCGTTGACCGACCCGCCAATGCCACGGTTATCGAACGTGATAACGCCAAATCCTTGCTCACTCAAGTAAGTGGCAAATGCGCTATAGAATTGGCGTTTTATACCTGTTGCTGGGCCAATCATAATTGCTGCTTTAGCGGGGCGGACAGGAGAGTAAAGGGAAGCGGCAAGCGGTGTACTATCAGCACAAGTAACAGTGATATCTTTAACACTCGTACTTTTTAGGGAGTCGTGTTGCTTTATTTTGCTCGACATTGGTGATCTCGAAAACTCATCTGGTCTAACCAGTAAACCTTCTGCACCAATAAAATGCAATATCCTGACTATTTATTTTGTTGATAGTTAGTCCTGAGTGATAAGTGATAAGTGACGCGCAAATGCTACTGCTTAGCTGGGATGGTAAGCCATAGCATTCGCGCTAAAACGAAATTTTCTACACCGCCAAGGTAAATACTTTAGAATTGCGCTGGAAGTTATACAGCTCTTTCTTTACGGCAGGTAGCGCACTAATGTCTGCAGGTTCAAACCCTTGCTCTAAAAACCAGTGTGCGGTAACCGTGGTCAGTACAAAAATACTGTTAATACCGGCTTCTTTAGCACGCGCTCGTACTTCATCTAGAATCCGTTCGCCACGGTTTTTGCCGCGATAATCTTGATGGGTTGCCACGCAGGCTAACTCGGCACAGCCGTCTTCAGGGTATAAATACAAGGCTGCGCAGGCGATGATCATGCCGTCACGCACTATCACAATAAACTGGTTAATTTCGTTCTCTAAACGCTCTCTAGAGCGCTTAACTAACACGCCGCTTTCTTCTAGCGGTTTTATTAGCTTTAAGATCCCTCCCACATCTTCGATAGTCGCTGCACGCAGTTGTTCGTAATGGTGTTCCATTACAAGCGAACCCGTACCGTCACGGGTGAACAGCTCTTGAAGCAATGCGCCGTCCTTTTCAAAGCTGATGCAGTGAGCACGGGGCACACCGGCAGCTACGCTGGTGGTAAGAGCGCTTAACACCGTATCTTCGGTGGTAATGTCGCCTGCCATCATCAACTGTTCTAACTGAGGGCGTTCAATGGTGCGAAGTAAACGACCTTCGCGGTTATATACGCCATCAAAGTTCGAAAATACGATAAGTTTGTCAGCTTTAAGGGCTATAGCCGCCTGCGTAGCTACATCTTCGTGAGACAAGTTAAATACTTCACCTGTTGATGAATAGCCCATAGGCGATAGCAACACAATTGAGCCATCGTTTAAATGATCGTTAATGCCGGTGGTATCAATACGACGCACTAACCCGGTGTTTTCAAAATCAACGCCGCCTCGCACGCCCATTGGTTTTGCAACGACTAAGTTGCCCGAACACACGCGTATTTGCGAGCCGTGCATAGGTGAGTTGGGAAGCCCCATGGTAAGCAGAGCTTCTACTTGTGAGCGCACCGAGCCTGCGGCATCTTTTACGCACTCAAGAGTCTGTTTATCGGTAATGCGTACACCGCTTTCAAAGCGGCCTTCAATATTGCGAAGGGCAACGCGCTGATCTATCTGCGGGCGGGCACCGTGCACCACGACCACGCGCACGCCCAAGCTGTTAAGCAGGGCAATGTCGTGAATAATATTAGGGAAATTAGGATGCTCAATGGCTTCGCCACCGAACATCAACACAAAGGTTTTCCCTTGATGAGCATTAATATAAGGCAGTGAACTGCGAAACAGTTTTATGCCGTCATGATGCGCTAGTACCATCTAAGCAGTTCCTTGTCCTACCCTTGCTTATCCAAATCTTCCAACTCTTGATACAGTGCTTTAGTAACTGTTTCTTTGCTGGTTCCACCAAGGATATTGCGCTGGTTTACACCGTATTCCAATTGAAGTACTGGATAAACGTCGTCTTCAATTTTGTCGCAAATAGCCTGCATGTCGCTGAGTGGCAAATCTTCAATGGCGCAGCCTTTGTCGATGGCCTGAAGCACAACGCGTCCTGCAATATCGTGACCTGTTCTAAACGGTACACCTTTTCCTACCAGATAATCGGCAAGCTCAGTGGCGTTAGAGAACCCTTGGGTTGCCGCAACACGACAGCGCTCTTCGTTTAGCTGCAGTGAGTCAAGCACTTCGCTAGCAATGCACAAGCAAATGTGCCACTGATTTACCGTATCGATAGCGCCCTCTTTGTCTTCTTGCATATCTTTATTGTACGCAAGTGGAAGGCCCTTCATGGTAACTAACAGCGCTTGCAAAGAACCAAATACACGACCACATTTGCCGCGCATTAATTCAAGCGCATCAGGGTTTTTCTTCTGCGGCATAAGCGACGAACCAGAAGTTACGCTATCGCCTAACTGCAGGAATCCGGCTTCGCCAGAGTTATAAAAAATCATGTCTTCGGCAAGACGTGACAAGTGCATCATGCTAGTGCTGGCTACAAATAAAAGCTCTAGCACAAAGTCTCTGTCCGACACAGCGTCAAGGCTGTTAAGGCAGGGAGAGTCAAAGCCCAGTTCTTCAGCAATGGCATGACGGTCTACAGGGAAAGTCGTACCTGCCAATGCGCCAGAACCTAAAGGGCACTGATTCATGCGTACTTTTAAGTCATCTAAACGACTTAAATCACGCTTTAGCATTTCAACGTAAGCCAAGCACCAGTGTGCAAAGTGAATAGGCTGTGCACGCTGTAAGTGGGTGTAACCTGGAATAATGGCTTCTTGATGACGGCTTGCGGCATTAAGAAGCGATTTGATCACACCTAAAACATCAGCACGAAGTGAGGCAATATGTTCTCGTACCCACAGGCGAAAGTCAGTAGCCACCTGGTCGTTACGGCTACGACCTGTGTGTAGTTTACGGCCAATATCGCCAAGCTTTTCAATAAGCGCAGCTTCTACAAAGCTGTGAATATCTTCTTCGCTCGATGCGTTAAAGTCTAATTCTCCAGCATCGGCTTTCGCTTTTAACTTGCTAAGTGCTGCTTCAAGCTGAGCTTGTTCGTCAGCAGTTAGTACGCCTGCCTTTTGCAGCGCACGCGACCAGCTGATAGAGCCTTGAATATCTTGGCTTGCCATAACTTGGTCAAACGGCAGTGAGTCGTTAACCTGTTTAAACATACTACTTGCACCGGACTCAAACCGGCCACCCCACAACGCCATGCGATGCTCCTTAAATACTGTTTGTTGCCTTTGATACCTGCGCGTAGCTGCTAAAAGCTACGCGCGGTATACAATTAACCTTGATTTTTTAGTGCTTCAATACGACTTGAAAGACTGAATAGGCGGATAAAGCCCTCAGCGTGCTTCTGGTCGTAAACATCGTCTGCACCAAAGGTAGCAAAGTCTTCAGAGTAAAGGCTGTTGGGCGATTTACGCTGGGTAACCGTAGCTTGGCCTTTATAAAGCTTAACCACTATCTCGCCTGTCACTTTCTTAGCAAAAGACGCTGCACCAGCAAGCAGTGCATCGTTAAGGGCAGTAAACCAACGACCATCGTACATAACATGTGAGAACTCAAGACCAATCTGCTCACGGTATTTAAGCGCAGCTTTATCTAGCACCATAGTTTCTAGTGCTTTGTACGCTTTAAGCAGTACGGTGCCTCCTGGCGTTTCATAACAGCCACGAGACTTCATACCTACAAGGCGGTTTTCAACAATGTCGATACGTCCAACACCGTGTGCCGCGGCTACAGTATTAAGTTTAACTAGCGCTTGATAAGGCGAGAGTGCTTCACCATCAACGTGGGTCAGTTTACCTTCGTTGAACGACAGGGTTACGCGCTCAGGTGTGTCAGGTGCATCTTCAGGATCAACGGTCATGGTCCACACTTGCTTGGTAGGCTCTTGCCATGGATCTTCTAGCTCGCCGCCCTCGTGTGAGATGTGCCATGCGTTTGCATCACGGCTGTAAATTTTGGTTGCTGACGCTGTGGTTGGAATATTGCGCTCTGCTAGATAAGCCAATAGGTCTTCACGGCTTACCATATCCCACTCACGCCATGGCGCAATAACCGTAAGATCAGGGGCTAGAGCAGCAAAGGTACTTTCAAAGCGTACCTGGTCGTTACCTTTACCCGTACAGCCGTGGCATAGTGCGTCGGCACCTACTTTACGCGCAATCTCAACTTGCGCTTTGGCGATAACCGGACGTGCCATTGACGTACCCAGTAGATATTCACCTTCGTAAACCGCACCGGTAGTGATAGTTGGGAAGATATATTCGCTTACGAACTCTTCTTTCAAATCAACAATGTGGCATTCGCTTGCGCCAGATGCGATAGCTTTTTCATGAAGGCCTTCTAGTTCTTCATCACCTTGACCCACATCTGCTGCAAACGCGACAACTTCACAGCCATAGTTTTCTTTAAGCCATGGAATGATGGCTGATGTATCAAGCCCGCCTGAATAGGCCAGCACGATTTTTTTAACGTTTTGCATCTAAATAATCCTTCTAAGCGTCTTTTTAAGCGTCTTTTTAAGCGTTAAGTAATTGAGTAAGAATGGCGTTTTGGCCATGCATTCTATTTTCGGCTTGCTGCATTAATAGCGATTTATCGCTATCAATCAACGAGCCCGTAATTTCTAAATCGCGATGGGCAGGTTGGCAGTGCATAACGTAGCTAGCACCGGTTGCTTCCATCAACGCTTCGTTCACCTGATAAGGCATGAACTTTTCTTTAATCACTTCAAGTGGCGTCTCGTCACCCATTGAAAGCCATGTATCTGCATAGATAACGTCTGCACCGTTAGCAGCACTAAGCTCTGTGCTTTCAACAATCGATACACCCGTTTTCTCGGTAATTGCTTTCGCTTGCGCCACAATTTCAGGTGCCGCTTCGTGACCCTCTGGCGTAACTACAACTTGGTTGCAACCTAAAAGCGCCCCAACTATTAACAGAGAATGGGTTACATTGTTTCCGTCGCCCACATAAGCCATGGTAAGACCTTCGGTTTTGCCGAAGCGTTCAAACATAGTAAGGTAATCAGCAAGGCCTTGGCACGGATGATATTTATCACACAATGCATTGATAACAGGCACATTTGCAGCCTTAGAAAAGGTTTCTAGCGTCTCGTGAGAAAATACACGAGCGACTATGGCGTCAGCCCAGCATGCAAGGTTAGCAGCAGTGTCTACTGCGTCTTCACGGCCGGCTAATTTGCCCGACTGTACATCTAAATACACCATGTGGCCGCCAAGCTTGTTAATACCAATATCGAAGCTTACACGGGTTCGCAATGACGGCTTTTCAAACAGGGCAACAATTGATTTCCCCGCTAGCACGTTGCTGTAACTTGCTGGGGCTTGTTTAATTTCTACAGCCAATTGCAGCAAGTTTTTCATTGCGTCGGGTGTCCAGTCTGCAAAGGTAAGTAGGTCCTGTTTCATTGTACTTCTCCGGCATTGCCTTTTGTAAAATCGGTGTGGGGTAAGTCAGCGTTTGTTGACGGTGTATTTGTCAGCGCTGCGGGCAGAATTTGTGTACCCGTTTTTTTATTTAAGATGTCGTTGATGTCGGCGGCCCAGCTTGCGATATAAACCGCGCGGCCTAAATTCTCTGCAGACGCTAGTGCCGCATCTACTTTCACTTTCATTCCGTCGGTGATAACGCCTTCATCTGCGTACGTCGATATACTTGCTGCGTTAAGTTCGCTAATTAGCAATTTGTTGCCGTCTAGCACACCGTCAACATTGGAAAGGAGTAAAAGTTCAGCGTTAAGAAGCTCGGCAATAACCGTAGCCGCTTGGTCGGCATTGACATTCAGCAATCGGCCTTGTGGGCTTGAGCCAATTGAGCTAATGACAGGAAGGGTTGACTGCGCCAAAACGTTTTTTAAAAACGAAGCGTCTGCCGTTGATGGCACGCCAACGGCGCCATACTGGTCTGCCAGTGGCTCGCACACCACCATATTGCCGTCTAATAACGATAAGCCAACTGGCGTAATACCAGCAGCAAGCGCCGCAGCGCAAAGCTGTTTATTAGCAGAGCCCGCTAGCGCCCCGCAGATATAAGGCATGTGCTCGTCGGGCGTAACACGTAGACCATCAATTTTTGTGCTTTGAAGGCCAAGGCTCGCCATCAGTGTTTCCACTAACGGGCCGCCCCCATGTACTACCACAACCGGGCGTGTTGCTTGAACGTCTTTTACGCTTAGAAATAAGCGCGTCATTGCCGCCGCATCATCAAGTAATGCACCGCCAACTTTAATTACAATTGGTGAAACACTCATAGTACTAACCCTGTCTCTACTGGCTGTTTCGTCATTATGTTTAGGCACTGTATAGCTTGAGAAGCAGCGCCCTTCATTACGTTGTCGATTGCAGCGGTAATCACTGCGTATCCAGATGCCTCATCTAACTTCCAGTGAAGATCAACAAATGGGGTATGAGCAACGTCGTCAATTTTTGGAAAACTCTTGCGCAAACGCACAATGGGTTTATCAGCATAGGCGCCAGTGTACGCTTGTTCAAGTTGCGCGCTGGTGGTACCAGCTTTTACCTTAACGGTTACTGTGGCCAATATCCCACGTTTAAAATTACCTAAGTGCGGCGTAAAGATAACAGGCGTGCCTAGATACGCTTCAATTTCAGGCGTATGGCGATGACCAAGTACGCCATATGCTTGAAGACTGACCTCAAAAAAGCTGGTGGTTAGGCTAGCTTTTCTACCAGCACCGGAAACACCCGACACGGCATTAATTACAGGGCGTACGCTCTCATCAAGTAGGTTATTTGCAGCAAGTGGTTTAAGTGCGCTAAGACTCGCAGTGGGGTAGCAACCAGGCACAGCAATAACATCAGCACTGGCAATTTGCGCTTCGTGCCATTCGGCAAGGCCGTAAACAGCTTGGGCTAGGCTTTGCTTTTGCGTATGGGGGAAGCCGTAGAACTGTTCAAAAACGTCGGTATCTTTAAGTCTGAAGGCCCCCGATAAATCGAGTACTTTGGCTTTGCCTGAGGACAAGATAGGCATCCAGTCGTGGCTTGCTTCGTGAGGTGTGGCAAGAAAAATAAAATCGACGCCATTAGCCATCTCTTCTAGCGCTGCGTCTGATATAGGTGTGAGCGTAGCGTCTACGTGAGCTAAAGTGCCGTGAAGTTCTGCAATACCTTTTCCCGCATCGCTACTATTCTGTGATACGTAAGTACCTGCCAAAACTAGTTTAGGGTGTTGAATAACCAACTGAACCAATTGTGCCCCTGTGTAACCACTGGCACCAATAATTGAAACGCTATACATAATTTAAAAATTCAATAAAAGGAGAAAAAAATCACTTTTTACCTTTGTAAACTGGTTTGGCGAAAATCCATGCCTAACCGCGACCACATTACAAAGGTAAAAAGTGTGCTACCGAATAAGCATAGATGTGCACACGCATCGTCGTGCGCTATGCAAGGTGTAGCCAGCCAGGGGAGAGGTAAACTCTTTATCGTTGTCAGTGATTGAACCAACAACGCGAGTTGGTTGTGTCATCATCAATTCCTATCATGTTTCAACCCTAATTTTAGGGTTAGATGCCTTAACCGAGGACTAGTGTATCCTTTCTGAATTATTATGCAATAATAATGTATAAATATTTTTTTGTTGTCGTTACTGATTGCGAATAATTCAGATTGCAAATAATATCGGTGTAGTTATGACAATATGTTGACAAGCGATAAAATAAAACTGAATAGTTATGTTAAGTGCTTATTAATATCACTTTTTCAAATTAGCCGCTTTTTATGCCTGATGAGCAATAAAAGGTATACGATTTTAAAAAATCGACAAAAATTGCTGTATTGAATGATATTTAGTGCTTAATCTAAGTTGAAAATAGAGTGCATTTGATAATTGGGATGGACCAGGAATTGGATAAATGAGCAGGCTTACCTTAGCGTTAGTAGCGCACGACCATAAAAAACCGGAGTTGCTAGCATGGGTGAAGCAGCATATTGACGTACTTAAACAATGCAATTTAGTAGGAACGGGAACAACAGGTGGTTTGATTGCCTCTGAAACTGGATTAGACGTCACACGGTATAAAAGCGGTCCGCTTGGCGGGGATCAACAGATAGGCGCGCTTATTGCCGAAAACAAGCTAGACGCGCTATTCTTTTTTTGGGATCCGTTAAACCCTGCACCTCACGACCCTGATGTAAAAGCGCTGCTGCGTTTATGTTCAGTGTGGAATGTGCCAGTAGCGTGTACTCCAGCAACAGCAGATTTAGTCATAACATCTCCGCTTTTCTTGTCACCGGATTACAAGCCAGTCAAACCAACGTTTGAATAAAAAAGGCTGGTTGGGACCAGCCTTATCACTATATTGAAATTTTGATTTCCATTACGAGCGGAATAATTCACGTAGCTTTCGTCTCTCTTCGCGCTGTGCGCTTAACTTTGCTTGCTGCTCGGTTGTGAGCACTGCAAACATTGCTTGGCGATGCATCGCTTTTTGTACGCCTGCATTAACAAGGTCGCTTTTGTATTGAGCAACAAGTGCGCTCCATGTTTCTTCTGAGAAAGACGCACTTCTAATTAATTCACGTTGGGCGTCCCTGAAGCTATGTAACACTTCTCTATTCACTTTAGCGATCTCCTTGAACGATTCGCGAAGCTCAGCAAGGCTTGTTTTCTGAGCGTCGGTTAGCTCAATACCCCTAAATGGTATGCCGTCATGTTCATGGCGCAGTCTGTCTCCTACACCATGATCGCGAGACCTTTTACCTTTTGCCTCTCCATGGTTTGCCACTCGAACGCTTTTCTTCTCAAGCGCGTCGCGACGTTTGTCGCGCCTCATTTCTCTTTTATATTCTCTTTTCGACTCGCGTGCTAGTACGGTTGCTTGTTGCTCTGCATTAAGCACGTTGAAGATATTGTGGCGAAGTTCAGCCAGAGCAAATTGTTTTGACTCGCGTTCTTCAAGTTGCGATTGAACAAATGCGGTAATTTGATCTTCAGAAGCGGTTTCAAAGTCAAAGTCTGGTTTTTCGCGACTCGCACTAGCTAAGCTAGGGTTAGCGCTTTTGAACGCACTTATGAATGTTCTAATTTCTCCAAGTTGAGCATCACTTAGGCTCAAGCCACGAAGATGTTTAACAATTTCTTTTACCGGTTGCTGGTGACGCATTTCTGGGCCTGAAGGCTTTGCGTTAGAAACGCCGCTGATACTCATTGCCGCTACTGTTACACTTGCTATTAAAAACCTTTTCATTGTCGTCTCCTGTTTAATCGGACAAGACTAGATTAGCGAATACACAGATAAAAGCAGTCAAGAGAACGTAAAGCTTATGTAAAGGCCGAACTCAACAAAGAATGTAAAGGTCTGAGAAGTTATAGTACGTGTTTATTGTTTAGTAGAAACCGCTAAAGATTGTTCACAATATATTTGAGCGTGGCGACATTTGGCATAAGGCATTAAGATGAATTTAGCCGTAAAAGAGTGTAAAACCATGAGTTCTGATTTCCATTTGCAGTCAATACTGATTATTGATGATGATATTGAATTAACAGAAATGCTCTCTGCTTACCTCACCAGCATGGGCTACCAAGTGACCGTAAAGAATGACGGTGAAGCAGGCCTAAGCGAAGCATTGTCGGGTAACCATTATGATCTGGTTCTTCTCGATGTAATGATGCCAAAACTCGATGGATTTGATGTACTGAAGAAACTTCGTGCAAGCCACAGTACGCCAGTACTTATGCTTACCGCACGCGGTGACGACTACGACCGCATTCTTGGCCTTGAAATGGGAGCGGATGACTACCTTCCGAAGCCCTTTAACCATCGTGAACTGGTTGCGCGCATTAAAGCTATTGTACGCAGGCACAACATAGCCACTTCAGGTGGTGCAGTTGAGCAAGATTTACGTGTTGAAAATGTTCACCTTAGCCCAAGTAGTCAAGTTGCAAAAATTGACGATATCCCACTTACACTTACTTCAACGGAATTTTTAATCTTACGCTTATTGATGCTTCACGCTGGTCATCGTGTCACCAAAGAAGAAATTAGCCTCAAAGTACTTGGAAAACCTCTTCAAGCTTTTGACAGAAGTATAGATATGCACGTGAGTAATCTTCGCAAAAAAATAGCTGAAATAACAATAAATGAAAAAATTAAAACCATCCGTGGTGTTGGCTACATGCTAATGATGAGTGCTGCAAAATAATGATGATTCTACGCCGGTTAAATCCTACTCGAGCCATCGTAGGGCGCCTTTTTTTATGGTTTTGGGCAACGTTTATCGTTACGGCTTTACTTGCTATCTGGGGAAGCCGTCTGTTTTTTGAAGATCTGCAGGTAGTTGAAATAAAGCCCATGGAACTGAAAAACCTTCAGGCGGTTGCGCAGCGGCTTACGAGGGAGAGGTTTATAAGGTTCCCTCTAGAAGACGCATTAAGGCGAAATTCACGAGGGATTAGGGGACGCTTAATAGCCGTGAATGTCAGTACAGGCACCGTCATTTCATACAATGGCCCGCCGCTTCGCGAGAATGAGAAGCGAGACTTGCTAAGGCTAGTAAATCAACAAGCACCAATAGGTATAAAGCGCGGCGCGTTGAAGTTAATTGGGCCAGTTTTCTTCGAGAAGCAAAATCAGCAATACGCATTATTTAGTGCGAAGCTGGATATGTCAGAGAAGCAAACCCCACCGGTACTTTTATTTCTTTGCATTGCACTGATAACCACTGTACTGCTCAGTTGGCTGTTTGCCCGCTCTTTAACAAAACCGCTTTTGCAAATTCAAAGCTCTGCAAAAAGGTTGGCAGAAGGAGAGTGGCAAACCAGAGTCAATATTGGTTCAAAGAGGCACGATGAGCTCGGTCAATTAGCTCGGGACTTCAATGTTATGGCAGCACAGCTAGAGAATATGTGGGGAGCGCAGAAAAGGTTACTTGCGGATGTTTCACATGAACTGCGCTCACCCCTAACACGACTGCAAATGGCATTGGGACTTGCCTACCAACAAAATGTGGACATTAATACGCTCGAGCGCGTGGAACGCGAAGCTGAAAGGATGGAAGCACTCATATCACAGCTATTAACGCTCAGTAGAGCTGAAGCGGGCAGCGCTAACATTAAGGCATGCTCGCTGTCTCAGATTCTTGATGATGTATTCAAAGATGCAAATTTTGAAGCAGCTACCTGCAGCAAACAATTACAAATAGAAACCGTGCCACAAAAGACCGTATTGGCTGACGGTATTATGCTTTGTAGAGCCGTTGAAAACGTACTTAGAAATGCTATACGGCACAGTCGCTTGTTAACTAAAGTCAGTTTTGGTGAGGATGAAGCCACGTGGTTTATTCGTATAGTTGATGATGGGGAGGGGTTGAGCCTTGATGAATGTAAGCGTATTTTCTCGCCGTTTTATAGGGCGTCACTGGCAAGAGAGCGTACGTCGGGTGGTGTAGGACTCGGTTTATCCATTGCAAAAGCTGCGGTTGAGTTGCATCATGGACGCATCGATGCTGTGCCCATCTCTGGCAGTGGGTTGCAAGTTACGCTAATTTTTCCAAAAGAATTGAGCAGCGCCCCTTAAATGGGCACCTAGGTAACCTGTGAAGCAGTAGAAGTAATAAAGCGAGTAGACAGTTGAAAGGTGATCTATGGACTGGACGTTGACGTCTGAACAAAACTTGGCATCTACGTTTGCCACTGAGATAAATCCATTTTGGCAGCGCTCTGTTAGTCAGGGTGAGTTTATTGGGAAAGATGATATAACCGTACGCTATGCATATTGTATCCCAGAGACGCCGCGTTCAACCATAGTTATAAGTTCAGGTCGAATTGAGTCGTATTTAAAGTACAAAGAGCTCATCTTTGACATGTTCAATAACGGTTTTGCTGTTTTTATCCTTGATCACCGAGGTCAGGGTTTATCCGGAAGAATGACGCATGATCGTCAACATGGTTATGTCGCCGATTTTAGCGATTATGTTGACGATCTCGTAACCTTTGTCGAAACAATTGTAAAACCGCGTCAACAAGGCGATTTACAGCTTGTGTGTCACTCAATGGGAGGCGCAATTGGCGCTTTGACCTTACTTCGACGCCCCCATCTTTTTACAAAGGCTATTTTCGCTTCACCGATGTTTGGAATAAAACCATCTTTGCCTAATTGGCTGGCAAACGGTCTTATTCGAACTGGGCTAGCCGTCAACAGGATGAAGAAAAAGGAATCTGGATATTTTTTCGGACAAACACCCTACATTGCGTTTCCTTACTCGTTAAATAAGTTAACACACAGCAAAGTCAGGTATGCGTTATTTAGAGAGTTGTACGATGAAGAGCAAGATATTCAGCTTGGCGGTGTGACGACAGAATGGTTACGTGCGGCACACGAGGCCATGAATACCATAGAGGATAGTGCCGGCGGCATATTAACACATTCGCTTGTTTTGAGTGCGGATGACGACACCATTGTTGATAACAAGCGCCAGCGAGTAGTCGCCAAAAGAATGGCAAACGCAACATTAGAAATTATACCGCGCGCTTATCATGAGCTATTTACTGAATCTGACGAAATTCGAGATCGTAGCCTAAAGCGCATGTTTGATTTTTTAACAGAAAATTGAGCGTACACGACAAAGCCGCAAGGTGTAAAATGCCCCAAAATTAGCACAGTAGGTAAACCGAGAGCATGCTAGATATTGTACTTTATCAGCCTGAAATTCCGCCCAATACGGGCAATATCATTCGTTTATGCGCAAATAGTGGTTTTACGCTCCATTTAATAGAGCCACTAGGCTTTGAGTGGGACGACAAACGGGTACGCCGAGCAGGCTTAGATTATCATGAGTTTGCTCACGTTAAGCGCCATGCAAACTTAGAAGCCTACCTTGAGGATGCGAAGCCGAACCGAGTATTTGCTTGTACAACAAAAGGCAAAGCGTTTCATAGTGATGTGTCTTATCAAAAAGGTGACGCCCTCATATTTGGCCCAGAAACCCGTGGTTTACCCGATGAATATATTCAGTCACTGCCGCCAGAACAGCGGGTTCGTATTCCTATGCTACCAGACAGCCGAAGTATGAATTTGTCAAACGCCGTTTCGGTATTTGTGTACGAAAGTTGGCGTCAATTTGGCTACGAAGGTGCGAGGTAGCAAAACGCGGACAAAAGCCACCGGAAGAATCTCTATCTTAAAAAGCCCTGTTAACAGGGCTTTTTTATGCCAATTGTAAAGAAAGCGTAAAGCGTATCTGAGTCAGTTTTCGTTCAGCTTCACTCATTAATATAGCCTGTGAACATGCACGAATGAGTTAGGAGTAGCATTATGAAACGTATAACATTGACTATTATTACCGGCGTTTGCTTGATGGTTGCAGGCCAGGCTAGCGCGCATTCAGGTCACCATTCTCACGCTAAAAAAGGTGCGAATAATACGGTAACTGTTATTACGCAACCTGCTCGTCCGCTAATTGACGTAGCCATACGCGTTCCTAAAATTGGACTATTCGTTAACGTGTTGCCAGGTGCACATAGGGTTGAAGTGGTCGATAACAACCGTTTTTACGTTGCGAATGGCCATTATTATCGAAAGCAGGGTAATCGCTATGTTGTCGTTGACTCCCCTTACAAGAAGGTGAAAAAAGTGAAGCGTATTCATGACAATTACCGAGGCAACCAAAAAGTGGTAGTGGTTAGGGAAGGGCGCTAGTTGCTAAGTAAAATAAAAGAAGCGTAATATGATTACGCTTCTTTTTTGAGGTCTCGGCCAAGTAGGGCCAACGCCGCCTCTTTGGGGGATTTCCCGTGGTAGAGAACCGCGTAGATTTGCTCGCAAATAGGCATTTCAACGCCTACTTTCTTAGATAATATGTGTACT
The DNA here is from genome assembly GCF_001885075.1 of Alteromonas sp. V450. NCBI lineage: Bacteria > Pseudomonadati > Pseudomonadota > Gammaproteobacteria > Alteromonadales > Alteromonadaceae > Alteromonas > Alteromonas sp. V450. Next base: position 3,784,199 of record NZ_MODU01000004.1, read on the forward strand.
TCTTCAGTATTGCGATATCCCTCAACCACTTGTCCGATTTCTTCAATAGCCACATCGACACTCTTGCCTTGACCCAAAGCCAGTCCAAAGCGACGATTGCGCGATTGATTGTCTGTACAAGTTAGAACTAAATCGCCAAGACCCGCCATGCCCATAAAGGTTTCTGGATTTGCACCCAGCTTCACGCCCAACCGGGTAAGCTCTGCTAAACCTCGGGTGATCAGCGCCGTTCGCGCGTTTGCACCAAAGCCAAGGCCATCGGCCAAGCCCGCGCCAATTGCAATAACGTTTTTCACCGCGCCACCAAGCTGTACACCAGTAAAGTCCGAGTTTTTGTATACCCGAAAAGACTTCGCACAATGAAGCTTTGCTGCAAACTCATCACTTAAGCTATCGTCGGTAGAAGATAATGAAATCGCAGTAGGTAGCCCCGCTACCATTTCTTTCGCAAAAGTGGGGCCGGACAAAACAGCCAAAGGATAATGAGTCCCTAAAATTTCTTCCGCCACATCGCGAAGCAAACGGCCGGTTTTAGGCTCTAGCCCTTTAGTGGCCCAGATAACGCGCTGGTGCGGTTTTAGCAATGGCTTTAAGCTATGAAGCATCGCCGCAAATGCATGACTAGGTACAACAACCAAAATGTCTTGGCTTGAAGACACCACCTCATCCAAATTCGCATTAACGGCTAGGGGAGCTGGAAATGTTGCGCCGGGAAGATAACGTGCATTTTCACGACTTGCCTGCATTTCAGCAATATGCTTTTCATCGCGGCCCCACAGTAGCGTTGAATTACCGTTTCGAGCAAGACAAAAAGCGAGGGCGGTGCCGTAAGACCCCGCCCCTAATACCGAAACAGACGTTGAAACCGAGTTCGACTTCATGTCTTCGTGTTTCATACTCACCTAATTAGGCGTCCATTTTGGGTGCTTCGCCCTGTGCTTGTTGAGCGCGTTTTTGCACGTAAGCTGCAAAAATAGCATCGAAGTTTACAGGCGCTAGATTAAGTGGAGGGAACGTACCACGGTTAACTAAGTTCGAAATTGCTTCACGCGCATATGGGAAAAGCATGTTTGGGCAGAACGAGCCCAATGTATGTGCCTTGTTCTGGTCTGGCATGTCGCCAATTGCGAAAATACCGGCTTGTTGCACTTCACACAGGAATGCAGTTTCTTCACCAAGTGTTGCTGTAACGGTAACCGAAAGCACTACTTCAAAAACATTTTCTTCCAGCTTGTTCGTGCTAGTGTCGATGTCTAACTTAATTTCAGGCTTCCACTCTTTGGTGAAGATTGCTGGTGCGTTTGGAGATTCAAAAGAGATATCTTTTGTGTAAATGCGCTGAATATTAAACTGCGCTGTTTGCGGTGCCTGAGTACCTGCTGCTTCGTTGTTATTTGTCTGATTCTCGTCAGCCATGATCTATCCTATTTATATTTAATTGTCGTTTTAATGTGATGTAGTGCGTTGCTGTATGCGCTGACGCTTATGCTAAACCCAACAATGGATTGAGTTTGTTCTGTGCTTCTAAAGCCATCATATCGTCACAGCCACCAATGTGCTGATCATCAATGAAAATTTGCGGTACAGTCCAGCCGCCGTTTGCGCGTTCGATCATTTCGTCGCGCAGCTCAGGCTTAACATCTATTGGGTATTCAATAAATTCCACACCTTTTTGTGACAACAGTGCCTTGGCACGATGGCAGTATGGGCAATGCCCTTTGGTGTAAAGTTCTACTTTGCTCATAAAGGTTACCTGCTATTTAGAGACGGGAAGGCTAGCGCTTTGCCACGCGTTCATTCCGCCTTTTAATACATTCACATTCGCGAAGCCGTCTTTAAGCATCGCATTTGCTGTACCACGAGCCTGATTACCCATAGCGCATACTACGATAATGGGTTTGTCTTTACTGTTTTCAAGCTTCTTGAAGTTTTTCTCGCGTACTTCTTCAGGCTTAATTTGTCTGGCACCTAAAATGTGGCCTGCTTTAAAGTCTTTTGCAGGACGCATATCTAACACTATGGCATCGCTTTTGTTCATGAGTAGCGTTGCTTCGTGTGTGCTCAACTCTTTTACTGAAGATGTCCATGCACTGATATAACTAAATATCAACATGGCAACCAGCGCAACCCAAATACCAGCAAGCACAATATTGTTGCCAGCAAATTCTATTAGTTGATCCATTACCTCTAACCCTGTCTACAGACCGTAAAATGAGTGCAAAGTATATAGAAAAATGGGCGAGAAACCAGCCTACCTTCAAGTTATACCAGTGGGCATGGATAATTGCCCATTAAGAACGTAATTGTGTACGCCTACTGGTAATAGCAAAGAAATGGAGACAACGTTTCTACGGTTAATACTTTAGATGACTGATATTACGAATAAATTGCACTGGGCATATAATCGGCCGTCAGATACACTGAAACGTGTTATAAATGGTGCTAATGCAATACGGTACGCTTACACCTAAACATAGAGGTTTCGAGAATACGTTATGTCTGTACGATTATTTCTTTCAATCATTCGCTTTTTGGTAGCGATGACTATTTTTATGATTGAAAGCAATGCCTTTGCGCAAGACAATGCCCCGAATGCGCAAATAGAAAAATTGGCTGAGCTACAGGCTGAATTACGTGCAAGGCAGCAAGTATTAGAAAATAGTAAGGCCAGTGCGCAAGAGTTAGAAGATGTACTTAAAGCGTCTGAATTGGAAATAGCGAAAGTTGCGAAGGCATTAGCTATCACTCGCCAAGAGCTGCAGAACATTGAAAAAGAACAAGCTACGCTAGAAGGCGAGCAGGAAACCCTCAAAGCGGCTATTCGCAACCAGCAGTCACTGTTATCTACGCAATTAAAAAGTGCCTTCATGGCCGGTCACTATGATTATGCAAAATTGTTGTTTTATCAAAACGATGCGAATACGTTTGAGCGTGTGATCACGTACTATCAATACGTTGCAAAAGCGCGTCAGCAAGAAATTGAAAGTTTTAAAAACAATGTGTCACGCTTAGAAGAAGTGAATGCCGAGTTGAGTGAAAAAGCGCAGTCTTTGTCTGCGCTAAAGCGAGAGCAGGAAGGGCAGCGAGCGGTGTTGATTACAAGACAGGACGACCGCAAATCGACACTTAAAAAAATTACAAAGACAATAGCGACAGAAAGCCAGCGGATAGCCTCTTTAAGAGCAGATGAAAAAGCGCTCAAGAATGCTATCGAAGCTGCTCGCCTTGCAGCTGAAAGAGCAGCCAGACAAGCTACTGTCGAAATGGTAGGGCTGTCAAAACTAAGGGGTAAACTCGCTGCACCGGTTAAAGGAAGAATACGTAAACTCTTTGGTAAACGTCGGCAGGGCCAAGTGTCTTGGAAAGGTGTAATTATTGATGCTGCTGAAGGCGAGCCCGTGAATACAATCGCCCCTGGTAAAGTACTATATGCCGATTGGCTTAGAGGGTTTGGTTTAGTCGCCATCGTTGATCATGGAGATGGGTATATGAGCGTATACGGTCACAATCAAGCGCTTTTAAAGCAGGCTGGCGATGAGGTAAAAGAAGCAGAACGTATCGCGCTAGTCGGGCGAAGCGGTGGACAAGAATATCCTAACCTTTATTTCGAAATAAGACATAAAGGTAAAGCATTAAATCCTTCAGCATGGATAAATTAAACGTAGGTATAACAATATACCGGTTGAAAGCAAATCATTAGTTGGTATGCTATTCGCTGCGCTTTACTTGCAAAAAAACAATAAAAAATGGACTAGCCCAGATGCGCCTGCGTCTTTTGACAATCTTTTTCAGTTTTTGGCTTATTGGACTTCTGCCAAGTGCAGTATTAGCAAAGGCCAACCTCATTATAATTTTAGATGACCTAGGATATCGGCCGTCTGACATTGCCGCTTTCTCGCTTCCCAAAGAAGTCGCTTTCTCGATACTACCCCAAACACCGCTTGCTGCAAAAATTGCAAAACGTGCAGACCGTGAGGGTAGGTCGGTAATGTTACACATGCCTATGCAGGCCAAAAGTGGCCTCAAGTTAGGCCCCCTTGGGCTCACTACAGATATGTACAAGGGTGAAATCACTCACACAGTAAAAGCGGCGCTTCGCAGCGTGCCTAACGCCGTTGGATTGAATAACCATATGGGCAGTGCGTTTACATTGCAGGAAGAGGCAATGGAAGTGCTGATGGAGGAAGTAAAACGTCAAGGCTTGTTTTATATAGACAGTCGCACTACGGTGTTAAGTAAAGGTGAAGCTGTAGCCAAGCGACTTGGTGTGCCTAATGCGAGCCGACACATCTTTCTTGATCATGAACTAACAGAATCATTTCTTTCAAAGCAGTTTGAACGAATGAAACATATAGCTAAACGAAACGGCGTGGCCGTGGCCATTGGCCATCCGCACCCAATGACTGTTAATTTTCTTAAAAAGCATCTTCTAACGCTCGAGAAAGAGGAATTTAACCTTATGTCGTTAGATGAATATTTCTCTTACGCCCCTAAAGTAGCGAAGCGGAAAGAAGATGCACTACAAATAGCGGAATTTGGTCGCGTTACTACACATCAACAAAGCACAGCCCTTGAGGAACCTAAGAGTAATGTGTTGATGAACGCGGTTGCAAGCAGCAAAATGACAGAAGTTGCTTTGAATGATGAGTGACAGGCATAAGCTAGCTGTACGTTAGTTCTTTTCGGTCAGTCTTTAGTCTATTTTCATCTCAATAAGATCAAAATTTAATGTGGGAACGTTTTCTAATTCGCATAGTCTGTTATAATATAACGTCTCTGACGCAAGTAGCATGATACAAACGAGTAGAAAAAGGTAACATTAAAGTAATGACGCCAATTGACGAGAACCCAACAAAACTAGACAAACTTGGCATTTGGGTGTCGAGCTTGTGCGCGTTGCATTGCCTCGCGTTGCCTGTTTTGGTGCCTTTACTACCGCTAATTGGTTCTAGTTTCTTTGCACAGGCGTGGTTTGAAAGAACAATTCTCACCTTCTCATTAATTGTAGGTGCAGTTGCACTGGTTAGCGGCGCAATTCGTTATCATGGCAAATACTATCCTCTTGCACTGCTGTTTTCAGGCGGTGCAATCTATTGGCACAAAGATATTTTTGGGCATCACTACGAACCTTTTACCATTGCAATCGGTGCAGCGCTTATTGTAGCTGGTCACTGGGTTAACATGCGTTTATGCAGACAGTGTAAGTGTTGCAAAAATACAGTGTTCTCAGAGCATCTATCTACTGAATTTAAATAGTGATAGAACCGTATATAAAAAAGCGAGCCAGTGGCTCGTTTTTTTATATGTGATATTTCTTCAACACAGTGTTTTTTGATAAAACGCTGTTTAATCCGATAGCACACGAAGCGCAACATCAGGCACATTTGTAAATATGCCATTCACGCCCCACGCTTTTAGCATAAGCATGTCTCTAGGCTCATCTACTGTATAAACGAATACGTCGAATCCATCTTGCTGTGACGTTTGAACAAATTGCTTATCAACGGCGTCTAAAGCAATATTTACAGAGTAAGCGCCAAGTGTTTTTGCACTAGCCGTGCAGTCTAGTTCATAGCTTGCAGTCAGGGCGCCAATCTTTATATCGGGCCACTGGTTTGAGATAGCCTTGAGCCAATGATGATTAAACGAAGAGATAAGCAGCTTATCGATATTAATACCGCTGTGTTGCACCGCATTTTTGACCTCTTTCACCCAACTATCAATGTTGTTTAAGTGCTTTATTTCGATGTTACACCACTTATTTTTTGGCACACAACTAAGCGTTTCGTTGAGGGTGGGTATACGTTCTCCATCGCCGATGTTCATTGTTTTTAAGGAATGCCATGGTGTGTCTAGCAAAAAGCCAGTTTCTCGTGCTCTGCGCGCAAGCGTTCTATCGTGAAAAACAATAATGCCACTTTCGTGTTGATAAGTATCAAACTCAACGCCGTCAGCGTTTTGTTCGAAAGCCAGTTTAAACGCCTTCACTGTGTTTTCTGGGGCGGCTTTGCTAGCGCCTCGGTGAGCAAAAATGAGCATAGACATTTCTTCCTTAAAGATCACAGTACGCGTTAATCTTCGTTTGCGCTATGTAACTTATGCGTGTTGAGCGTTTCATAAACTGATGCTGAGGTAATAAGAATTCCACCGAGTAATGCACTTAACCCGGGTTTTTCGTTGAGCAAAATAATAGCGAGGAAAACACCGTACAATGGCTGCATGCAGGCAATAAGCGAAAACGTTTTTGCCCTAAGGTGTCGTAGGCTTGCGGCAATGAGCGCGTGAGGAAGTGCAGTAAATACAGTGCCTAAAAGCAATAGCATAAGCCAAGCGCTTGAAGACGCAGCTACTATTTCTGCACTGCCTATCGGCAGCATTAAAATGCTGATAACCAGGGTTTGCCACGCCATGGCCTGCGCACCACTGTAGTGTTTAAAGTGCTTGCGGTGGATAAGGTTTCTAAACGAATACAAGATGGCAGATGCAATACCAATAAGGACACCAAGGGTAATGTCATTTTCTAGCGACGTTTCAGGCACAATTAAGTAAACGCCAATAACCACGGTAAGGGTAGATACGATGTCCTGCCAAACTAATCTTACTCTTTCGAAAAAAGGTTCGATAAGCACTGTAATTACAGGAAAGGTAAAAAGGGCAATCATCCCCACAGATACCCCTGCATATTGCATGGCGGCAAAGTAGGTAACCCAATGCAGCGCCATCAATACGCCTAAGCCTAAGGCAACGCCATAGTCTTTTTTGGAATTCAACTTTATTTTGTTTTTTGCCAACTTCAAAAAGGCGAATAATGCTATGCAGGCAAATACCGAGCGAACCAGCGTTATATCGCTGGCACTCAGTGGTACAAGCCGAGAGAAAAGAGCAGTACCACCCAGTAAAATTACCGTGAAATGAAGTGAGATCAGGCTTTTTTTAACAGCATCCATAAATTAGCTGTCAGCGTCCTCTGTTTTGGTCTCGCTCTTCTCATCACTCATCGTTTCATTCGCCACTGGCATATCTTCGCCAGAAGGCTGTGTCGTTGATTTAAGCGCCATAGGCTCGCCAAGACGAGTGACCATGCCAGGGGCCAGGTCTTCAAAATCAATTGCATCTTGTTCGAAACATACCACAATGGTAGAGCCTAGCTTAAAGCGGCCAAGTTCAGCGCCTTTTTCCAAGAAAACCGCTGCTTCGCTATCTTTTTCATATGACCAGTGCTGAACATTTTTACCCGCAGGAGGCGTTACTGTGCCTGCCCAGACGGTCTCGATACTTGCCACTATGGTAGCGCCAACGAGCACCATCGCCATTTTGCCAACAGGCGTGTCAAACAGCGCCACAACACGTTCGTTGCGTGCAAACAGACCTGGAATGTTTTGTGCGGTAAGCGGGTTCACTGAAAATAGTTCGCCTGGCACATACAGCATATCGGTAAGCGTGCCCTCAACTGGCATGTGAATTCTGTGATAATCCCGTGGAGCAAGATAGATAGTCGCGAATTTACCATTTTTGAATGGCGCAGCTACCTCAGGCTTACCACCTAATAATGTGGTAAGGCTAAAGTCATGGCCCTTCGCCTGAAAAATACTGTCGCTATGAATGTCGCCAAACTGACTTACCGTACCGTCAACAGCATGGATAAGTACGTTGTCGCTCTGATCTATGGTACGTGCTTCTGGCTTGAGCGGGCGCGTAAAAAACGTATTAAAGCTTCTGTAATGCTCTGGCTTTTCATGCAATGCTTCGGTCATATCAACGTTATATTGCTTGATAAATAGCTTGATGAAAAAGGTGGTAACGCTACCCATTTCTGCTTCCGCAAGTTTTCCCACAAGGCGTGAAAGCAGGTGTTTTGGTGTAACGTACTGTAAATTAACTTTAAGCCAATCTAACACAAAATATCTCCGTTTCTTTTGTGCAAGCAGTAATGCATTGCACCAATAGCGTTATTGTATCGTAAGTCGTGATACTAAGAGCAACTTTAGGGTTATGAATGCTTACACAAAAGCATAAGCACAACATTAACTTTGTTTACGGTTGTAAAGGAAAAATGTTTATGCACCAGGCGGAAGACTATGACTGGGGCGCTGTTCTTCCATGGTGGTTAAAATTCGGTGGTAGCTTTCGAAGCGTTCAGCGCTGATTTTCCCTTCTTCTACGGCTTCTTTTAACAAACATCCTGGGTCGTTAAGGTGTTTGCAGTCTCTGAATTTACAGCCGCCTAGGTAATCTCTAAATTCTATAAAGCCCCATGTAATTCGTTCGGTAGGAATGTGCCACAAGCCAAATTCACGTACTCCAGGAGAATCAATTAAATCACCGCCGGCCGGCAAGTGAAGCAATTTAGCCGCTGTAGTCGTATGTTGGCCCAGTCCGGAGTTATCCGAAATATCACCGGTTAATTCATCGGCGTCGGGGAGAACTTGATTAATTAAGCTTGATTTGCCTACACCCGACTGCCCTACGAAAACGCTGATGCTATCGTTGAGGTATTCATTGAGCTTGCTAATGCCTTCACCGGTTTTGCAACTGGTGAAGAGCACTTCGTAGCCCAAGTTCTCGTATGTTTTAAGCTGCTCTGCTACGTTTGCGCGTTCCTCTTCACTGAGCAACTCTACTTTGTTGAGGACAATCAGAGGCGTGATGCCTATGTCTTCACAGGCCACGAGATAACGATCGATAATATTTAGTGAGAGGGTCGGTAATATAGCGCTAACTACAATAATGCGGTCAATATTCGCGGCGATAGGCTTTATACCGTCGTAATAATCTGGGCGAGTTAGGACAGAGTGCCTGTCTTTTACAATTTCAATAACCCCACTTACACCTGACTCAGCGTCATCCCCTTTACTGAAAAACACTTTGTCGCCACACACCACAGAGTCTACTGTGCGGCGAATGTGACAGCGAGATACCGCACCGTTTGCGTCTTCAACGTCTGCGTGTTTACCAAAGCGGCCGATTACCGTGCCGCTTTCTAGCGTGCTTTCATCAAGGTTCGCCGCGCCCTTTGAGGCGTGCTTTTCACGCAAGCGTTTGCTTCTATTAGCTGCCACTTGTCGTTTCTGTCGTTGTGTAAGTTTTGGTTTTTTCGCCACGATTCTTTTCTAGTTTCACGTATACTATGTCAATAATACCGTTTGTAGGGCATGGTTGCCATGTCTGTAGCGCAAAGAGGAAAGTAATGAGTAAACACGACAGCAACCTTGTCTGGATAGACATGGAAATGACGGGGTTAGATCCTGAAACTTGTGTAGTAATGGAAATTGCAACCATTGTTACTGATGCACAGCTAAATATTTTGGCTGAAGGCCCCGTAATAGCGGTACATCAAAGTGACGACGTATTAGATAATATGGACGAGTGGTGCACTCGCGTGCACGGTGAAAGTGGTTTAACTGCGCGCTGCCGAGAGAGTAAAATAAGCATAGAAGAGGCTTCTGCACAAACTATTGCTTTTTTAGAACAATGGGTAGATGCAGGAAAATCACCACTGTGTGGAAACACTATTGGGCAAGACAGACGCTTCATGGTGAAGTACATGCCCGAACTTGAAGCGTACTTCCACTATAGAAATATTGATGTAAGTACAATAAAAGAACTAACGCGCCGCTGGAAGCCTGAAATTTTAGACGGCTTCGAAAAGAAAGGCGTACACCTGGCGTTAGATGATATTCGCGAGTCTATTGAAGAAATGCGCTATTATCGTGAGAAAGTGTTTACGATTTAGGCGTTCGGTCCAAGAGGTACAAAAAAAGTAGAATTAATGGTTGCGTTACCCCAAAATTTTTGTAAAATGCGCACCACTTCAAACGAAGTACCTCTTTTGTTGCGGGAATAGCTCAGTTGGTAGAGCACGACCTTGCCAAGGTCGGGGTCGCGAGTTCGAATCTCGTTTCCCGCTCCAAATTTTAAAGCTGATAGTAAACTTTACTTTCAGTGGGCGTGAAAAGCGCGACCCCTAGTGGGCCCGCGACCGAGTGTCGGCCAGTTGGCGAATCTCGTTATCGATGCGACCCCTTAAAGGGCCCGCGACCGAGTGTCGGCCAGTTGGCGAATCTCGTTTCCCGCTCCAAATTTTTCATACACCTCGAAAATCAAAGCTTATCTAGTTTTTAAGTGCGACCCCTTAAAGGGCCCGCGACCGAGTGTCGGCCATTGCTTCGCAACGAGTCAGCAGATGTATCGATGCGACCCCTTAATGGGCCCGCGACCGAGTGTCGGCCATTGCTTCACAACGAGAATAAATCTGTTTCCCGCTCCAAATTTTCAAACATCACGAAAATCTAAACATTAGCAGATGTGTCGATGCGACCCCTTGATGGGGCCGCGACGGGATGTGAGTTCTCGCTTTGTAAGAAAATTCTAAATTGCTTGGACAAAAATCTAGTGAAAACTGATTACTTTTCCTAGAAAATGATTCTATTGCGTCAGTAACTTGTCCAATCGTGTAAAAAGAGCGTTCAAGTTTAGCTTCAAAATTTGCAGTAAGGCTTCATATGTCATCAGACAACACAGTTTCAATTTATAACCAAGCAAGTTTATTGGTTCAGAAGGCAGACTATGCAAATGCGCTCAAGTTAATTTATCCGACCGTAAAATCACATCCCACTTTTTTTAAGGGATGGTTGCTTTTCAGTAGGTGCTTGTATGCGATTGGTCATGTCAAAGAGGCCGTAGATATTGCGCTAAATGCGGAAAATGTCGACCCAATGAAAAGGGAATTTGAGCAAATATCATTGCTCATGGAGCAGCAGGATTATAGTGCTGCTGAACAAATAGCATTGCAAATGTTGAAGGAATTTGGGCCACATCCGAAAGCATATTTCACGTTAGGTCGTATTTTTTTACAAGTAAATCTGCCAGAAGAGGGAATAGAGGTTTTAGAGCAAGCGGTGGAACATTTACCCAGTAACCTGTCTATTCGCAAGCTTCTTTCCGATGGTTACGCCAGTGCTGGGCAGTATCGCAATACGATTGAATCTCTGAAAACATTAACAACATTGGATGAATGTTTTGATACGCTTTGGTTATTGATAACGCACCTATTAAAGTACGGTCAATATGAGGATATTGAGCAGTATTGCCAACGCGCGTTAAACCATGCGGCAGGTGACGCCGAAAAAGTCAGTCAGATAAATTTAGTTTATGGTCAGATGCTGCGCATTGTGGGGCAGCGAGACAAGAGTATAGCAACAATAAAACGCAGCCTTGAGAGTAATCCACAGAATATGGAAGCGTGGTGGGCGCTGGCAGACTTCAAAAATTACCCCTTCAATGAGGGGGAAATGCAAAAGTTAAATGCCTTAACGCGCAGCAACCCGCCAAGTTTATCTACTAGTCCGCTTTATTTTGCCCTCGCCAAAATGCGTGAAACTCAGGTAATGCCAGAGCAATCAATATCAGACTACCGTGTTGCCAACGCATGTAAATCCGCGGGGCATTTTAAAGTCGAGTCTTTAAAGCGTGAATATGAACAACGGCAAGCGGCGTACACCGCTAAAGCTTTACAACTGCAAGCGCCTATCCAAAACGATTCGCCAACCCCTATTTTTATAGTTGGGTTGCCCCGTTCGGGCTCCACGCTTTTAGAACAAATGTTGGCAACGCACAGTAAAATAGACGGCACTATGGAGCAACCGACGCTTCCAGATGTTGAAGCGGCAGCTCAGCGCTATGCATTGAAGCAATATGGCGTAAGTTTGACACAGGCACTAGAGCGCTTTACCCCTGATGAGTTGTCGATGTTTAAAGAGCAATACCTTCGCGAAAGTGCAATTTTTCGCTCGGGAACAGCCCCATTTTTTATTGATAAACAACTTTTCAACCACCGATTAGTGGGGTTTATTCATAAAATACTGCCTGAAGCCGTTATTATTGACGTTCGTCGCGATCCTTTTGACTGTGCAATCAGCTTATTTAAACAGTATTTTCCATCAGGTGTTGAGTTTAGCTATGATTTTCAAGATATCGGCACGACGTATAATGCTTATACCGCACTCATGGATTATTGGCATTGCGCCTTACCTAACCGTGTACTGACTGTACATTATGAGGCGTTGGTGTCAGAGCCGGAAAAAGAACTCACAAAAATATTCAATCACATTGGCCTGCATTACGAAAATGAGTGCCTCCAGTTTAGTCACACCAAACGGCCCATTCATACCGCGAGCAGTGAGCAAGTGCGCGAACCGCTCAATACTAACGCTATTGGGAGATGGAGCGACTACGAGCTTTACATCGACAAATCGTTCTTAACTGAGACTTAAATTAATCTTAAGTTTGTCTTAACTAAATTGGCAGAGAATCTTTAATAGTTGCAGTTATTCGCATATTATTGGTGCAACGGCTGCACACCAATAGTGCAGTGCGACCAGATGTTTGTGCCCGCATTTCTGAAAAATTGGCTAAAACGCCAGATAATTAAACTAATTGACTATGCTGGTACAGACTGTGCTGTGATACAACAGTAAAGGTAAAGATCCAACCAACAACTAACAATAAAAAGTTGAGGAAATCCCATGGGTAAGCACACACACCCACATACAATGAAACGCTCCATTATTTCGCTTTGCATCACTACAGCGCTTGGTTTGAGCTATAGCTCAAATGCAGCCGCGCAAGAAGCAGAAAGTGAGGAATTGAAGGAAGTTGAAGTTATCGACATTACGGGGTCTCGCATTCCGACAGATCCTAACGTATTGTCTTCAGTTCCTGTTCAATCATTGAACTCAAAAGATATTGCCATGTCGGGTGAACTCAACCTGGCTGATGTTGTGAATGACATACCCGCGTTGATATCGTCATTAACAGCGGAAAATACCGATACAGGCTCGAACTCGTTGAACCTTCGTGGTTTGGGCGCTGACCGCACGCTAACCCTCGTCAATGGCCGTCGTCATGTGGCAGGTTTTAGGGGCTCTCAAGCTGTTGATATTGGTACTATCCCAAGAGCTCTCGTAGAGCGTGTTGAGGTTACGACCGGTGGTGCATCAGCCGTTTATGGTGCGGATGCGGTTACTGGTGTAGTTAACTTTATTCTTAAAGACGATTTTGAAGGCGTTCAAATTAATGCAACTGGTGCTGTGCCAGAACAGTCTGGCGGTAGTTCTTTTGCACTTGATGGCGCGTTCGGTAAAAACTTTGATGACGACAAAGGAAATATCGTATTAACGCTGTCTGTTGAGCATGAAGAAGAACTGCTTCACGGTGACAGAGACTGGTCTAGAAACAATGGTATTTCTTCTATTGTTCCAACAAGCCCAGATGATCCAACCAGAATACTAGCAAGCGATGTGAGATACTGGCTAACATCTAACGAGGGGTCTATTGCGCCAACGTTTGGCGGTCGTGAGACTACTTATGTCGATATCAACAATAACGGCATTGCGGATTGTCAGGAGTCACGTGGTGGACAAACGGGTTTCTTAGCGGGTTGTTGGATAACAAATCCTGATGGAACGGTAAGTGTAAACCAAGATGGCCCAATTTATGACGGTCTTTTAAGTAGCGGTGGCAACGGCGGTAAATTCAACTTTGACAACGATACGCTTATGCCGAATACCGACAAGTTTATCTTAAACTTAAACGGTAACTACCAGCTTACTGACGAATTAAATGCGTTTTTCGAAGCAAAATACGTAAGAGCAGAGACCAGCTTCTTTGCTGAGTATGATTCATACTATGACACGCTATTTATCATGCCAGATAACCCGTTTATTCCTGAGCAGTTACAGCCCGTTGTTGACCAAACTGGTGGGCTTCTTTTAACTCAGGACGCAATAGGTTGGGACCAAGACGAAACAAACTATACACGTGAAACGCAGCGCTTCGTGGGTGGTTTTACTTGGGATTACGCTTACGATCACTCACTTGAGTTTGCTGTGAACCACGGCCGTTTCACCAATAAAACGGAATACTCAGCCCAATACACAGACCGTATTTTCGCGGCCATCGACTCGACCGTAGATGAGAATGGAAATGCAGTATGTCGCTCTGACCTTGACCCATCTGCCGCTTACGAAATCGACTATTTCTTGTTTAACCAGAATTACGCGAATGGCGCGTTCTCTAGTGACAGATATTACACCTTCACGCCAGGTGATGGTCAGTGTGCACCGTTGAATCCATTTGGTACATTTGCAGCGAGTAAAGAAGCGCAAGACTTTATTACTGCAAGACTACAAGACGAGCTAACTGTAGAACAAACTGTGGTTACATTAACCGCGGTTGGTCAGTTCGATGTATTAGATAGTGTGTTGGACGGCTCACTTGGCTATGCGACTGGCCTAGAATATCGCGAAGAATCGAGCGATAACAGATTGGATCCTATTTCGCGGGGCGTACTACCTGAAGGCACGCCATTCACAGCAGGACAGTTAGTGAATGAGGTGTCTCCTTGGTTAAATATCTTAACGGGTATCGATAACGTTCAGCAGTTCAATAGTGGCGGTGAGTATGATGTTGTTGATGCATTCTTAGAAGTGCGTTTACCCATCTTCCTAGACAGAGAGTTCGCTTATGAATTCACCGTAGACGGTGCGATACGTGTAGCTGACTATTCAACGCTTGGCCAAACGACGACTTGGAAATTAGGTTTCTCATATAGCCCAATTGAAGACTTAAATGTTCGCGGTACTTTGTCTGAAGCGGTTAGGGCACCAAATATCACTGAGTTATTCAGCCCTCAATTACCTATCACGGTTAACCTGAATGTCGACCCTTGTGACCCTCAAAATATCAATGCGGGTACGTCATCGCGTCAGGGAAACTGTGTAGCAGATTTGCAGGCCAATGGTATCCCAGTAGAAGAAATTCTTGATGCCAACGGCAACTATATTTGGGAAAACCCACTGACTGCGCGCTTCTCGGGAACGTCTGGTGGTAACCCAGAGTTGGATGTTGAAACTGCTGAAACGGTAACCATTGGTACGGTTTACAGACCTTCTTTCATTGAAGGGCTAACGGTGACGGTGGATTACTGGAGCGTTGAAATTGAGGATGCAATTTCAGCGGTTGGGTCTGCGGACATTCTTAACGGATGTTATGACTCGGCCAATTTCCCAAATCTTGGTTTTTGTGACCAGTTCACTCGACGCGCTGATGGTGGTCTTAACAGCCTAACAACGGGTGAGATCAACTTTGCACGCGTGGAAGCTGAAGGTATCGACTTCTCTGTTAATTATGTATTTAGCATTGATGAAAATGACTTTGGGATAAGCGTTGTAGGAACACGCCAAAATACCCTAGATCGCTTCTTTAACCCAACGGATCCGTCGGACGTTGATGTTGGTCTTGAAGAAATTCAGTCTCCGAAAACCGCAGGCAATATTGAGTTGAGCTGGAGCCGTGGCGATTTGTCAATGGCATTCCAAACAACCTACCAAAGCCGTCAGGCTTATGGAGAGGTTGAAAACTCACTGGGTCTAGGTGATGCAAACCAAATCTATGGTACTGGCAGTGGCTTCTTTGGCAGCACAGTTATTCACGATTTGAATGCAAGCTATCAAGTGGATGACTCATTGTCAGTATTCGGTGGTATTAACAACCTTACCGACGAAATACCGTTTGCTACAGAAGAAGCTTGGCCTACAGGTCCACGAGGCCGGACATTCTTCTTCGGCGTAAACTACACAATGTAAATTTACCGGTAATTAATAGACCCTACGTTTAGCGTAGGGCAAGTCAACAAGGGGTTGGTCACCAATGCGGTGTCAACCTCTTTTATTTTTTGTACTACAACCTTTCAGCCGAATTGATACGAAGCATATCAAGCGGGCGCAACCGATTTTCCCCTCTTCTGTTGCACTTGCGTACGTTTCACTTTATGTTACTGGTCTAACCAGAGCTTTCAAAGCAAGCCACCCACATATTGGTTGCTAAAGGCTAAAACTTGTCAATGAGCGTGAAAATTATGTCAAAGAACTACGTACTCAGTACATATAATAAATTCCTGAAACTGCCCTTTGGGAAGAAATTATTCAGTTGGTATTCGGCACGTAGGGCACCCTATTTTTCGACGGTGTCACCACTTATAACAGACATTAGACCCAACTATTGCGAAGTGTTAATTAACAAACGCAAGGCTGTAGAAAATCATATTGGAACTGTACATGTGATTGCAATTTGTAATGGGCTAGAAATGGCCATGGGCTTTATGTGTGAAGCATCAATACCTAAAAACCTTAGGTGGATCCCGAAAGGTATGGAGGTGAAGTATCCGGCAAAAGCAGACTCTAACATCCGCTGTGTTGCTGAAGTACCTGATGATGCATGGAAACCGGGCGATTTACCCATATCGGTTAAAGCATACAACAGCGAGGGTACCATTGTTGTCGACGGAACGATCACTGTATGGGTGAGTGAAAAACGTTAGTGCGTGTTAGTTGGAATAAAGCCCGAATGAGTATCTCGGGCTTTTCATAACGGGCTATTTAGAAAGCGTAGCGCAGATTAAGGCCCATAAAGTCGATATCATCCCACAACTCGTAAGTTGCGCCTAACGCAACATCGTCAGTTACGTAATAATACGCCGATGCGCCGAATGCTGTCTCTGAGTCGTCATCGATATCGATATAGCCGATTTGCGCACTAACCTCTAGCTGGTCTACAACCATAGAACGAACACCAACCGCTGCACCAAATCCATTTTCGTCGTTGGAGTCGGATTGACCTTGTGCTGAAGCTGTTGCCTCCAAGTTTTCAAACGTTACTTGTGCAAAAATATCAGTTGTGTTTGTTATCGCGTATTTGTAACCGATACCTGCTGACAATTGTGATAACTCGATGTCTACACGTATATTGGAAATCTTTTCTTCTTCACTCACGTCACGGTAACGACCAGTTAGGTAAAAATTGTCGCCGAGTGATTTTAGAACCGCAGCGCCAAAACCTGAAGGCGAGCTGTCATCTGCGTCTAAGTCTGCTTGAACATAGCCCGCTTCAACAACATCCCATTTTGGACCATACCCGTTAATGTTATCAGCTAGCGCAGGTGATATAACGGCAAAAAGTGAAGCGACCGACAGTGTGATTTTATTTCTACGTTTCATTTATACATCCTTTTATATTTTAAAAGCACAAAAATAGTGCGGCGCGAAAGATATCACTACTTACTACTTTGGTCTATATCTCCGTCCGCATGAGTGTTATTAGCGCGCGAAATGACACGTAGCAACGCGTGGTTAAACAAGGAAGTTCTACAAAGAAAAGTGCTAAAGATTAAAGATTGTCTATTGCAATACTTTATGTTTGACAGTGGTAAAAAACCAAACTAATTATATCGTGTTGATCAATAAACACGCTGTCTGGTCAATCTGGTTCCTTTAGATGTTTGTGTCTTATTTTTACATGATAAATTCGTAGTGAAAGAGGTTTGGATGTCTGTTATTACCAAAGAGCAAGTTGCAAGAAAGCCGTTCATGGATAAGAAAAACTATCCCTATGGGTTCGCTCGTTCGGGGGACTTTTCAATTAATGAAAGTAAACTTTTACAACAACACGGCAGTTTGTTTGCCGCGCTTGTCGATGGCAAACTTGCCCCGGAAACTGACGAAGAGCAGATGTATTTAGAATCGGCGTTAGGTCACAGAGAGCCAAGTACGCCACAGGAAAAGGCGTGGCTAAAATATCAAGCTAGAATCAATCGCCCAAAAACTGCCAGTATTTATGGGTCTAAAAAAGCGGCTGTTGAAGACGTAGATGATGATGACGAATTAAGTGACAACAGCGATCTCGATATCAGTCTTGAAGACGATTAGAATCTGTTGGCTTGTGCAGCCTGAATCAGATTAGGGCTACAAAATTCGTTTAATAGAAAAGGTTGCAATTGCAATAGTACCCAAGGCGTAGTTGCATCCTAAATATTGTTAAATCAATGTAAATTTTCATCCTATAAATCTCGAAAAATACGCCAAAGTCGAAATATTTATCCTAATTATTGTGAATATGGGGATATATATCTCACTTTTACGCAATTTAGTGTTTTATCTTCCTAACTCCTTAGTTATAGTCGGGGCTAAGTCAACGAAAGCTGACAAACCCCCAACCTATTACAGGAGAAAGCACTGTGAAAATGATGTCGGGCGCAGCCATGGTGGTTGAAGCGCTAAAAGATGTAGGAGTGACACATGTGTTCGGTTACCCAGGTGGTGCCGTACTAGACATTTATGATGCGCTGTTTGCGCAAGATGATGTCAAACACGTCCTCGTACGTCATGAACAGGCAGCCGCGCACATGGCGGATGGGTATGCACGTTCAACAGGCAAAACCGGCACAGTGCTCGTCACATCAGGTCCAGGCGCTACGAATACTATTACGGGTATTGCTACCGCCTACATGGACTCTATTCCGATGGTTGTATTATCGGGACAGGTGCCGTCGAAGCATATTGGTGAAGACGCATTCCAAGAAACTGATATGGTAGGGTGTTCGCGTCCTATCGTTAAGCACAGCTTTTTGGTAAAGCGCGCGGTTGACATACCAGAAGCAATTGCTAAAGCCTATTACATTGCAAATACAGGGCGTCCTGGCCCGGTGGTTGTAGATTTGCCAAAAGATATCGTGAACGTAGCAGAAGAACACCCATATGTGTTCCCAACTGACGTAACCATGCGTTCTTACAATCCAACTGAGAAAGGCCACCCTAAGCAGGTTAAAAAAGCGGTTGAGTCGCTACTTAAAGCGGAGCGTCCGGTACTATACGTAGGTGGTGGTGCTGTAGCTTGCGAGGCGTCAGCAAAAGTTATTGAATTAGCAGAAAAGCTTAATGCGCCCGTAACCTGCACGCTAATGGGCCTTGGCGCTATGCCGGGTACACACAAGCAATTTATCGGCATGTTAGGTATGCATGGTACGCTTGAAGCGAACAAGACCATGCATAATGCCGACTGCATCATTGCACTAGGTGCACGTTTTGACGACCGTGTTACCAATAACGTTGATAAGTTCTGCCCTCATGCAGACATTATTCACGTTGATATTGACCCTGCGTCAATCTCAAAAACGGTAAATGCACATATCCCTGTTGTTGGTTCGGTAGATAAAGTACTTGATCAAATTTTAAGCCAGGTAAACAAAAAAGATTTATCAGGCCAGAGCGAAAAGCTTACCGATTGGTGGCAGCAAATTGAAACATGGCGTTCTCGCGAGTGCTTAAACTACGCACAAGGCGAAGAAGTTATTAAGCCTCAGCGTGTTATCGAAGCTTTGTACAAACACACAGACGGTAAAGCCTACGTAAGTTCTGACGTTGGTCAGCACCAAATGTTTGCTGCGCTTTATTATCCGTATGATAAACCGCGCCAGTGGATTAACTCAGGTGGCCTTGGCACCATGGGCTTTGGTTTACCAGCTGCAATGGGCGTGCAGTTTGCGCACCCGGGCTCAACCTCTGTGGTAGTAACCGGTGATGGCAGTATTCAAATGAATATTCAAGAGCTATCTACCTGCTTGCAGTACAACTTGCCTATTAAGATTATTTCATTGAATAACCGTGCGTTAGGTATGGTTCGTCAATGGCAGGATATGATTTACAAAGGACGTCACTCACACTCTTACATGGATTCAATGCCTGACTTTGTGAAGTTGGCAGAAGCTTACGGACACGTAGGTATTAAAGTAGACAAGCTTCACGAGCTAGACGCAGCAATGGAGAAATGTTTCAGCTACACAGATCGCTTAGTGTTTATGGACATAGCAGTAGACCAAAATGAACACGTATATCCTATGCAAATTAAATATGGCGCGATGGATGACATGCGCTTAAGCAAGACGGAGCGAACCTGATGAAACGTATTATCTCTGTATTAATGGAAAACGCCCCTGGCGCACTATCTCGTATTGTTGGTGTATTTTCACAGCGTGGTTATAACGTTGACTCACTATGTGTGGCGCCAACCGACGATGCAAGTCTTTCACGCTTAACAATCATCACACATGGTGACGATAAAGTTATAGAGCAAATCACCAAGCAAGTGAATAAGCTTATAGATGTGCTAAAAGTGGTCGACCTTACTGAGGGTACGCACATTGAGCGCGAATTAATGCTGATTAAAGTTGCTACGCGCACTGAATCAGTGCGTGCTGAAGTGAAGCGGAACTCTGATATTTTTCGTGCGCGCATTGTGGATGTGAATGTAAACAATTACACCATTGAAATTACAGGCACCACAGACAAACTTGATGCATTTGCAACGACGATGGGGCAGTGTGCTGAAATTATCGAGTCATCACGTACCGGCGTGTGTGGTCTGGCTAGAGGTGATAGGGCACTTCGCCCTTGAGTTGCGTGAACATCGACTCTATACATCGTAGTTAATAAACGAAAAAGGGCGCTTGCGCCCTTTTCTTGTATAAGAGCAATTAGTGCGATGCAAAGCTTGTCGTGCAGGTTTAGTTATTCAAACGTGCCTTTGACCAAAGCCGTGCCATCCTGAACCATCTGCTTACCTCTAGCGATAACGTGCACGATATTTAGCGTAGTCTTTTCACACAGCACTATATCGGCGTCACAGCCAACTTTTATTTTTCCCTTGTGATGTAGCTTGAGTCTTTTGGCAGGGGTACTACTGACAACAGCAATAGCATTCTCTAGTGATACATTGTGTTGTAATACCAGTGCTTTAAATGCGTCAAATAAACTGCCTACTTTACCCACTTCTAAGCCCACAAGCTGGCCATTATCATCGAATACTGGAAGGCTAGCGTTTCCGTCTGAACTCATACTTAAACAGCTTGCAGGTACACCCTGATTGAGGCAATAGGCCACGGCTTCCGCTGCAGGTATTTCACCGTCTTCAATAAATTGCTCGTTGGTGCTGGTGGTCATATCAATAACGCCGCCTTTTTGCGTCCAAGCAATGCCTGCATCTAGTAAACTCTGGTTTCTATTGATGTGAGTGGGATAAAACTGACTTGCCGGAATATCTGTATTATCAACCACATCATGTAATACAGAAAGATGGCGCTTTCCCTCGCCAGTATGAATGTAAACGATACCTGCTTTGCCAGAAATCATGCCACCAGTTCGAGCTTGTGCTGCAACTTCTGCAAGCGCCTGAACAGTCGGTTCTGCAGCTCTATGATCAGCAATAGCGACTTCTCCGACCCCAATTATGCAGTCGATTAGTACAACATCGTCAGTGACGTTGCCTGTAATGGTTCGGGCTGGCAGGTGATAGGAGCCAGTGTAACAATACGCGCTGATCCCCTCTATGTTTAGGCTTTTTGTCTTAGCCACCAAATCAGGAAGCGTTCGCGTAGTTGCATCGGTACCTAACGCACCGATGACGGTTGTTACTCCGTGTAAACTTGCATCAGTTAGCGACATTTGTGGCGTACGAGTGTGAAAGCCACCCTCGCCGCCGCCACCAGAAATATGCACTAAGCTGTCAACAAGGCCTGGAACTGCAATCAAATTACTACCGTCGATAATGTTTAGAGAAGGCGAATGCATCGAAATGTTGGCAGCAATATGTGCAACAGCGTTGTTGGCAATAAGAATGTCGACCGTGCCTTTAGGTGAAGGCGAGTAGCATTCTACATTTTTGATAAGCGTTAGCATTTAAGAGAAACCTATTAATACGGCGGTGATAACAGTGAGCGACGCAAGTGTGAAAAGTCCGGCGCAAAACTTTGCGATAAATTTTACCCATGTTGTCCAACTTACGCCAGCCACACCTAAACAGCCTATCAGCGAAGCAGAAGTTGGAATAATTAAATTAGTCAAGCCATCACCTAGCTGAAAGGCTAGCACCGCAACTTGGCGAGTCACGCCTACAAGATCTGATAACGGGGCCATTAAAGGCATGGTGATCGCAGCCTGTCCAGAACCAGAGGCAATAAAGAAATTAAAAATGCTTTGAAACAACAGCATGAGCCAAGCGCTCATTACAGCACCGGTTTGTGCTAATGCGCTACCAGTGTGATGTAGCAAGGTGTTTAGCACAGAAGGTGAAGTCACTTCGTCACCGCCAAGCACTAATACAATGCCTTTGGCCATACCTACAATGAGGGCTGCAGGCAGCAGCGATTGTGCACCGCTAACAAACGCCGCACTAATATCGTTTAAGCACATACGCTTGCCAATCCATGCGATGGCACCAATGAGGATCCCCATACAAAAAAACTGTGAGGCAATTTGTGGGATGTAATAAGCATGAATAATCACCCCCCACATTACCCAGCAGATACAGGCAAAGAAGGCGACAAGTATAAATTTGTCTGTAACAGAAAATTGCGGCTCAGTGAGCTTATTTGTTGATGCGGTAATTGCCTCGGATTCCAACGAAGACACTTGGTTACTATTTTTTAGCTGTTTTGCATAACGCAAAGTGAAGATTAAGCCAAAAGCGGTAAAGAGGGCCCATATGGCCATGCGAAAATATTGGCCCGACATTAGCGGCACCTCGGCAATGCCTTGTGCTATGGCCACAGAAAACGGGTTCATCCAGCTTGTAGCAAAGCCGATTTGCGTTGCCACATAAGTGACAAGCACCGCCATGATGCCGTTATAGCCCATGGCGGTCATTAGTGGCACTAACACAATACAAAATGCAATGGCTTCCTCACCCATTCCAAAAACCGCCCCACCTAATGAGAAAAGCAAGAATAAAGCTGGGAGCAAAAGGTTATCGGCGTGTTGGTAGCGTTTTATCAACGCCATAATACCGTTGTTGATAGCGCCTGTTTGCATCACTATGCCGAAGGCGCCGCCAACGATAAGAATAAAAGCGATAACACCAACTGCAGCACCCCATTTGTCGCCCGAGACCATGCCATCAAAGGCATAGTTAGCTATTCCCGTTTTGTTGCCTGTGCCATCGAATAACATAAAGCCATGGCTTTCTTCTGCATATCTGAAGCTATCGGCATCGAGCACGGTTTTAATGTTGCCGTCTGGTGTGGTGATATTTTTTGTTTCAAAGGTACCAGCAGGAACAAGCCAAGACACTAGCCCTGCAAGCAGTATTACAAAGAATAAGATGACGAATGCATCAGGCATTCGCGATGTTGAAGGTGAATGTTGCAACCTTACCTCCGAAAGTGAAGAGGGCTCAACGCCCTCTATCGTCACTTAGTGAAAATAGTAACTAAACGCAAGTGTGTAGCGCGTACCAAACGGGTCGTGGTTAAAGGCATCAAAACCTCTACCAGAGCCATAAGCCGTAGGGGCATCTCGGTCAAAAACGTTATCAACAGTAAGGCGCAAGTCAGCATTCTCAAAGTAATAGCCAGCGCTGAGTGTTACGGTAGTCCAGCTGCTTACATCGCGGGTATCATTTTCATCTTCAATGGCGCCCAATTCGATTAACTCATCGATTTCTCTGCTGCGTAAACGAATGATATCGTCGTCATAGCTGCTAGTATAGAAAAGGTAAGCACCTACGTACCAATCCTCTTGAACATAGAAAAGTTCGGCTGTAGCAACGGTTTCAGGGTAAAGGAACGTGCCCGCTAATGATTCAATTTCATCAGAGCCTGGCCTATTTCGGTCGTAGGTTAGGTAGTGAGTGCCAGAAAACCCTAGCTCCAACGTGCCACTATCTAACTGAAAGTCGTGGTCTATGTCCCAGTCGATACCCTCGAGTTCTTGAGTGCCCGTATTATCAAGCAATAAAATATGATCTCTAAACAGCGGTAACTCATCAAAGCGGGGGGCGTCAAATTCCACCCAAGCATTAAGAATTTCAGTTAAGTTAGCGCCCTCATCCTCAATGGTATTCCCTGCGTTATCGGTAACCAAACATAGGTCTTTCAAGTACGAAATGCCTACCTCACCCTCATCCAACACACCGCAATGGCGAAGTGAAGCATCGGTAATAGCACGATCTAAAACCCCCGTCATATTGGTATCAACAATGTCTTCGTGATCGAAAGTCCAGTAATCAATCGTAATCGTGGTGTTGTCAGTTGGGCTATAGGCAAAACCAAAAGAGTACGTTTCTGACTCTTCAGCGCGCAAAGCAGGGTTACCAAGCTCAAGTACGTTATTGCCGCGAACGCTGCCTTGCCCTTCGCAATACAAATCAGCAACGGCGTCGTTCACTGAACAGTCGAAAGACGCGCGAGTCGTTCGCAGCTGCACGCCTGCTTGAGTCAGAGAGGGAGCACGGAATGCTGTTGACCACGAACCGCGAAGTACTAAGTCATCAATTGGGCGGTAGGTGAAGCCCACTTTTGGATTAAACGTGCTGCCAAAATCGTTGTAATCGTCGAAACGGCCGGCAAGACTAATATCAAATTGATTGGTAACAGGAATAAAGAGCTCGGCAAAAATGCCCATCTGATTTCTGTCTGCCGCAGAGGCACTTGAACCGAATCCAAAAACATCGACAAGAAAGCTATTTTCCGCTCTCGCTTGTGAGTCTAAAGACGGCAAGTCAGTGATTTCTTCCCGTCTGAATTCAACCCCAGCAGCTAGCAACACAGCATTGCCATTCCACTGCGCTATTTCACCGTTAATTTTGGCATCTAGGCCGAACATTTCGCTGGTTCCATCACGAGTGGGGCGTGCTTGTGTTAGGCCCAAGATAGCGTCGTTTTGCGCATCGCCTACTAGAAAAGGGTTATAGGCAGATAACAGTGCGCCGTTGCCACAGCTTAAAATATCGTTTGTGCTGTCATACTGCGCAATCTCAACCGTATCACAGAGCTCTCCGTGAACGGCAGCTGTGTAGAGATAGCGGTTGTAGATACCTTGTGTAGCCACCTGTTCAGACTCACTGCGAGAATAAAGGGCGCCAGCTTCCCATTCCCACTCACCAAAGTACCCTTGTAAGGATGAAACTAGGCGGATAGCATCAGTTTCTATTTCGACGGTACGTGGGGATACAAATCGAGCATCGTATTGAAGACCTTCAAGTTCTCGACCTGCAACAGTATCAAAAGAGCTTAAGTACAAGTTGTTAATAATTGCGTTACGGGCCTCGTCCTCGAGTACGTTAAGAGCATTGGGCTCTATCCATGCTCCTTCTTCATCGTTTACCTGATTAATCGGTGATGGTGTTGAGAATGACGTTGATTTGGTATGCGAGGCAAGAAGATCTGTCCGCCACGTAATGTCGTTACCTTGGTAGGTATAAGTGAAGCCTCCTGACAAGGTTTCTAGTGGCGTTTCGAAATAGTCATCTTCATTGGCATAGTATGCACAAATTTCCTCATCGAGCTCCGTTATTGTGAGCTCATTAGGACAGTTAGGCGCAGGCATTTCATAGCGGTCTAGTGTGCTATCAAAGTAAATGTTGGGCTGCCCCTTGGCAAGATATGAGTAACTACTTTCTAAAACAGGATCGCGCGTTTGGGAAAAGTCGGTTGCCCTTATCGCTTTTCTGTCGAAGTAGTCGAAAAACGCCGTTAAATTACTGCCGTTATCAAAATTTTTACCCCACAGCATTTGAGCATTGAAGGCACCATGGTCGTTGCTGTTGGTGGTGTTCTCGTAATTAGTTTGAAGCTCTAAGCCTTCATAATCGTTTTTGAGAATATAGTTGATAACACCTGCAACGGCGTCTGCACCATAAATCGCAGATGCACCCGTCGCTAGTACCTCTACGCGCTCTACTGCTGAGGCAGGAATGCTATTGATATCAACAAAATTTTCAGTGCCAGAAGCAAATGAGCTTGCTGCAATTCTGCGTCCGTTCACAAGCGTTAATGTTGAAGAGGGCCCAATGCCTCGAAGTGATGCCGCCGCTTGACCAGGTGGTGTAGAGGTAGACGTTGCCCCACTTTGAGTGGTGTCAAATGTACCAACGCCACCACGGGTTTGCGTTACCGTGCGCATTAGCTCAGAAATGGTAGATGCGCCTGTGCGTGCAATATCTTCTGACGTTAATATGGTAAGCGGTTGTGCGCCTTCCATATCTGCGCCGCGGATATTGCTGCCGGTAACTTGTATACGCTCTACAATTTCTTCTTCGCTTACTTCTTGTGCAGATAAAGCCTGAGAAAATATGCCGCCAAATATGCAAAGTGAAAGGTAGCTTAGCGTGCCAACAGACACACCTGTTTTGTGATGTAACGTTGATGTTTTCATTATTGTGATCCCTGTAACGCGCACGATCTATTGCCGCTTTTCGCGCGATTCAACACTTGTTTAGATATAAATTTGCTGCAAGACGCAGCGTGACCGCTTCAATGAATTGAAGGGCGAGAGCGTTACTCGTCGAACCACTCCGACAAGTAAAAATTTTGATAGCGATAGTTGCCTAGGTTGGCAGCTTTCTTAATCATTTATAAAAACCAGTGTTGTGACGATTTATGCATTTCGTCTGGGTAAGAATTTGCTGTACGACACTTACTTTGCCGTTGACATTGATTATTAGTTAACACTACCGTGAATAAAAGTCAATCAATAAAATATTCCGTTGGTTCAAATGAAAGTAATTTTTTTATACACTTTTTTTAACTGTTTCAAGAATAGATTGAAAACACTACTTCAATTGCTTTTCTTTTTTTATGTTGCTGTATTTTCAGTGTTTTGTTTTGCTTCTCCGAACCTGGTTTTGGCGGGAGGAGCATTAAAAACATGTTCAAGTATGTCTAATCAAAACTGCACGTCCCCGTCGACCTTTTCGTCGGGAAAAGCGGTGATTCTGTATGAATTAAATCAACAGTCACTGCTCAGGTATCAAGAGTTAGCGAACCAATACTCACAAAATAAAGATTTTTTATATTCATATTTGGTGAATATTAATTCATCTGAGGGTGACCGGCTTTATACAAAGAATGCGCTGCTAGATGCCCTCAATGATGTTGGCTTCTCAGACAGCAATATTCGTTCTCTTTCAGACACTGATTACTTCATTTTGTTAGATGCGCTAGAAGCGCAGCAAGTAGACGAGCAAGGTAATCGATTACAAGAGCAAGTGTCGTTGGCAGATACAAAAGCTGGGGCGTCAGTTGATATCTATACTGCGTTTATTGAAGCTGCCCATGCGAAACGACAAGCCAAAATTGCGGAGAAAGAGAACGCTGATACAACTGCTCGAACGATCATAGGTATTGTAACGGCATCGTCACGCGATCCATTTGAAGCGGTAGACTTCTACAAAGGCGTTTTTCAACAACCCAACGTAGAAGTCATTTGGCTTCCGTTAACTCCCGCTTTTCAACAGGCCGTTTATGTTAAAGAGTTGGGAGGTCAAAGTTGTAACAACCTCGCGTTTTTCAGGGCGCAGCATTCGCTGTTTGATAAAGAGAGGTTATATCCGGAGCGTACGAGCAAACAACGCTCATGGTGTGAAGATAACCAGCTGGCGGTGAATACACTATCTCGCCTTGACGGTCTTTTCTTTAACGGTGGAGACCAAAGTAAAACACTGGCAGCACTAAGTACACCTACAGGAAGCCCCAGCGATTTTCTTAAAACGTTACGTGAACGGTGGAGGGACGATCAGCTAGTTGTAGGTGGGACCAGTGCAGGAACAGCCGTGCAGGCTGGTGGATACAAAAACCATCGGCCTGTCCCTATGTTAACAAGCGGCGATTCGAAAGGGGTTTTATCCGGCGGTGTATATGGTGTTAATCCTACATCACAACGCTGCGAGGCTGGCGCTCAATGTGAAAATCGCCTTATCGATGGTGCAATGACCATTAAACCGGCAGGTGGCTTAGGACTTTTCAATTGGGGCTTACTTGATACTCATTTTTCGGAACGCGATCGTGAAGCCCGTCTTATCGCTGCGACAGCGTCTAGTGGACAATCATTTGGTTTCGGTATAGATGAAACTACAGCATTGATTGTCGATGCGAAAGCGCCCTTTGAAGACGCGTCTTTTAGCGTAGTTGGGGAAGGCGGAGTATTCATTGTAGATATGAGCTACGGCAAAGAAGACATCTCACATTCATCTAAAGGCCTCAAACGTATTATTGCAGGTGAAGCGAGTTATTTACCAAGCGGCACGTCTGGAAAGATTACATCGGGTGAATTGAAACTCATACTCGAACCATCAGAAAAGCTTACTACGTTCAAGCGCAGTGAGCGGGGCAGGTGGCGACTTGAGTCGCAAGATCTATGTCGCTCAAAAGACACGATTCGCTGGCAGGACAGTGGAAATACACATGTGTTGCAATCATCAGAAGCATCACGTTTTCATAACCTGCGTTATTGCGCTTATAGCAGGGTTCCGTTTGTAATTTACGAGTAGACTGTGCTTAGGTATCTCGCCCATAATAAGCCTCCACGCGCAAGGCTATGCCATAAGAGGTTTTGAAGTCCTCTTCTCGTAGCCATAACACGAAGGGCTCTACTTCAAAGAAAAGCCAGTCGCGTAACATATTGTTTCGCCATCTAAATCCGCCATAGACTTCTTCTACGCGATAATTGGGCTGGCTTAACCCTTCCACCATGAGGTGAGGTATAACAGCGTTATGCTTGTCAACTGAAAACAAGTGGTGGACTTCGTGGCGCCACAACCAGTCGTTAGTATCATCGCGAAAGTAAAAGCGGTTGTTTTGCCGGACGAGGTGCTTTTTGTTAATTTCATACTGGAGTGCTAAACCAAGTTCGGCACCCAACCTATCTCGCGTGTAGTAGTAGAGTTCAGCGTCATAAAGCATGGCCCACTGTTTAGAAAAAGCAAAAGCATCTCTGTATCGGGTCATGGCATATAATTGGTCACGACGTCCTGCACCAATTCTAAACGAGTAGTGGGAATCTTGCTCTGGGCGAAACCGCAGCGCAATAGTCGTTCTGTCTCGGTCGTTATTACCAGTATCTCTAGCTGCACGTATGGTATTGTTCTGCGCTTCGTCTTCATTATCGCTTAAAAGTAGGTCAACGCGTTCTTTCAGTGCAGGCAGGCGTACTCGAATGCGAAAGCGTAAATCAGTATCAGACAGCATGCCGCTCCTTGGCTCCCAAGCAAGTTGAATACGGCCCTCTGCCCTGGCTTCTTTGTGTTCTAGCGTATCTGCATCTTCATCGCGTTCAAACAAGCCATCAAGTTGCTTCACCGTAAAGTCCATCGTATCGGTAAAGCTACGCTGCCAAATGTCGAACCATTGTTGGTCGTGCGACGATGTGTAAGGCTGTACGTTATCTTCAAATGCATCATCCCGCATGCGCGTGGCGTCCTGCGGGTCTTCAATGCGATGATAAGCTGCACTTCCACTTGTCGTATTTACGGGTAGGTTCACCGAGGCATAGTTTATATTCAGCGTTGTGGGAACAGTGAGAAATAAATGACAATAAACAGCGGTAAAGCATAGCATTGCTCACTAACTCCTTGTAAAAACGTGAATAGTTGTATTAAACAACGGTTTGCTAATTAGATACACAGAGCATGGATTGTCATCAGTAAAACGTCAATCTTTATTCATTGGGACAAATATTCAGGTGAAAGCATCAGCGGGCAATGGCATACTGTACGTGAGGATGTTACGGAGATTAATTTTATGGGTGGTATTAGTATTTGGCAGCTGCTGATCATACTAGTAATCGTAGTACTATTGTTCGGTACAAAACGACTCAAAGGTATTGGTACTGATTTAGGCGGTGCGATTAAAGGTTTTAAAAAAGCAGTAACCGAAGAAGAGAAAGACGCAGACTTTGACCAAAGCAAGCGAGTTGAAGAAAAGTCAGCGGCAGAGCCTGTTTCAACTAAGACACAGAGCGACGTTAAAGAAAAATCCTAATGTTCGATATTGGCTTTTGGGAGTTATTGGTTATTGGTGTTCTGGCACTCCTAATTTTAGGGCCGGAAAGGTTACCTGGTGCCATGCGCTCAACAATAAATACAATCCGCAGTGTGCGCAACGTAGCGACAGGCTTCAAGCAAGAAGTAGAGCATCAGTTGCGCGTACACGAATTGCATGAGAATTTAAAAAAAGCCGAACAACAAGGGCTTAAAGATCTTTCACCCGAGCTCGAACAAAGCGTTGATGAGCTTAAAAAAGCCGCTGAGTCGGTTCAAGAACCTTACAAAAAACAATAGATGTCTGACGCTAACAACTTAATATCTCACTTAATCGAACTGCGTAGCCGTATACTCAAAGCGTTATTGAGTGTGCTTGTTGTGTTTATGTGTTTGGCGGCGTTTGCGCAGGACCTTTATCAATTGTTGGCAATGCCACTACTTGAATCACTGCCTGAAAATGCATCAATGATTGCTACAGATGTTGCGTCTCCTTTTTTCGCCCCTTTCAAATTAACGCTTGTACTGTCATTTTTTATTGCAATTCCCTATGTGCTTTACCAAGTGTGGGGGTTCGTTGCGCCCGGGCTTTATCGCAATGAAAAAAGGCTAGTTGCACCGCTGTTATTCTCAAGTACGTTGTTGTTCTACGCCGGTATGGCCTTCGCATACTTTGTAGTATTTCCCATTGCGTTTGCGTTTTTTACCAGTGTTGCGCCCGAGGGTGTTACGGTTAGCACAGATATATCAAGCTACCTTAACTTTGTGCTCAAGCTCTTTTTTGCTTTTGGGGTATCGTTTGAAATTCCCATCGCAATCATTCTTATGTGTTGGACGGGCATTACCGACGCGAAATCGTTAAGAGCAAAGCGCCCTTATGTCGTGGTGGGCGCATTTGTTGTGGGAATGTTACTGACACCTCCAGATGTTATTTCGCAAACACTGTTAGCGATTCCAATGTGGATCCTGTTTGAGATAGGTGTGATTGTCGGGGGGCTTTATGCAGGTAGAAAACCACGCGACGATGACGAGTCTGAAGACGCGGAAGATGCCAACGCAAGTAAGTAAAGGACGGGTTATGACGTTACGCACACTAATGATTGCTATGTTGATGTCTTTGTTGGGGCTGAACAAGGCTTATTCTCAATCTCTGCACGATGCGGTAGAAGATTGTCGAGAGATTGTTGATGATACCCAACGTTTGGCGTGTTTCGATAAAATGGCAAAAAATGTCGAACGTTATACCCATGCTGCGCCCATAGCGACAACTGAGAAACAAGGCCTGAAGTCTGAGGTTGCTTTATCTCGCGACGTTGAAAAGGCGCCGATAACCCAACGTAAGGTGGAACAGCCAAGCGTTGAATTTGGTTTAGAAGGGCGACGAGATCGAGAAAATTACATCGATGAGAAGTCGCTTATCATCACGTCGATATCTCAGACAGTCCGCGGCAAAAATAGGTTCACGTTTAACGACAACTCGGTATGGCAACAAACCGATAATAAGTTTCTCAAGCTTAGCGTGGGGCAAAAAGTGCAAATTGAACGGGGTATACTGGGCGCTTTTTATTTAGGTGTAGAGGGGCTTAATAAGCGCCTTAAAGTAAAGCGGCTAAAATAAATGCCTTGGTTCGATGCAGGCGTAAATCTTCTCGACAAACGTTTTGACGCTAATGACATAATCGCTCGGGCAAAAGAAAATGGTGTAGATAAGCTCTGTATCATCACAACACACCCTGACGAGTGGAGTGAGGCAGAAGCCCTGTATCAAAGGTTTCCAGATAGCTGCTGCTATACAATTGGCGTACATCCTCACAACGCAAAAGTGGTAAACGCAGAACATTATTCACTTTTGGAAAAATTTGCGCAAAAGCCAGGTTGTGTAGCAATTGGCGAATGTGGCCTTGATTTTAATCGCGACTTTTCACCGAGAGACACTCAAAAGCAGGTTTTTGAGGCACAGCTGATTATAGCGAAAGCGCTTGATTTACCCGTATTCCTTCACGAAAGAGATGCGTTTAACGACCAGATCCAGCTTTTAGAAAAATACAGATCCTGTATTAGAGGGGGAATAGCGCATTGTTTTACAGGCAATGAAGCGCAGGTAAAAGCCTATCTATCGCTGGGCCTATATATTGGTGTTACAGGCTGGGTTTGTGATGAAAAAAGAGGTGAGGCACTTCGAGGTGCTGTAAAACAAATACCTCTGGACAAAATTATACTGGAAACAGATGCGCCTTATCTCTTCCCCAAAACCCTCAAGCCAAGAAAGCGCAATAACGAGCCGGCGTATCTACCACATATCGCTGAGCAATTAAGCAATTATTTAAACGTCGACAATGATAAATTACAGTCAAGCAGTTATGCTAATACTTGCAAGTTGTTTTGTATTGAATAGGACCGTATGCAAATAAATTCTAATGCAATACGAAGGTACGACATAGGGCTTATCGCCACTACACTTATTGCTGTTTTTGCATTCATTATCGTTATTGTTAATCTCTCGCCGGTTGCTGAATCGGCCCCACGCTACTCTCAGCTTAAGTACTTGAAAAACGAAAAGGGCAATGATTATAACTTCAATAATATTGCGCAGGTGCCGGCGTCGGAATGGTCAACAATATCGGCGCCCGTTAATTTAGGTATGGACGGTGATGTGCAGTGGTTCTCGCTTGTCATTGCCCCTACACAAAGTGATGAAAGTAGGTTTATTCTTCATATCGACTACCCGTTACTTGATACGTTAGACGTGGGCGTTTTTCAACTTACGGGGAGCAAACCTACGGCGTTATATTCAGCGGGAGATGGCCAGTCTTTGTCAGAAAGGCCAATCTTGCATGCTAAACCCCTTTTCCCATTGCCAAATAGTGCCGAATCTCAACGTGTTTTTATCAAAGTAGAGACGTCCGGCACGGTTCGCTTACCTATAAGAATT
The DNA here is from genome assembly GCF_001885075.1 of Alteromonas sp. V450. Taxonomy (NCBI): domain Bacteria; kingdom Pseudomonadati; phylum Pseudomonadota; class Gammaproteobacteria; order Alteromonadales; family Alteromonadaceae; genus Alteromonas; species Alteromonas sp. V450. The sequence goes on from NZ_MODU01000004.1 coordinate 3,816,771, forward strand.
TGGGAAGAAAAAGAATTTATTGTTTACACCTCAAGCCGCAACGTTGCCTTAGGCATATTTTTCGGCATCCTTATAGCTATGGGGATAAGCAATGCATTTCTCACTGTAACAGCACGCAAACTATCGTTTTTATTTTATTCTGGTTACGTTTTTTCTTTAGCATTGACGCTAATCACATTGCATGGTTATGGCTTTGCGTATCTATGGAAAGATAACATTTGGTTTCAAAGTAAAGCCGTGGTCGTATTTGCCAACGCCACTATAATGTTTGCCTCCCTATTTACCCGAAGTCTTTTGCCTGTAAGGGAGCACAGTACTAAGCTTGACCGCATATCCAAAGGAATTAGCTGGGTTTGTGGCGCCTCCATCATAGTGGGTATGGCGGTGCCATACTATGTGATGATTAAATTATTCCTAGTTCTACTCAGCTTGATAGTTATTTTTACACTCGGCCTTGGGTTATGGCTAGCAACCCGTGGAGTGGTGGTTGCGCGATACTTTTCTGTTGCTTGGGGGTTTCTCCTTGTTAGTGGATTAACGGCGAGTTTAGATAACGTGAACCTTATTCAATTACCCATTGGTTCGAATAACTTACTCATCGTGGGTGGCGCTGTTGAAACGATAATTTTGGCGTTGATCCTCGCTATCAGCTATAGCCACAGTCGTGACGATTTGATCGAAGCGCAGCAATTTGCATTAGACCAAGAGATGCAGGCAAATATCGCAAAGGAAAACTTGCTAGAAGTACAAAAGCGTTATCAAGATGATTTGGAGTATAAAGTAGAGGAGCGCACGCTCGAACTCGAAATTACGTTAAGAGAGCTATCAGAGGTAAACCAAGAGTTAGAGCGATTAAATGCAATCGACCCGCTTACTGGTGTATATAACCGACGACACTTCGATAAACGTTTGCGCTCCGAGGGGCGAAGAAGCCGTCGTGAACAAACACCGCTTTCACTTATCTTAATGGACATAGATCACTTTAAAAACATTAATGACACGTATGGCCATGACGGGGGCGATGCGTGTCTTATACATATCGCACAACTGTTCCAAAAGCACATCCACCGACCAACTGATGATGTGTGTCGTATAGGTGGTGAAGAATTTGCTATCATTTTGCCTAACACCGACCTAAGCGGTGCGTATCACGTGGCACAGACTATCCGAGAGGCTCTTGAGGGTGCACCGCTTAACTATGAGGGCCAGAACATTGATCTTACAGCGAGTGCGGGTGTATCCAGCACTATAATTGAAAACGAAGATCACGCGCAATTGTTGTTAAGACACGCAGATGCATTGCTTTATGAAGCAAAAGCAGGTGGGCGTAATAACGTGAAATATAAAACTTTACAGGAATATATATGACATCTTCTCCATTCCCTTTGCGCCGGATGCGCCGACTCAGAGCAAACGAAACGCTGCGAGGGCTTGTAACTGAAAATGTTCTTACAACTGATGACCTAATTTATCCCGTATTTGTGCTTCCTGGCGAGAACGCAAGGGAGTCAGTACCCTCTATGCCAGGTGTAGATAGGCTGTCTATCGATTTGCTAATACAAGAAACAGAAAAGTGGGTAGATTTGGGGATTAAAACGCTCGCACTGTTCCCCGTTACGCCAATGGATAAAAAGTCAGAGTGTGCAAGCGAGGCGTTCAACCCAAATGGCCTAGCTCAAGAAGCGATGAAAGCACTTAAAAAGGCGTATCCAGACGTTATGTTAATGTCGGATGTAGCACTCGATCCTTTCACATCACATGGACAAGATGGTCTTCTTAACGAAGATGGATACGTGATGAACGATGAAACGGTAGAGGTGCTGATTAAGCAAGCGTTATCTCACGCTGAAGCGGGCGCAGACATTGTTGCGCCTTCCGATATGATGGATGGCCGAATTGGCAAAATAAGGGAAGCACTTGAAAAAGCAGGGCATATTAATACATGTATAATGGCGTACTCAGCAAAGTATGCATCTGCCTATTACGGCCCATTTCGCGACGCGGTTGGTTCGGCAGCTAATATAAAGGGCGGCAACAAAAAAAGCTATCAGATGAACCCTGCAAATACGGACGAAGCATTACATGAAATTGCGTTGGACTTAGAAGAAGGCGCTGACATGGTAATGGTCAAGCCAGGCATGCCTTACCTTGACGTTGTTAGACGTTGTAAAGAGACGTTTAACGTACCGACGTTTGCGTATCAGGTAAGCGGTGAATACGCCATGCACCAAGCGGCGTTTGCAAACGGATGGCTTGAGGAAGATGCGGTTATCCTTGAGTCGTTATTAGCATTTAAGCGCGCAGGAGCTGACGGTATTTTAACTTATTTTGCACCTAAGGCAGCTGCACTGCTGCAAAATTAATAGCGGTGCAGTCTTAGCTATTCGCAAATGAGCTCAAAGCCAGCCTTATGCTGAAGCCAACATTCGTTTGCAAGTTCTGCGTTAATCAGAGGGTGTGCTTTTAGCCAGCCCTCTGGGAAGCGCAAAGTCCATTTATCCTCTTCACATAATAAGCGCAATTCCGGGATGTGTTTGTTTTGTCGACGAAGACAAAGCACAACTGATAGGCGCAAAATACGCAGCAGTCCTTTGAGCATTGGCTGATAGTCTGCATGGTATTTATCGAAGTTTTTAGTATTGATGTTCAGGCGATGTTGAGCTACCAGGTCACGTATAGCAGTGCGCTGAAGCCGAGTAAAGCCCGGAAGATCAATATGGCTAAGCAGATATTCGCCATGCTCATGGTGGCGTTTGTACTCGATATGTAATCCTATTTCGTGGAGCTGAGATGCCGCACCCAAAATAGTTTCTGTATCAAGATGGCAGATATTTTGCTGAGCACATAGCTGATGACATAGCAAAGACGCAACCTGTTTCACTGTGTTGGCATGACTCGTATCAATATGATAACGATGTTTAGTTTGATTAAGTGTCTGTTGACGTCGGTCGTTCTCGGTCACATTATCTAACATGCCATAAATGAGGCCTTCTCGAAGCGCGCCACCAGAAATATTCATGTGCTGAATGTTAAATGCTTCAAATAACGCAATTAAAATAGCAAGCCCTGAGGGGAATATTGCTTTGCGACTTTCTTCAAGACCATCAATGTCGAGTGACTGCATAGTTGAGCACTCAATACACTGCTTTTCCAAGTGGTAAAGGTAATCGATGCGAATGGCATCACTTATTCCTTGGGCAACCAGTATTTCGGTAATCGCTTGAGGTGTACCCGAGGCACCAAGGCAATTATCCCAGTCAAAACACAAAAACGCGTCAGCTACATTAGCGATAAGCGCATGGGCCGCTTGCTTCGCTTTGTCGAAGTTATCTTGCGTTATGTCGCCATCTTGAAAGTAACGTTCCATGAAGGTTACGCAGCCCATATCTAAACTTTTTAGATGGATTGGCTGCATATCGTTACCGATAATGATTTCAGTGCTGGCCCCGCCAATATCAATAACTAAGCTATTCCCTTGATTAGCCGACGTATATGCAACACCTAGATAGATCTGCCTAGCTTCTTCCTCGCCACTAATAACATCTAATTTATGATTGAGTACTTGTTCGGCTTTGCGAATGAATACATGTGCGTTAGTTGCTAGGCGCAACGTCGCGGTAGCAACTATTCTTATATTGGAAGGAGGAATGTCTTGCAAACGTTCCGAAAATACTTGCAGGCAGTTCCAGCCGCGCTCCATGCTGTTCTCATCAAGCGCAAAATTTTCATCTAACCCTGCGGCTAGGCGCACTTTTTGTTTAATTTTTCCTATTATTTGCACACTACCATTGACGACGTGAACAATAACCATATGGAAGCTGTTTGAGCCTAAGTCTACGGCGGCATAGTACTCGCCGTAGGTCTGTGCATCGTGCTGAAGTTCTGCCTGCATAAATTCTCGATTCTCAATTACTGCGCTTACGCTTTATTACCACGCTGCTGTGGTTTACCGCGACCTCTTCCGTTGCCGCCTCGTCGAGAACTGTTGCGGTTGTTTGGTGCGCGTCGTCTGCGCGGTCTTGGTGGTGTTACATCATCAAGAAGTGCACTTCGGTCGTAATCGGTAACTGGGATAGCCTTTTGAATGTACTGCTCTATTGCGGGTAAGTTTAACGCATATTTTTCACAGGCAAAACTGATTGCAACACCACTTTGCCCTGCGCGGCCGGTACGTCCAATTCGGTGTACGTAGTCTTCAGCGTCGTCAGGTAGATCGTAATTAAATACGTGGGTAACAGCATCAATATGAAGACCGCGCGCGGCAACGTCAGTTGCTACCAGAACGTCTACGTTGCCGTTAGTAAAGTCTTCTAAGATCCCTAGGCGTTTCTTCTGCGGTACATCACCGCTGAGTAAGCCTACGCGGTGCCCGTCAGCAGTAAGCCAGTCGGTGACTTTTTCGCAGCTATTTTTTGTATTAGCAAAAACAATCGCTTTTTCTGGCCACTCTTCTTCAAGTAGCGTAAGAAGCAGTAGCATTTTGTCATCATCAGACGGATAGAACAGCTCTTGAGAAACGCGTGTTGCTGTAGTTTGTTCTGGAGCAACCTGTACATGTGTAGGGTTATTCATGTGTTCGTAGGCAAGCTCTTGTACGCGATAGCTAAGTGTCGCAGAAAATAGCATGCTTAGGCGCTCGCTTGCTGGCGGCATACGACGAAACAAGAAGCGGATATCTTTAATGAAGCCTAAATCGAACATACGGTCGGCTTCATCGAGCACGGCAACCTGAATATTATTCAGTGTAAACACATTCTGCTTATAGTAATCGAGAATGCGTCCTGTCGTACCAATTATAATATCTACCCCTTCTTCCAACGTTTCACGTTGACTTTGATAACCTTCGCCCCCATAAATCAACCCAAGCGACAATCCAGTATGCTCACTAAGCAGTTTGGCGTCGTTGTAGATTTGTACGGCGAGCTCTCTGGTCGGCGCCATTATAATAGCGCGAGGGCCATTTGATTTGCTGTTATCTGCATTTTCTGCTTTGCTTAGCAAATAGTGAAATGTAGCCACCAAAAAGGCAATGGTTTTACCGGTCCCGGTTTGTGCCTGACCCGCAATGTCGTGCCCCTCTAGTAAAGGGGGCAGTGCAAGTGCTTGAATTGGTGTACAATGTGAAAAATTAGCTGCCGCCAAGGCGTCAACAACCTTGCCGTTAATCGGCAAATCGGAAAAGTGAGTATCAGTTAAGTGAGTAGGCATAGCTTATAGCTTATCGGTGCTTGCATTAAAAAACAGTTTCTATATAACACTTATGGTCGTGCTGAGACAAATCAGCGGCAGACCAATAATGGAGAAAAGAATGAGCGACAAAATTATCCAGTTATCTGACGATAAATTCGAGGCAGATGTTATCAATGCTGAAGGTCCTGTACTGGTTGACTTCTGGGCCGAATGGTGTGGCCCGTGTAAAATGATCGCCCCAATCTTGGAAGAAGTAGCGACCGAGTTTGATGGCAAGTTAACAGTTGGCAAGTTGAATGTCGATGAAAATAACGAAACTCCACCGAAATATGGTATTCGTGGTATTCCAACATTGCTACTTTTCAAAAACGGAAACGTTGCGGCAACTAAAGTAGGTGCGCTATCTAAAACGCAGCTAACAGAGTTCCTTAACGAAAACCTTTAAGTAAAAATTACTATTTAAAAAAACCGGTGCTTTCGTTAGTACCGGTTTTTTGTTTTTACAGTTCTATTGATTGTTTCCGGCAGCGCTAGCGATAAATATTTAACATTTGAGTAGTAAAAGGCTGGACGTTGGTTAAATATAGTGCTAACTTTTGATTAGCGCTCACCCGAGCAGCATTCTGCTTACGTCCACATCCGGGCGAAATCAAATCTAAACTAGAACAGAGTGACTATTAGTCCTGTAAGCGAAGTTCAAGCACAAAGACCCACCAGTATGAATTTAACTGAATTAAAGAACAAACCAATTAGCGAGTTGGTTGCCCTGGCCGAAGAAATGGGCCTGGAAAACATGGCACGCGCCAGAAAACAAGACATCATTTTCTCTATACTGAAAACACACGCGAAAAGCGGTGAAGATATTTTCGGGGATGGAGTTTTAGAAATATTGCAGGACGGCTTTGGCTTTTTGCGTTCAGCTGACTCTTCGTATCTTGCAGGTCCAGATGATATTTACGTCTCTCCTAGTCAGATTCGTCGCTTTAACTTGCGCACGGGTGATACCATTGCTGGAAAAATACGCCCTCCGAAAGACAGCGAGCGTTATTTTGCCCTTTTAAAAATTCGCGAAGTAAACTTCGACAAGCCTGAAAACTCACGCAACAAAATCCTTTTTGAGAACCTTACACCGCTGCACGCGGCAGACCGCTTACGCATGGAGCGTGGCAATGGTTCGACAGAAGATATTACCGCACGTGTGCTCGACCTTGCGTCGCCAATTGGTAAAGGCCAGCGTGGTCTTATTGTTGCACCGCCAAAAGCGGGTAAAACTCTTCTTCTTCAGAATATCGCACAGTCAATCGCCGCTAATCACCCAGAATGTGAATTAATGGTGTTGCTTATTGATGAACGCCCAGAAGAAGTAACTGAAATGCACCGCCTTGTGCAAGGCGAGGTCGTCGCTTCAACCTTTGACGAGCCAGCTAGCCGTCACGTTCAGGTTGCTGAAATGGTTATCGAGAAAGCCAAGCGCCTTGTAGAGCACAAAAAAGACGTAGTTATCTTGCTGGACTCAATTACACGTCTTGCTCGTGCGTACAACACGGTCATCCCGTCATCGGGCAAGGTGCTTACTGGTGGTGTTGATGCGAATGCTCTGCACAAACCAAAGCGATTCTTTGGTGCGGCGCGTAATGTAGAAGAGGGTGGTAGTTTAACTATTATCGCAACTGCGCTAATCGACACCGGCTCTAAAATGGACGAAGTTATCTACGAAGAGTTTAAAGGTACGGGTAACATGGAACTACACCTTAACCGTAAAATTGCGGAAAAGCGTGTGTTCCCAGCAATCGACTTTAACCGCTCAGGCACTCGCCGTGAAGAATTACTTACTGCCCAGGACGAACTACAGAAAATGTGGATCCTTCGCAAAATCGTTCATGAGATGTCAGAGATTGACGCGATGGACTTCTTGATAAGTAAACTGTCGATGACAAAAACGAACGATGAGTTTTTTGATGCCATGCGTCGTCAAAAAAGTTAATCAATGTATCGTTAAAAAGACCTGCCTACTGGCAGGTTTTTTTTTGGCCCACGTTTTTACATTTCTTTGACAGATTATATTTCGTAGCAGATGTCTTATCTGCAAATTTAGTTTAGTCTAAATTACACCGGACCCTTCCATAACAACAAGAGAGCGACTATGAAACGAAAAATGCTATCCCTCCTGCTATCTATCGCCTGTGTTCCTTTTGGCTTTGCGAAAGTCGATGTCGATGCTATGGCAGATAATGTCGAGAGTGACGTGATAAAGTGGCGTCACCACTTCCATGAATTTCCTGAGTTATCTAATAGAGAAGTCAATACGGCGAAGTATATTGCTGACTATCTCACTAGCCTTGGGTTAGATGTTCAAACCGGCATCGCTAAAACGGGGGTAGTTGCAATTTTAGATTCAGGCAAACCCGGGCCGGTGGTTGCGCTTCGTGCTGATATGGATGGGTTACCTGTTAAAGAGCAAAATGACTTGGCATATCGTTCAACTCAGGTCGGCGAATACAATGGTAACGAAGTACCAGTGATGCACGCATGTGGCCATGACACGCATATGGCAATGCTCATGGGCGCAGCAAAGATCTTAACCGACATAAAAAGTGAGTTAAAAGGTAAAGTTAAGTTTATCTTCCAGCCTGCTGAAGAAGGGGCGCCAGCTGGTGAGGTCGGCGGAGCAGAGGTTATGGTCAAGGAAGGCGTGCTTCGCAATCCTGACGTTGATGCTATATTTGGTTTACACATAAATGCTAACACAGATGTTGGCAAGGTACGCTATAACTCAGGCGGGACTATGGCCGCTGTCGACCCCTTTAAGATAGTGATTAACGGAAAGCAGGCGCACGGTGCTTATCCCTGGAAAAGTGTTGACCCTGTTGTCACTGCCGCACAAATGATCATGTCTATACAAACTATCGTTAGCCGCGAACTTAAGCTTATCGATGACGCCGCAGTAGTGTCTATTGGTTCCATTCATGGAGGAAATCGTTCGAACATTATTCCTAGTGAAGTTGAAATGGTTGGCACTATTCGAACCCTTAATAAAGCGGCGCGTGAGCATATTTACGAGTCACTACCGCGCAAGGTAAACGCCATAGCCCAAAGCATGGGGGCTGAAGCAGAGCTTACTTTGCCTTTAGACTACTCCTATCCGATCACCTATAACGATCCGGAATTAACAGCGCAGATGCTCCCAACAATCCAGCGAACAGCCGGAATACAAAATACGCTGCTATCGAAACCGGTCACTGGTGCCGAGGACTTTTCATTTTTCCAAGAGCAAGTCCCGGGCCTTTATGTGTGGGTAGGTGGTAAACCGTTAGACGTATCTGAAGAAGATAGCCCCGCTCATCACACGCCGGAGTTCTATGTAGACGATTCGGGTATGAAGCTTGGCGTGAAGTTGTTAACTAATTTTACGTTAGATTACATGGCACAACATTAGCAGCATTGTTCTCGTTAGCTGCATAGATACACTCTTTTGTTGCTGTTAAGTACGATGAGTAAATGGCGGCATAGTTGCCGCCATTTAACAGGGGTTTAGCGAAAACTCGTAGACGAGCTAGTCAACCGTATTACCGGTAAACTTACTCGCATTTGCAGCGACCTTGTGGTCTTTCTTATTATCACTGACGAGTCTTAACACAATGAAACCTAAAGTCGCAGAAACCAGAGAGCCTGCTAGAATGCCTACTCGCTCATCGAAAATTTGATTAATTCCCGTTTGTGCAAACGCCAGGCCCCCAATAAACAAGCTCATAGTGAAACCCACACCACAAAGCAGAGCACAACCATAAATATGCTTAAAATTTAGATCTTCCGGCAGTGTGGCTAATTTAAGCTTAACCATCAGGTAGCAGAAGCCAAATACACCTAGTTGTTTTCCAACGACTAGGCCTAAGAAGATACCAAATGTTACGGGGTGAAAAATCCCCTCGGGGCTTATATTACCGAAGCTAATGCCAGCATTCGCGAAAGCGAAAAGTGGCAATATGGCAAAGCTTACAGAGCTATTTAAACTATGTTCGAGACGGGTAACTGGTGAATACGAAGGATCTTTATCGTCTCTCATTGGTATGAAACCCGCCAGCACCACACCTGCTAGTGTGGCGTGGACACCTGATTTTAGCATGGCTACCCAAAGTACTATACCAACCAATATATAGGCTGGAATATCCACAACGTTCCGCTTGTTCATTTGCCACAACAATGCCAAACAGCTCGCTGCAATAATAAGCGCACCAGCGGTAATGTTCTCTGTGTAGAACAGGGCGATAATGACGATCGCTCCAATGTCATCAATAATTGCAAGTGTGACAAGAAATATTTTCAAACTGGTGGGTACACGACTTCCTAGAAGCGCTAGTATACCTAGCGCAAATGCAATATCAGTGGCGGCAGGAATAGCCCATCCTGCTATCGCTACGGGGTTGTCCCAGTTAATACCAACGTAGATTAGCGCGGGTATGATCATACCCCCTATGGCGCCGGCGGTAGGCAACACAATATCCTTAGGGTTTGCAAGCTCTCCTTCACATACTTCACGCTTTAGCTCTAAGCCGACGTGAAAGAAAAAAATGGCCATTAGACCATCGTTTATCCAAAGTAAAAGAGGCTTATCAATGATAAACGAGCCTGCGGAAATCTGTACGGGCATACTGATAAGTTTGTCATACAAAGTATCAAGGGGAGAATTTGCAATTATGAGTGCAAGTAACGTGGCAACCATAAGTAATATGCCGGGTGCCGCTTCTCTGTTTAGAAAATCAGACACCACATCGTGAACTTCTTCAATAACTTCATCGATGACATCGGGTTCATGCTGTTTAGACATTGGATAACCTCTTGTCTTTTACGCAACGAGGAGTGAAAGAGGCCGGTATACACACTCTAGGATTTAGCCCCCGTTTACGTACTATTCAGTAGATTAATTAAAGTTAATACGGCGCTAAATTTGAATATAGATCACCTCCTACGGAGAACGGAGATTTACGATTAGCCTAAGTCACGCTATACGCTATCGAGCCATTAGCGGTGGGATTTTAAACGCTTTTACGCTACAATCGCCGCCTTTCAAAGGTTGTCCACTTTACCTACCCGAGGATCTCTAGATGGCAAAAGTCGCGATTGTGATGGGTTCAACTTCAGACTGGCCTACAATGCAGCAGGCCGCAAAAATGCTGAAGTCGTTTGGTGTTGAATTTGAAGCTAAGGTGGTGTCGGCGCACCGTACACCAAACTTGCTAGTCGATTTTGCAGAAAGTGCTGCTGATGAAGGTTTTAGCGCTATTATCGCAGGTGCCGGTGGCGCCGCACACTTACCAGGTATGATTGCTGCCCACACACACTTACCCGTGTTTGGCTGCCCGGTTAAATCAAAAGCGCTTAACGGTTTAGACTCGCTGCTTTCTATTGTTCAAATGCCGAAGGGCGTTGCGGTCGGTACACTAGCGATAGGAGAGGCTGGTGCAGCAAATGCGGGTCTTCTAGCGGCTCAAGTAGTTGCGTTGCAAGACGAGCGCGTACGCGATGCCGTAATTGCATTTAGAAAAGCACAAACAGATACCGTTTTGGCATCAAGCAATACCTTGGAGCTAGACGAATGAGAGTTGTAGTTTACGGCGCAGGACAACTTGCACAAATGATGTACTTAGCGGGAAGTCCCTTAGGTATCGAAGTTCAGGCTGTGGACGTAAGCAACGAAACCGTTGTACATCCCGTAAGTAAAACACCACTAGACTTATCACTAGAACAAGCGTTAGAAAGTGCAGATGCATTAACTGTCGAGTTTGAACATGTACCAGAGCGGCTGTTAGAAGACGCTGCAAGAACCAATAAATTGATGCCTAATTTTGACAGCATTCTGGTGGGGGCAGATCGCGTTCGCGAGAAAAAGCTGCTTGAGAGTATGCAAGTTGCAAACTGTGAGCACAAAATCGTTACCGAACTTTCCCAGTTAGACGACTGTGTAGCGCAACTTGGTGATAAACTTATCTTAAAAGCCAGCCGTGATGGCTATGACGGTTACGGTCAGTGGCGTTTAACTGATAAAACTGACTTACCCGAGTTAAAAAATGCGCTTCAAGGGTTAGATTTAAAGGCTGTTCCGTTAGTCGTCGAAAAAATGGTCGCTTTCGATAGAGAGTTGTCGTTAATAGGTGTGCGCAATGCGAATGGTGACGTAAGAACCTATCCGCTTGCCGAAAACCTGCATCACCAAGGCCAGCTTCATGTGTCGGTGGCGCCAGCCACTCACGTTGACAACGCACTTCAGACTCAAGCCCAGGATATTTTTACGAAACTGGCGACCGGTATGGACTATGTTGGTGTACTAGCCGTAGAACTATTTCAAGTGGGTGATAAACTGCTTGTCAATGAACTTGCTCCGCGCGTACATAATTCTGGTCATTGGAGCCAATCTGGCGCCGTCACTAGTCAGTTTGAAAATCACTTGCGTGCAGTATGCGGCTTACCTCTTGGCGATACATCAGCTATTGGCCCCAGCGCGATGGTAAATATTATTGGCTGCAGCAGCTTTTCACGGGATTTGTTGAGTATTGATGGCAGTCATCTTCACTGGTATGGCAAGTCAGTTCGTGAAAAACGTAAGATGGGGCATATCAATGTCACGACTAATAGCTACGAAAGCCTAGGTGAAAAGCTTATGGCACTGAGCAATTATTTACCACTTGAGTACTTTCCGAAATTAATTAGCGAAGCAACGCGATTAAAGGGTTGACACCCTCAAGTTTATCGCTAGAATACGCATCCGCTGTCTAGGCAGCGGTTTTTAAAGTGTGCCGACTTAGCTCAGTTGGTAGAGCAACTGACTTGTAATCAGTAGGTCGCCAGTTCGATTCCGGCAGTCGGCACCATCTCTCTTTTTTCCTATGCCAAACTTACGTACACTTGCTATCGAGTACTTTTTCGGAGCAGACTGTATGTCATCTTTTGTCAAACCGCTACAACCTCTAGTTTTCGTCACCGGCTTATTTCTTATAGGCGTGTCTTGCCTTGCAACTGTGCATGCTGACGAGCACGGAAATCACCAAAAGCACGAAAAACACCACGAACATGCCAGCAAGCAATCGGATATTATGGTAATGAACGGCTACGCCAGAGCAACCTTTGCGTTGGCAAAAACCGGCGCAGTTTACTTTACTCTGCATAACCACAGTGACGTCGATAAAACATTGGTTTCTGTCTCAGTATCCAGCGATATAGCTAGCGAAGCGCAAATCCATACAACGGTTATGGAAGACGATGTCATGAAAATGCGTGAGCTCACTGACGGTGTCATCATAAAAGCAGACGAGATGGTGTCGTTTGAATCAGGCGGCCGCCACGTCATGTTGATGGGATTGAACAAGGGGCTAGAAGAGGATGGAGAGATAGCACTAACCCTCAAGTTTAGCGATGCGAGTGAACTGCAGGTAACTCTGCCGGTTAAAAAAGAAGCCGGCGAAAGTCACCATAATCACCATTAATATGGGGCTAGGTCAGGACGCAGAGAGTCATCAATGAATACGATGCACTCAATCAATTAAACCGTTAATCTGAATCAACACTTCTGTAGTATTATTATCCTATATTATTTAAACCCATGTTTTTCATCTACCATAAGTGGACTGATGAAAAATTCAAAAACGGTTTTAACGTTAAGGAGTGTGACATGAGCAAGATTGATATTGGTATTTCTGAGAGCGATCGTAACGCAGTAGCAGAAGGCCTAAAGAAGCTGTTGGCCGACTCTTATACATTGTACCTTCAAACGCATAATTTTCACTGGAATGTGGAAGGCCCACAGTTTCGAGAATTGCATTTGATGTTTGAAGAGCACTACACTGAACTTGCCGAGGCCGTAGACGAAATTGCAGAGCGTATTCGTACTCTAGGTGTTGCGGCTCCAGGCACATATAAGTCGTTCGCTGAGCTTAGTTCAATTGAAGAAGTGGAAGGCGTGCCAGAGGCAACAGAAATGGTTAGGCTGCTAACACATGGTCATGAGCAAGTAGTGAAAACTTGCCGTGAATCGCTAAAACTAGCGCAAGACGCTGACGATGAATCATCTGCAGCATTAATTGGTGATCGTATGCGCGTTCACGAAAAAACTGCGTGGATGCTTCGCGCAACTTTACCAAAGTAAATTGATTATTTGCACGTCGCTTAAGTAAACGTGTTAACTACGATTGAACCTAGGCTTAATCGACAAATCATTTTTATCGCATAAGCGAGTAAGTTAATCATAAAGGGTACAGCAGCGCTGTGCCCTTTTTTGTATACTGTGTTCAACTAGAATAATAAAAGAAGCCTGTGTGGCAGGAGCACAGCTTCTTTACACGAGGCTCCTAGTGATGAAACCATCCAACATATTATCTGTACCTTTCAAACCTATTAGTGCGATAGCACAGTCGATTGCTTGTGTAATGGCGCTAACAGTGAGCCAATCTGCTTTGGCGCATGGCGATCACAAGCATGATGAAGCTCACGAAATCACCGACAACGACATAACCGTAACTACGCTGGCTGAAGGGCTGGCACATCCATGGGGTATGGCATTTTTGCCAAATGGTGACCTGTTGGTAACGGAACGTGCAGGAGGCATTCAGCGTTTATCAAAAGATGGCACCTTATCTGGGCGCTTAAGCAATGTACCTGAAGTTGTTGCGCAGAACCAAGGTGGAATGCTGGACATCGCTATCGACCCAGATTTTGCCAGTAACAATACTATTTACTTCTGTTATAGCAAAAAAAGTGATGTAGAGGGAAAACCGGGCAGTAGTAGCAGTGTTGCAAAGGCTCAGCTCAATAGCTCAGGCCTTGAAAATGTTGATGTTATTTTTAGTGCCGATTCTATTGTCGATAACGGCTTTCACTTTGGGTGTCGTTTAACGTTTGATGCTGACAAGCATTTGTACGTCACAATGGGCGACCGCTACAAGTACATGAAAGAAGCGCAGAACACCGACAACCACTTTGGTAAAATTGTGCGCATAAACCGCGACGGCAGCGCGGTAGCAGATAACCCTTTCATTAGCGGCAAAGCCCCTGAGATATTCAGCTATGGTCACCGAAATGTGCAAGGTGTAACTATTCATCCTGAAACTGGAGCTGTATGGGCGATGGAGCACGGACCGAAAGGTGGAGATGAAATCAATATCCTTGAGCGTGGCGCTAACTACGGCTGGCCGGTAATTACCTACGGTGTTGACTACAGTGGCGACATTATCAGTGACAAAACCCACATGGAAGGCATGAAGCAGCCATGGGTTTATTGGGACCCTTCTATCGCCCCAAGCGGACTAGCGTTTTACAAAGGCGATATGTTTAAAGAATGGAACGGTGATGTATTAGTGGGCTCACTTAAGTTCACGCATCTTCGTCGCATAAAGGTTGAAGATGGTAAGCCCGTTGAACAGTTTGAATATGTTCGCGACAATCACGATCGGATCCGCGATGTTGAAGTTGCTCCAGACGGTGCTATTTATCTATTAACTGATGCACCTAACGGTAAAGTGCTAAAGCTGACCAAGTAGCGTCAAACCAAAAATAAAAAAGGCGCCGTAGGCGCCTTTTTCAATAGTTAATAGATTGCGTGTATTTTCAACGTATTATTCACTATCGTCTTTCTTGTAACGTTCAAACCACGCCACAATATTACCTACTTTCTGGATCAGGCGTGAAGGACGACTGGCGATCCCATGAGAAGCACCTGGAATTCTTACCATAGCCGCATCTATGCCTTGTAATTTCAATGCTTGATAATACTGTTCCGTTTCACTGATCGGCGTGCGATGGTCTGCTTCACCAGTAAGCAACATGGTAGGCGTTTTCACGTTTCCAACCAAGCTTAGTGGGCTGCGCTGCCAAAGTTTATCAGCAATAGTCCAAGGCATACCTTCCATCCAATACTGGCTAAAGTACGGGTATGCGTCTGCGGTCAATGTGAAGCTCATCCAGTTAATAACGGGCTTTGCAACAACAGCGGCGCGAAAGCGGTTTGTTTTACCAATTGACCACGCAGTAAGCGTGCCGCCCCCCGAGCCCCCGGTTATGAACAGGTTTTCAGTATCAACATAGCCTTTTTCTAATATGGTGTCGACTACGTCCATTAGGTCGTTATAGTCTTCTGATGGGTAATTGTGATGGATCAAATTACCGAAATCTTCACCGTAGGAACTGCTGCCTCTTGGATTAGACCAAACCACAACGTACCCCTGTGCGGCCATAAGTTGTATTTCCATTGCGAAGTGGGGGCCGTAGGCGGCATGAGGTCCGCCATGAATTTCTAATATTAGCGGATACTTTTTATTCCTATCAAAACCGGGGGGCAAAGCAACCCATGCGTCTATCGCACGCTCGTCCACACTCGACACAACCGCTAGGTCTTGTACTTGCGCTAAAGTTTTATGACCCAGCGCATCGCGATTTAAATCGGTAAGTTGTTTATCCTCTTTACCTTTTCTGTAAAGTGCGAGGTCGCCAGGCATTGTGCGTCCAGCCGTGGTATATATAACGTGTCCGCTTTGACTCATCGTAAAATCGCCTGACGTGTAAGGACGTCCAAGAGCTTGTCCACCAAGCGTTACATCCATAGGCTTTACATTGCCTTTCAGACCGACCATGGCAAGCTTCGTCTCGCCGTGATCAAGGTATGAGAAGACCAACCCGCGACTGTCTTGACGCCATATAAATTTACCTAGGTTTCTATCTAACGATGTTGTTAAACGGGTAATTTTTCCGCTTTCAAGCTCCAGTATTGTCAAATCGCTATTTTGATAAGAGAGTTTTCTATCATCTAGCTGAGTAAACGCGAGGTATTTGCCGTCAGGGCTCAAAGTGGGTTTGCTCTCCGCTCCTTCAATATCGGTGACTTGTTCAATAGCTGCCGTATCAACGTGTACCTTAAAGATGTCGCTGAACGTTGGGTGCAGCGCATAGTCTTCGCGGTTCGGGGTGGCAAAATAAATCCAGCTGCTGTCGCGAGAAAAAGAAAGGGTACCGCCGCTAGGGAATTTTCCTGTTGTTAATTGACGAGGCGTGCCGCCTTCAACGGGTAATACAAAGATTTGATCGAAACCTTCGCTTAAGTACCCCCTGCCGTCGCCTCTATACTGTACGGCATCAATGTATGCGCCCTGCTTGGCCCACCGTGCGCCTTTAGGCTTCTTTGGCATGCCAGTGAATAAGGGCTTTTCCTTAACTTGCACAAATTGTGTAAACGCCAAGGTTTTGCTGTCGTTGGACCATGTTAATTGACGAGGTGTTGCGCTGGTATTGGTTAAACGCACAGACTGCATAGTGTCCAAATAGTAAAGGTATATTTGTGCGCGACCATTCAACGATTTCGTGTAAGCCACCATTTTTCCGTTTGGAGAGAGAGTAGCTTGTGACACGTTTTCATCTAAATCTATGAAGGGGCGATGCTCGCCTGACTTTACATTTACCTGCCATAGTCTGCTTTGCCTACTATCGGTCATAATATCCATACTCTGACGAGCATAGATAACGGTGTCTTTATCAATAAACTGCGGATTAGCAACAAATTCGAGGTTAAAAGTATCCTCGTAGGTGAGCGAATTTGGCTCTGATACATTTGCAGGCTGGGCATTGGCATGGTTTAACCCTAAACCTAACACTAACAGCGACAATGCTGTCGAACTATTAAATAAGCCCTTGCGCATGGGACGTGAAGCGAAACGAGACGCAAACATGTTTGTTCCTTTTATTTTTTGCGCTAAGCGCAATAGGTAGAATGTTCGCTATCAAGCGTTTAACGTAAACCTTAACGAAAATGTAGCAAGCTGCGAACGTTCTTCTAACCATATCGCTTTCATTTCTTTTATGTAAAGCATGTGCGGTGAAGAGGCTGGATTGGTCGTTAAAAGCGCACATCTCAACATTTATCGCATTACTGCCCCTCGCATGTAGCGCATGAGTGCTGTCGAAATGAACGTAGGGCTGGGCGCCAATTAATCTTTGAGCACTTTATTCGCCTTTAAGACTAATTTTCCCGACAAGAATATCTTTGAACATGACCCAGTCGCCCATCAAGCTGTAAAGCGGGTGTTTAAACGTCGCAGGGCGATTTTTTTCAAAAAAGAAATGACCAACCCAAGCGAAGCCATACCCGACAAGCGGAATAAACCATAGTAGCGTCCAGCTAGCCAAAAATATGGCTAGCGCTATAACCCCGAGTACCAACCAAGAACCGATAAAATGAAGCGTGCGGCATTTGCTATCTCTGTGTTCATTTAAATAAAACGGGTAAAACTCTTTGAATGAAGCAAAATGAGTATCAGCACTGGCTTGTTCAGACATAAATACCTCTCGGCTAAAATCTTATAGTTTGCAGGAGCGAAGTAGCATAATTTAGGTTATTTACATAACATTAACACTTTGCTCTGCATTAAATTGTCGCGAATACGACAAAAAAAGAATGATTTTTTACACGAAGATGTAGACTGGCTGAAACTGGACAAAAGATAAGATTAACCGGTGACCCAGCGCAAGACCAAAGGAGAAAGATGGCCGATGTTAACCTTGTAATTTAAAGCCGCCTGCCCCATATTCCTCTCAGTATAAGAAATTTAAGGCCTGCGTTATGGAAAATATCGTTGCAAATAGTCAAGCAACCATCGTAGATATTACGGTAGAAAACTTTCAGCAAATCATAGTCGAAGCATCGCAAGACAAAGTAGTACTCATTGATTTTTGGGCTGATTGGTGCGAACCCTGTAAAGACCTTATGCCCATATTAGAAAAGCTGGCGGGGGAATTTAGCCAGCATCTAATTTTGGCTAAAGTAGACTGCGAAGCGCAGCAAGAAGTGGCTGCACAGTTTGGTATTAGAAGCCTGCCAACGGTAATGGTTGTGCAAAACGGCCAGCCTGTTGATGGTTTTGCTGGCGTGCAACCAGAGCAGCAAATTCGCGAAATGCTCGCTAAATATTTGCCCAACCCAGAAGATGATTTACTAGCTACTGCGGGTAAAGCAATTCAGCAAGGTGAGTATGCAGAGGCATTACCTGCGGCAAAAGAGGCCCTTGCTCTTAATCCTGACAATATAAACGCTAAATATATGCTTATCGATTGCTATATTGAGACGGGTTCTATCGATATGGCAAAGGCTTTACTGGAAGAAATTAAGCTGGTGGACCAAGACTCGCGTTACAAGAGTTTGGTAGGCAAAGTTGAATTGGCAGAACAAGCCGCAGACACCCCGGAAATTCGTCAGCTTCAAGCAGCAGTAGAAGCGAACCCAGATGATTTGCAGCTTAAAGTGGATTTAGCGGTACAGCTGCAGCAAGCCAACAAAGCACAAGATGCACTCGAACTTCTCTATAGTGTACTAAAGAAAGAACTTGGGTTTGGCGATGCTAGAAAGCTAATGATGGATATGATGAATGCATTGGCCGATGGTGATCCGCTCAAATCAGAGTACCGAAGGAAGGTCTACAGCCTACTTTATTAGGCAATAGGTTATCACAGGGTTGCAAGGTACAATGCCGTTGCGACCCTCTTACTGGCCTTTCGAAAGTATTGGAGAAAAGCCTTGTTGGTCGAGCCAATTCAAGGCATCAAAATATTTTTCAAAATATTCTCTCTCATAATTATCAGTGTCGAGCGCTTTCATGTGTCCTGGGTGCGTTCTTTCAAGTTGTGCACGCTTTACCATGCCGCTGTCTAATACATAAGCCGACCGGCAAAGCCCTTTACCGATATTTACTTTTATAGCATCGGCAAGACAACGTTGGCACTCTGGTGTTGATAAAACCCAACGGCGACCATCCATCAACGCCGCCCATGGCTTTCCTTCAAATCTCTCAATTAAGCTATGCATTTCTTCAACGAAGAACTCAGTGGTTTTTATATTCCACGCGCCCGTAGCGTAAACTTCAAGAACATTACCTGAAATATCAATGGAGAAATTTCCATACTTTGGAAAACGCATACAAGTCCTGTAAGTACGAAGGTGTACAATATCGTATGTTAATTTATACGCAAAGCAATATTGTATAGCAGTTTTATGGGTTGTGTAAGCACAATATGGTATAAAAAAATATACTCATATAGTGTTGGTGGCCAGAACTATTTACACCCTAGACAACCCTTTTTTGGTCTATCTCAAGGGTAGGATCATGCTTAAAAATTGCAAGTTTGCTAATGTTACGCGGACTATCAAATGGCATAAGAGTGGCAACAATGGCTTACCAAACATTGTACAAAGGCTTTTTAACTGCAAGCCGGGGGAAGCAGCACTACGCGTGTCACAGCCATTATTTTTGGCCAGACTGTACACGCGAGGCAATGCTTAACTACTGGGATGACAGCGCTAAGTATGTTGACGAAAAATGGGGATTCTTTTTTCAAACGTTGGTGCCAGAGCTACAGCAGCGTATTAGCAACATACTTAACACCGGTGCGCCACAGCAAATCGTTTTTGCGCCTAATACACACGAGCTGCTGTATCGTATAATGAGCTGCATTGAGAGCGCTGCACCATATAAAGTCGTGTCGACAGATAGCGAGTTTCACAGTTTTCAGCGCCAAGCGAGTAGGCTGCAAGAGCAGGGTGCGATAGAACTTATTACCGTACCTACAAAACCCTACAATACGTTTGCGTCGCGCTTTAAGGCAGCAATTGCGGAACATGATCCAGAGCTAGTTTTTTTTAGTCAGGTATTTTTTAATTCTGGATACGTGGTGAACCATGTTACAGATATCGTAAACAGCGTAACAAACGATAATACCCTTATTGTGGTTGATGGCTACCACGGCTTTATGGCAAAGCCCACTGACTTAGCGCCGGTTGCACATCGTATTTTCTATCTTTCAGGCAGTTATAAATATGCCCAGGCAGGAGAGGGCGCATGTTTTGCGCATGTACCAGTGGGCTGTGAGCTAAGACCGGTATATACAGGCTGGTTTGCAGAGTTTGGCGAGCTAGATAAGCCTCGCAAAGTAGGCGGCAAAGAGGGCGTTCAATATAGTTTAGATGGAATGCGCTTTGCCGGTGCGACCATGGATTTTACTGCGCTCTACAGACTAAGAGCCGTGCTTCGTATGTTCGACGACAATGGCATTGATGTAGCCACTATCAACGATTACGTAATGGGCATGCAGCGCACATTTCTAGAGAAACTTGCTACCTGCAACCATCCCTTGTTAAATGAAAAACATCTAGCAGTAAGTGATGAAGCAAACCGAGGGCACTTCCTTACCTTTGAATTAGAAAGTGCCGATGAAACAAAAGCCCTTGCGTCAGCGCTCAAAGAACACCATATTCTTACCGATTTTAGGGGAAATTGCTTACGGTTTGGTTTCGGTTTGTACCACACCCCAGAGTATATTGATTTAACCGCGCTGAAACAGAAAGCGTAAATCGTTGCGCTAAGACTACGCAAATATTAACGTCACACTTATTTAAGGATAGTGTTATGGAGTGGCTATTACCCGCTTTCGCTTTGGTACTTATTATAGAGGGAATAGGGCCGCTTCTTTTTCCAAATAAATGGCGCAACTATTTACTTCAGATAAGCCAGCAGCCTAGCAATCAACTGCGCCAAATTGGCGGAACCCTTGTGATTATAGGTGCACTACTGCTGTTTTATTTCAGCTGAGTTAGCGTCCAGAACTAGGTATTAAGAGGCATTAAGTGGCGTGAAAACGAACCTCACCAAACGCTGCCACACGCTTTACCATAATACATAGTACGAAAAGGAGTATGACTTTACCGTTGACTAAAAAGTGTGCGCTTTAGCCTGTATTCAACATTCAGAGGTATATTTTCAGCCCTTTGAATACCTCATAAGCTTTTAAGCGTCCAATGCCCGCGAATAATAGTAAAACATTATATAAATGGGCGCAGTGCAGACTGGGGTAGACCGTCTGTTCAGCTTTTATTCCAGGTAATGTTTAGAAAGCTTTAAAAATTAGCGTCTTAGAAAGTACGTTTCGAAAAGTACAAAGCCAAGCCTTATTTCAAAAAGGCTCGAGCGGCAGTGGGGCATCTTTGTGATTTCAAAAATAAAAATAAAATAGTCGTATTTTTGTTCGAAAAAGAGATGATCCTTGCCCTAGAATTTTGTAGAATCCCCGCCTAATTTTCTTACACATATGATTCATGGCAAAGAACGTTGTGGTACTCGGCACTCAATGGGGTGACGAGGGTAAAGGCAAGGTCGTAGACCTACTCACTGATCGCGCAAAATATGTTGTTCGCTACCAAGGCGGGCACAATGCAGGTCACACTCTAGTAATCGACGGTGAAAAAACCGTACTTCACTTAATCCCATCAGGCATCCTACGCGATAATGTTACCTGTATTATTGGTAACGGTGTTGTGCTTAGCCCAGACGCACTAATGAAAGAAATGACTATGCTTGAAGAGCGTGGTGTTCCAGTGCGCGAGCGATTAAAGATTAGTGAAGCTTGTCCGCTTATTCTTCCTTATCACATTGCACTAGACGTAGCGCGCGAAAAAGCCCGTGGCGCAAAAGCAATTGGTACAACCGGTCGTGGTATCGGTCCAGCGTACGAAGATAAAGTAGCCCGTCGTGGATTACGCGTTGGCGATTTATTTAATGCTGAAGACTTCGCAGCAAAGCTGAAAGAAGTGTTAGACGTGCATAACTTCACGCTTACACAATACTATGGCGAAGAAGCAGTAGACTTTGATGAAACCTTAAAAGGTGCAATGGAAGTTGCTGATATTCTAAAAGCAATGGTTGTTGATGTAACTGACGAACTAGACAAAGCACACAATGCTGGCTTGCCTATTATGTTTGAAGGCGCACAAGGTACTCTTCTTGACATCGATCACGGTACTTATCCTTATGTGACGTCGTCAAACACTACCGTTGGTGGTGTAGCAACGGGTGCTGGCTTTGGCCCACTTAAGCTAGATTACGTACTGGGTATTGTTAAAGCATACACTACGCGTGTAGGCTCAGGTCCTTTCCCTACTGAACTAGAATGTGAAGTAGGCCAACACTTAGGTGTTAAAGGTCACGAGTTTGGCGCAACCACCGGTCGTAAGCGCCGTACAGGTTGGTTCGATGCGGTTGCAATGAAACGCGCAGTACAAATCAACTCTATTACAGGCTTCTGCTTAACTAAGCTTGACGTACTAGACGGTCTTGAAAGCCTTCAAATTTGTGTAGGCTACAAAGATGCAGACGGTAACGTGAAAGACGTTCCTCCTATGGCGGCTGACGGTTACGAAAAAGTGACGCCAGTATATGAAGAAATGCCGGGTTGGACAGACAACACCTTTGGTGTAACTGAGTTTGAAGCGCTTCCACAAGCAGCGAAAAACTACATTAAGCGTCTTGAAGAGCTAACGGGTGTGCCAGTTGACATCGTTTCAACAGGCCCTGACAGAAACGAAACTATCGTTTTGCGCAGCCCATACGACGCGTAATAGTTACATATTAAATACGTTTGAAAGCCCAGTGTTTACTGGGCTTTTTTTGTTGCACACAAACTTTACCTCTTTTTCACTTGCCTTTATCACGCGTCATTTTTTAGCACCTGCATTTTATTCCTATAAGTCCTACGTTTAGGGCCTAAAACGCAATCGCATTAAACATTAATTAACAATTTAGTTGCGTTGTCTTCGAACATCCCTATTAATATAAGATAGTATCAGTTAATTATTGTGCTGCTTTGCCCCACAACATGTTTAAGACGATCCATAGAATAGTTGTAGTGGGTGTTATGCTTTCGGAGCCTTTTTATGCCAAATAGACCTTCTCTTCACGCAGTGGAAACAGGCGTGTGTTTCGTTGACGTTGTTCACAAACTTAACGACAGTTTCGATTCAGGGAAAACCCAGTCCCTGGAATGGCGCAAAAGCCAGTTAAAGGCGCTAGAAACCTTATTGAAAGATAACCAGCACGACATTTTACAGGCCCTTAAAAATGACTTGGGCAAATGTAAGACCGAAGCCATGGTGGCCGAACAAGGGTTTCTGCTATCTGATATCAAGCATACGCTCAAGCATTTGGATAAATGGGCAAAGCCGCGCAAAGTATCTACGCCCATGGTGGCATGGCCGGGCAAAAGCTTTCGCAAGCCCGAGCCGCTTGGCACTGTGCTTATTATCGGAGCGTGGAATTATCCGCTCCAGTTATTGCTTGCCCCCTATATCGCCGCTATAGCAGCGGGCAACTGTGCGGTATTGAAGCCCTCTGAACTGGCTGAAGAAACCTCGTCGCTGGTGGCTAAGCTTATTCCCCAATATATGGATACTTCATGCGTTGCCGTAATAGAAGGCGGTAAAGATGAAGCCACGGCGCTACTTGCTTGCAAATGGGACCATATTTTTTATACCGGTGGTGAAGTGGTAGGCAAAATTGTCATGAGCGCCGCGGCCAAACATCTAACGCCAGTAACCCTTGAGCTTGGCGGTAAGAGTCCTTGCTTTGTTGATAAAAACACAAACCTTGCTGTCACCGCGCGCCGTTTAGTGTGGGGTAAATGGATGAATGCAGGCCAAACTTGTATTGCGCCAGACTATGTCATTGTAGAAAAAGGCTTTGAGCAAAAGCTTATTGGTGCAGTTAAGAAAGAGCTGAAAAAGCAATACGGCAAAGTGCCCTTATCGTCACGAGACTACGGTAATATCGTTAATCATCGACACTTAAAGCGCCTTGAAAGTTACCTCGAAAATGTCAACGTGGTGTATGGCGGCGAGCTAGATGAATCTCGTCCCGCAATGGCGCCCACCCTTGTACTGGAGCCATCGCTAGATAGCCCGCTAATGAAAGAAGAGATTTTCGGCCCTATTCTACCTATTATCACTGTCGACAATATGGAGGCGGGTATTAAGTTTGTGAACAGCAGGCCTAAGCCACTCGCACTTTATGCATTTAGTGATAAGGACGATGTGCTTGATAATATTATCAGCAAAACCAGTTCAGGCAGTGTGTGTACTAACGACACTATGCTGTTTATGACTAACCCTGAGTTGCCGTTTGGTGGCGTAGGAAGTAGCGGCATGGGTAGCTATCATGGCCAAGCAGGTTTTGATACATTCAGCCATATTAAAACGGTAATGAAACGTTCATTCGCCCTTGACGTGTTCTTTCGTTATGCGCCGTTTTCTAAGTTTAAGCTGTCGTTGCTTAAGAAGTTTTTATAACAGGAGTTTTCATGGTTCAACCTTTTCATCTTGCCATTCCGGTCACTAATTTAATCGACGCAGAAGCGTTCTACGGTAAGTTGTTGGGTTGTGAAAAGGGCCGCAGTGATACCCAGTGGATAGATTGGAACTTCTTCGGCCATCAATTAGTGACCCATTGTGTAGAGGCTATGCCGTCGCCGCCTGCCTATAACGGGGTAGACGACCATGCTGTGCCGGTGCCGCACTTTGGCGTTGTGCTAACCATGGACGATTGGCAAGCACTGGCAAGTAAACTAAAGGCTGCCGATACCGAGTTTGTTATCGCACCTTATATTCGTTTTAAAGGTAAGCCGGGTGAACAAGCCACCATGTTTTTCAAAGACCCTTTCGGCAACGCGTTAGAGTTCAAAGCGTTCGCCGATATTTCTCAGCTTTTCGCTTCATAATAATGGGGGCCGTTGCTCTTTGCTGTATATCAAAGCGCTGCCTGATACTAGGCTAGCGCCTCTTCTTTTTCGGTTTGAAGCGCTTATATAAAAGCGCAACACCGGTAAGGGTGAATAAAAAGGCGCTGCCCGAAAACGCAATTAACCACGGCGTGTTAAAGTTACTCCTATCTTTATAATCCATTATGTGCAGCATCCACATGAAATCGAACAGCCGCCATGTGTCGGTACGCACGCGCACAACGCTGCCTGTGTTTGGGTCGATATAAAACCGCGAATTAAGGTCGTCATCGAAATTTACCTGCCATAATGGCGCAGACAGGTTCTGCACCTCTTGAGGTAACACGCTTAATAGCTTGGCCTCATCAATATCGCCAGTGCCTGCGTATTGCCCTTTTGCTGCTTCACGAATAGCGATCTCTGGCATGGTTTGCAAAGCTTCACCTGTTAATGCGCTGTAGCGATAGGCAATGTTGTCATCCACGACATGATAAACAGGAATAGCATCAAGCGTGTGTGGGATAGCATGGCCTACTTCATTTATGCGATGGGTGAGTGAAAGTACGGCAGCGCTGCTGTGGTGGCGCAAAATATCAGAAGGAGTAACGGAAGCGCTGTGCCATGATGTGGTTACCCTGTTCCTTAAATGGTTCCCTCTTACTTCATCGATAGGTAACCACGCCATAACCAGACCACTTAAGAACCATAGACCAATTTGAATGAACAGTATTAAGCCTAGGTAGTTGTGCGCCTTGCGCATAAATTTCATCATCAGGTTTTTTGGTTTTATTATCAAAAGGCTATAACATCAGAAAACAATAACCGAGTAAACCGAAGAAGAGGGTAGTTTTGAATAAAGCATTAGTGCTGGTAGACGTACAAAACGTGTATTACACCTGCCGTCAGGCGTACAAACGTAACTTTAATTACAACCAGTTCTGGCGTGAGCTTACCTACAACTTAGACATAGTACAGGCTTTTGCCTACGCCATAGACAGGGGGGACAGCAAGCAACGTGAATTTCAAAACATTCTTCGTGCTATTGGGTTTGAAGTAAAGTTAAAGCCTTTTATTCAGCGCGCTGACGGCTCGGCGAAAGGCGACTGGGATGTAGGTATAACGGTAGATGCACTTGAACACGCCGACGATGTTGATGAGATCATTTTGGTGTCGGGCGACGGCGATTTCGATATTCTTGTAGACGCCCTTAAAGCAAGAGGGAAAACCGTAACGGTGTACGGCGTTCCTGCATTAACGGCTGAAAGTATTCAAAAAGTGGCGTCTAAGTACGTGCCTATCGACGCCACGGTGTTGCTGTAGTTTTCAGCTTTTACCTTGTTCAAGGCTGGACTAGTAACGCTGAGCCTCTATAGAGCTACTAATCGTGCTCAGCTAACAGCCCTGTACTAATACGGTTGTACTAGGCTTTTACCCCGGCCGCTTTTTTCAGATGCGGCTTCTACACCCTCTTTAGTGCGCTTAATTAAATGCACATCACCAAAGCGACGGTTATCTATGATATAGCCCATTGCTTTCAGCTCATTTACCGTTGCCTCTGTAAAGCCGTCGTGCATACGAATAGTGTCTTTGGGCAATAGCTGGTGATGAAAACGTGGTGCGTTCACGGCTTCTTCAGCGCTCATATCGTAAAGCAGTGCATTCAATAGCGACTGTGTGACCGACGAAATAATGGTAGTGCCGCCAGGAGAGCCTGTTACCAGAACCACTTGGTCGTCTTTAGTGACCAGCGTTGGTGTCATAGAAGACAGCATGCGCTTGTAAGGTTCAATAGCATTCGCTTCACCACCCACTGCGCCAAAGAAGTTAGGCACGCCAGGCTTGGCACTAAAGTCGTCCATTTCATCATTCAACAAAAAGCCAGCACCAGTCACAACAACACCGCTACCAAACGTAAGGTTGATGGTCGTTGTATTGGCAACCGCGTTACCCCATCTGTCCATAATGGAGAAGTGTGTAGTATCTTCGCTTTCTTTTAAACCAGGCTTAACGCTTGGGGTATCAGAAATGCTGGTAGGCTGAATATCTGCTGCGCGTTGAGTAATATAGTTAGCGTCAGTAAGCGCTTTTACCGGAACACTAACAAAGTCAGGATCGCCCATGTATTCAGCGCGATCGGCAAACACGCGCTTGCCTATTTCAGACATAACATGAATATATTCGGTGCTGTTTTGCGCTGGCAGGTCGTGCGTTTCGTCATAGGCTTCTAGCATGCCAATCCACTGGGCAACGGCAACACCACCAGAGCTTGGAGGAGGTGCGGTCACCAGCTCATAACCTTGCCAGTTTAGGTGTAGCGGTTTGCGCCACACGGCTTTGTAAGCTTGCAAATCTTCATAGGTAATAAGGCCGCCGTTTTGCTGCATAAAATCAACAATATGCTTTGCTACATCGCCTTTATAAAAGCCATCCTTTCCCTGTTGCTGAATAGCTTTAAGCGTTTTCGCTAGCTCTGGCTGTTTGAAGGTAGTGCCTGCTTTGGCGTGTGCAAAATACTCGCTAAAGTTGTTATTGATACCTGCTTTTTTGGTACGTTCAATATAGCGTCTAATGTTATTAGCCAGCTTCTCGTGAACCACAAAACCTTGCTCGGCCAAATCAACCGCTGGTGCGAGTAGACGCTCCCAATCCAATGTGCCGTATTTTTTGTGCGCGGCCCACATGCCGGCAACGGTACCGGGAATGCCAGACGCTTTAGCGCCAAACAATGACTCATATGGCTTTACGTTACCTTGCTCGTCAAGATACATATCCCGATGCGCATTTTCAGGTGCCATTTCGCGGTAATCAAGAAAGTCGGTGCTATCTTCGAACTTTATTGTCATAAAGCCACCACCGCCTACGTTGCCCGCCTCTGGCAGTGTCACGGCCAACACAAATTGGGCCGTAATGGCAGCATCAATAGCGTTGCCGCCTTCTTGAAGCACCTGCATTGCGGCATCTGCACTGTAGCTGTCAGGCATGGCAACGGCCTGTTGGCTAAGCCCTACTGTATTGTTGCTAGCACTATCAACAGGTGGAGTTGGCGCATTGGAGCATGCTGCCACCACTGAGATAAATGCTACGATTAATGTGATAAAGCCGACGTTAGCTGTCCGTTTTTTCATTTTAAAACTCCTTGCTACAGCGTTGCTTTTTCTTTGCGACCAGCAACTGACTATCAATAAGCTTCAATCAAGTTATAAACCAGGCGTTTAGCCAAGCATGACCAAGCTTGCTACGAAATAGGCAATAAGCGTAAGTGCACCTGCAAATAATGCATAGGGAAACTGGGTTTTAACGTGGGTTAATACGTCAGTACCCGCTGCTAATGAAGATACGGCAGTCGTGTCGGAAATGGGCGAACAGTGATCGCCAAATATACCGCCACCTAAAATAGCGCCAATAACCAGTGAAGGGGGTAACCCTAAACTTTGGATCAGCGGTACCCCTATGGGGATAAGAATGGCGAATGTCCCCCATGACGTGCCTGTGGTAAAAGACATGATTGCGCCTGCAATAAACAACATGGGAACAATCAGTACTAAAGGAAGGTACTCTCCCACTATGCCTGCGACAAAAACACCTGTTCCAAGCTCCTTAAGGCTATTGCCTAACGTCAAAGACAATAACACTATGGTGACCAGAGGAAGAAGTTCACCCATCCCTTTAAAACCAATTTCTACCGCTTCCTTGTGGGTAAAACGTTTGTGGATCAAGAGCAGACCATAGGCAATGGCAGTGGCTAAAGCCGTAGCATAAAGTACAGACTTGCTGCCGCTGCCTTCAGACAATACGCCATTACCCGTCCAGAACATAAAGCCAATCATGCTTAGTACCATTATTATTAGCGGTACTAACATGAAACGAGCCTTGGTGGCAGGTTCAGTAGTTTGGTTAACCTCTACATGCGTGAGCGCTTTTTCTTCTTCAGCCATGGGGCCGTGCACTTTGTCGGCAGAAATAGTATAGGCCACAATGAGTAAGGTGAAGATCGCGTAAAAGTTAAAAAAGACGCTGCCCCATAAAATTGAGGCCGACGAAGCTGGTAGCTCGTAGGCATCGAGCAGGCTGAGTATAAATGCCCCCCAGCCGTTCAATAAAATCAAAATACAAACGGGCGCGCTGGTGGAGTCGATGATGTAGGCTAAGCGCGCGCGACTCATGCCGAAACGGTCAAACAGACCTCTGGCGAATATGCCGGCAGTGAGCACACTTAAGTTTGATTCTATGAATACCGCGATACCAGTAAACATGGTCAAGCCGCCAACTTGTTTGCGGCTTTTCGCTACCCCTTTGTTTACAAAAAAGTTGACCGTTGCCGTTACTCCGCCAGAGTCACGTATAAATGCGAGCAACGCGCCTACAAGCACGGAGAAAATAAGTACTCTTGTATTGCCTGGGCTTGCAGCGGTATCAACCACGCGTTCTATAGCATTTATGGGCGCCATATAGGTTGTAGCGATATCAGCATTGACCAAAATTAAGGCCTCCGCGCAGAGCACCGCCAGTGCCAAAGCGAGGATAACTTCTTTTTTCCAAAAAACGACGGCAATAGCCACAAGAGGGGGGATGACTGACATCCAATCCATACTTATTTCCAACTTAAAATTTATAGGTGCCTAGGGCCTGTAAACCTTCGGTTTTGTAACTAGGCTTTTACTTGCATTGCAGGCATGTCTATTTGCGAAACAGGAACGCTAAAATTACACATAAAAAGACGTGTAATTGTATTTCATATTGGCAAACACACCGCTTTAATTTGTGATAGCGTACCGTATTGTGCTTCGTGTTACCAAGGATTAGATAAACATTGTTCTTTCAGCATATTATTTATAAAAAGCGCGCTTCTTTAATGGCTCTAAACCTCATTTTTCCAGGTATTTTTATCTTAATAAGTACCTCTTTGTTCACGGCAGGCGCAATTGCACAACCTGCAAATGAAAAGCCTTCGGATAACATTAAGCCCAGTGCTAGTGCTGAAACTATTCACGCTGTAAAAGACATGCTCGGGCAGAAGATTATTTTGGATTTTCGCTACTTTTGTGAAGACAATACGCCGTCATCGCGCTGCCGTACGCCTATGACCGTAATTCCACCGTCGCTTTTAAATGTGCTCAGTACGCACAACATCGGCGGTGTTATTTTGTTTTCAGAGAATATTCAAAATACCGAGCAGTTAATTAGGCTTAACTACACCATGCAGCAGCATATGGTAAAAGCCGATCGGCAGCCTTTGTTTATTGCGGTCGATCAAGAAGGGGGAAGGGTAGCAAGGTTGCCTTCAGATATGCTTACGCCCTTTGCGGGTAATATGGCTATTGGTGCTACCTTTCATCAACGGGGCAGCGCATTTGCGCAAAGTGTGGCAGCGCATATTGGGCAAACGCTTTTACCGCTGGGGATAAACACCAACTTTGCGCCGTCGGTTGATGTGAATAGCGAGCCAAAGAACCCAGTTATAAACATTAGAAGCTTTTCGGAAAACCCAGAGCAGGTAGCCGCACTCGGGCAGACATTTGTCAGTGCTATGCAAAGTACAGGCGTAATGAGTGCTATCAAACATTTTCCAGGTCATGGTGATACTCATGTAGACAGCCACAGTGGCCTGCCGCGAGTAAAGCATAGCAAAGCGCAAGCTATGGCGGGCGACATCCTTCCTTTTGCGAATATTATTAATAGTGCAACGCCTCCAGCAATGGTAATGAGTGCACACATTCAGTACCCGTCTCTAGACGACACCACCATTATTGATAAGCATGGTAAGTCGCAAATTGTTCCTGCTACTTTGTCGAAGAAGATATTAAGTAATTTGCTTCGCAACCAATTGGGGTACCAAGGCCTTATCGTTACCGACGCGTTAGACATGGCTGGTATTACTCAGTTTTTCTCCCATGAAGAAGCGTTAGTCAGTGCATTTAGCGCAGGCGCTGACATCGCGCTTATGCCCTTTACCATAAGAACCAAAGACGACATAAAAAAGTTCGCGTCACTTTTGGATAATGCAGCAAATCGAATGTCAGAAAGCGCTTTCTTGAGAGCGTCTCATAACCGTATTGTTAAGGCAAAACAACGCTTTGCGCTACAGGAGTTTGCTTCTAAACCCATTACTTGGTGGCTTGATGAAGCAAAAGAAAATGCGTTAATAAGTAACCCCAACAGTTTGAATAACAGAGGGGAGCAAATTGAAAAAGCCCTTTCTAGAGCGTCAATTTCATTACTATTCGGAAAGGAAAAACTGCCGATAACGTCAAGTCGCTGGTTTGCGCTTATGCCAGATGCCGCTAGGTGCTTAGCATTTGAAGCTGCGCTAGCTGGTGCTAACACTAAAACCACCAACGAGCCTTTGGAATTTGCTTGCTTGCCGTTAACTGCATTGCCGAAAGCTCAATTAGCAATGAACTTACTAAAACAAGCTGATGTGCTGGTGGTTGGAAACATTAGTCCACTTCATGCGAACTATGAGCTAGGTGGACTTGATTTACCTGAACATGTAAAGCAACGCGCAAACGAAACTGATGTGATGGCATTCAGTAAAAAGATAATGGCTGCGGCGAAAGCACAGCATAAAACCGTGGTCTTTGCACCACTGCGAATGCCATATAAAGCGCAGGACGTGAAAGAGCTAGCTGATGTAGCTATAGCTACATTTAGTTATGCAGTGAATATTCCATCGCAGAGTAAGAGAGAAAATCAGCGGGTTACCAGTTATGGTCTTGATGCGTTAGTTAATGTGTTACTTGGCAACACGGTTGCTGAGGGGCGTTCACCCGTTTTGTTGAAATAGGTGGCCACAAGAAAGCAGAGGCCGAAACCAAAGATTTTACCCATTTAAGTGCGAACTAAGAGTCAAGCAAAAAGCCATTTTAAAAGGAGTTATCGTGAATACAACAAACACATCAGGCGCTACGCAAGCCTCATTAGTTGATGCAGTGTTAAACTTGCTACTTCCATTTGCGCCACTTCTTATCGCAATTGTAATGGTAATAGGCACGCTCATCGCATTGCACTACCTTCTGCTAGCTAAGCAGAGCCATCTTACCAGTGAGCAGAAATTACCGCGTCAAGTAGGAATGTTGGTACTTACTATCATTGGAGCGGTTGTAATAGCGATGACTCTACCGGTAAGTGAAAGCACAAGAAACCAAGTTATCGCGCTTATTGGTGTACTTATATCAGGCGTGATTGCCTTTTCTTCTACCACCATGGTGGGGAATTTGATGGCCGGGATCGTACTTCGAGTAAACCGCCCGTTTAAAGTGGGTGACTTTATCAAGGTAGAAGGCTACAGCGGTCGTGTTACCGAAATGGGCTTGCTTGATGTTGAACTTCAAACCGAGAGCAGAGAGCTGATTGCCTTTGCCAATACGCTAATGGTTAACTCACCCGTATCTGTAACCCGAGCGTCTGGCGCAATTGTTAGTGTGGATATCAGCTTAGGCTACGATATTCATCACAGCATTATTGAAAAGCATTTACTTGTTGCTGCTGATAATGCCCAGCTGTCAGAGCCATTTGTACAAGTGGTGGGGCTAGGCGATTTTTCAGTAAGCTATCGTATTTCAGGTCTCCTCACCGAAGTTAAAAGCTTGCTGAGTGCGCGTTCACGGCTTCACAAAGCCGTACTCGACGCTTTGCATAATGCCGATATTGAAATTGTTTCTCCTAGCTTTATGAATCAACGCCCCCAACCCGACGGTTTGAAGATGATAGCTAAATCGCCTGGTTACACTAAACAAGAAGAAGCATCGCCTGAAGACGTTATTTTTGATAAAGCCGAAGAGGCCGAGCAAAAAGAAAAAAGTAAAGAAATGCTGATGCAGACGATTGCCGATATTGATGCAAAAATTGCAGAGAGTGGTGATGAAAACAGAGACGAGCTTAAACATCAAAAAGCTACCGCTGAAGCTCAGCTCGCCGCTTTGGTAAAAACAAAAAATGAAGAAGGTTAGTTTTCACTAACTTTTTTGGCTTACATTGCATTTGGGCTTGTGTGGGTGTGAGTGTTTACTTACATGTTATCTAGTAAGTTTGGACCGCTAACGCTTCCTCCACATTTACCTCAGTAAAACACCTTAAATCCTCAAGGCTAAAGGCGTTTATCTGTACATCAATCCGCGTCTTCATAAAGCAAATATGCCTTTCGTTTTTCTCTAAATTTCTCTAAATCTTTCTGCCAGCTTTGGCGAATTTCTGCAGGCGTTTTGCCAGTCTGAATTTGAGCTCGCAGCGTATCAGTCCCTGCCAATTTGTCAAAAAAGTCAGGGCGAGTAAAGAAGGTTTCCTCAGAGCCACCACTAGCGTTGACCCCTTCGTTATATTCAGAGAAACGAGAATAGGCATCTATCAATGTAGCGATATCTAAGCCACTAATTGGTGAGCGCTTGTGAGTTGTTTGCTTAGAGTCAGAGC
Organism: Alteromonas sp. V450; assembly: GCF_001885075.1. NCBI lineage: Bacteria > Pseudomonadati > Pseudomonadota > Gammaproteobacteria > Alteromonadales > Alteromonadaceae > Alteromonas > Alteromonas sp. V450. Next base: position 3,849,936 of record NZ_MODU01000004.1, read on the forward strand.
CTTCCAAGATCGTAGGATCAGCATAAGAAAAGACATGTGCACTTAGCAGAGAGCCTTCATGTTTAGGGTGGAGCGCTGCACTATTAGCTTTTACCGGTATTGCGGTTTTACCGAACTCAACAAAAGGGTGACCAATAAGCTGGAAAGGAGAGTCAGTACCGCGACCTATACTCACGTCGGTGCCCTCAAAAAAACACAGCGTTGGGTATAAGCGTATAGATAAATCGTTTGGGAGGTTAGGGCTAGGCGCTACGGGCAATGAATAATGTGCAGTGCGCTGATAGTTCTGCACTGGGACAACGGTAAGCTTAGCGTTGTTATAATTGCTTGCGTCAATATCTAACCACTGTTCCCCCACAATCATTTGAGCAAGTTCGCCTAAAGTCATACCGTGTAAAACGGGAATAGGATGCATGCCAATGAACGACGAAAATTCAGCTTGCAGTACTGGCCCGTCAACATAACTACCGTTAGGGTTTGGCCTATCCAACACGATAACGTCGATATCGTGCGCAAAGGCCGCTTCCAACACATAGTGCAAGGTGCTTAAGTAGGTGTAAAAGCGTACGCCTACATCCTGAATATCGAAAACAATCACATCGATGCCTTCCAACATGTCGGGGGTAGGCTTTTTGGTTGCGCCGTAAAGGGAGTAAATAGGTATACCGGTTTTAGCATCAATATTGCTATCAACCTTTTCGCCGGCGCCTTTGTCTCCTCTAAATCCGTGCTCCGGCGACATGATACTTACAACGTTAACACTGCGTTGAAGTAGGGCATCAAGCAGATGTTGATTGCGCTGGCTTGTCTTTATCTTAGCTAACCGCGCTTTAGGCCTGTTGCTTGATTCGTATTTTTCAGGCTCAACCGTGCTAGAAGGCAATGCGCTGTGGCTCGAAACCAACGCGCTTTGGTTTACCACTAAACTAACTCGTTTTCCTGCTAGCAAGGGCAAGTATTTCGTATAGCGTTCAGCGCCTACAGTAATCTGTTTGGTGCTTGATACGGGCTGCTTAGTCCCTAGTGTAGGCTGCTTCGCTTTGCCATCCGTATCACTTGTATATACATGTGAAGACAAGCTTTGCTGTGCACAGCCGTTAAGCGATAAGCTAATTAGAGCTAGAGAGAGTAGTGCAATGAATGCGCTCGTCGTTAGGCATCTAAAAACCTTGTTCACTTTGACCGAAGTTAAAACCTTCATAGCATTAGTTTACCGTGGTTATTCGCTTTTATTTGCAGCGGCACGTAAATACCCACCGTTAGCATCTAACTGAGCGGCAGCCTGTTCGGCAGTTTGCCCTGTTAATACCATTAAAATAGCAACTTTAGCTTTGTTATTACACGCGCCAAGCGCTGCTAAAGCGGCTTTCTCACTGCAGTCTGTAGCCTGCATAACAATGCGAAGCGCACGGGCTTTTAGTTTTTCGTTGGTGGCATTCACATCTACCATTAAGTTTTGATAGGTCTTCCCCAGTTTAATCATTGCGCTGGTGCTAATCATATTAAGAATTAGTTTTTGCGCCGTACCCGACTTCATGCGCGTACTGCCAGTAAGTGCCTCAGGCCCAACAACTGGGCATATAGCTACATCCGCATGGGTAAAAATAGCGGCGTTAGGGCTACATGCAATAGCGGCGGTAAAACAGCCAAGCGAACTGGCATATTCCAGTGCGCCACTTACATAGGGCGTGCGCCCGCTTGCTGAAATACCAATAACGGTATCGTTGTGGTTTAAAGACAGCGCTTCAAGATCAGCACGCCCCGCGTCGACGTCATCTTCTGCACCTTCTACGGCGTGCTGAATGGCTTTTTCACCGCCAGCTATTACACCAATAACCAGTTCATCAGGCACACTAAACGTAGGGCGGCACTCTACCGCATCAAGTATGCCCAGCCTGCCGCTAGTCCCCGCGCCTATATAAATAAGCCTGCCGCCATTTTTAATGCTAATGGTTGCGCCATCTACCGCTTTCGCTATTTGCGGAATTTGCGAGGTAACTGCGTTAGCCACTTTTGCGTCTTCGTTGTTAATGCGGGTAAGAATGCCTTCGGTGCTTAGCGTGTCTATATCAAGGGTGTCTGGGTTTCTGCCTTCTGACACAATTTTATTCAGTGACTGGGCTAATTCGTTAACGGTGGGTTTATTTCCTGCCGCTTGATTGTCAGTAGTGACGTTATTTTTAATACTGGCGCTTGTGGATGATTCTGAAGTAGAAGGATTGTGCGAAGACATTGAAAACCTTGGGGCAACGAAATTGTGATAATGAGCTAGCGCAAAGCATAACGGTATTTTATGCCATAAGAAACCTTGCGTTAGATGGTACGTTTTTCATTATTAATCCTGCGCAGCTAATACGCTTCTCGTGGTACACTTTGACTTTCGATATTCTTTCTCATTAAACATTTAAGGAACGTGTTTTTCTGTGAGCCGACAAACGCAAGCTATCATTCATGCTGACGCCCTTTTACATAACTTTAAAGCCCTTGCTGCTTTAGCGCCCTCAAGCGAGTCTATGGCGGTAGTAAAGGCCGATGCTTATGGTCATGGAGCAGTAAATGTAGCGCGCATTCTTCAGCATGTTTCTTCGCGTTTTGCCGTAGCCATAATTGAAGAAGCCATTGCGCTTCGCGACGCGGGAATTACTGCGCCTATTGTGGTGTTAGAAGGGGCACATCAGGCAAAAGAATGCCAAATGGCGTTTCAGCATAACTGTATATTAGTTATGCACTGCGAAGAACAGCTTACGTGGTTAGAAAGCTGCCCCGAACAGCAGCGCCCGCACATTTGGCTAAAAGTGGATAGCGGCATGCACCGATTGGGTTTTGCCCTTTCCGATATCGAAGGGATTGCTGCTAAGTACAATCATTTACTTAGCGAGCAAACGGTTATTGCTACGCACTTTGCGTGCGCTGACGATGTAGATAATAACTTTACCAACACGCAAATCGATGCGTTTAATCAAGTAGCGAGTAAATTGGGCTTGCCAACCAGCGTGGCTAATTCTCCCGCCACGGTAAACTGGCCCGTAAGTCGAAACGCTTGGAACCGTTTAGGTGTGGGGGTTTACGGCGGTGCCGTTTCTACCTCTCAAAATATCGATGTTGAAATCTACCCTGCCATGACACTTCGTTCCAGCGTATTAGCGGTACGAAGCATACCAGCAGGCGAGGGAATTGGTTATGGTCAAACCTGGGTAGCAGATAAGCCTAGCAAAATTGCAACCGTAGGCATTGGCTATGCCGATGGTTATCCGAGGCACTGCAAAAACGGTACACCGGTAATGATCAGAGGTAAGCGTGCTTATTTGGCTGGCCGCGTGTCTATGGACATGATCACTATCGATGTAAGCCATATCGAGAATGTCGCAGTGGGTGACGAAGTTGAGTTATGGGGGCAGAATGTGTCGATTCAGGAAGTTGCAGCCAATGCCGACACTATTGACTACGAATTAATGACACGCGTTTCTCAACGCGTACCGCGTATTGTTAAATATCTCTAGTTTTCAAAGTGGTACCAATCTCACGCGTCTATATAAGTTTTAATGACCTACTATTCATTAAAAAAATGAGACTTTTCCCCCCATTTTGGGCCTATACTGTGAGAGCTTGGTTGCGGGATTGCGGTGAATGTTTCGCCTCCAACTGTGCTGAGCAACAACTCATAAGTGAGGTTTGTATGCGTACTTCGTTTTCTCGTCCAAGAGTAAATCGTGGAGTAGTAAGTCGACCGTCAAGACCTGTTCAGAAGAAGCAATAGGTTTGTAGTAGGCGTCTAGTAATACAAATAAAAGATACAAGAAAGCCCGGTTAGGTTGTACCTAGCCGGGCTTTTTATTTCATACTGATACCCTTCATGGCACGGTGTTAAACACCCCGTTCACCAACTTAGCCGTTTTGTGCGCGAAGCTCGCTGTCTAGGCACTGTTCTAGACTGCTGTCGGTGCGGCTTTCCCTGTGATTCCCATCAGTGTTGTTTGGCTCAGCATCTGCCTCTTTTAATGCAGATTCGCCTTGCACAGGGAAGTAGCGCTCTGGTCTATGGTTAAGCGAAATAACCATGTTCAAACAAAATGCCGCTAGAATTGAAATTAGCACTAAAGGCCAGGCTATAAAAAACAGCGCACTAAGCAATATACAGCTATCTACAGTTAACTGGAACGTACCGGCTCTAATATTGAAACGCTGTTGTAAGTAGAATGCCATAATGCCAACACCGCCAAGGCTTGAGCTATGACGAAACATCATTAGCATACCTACACCAATTAAAATACCGCCAAATACCGCTGCAAAAAACGGGTTTACGTGGCTAATATCCACAAACGCTGGAATTTGCTCGGTGAGTATAGAAACCGTGGTAACGGATATAAAGGTGTTAATGGTGAAACGCTTGCTAATTTGCGTCCAAGCTAGGGTGTAAAACGGTAAATTAATCAGGAAGAATAATAAGCCGAAATCCAAGTCAAAAGCATAGGTTCCCAGTAGCGCTAAACCTGCTGCTCCCCCAACCATTAAATCTTGAGACTGAAATAAGTATACGCCAAAAGCAACAAACAAGCCGGCGCTTATCAGGGCAAAAACGTCCTCGATGACACTGTGTTTTGTTGTTTGCATGAAAATCAATTTGCGTTAAGAAGACACAGCGTAATTATACGTTTACAGCACATTAGGATACAGCGAGATAAAAAGTTAAGTTGGCGTACTAAATGGAAGAGGGTAAGTCTGCCTTTACGACTTTTAGCGCAGCGGTGAATAGGGTGTTGCGTCAATGTAAACGTTGCACCAAGCTGGTTCAGGCCAAGTGCCATGGGCAGCGTTTCTCACAATGCAGATTTACTCGACAATAGAAAACACCACGATATCTTGTTTATTGAATTCTACGCTGCATTTCATAATGCCTAAATGTAGAGGGCTATATGCTTCGATTTTGCTGCCATTTGCCACGAACTCAGTATCCCATAGCAATAAATTGGCAGTATCAAGTTGACGTTCAACACTTTTCTTTGAAACACCCGGCGTAAAATTATCGCAAAGAATGATGACTTCGCGCCTTGCCTCTATCCAATAAAATGTAATGGTGATTAACAGTGCTATCGCCGCTATTGCAACAACATCAGCAATAATGGAACGTTTCATGGCCTGCACGTGTTTACCTCTCCTTCTTTAAATTTTTCGCTTTACTCTTTGAAGCAAGACTGGCCTGTGCGGCAACGCGAACTTATTATAAAGTGCAACTAGGTAGTTTGGATCAAATCCCATTTATTGCCAAACTTATCTTTAAAGATGGCGACCGTGCCGTATATTTCTTCGCGCGGAGTTTCCAAAAACAGTACGCCCTTACTTTGCATGGCGTCAAAATCGCGCCAAAAGTCATCGGTATTTAAAATTAAAAATACTTTATCGGCGGCTTGGCTGCCAATGAGTGCCATTTCTGTGTCATTTTTTGCTTGCGCCAACAACAAGCTAGTAGCACTGTGTGGTGGGGTTACTAGAACAAAACGCGAGTTTTCGCCGGTTACTTTGTCTTCGGTTAGCGTAAAGTTTAAAACCGTGGTGAAGTATTCAATTGCGCTATCGTAGTCGTCTACAAAAAAAGTAATGGCAGAAAGGTTATGCGTCATAAATCAGGTTCACGTTATAAAGTTAAGCTATGTTTACTGCGCATACTACCTAAAAGCTAACTGTGCTGAAATGCGGGTTGTCAGTTATTGCATGTAACTGAGCGATTTCATTAAGCGCAATTTTTTGCGTAGTGCCGTTAATGAACATCTCTATACACTCTACGGGCACGTTGCTACTTTTATCTATAACTGTTGTTAGTGCCTTGCCGCTTTTCATTTCGCCGTCTTTTAACACTGCACTCACTTCAAGGTTATACATACAGGCAATCTCGATATAGTCGTAAAGCTGGCACGCAATGTTCATAAAACCCCCATTTTCTCACTGTGATGAAATAAAAATGCTGTTTAATTTTTAGATAGGACCTGCCGCTCACAGCAAAAATTTCTGCGTCTACCGTGCATACATCGCGCTTCACTTTTCACAGCAAACGGCCAATGTTTAAATGCTGCTGCCTGTCAGGGGCTGCTATATATACGAGGAGCAACTTAAAGGTTAGGCCTTATCAAATGATCTTTTTTTAAGGTTTACTCAGTATTGTTAGTACTGAAGGATTTATTTTGGTGCGCGATACACCCAAGCGTTTACACGCCCCTTTAATTCATTAGAGGCTAATTTTAGCAAAGGGTTCCCGCCAGAAATTCAATACAGGAACAGTAATGATTAAGCTACTATCCGCATTTTCTTTAGTTTCAATAGCCGCTGGTATGCCAAGCTACGCTAACGCCGACGAACTTCCTTTTAATTTGAGCGGCCATGTTAGGGTGAATTACGGGCATCAAGACTGGCAAATTCCTGAGTTTAGAGATGGCTTCGAGTTCGAATCATTCAAACTTGGCGTATCAGGTGAGTCGGACCAATTTAGTTATAAAGCAGAATACCGTTGGTACGAAAATACTGACTTCGATACCATTCGATTTGCTGACTTGACCTATCACTTCGATGATCAAACCGAGATTACAGCAGGTATTACCCAGACCCCGTTTGGCCTGCAACCCTTTGCCAGTAATAACTTCTGGTTTTCAGTTAACTATTATCTTGGTTTCGAAGATGACTATGACGCAGGGGTAAAAATAAACCACGACTGGGGCAACTGGGATTTTCAAGCCGCTTACTTTATGAATGACGAATACAATGATGCCGCTGAATTTGGGCGCTATTCGTTTGACGTGGCAGACGACGGCGAATATCGCAATAAAGAAGATGGCCAGTACAACGTACGTGCAAACTATTCAGCAAACTTTATTCGTGGTGGCACTACCGATATTGGTGTGTCTTATCAATATGGCAATATTTTAAACCTTGATACGCTAGATGATGGTGATATGAACGCTTATGCGGTTCACATGCGACATACGCAAGGCGACCTAAAGGTCGAACTGCAGTATATCGATTATGAATATGAACTGGCTGTGCCTGACGGGCAGTCAGACGATCGTATAGCACTATCCTCCTTCACCTTTCCATTTCTTGCTGCTGCTGATGGTAAAACTTATTCAGCAAACCTTGTTTATTCAGTGCCATACGAGTTTAGTCATATTGAATCACTTACCTGTTATTCAGAGTATAGCGTGGCAAAAGGAGAGGGGAGTGAAGGGAAAAACTCTTCGCAATGGATAAACGGTTGCAGCTTTGGCTGGGATAAACTTTTTGTATATGTAGATAGTATCCAAGGCAAAAATATGTGGTTTTCAGGAGGCCCTGGCGTTGGGCTAGATTTAGGTGGTAGACAAGAAACTACCCATCGTTTGAACATCAACCTTGGCATTTACTTCTAATTACTCACAGGACTTTGACATGCGATCACTACTTATAGCGACATTTATATTAGCGCTAATTCCAATGCAAAGTTTTGCCCATGCATGGATGAAACTGCGAATAGCGACCACCGAATATGCGCCTTACACATCAACTGATATGCAGCATGATGGCTATATAAACCACATAATTGCTGATGCATTTCGAGAAACGGGCGTTATCGTTGAATTTGTTTCTCTACCTTGGGAAGAAGCGTTAGATGCAACGCTTAGGGGAGAATACGACGCGCTTTCGTATGGAAATTTTGTGCGCGCAAGGGAAAGTGAATTCTTCCACAGCGCCCCCATCAGTGCTGAAAACCTGGTTTTTTATGTGAATTCTGAAAAAGGGCCAGACACCTGGTCAGATCTTACCGACTTTAAAGACGTTAAAATGGGTATTACCGAGGGCTACTTATACAATGATGAGCTTGCTGCACACATTAAGGCAAACAATAACGTTGTTGAGAACGCGACTGACAAAGACAATCTGCAAGCACTGATTAACGGCAACATTGATGTATTCCCTATCGATGAATTAACCGGATGGTACCTACTGCAGCGCGATTTCACTAGGGCCGAGCGTAACGACGTCATGCCTATCACGCCTTTCATCTCAACAGTGACAACGCATTTGTTAGTGCCAAAAGGGCAAAGCGATAGTCAGCTTATTTTGTCTTTATTCAACAAGGGGTTGGAAGAGCTAACGCTAGACGGAAAGCTAACGCGTTTTAAGCGTTTGCTTAAAGAAGGCTATTATCAACATCCCAAGAAGAAAGTGAATTTTGACCGGCGTTAGTTCGCAACAAAAGCGCGAAGAGCAATGAAACCGCCTTAAGGCCACTTAGCAATAATCCAATATTTAAACTAAAAGGGCAGTGCTATAACGAAAATAACCTATATACTTCAATGCACTTTTTATTGTTGTATGGGTTTATAATGCACCGCCCGCTATTTGTGCGCCCTTTAGTGAGTCAAAACCTTCTTGCTTTGCTCAGCAGATTAATTCTGTTGACGCTTATTGCTGTAAGTACGCTGGCCAGTGCAGCCCATGATGAAGTGACGCTTGATGTATCAGGCTCGTTTAGAGTACGTTACGAATCGCTGAACAATCCGATATTTCCTTCTTACTCAAATGCGCGAGAACAAAGTAATCAGCGTCTTTCGACACGATTAATTGTAAGCTCGACGCTGCATTACCGAAATGTCGCGGCTACGGTAGAAGTGCGTGACTCGCGAGTGTTTCTCGATGAAAACGATCCAACGTTGACGGCCAATCAGGTTAATACCCTGGAGCCAACGCAGTTTTTTATTGCCTACCAACCGGCGAATTTGCAAGGGCTTTTCACAGTAAATGAGATAAAAGTTGGGCGAATGGAGCTTGACTACGGCAGTCGCAGATTACTAGCAAAGACTGCCTATCGTAATGCCACTAATACCTACGACGGTATGGTGGTTGAGGCACGGGTTGCTGATTGGCAAGTTCACGGCATTTATGTGCTGCCCGTATCTCGCTTTCCTTCTGACAGCGCGCGCCTTGACGCGAACAAACGTGCGTTTGATAGAAGCTATAGCGACAGAAAATTTTTTGGTTTTTATGCCGCGTCAAACGACAACAACATTAAGCTGCAGAGCTATTGGTTAAAAGAAAACGATGCTAAAGCGCTTGCCACCAAAAACCGTGATCTTTACACACTTAGTGTGGACTATACCCAGCCTTTCGATAATGGCGTAATAACGAATATAGAGGTGGTGGGGCAAACGGGCACTTCTTATCAAACCGCGTCTGCTGACGATATAAACGAAAAAGACGTTCGTGCGTACATGATGTTTGGCTACGTAGGAAAACAGATTACAGACAATACGTTTCTTCGCGCAGAAGTTGATTATATCAGTGGTGACAACGACAGTAGCGACAACACAATCTCTGACTTTGATAGCTTATATGGTGTGCGGCGTTTTGATTTTGGCCCCACCGATGTATATCAAGCTGTGCCACGCAGAAACCTAAAGACTATTGGGCTTCGAAGTGTGTCTAAATCTTCAAAAACACACAATATTATGCTGGGTTACAAAGCAATGTGGTATCAAAAAGCGCCACAAGATGTGGATAGCTTTATTGGTCATCAAGTTGAAGCACGCTGGCGTTATCAAGTTAGGCCAGAACTGCGATTAGTGTTAGGTGGAGCCTACCTTAAAAAAGGTGACGGTTTTGCTCGAGGTGACTACAGCGATAACAGTGCCTTTTTATTTACCGGTGCGTTGTATACCTTTTAAAAAAGGAAGGAATTACGCTGCGGCAGACTGGGTGCAAATGCTTACATCACAAGCTTTGCAGATGAGCATGTACTCTCTTTTCTGTTTATTACATTACTGATATGGTTAACGGCTAATTTGAAATGCCCATTTAGAGGTTGCCTTGTCGTATTCAGCAGAAACATCGTTCTTTGCCCGTTGTATTGCACTATTAAAGTTACTCGGTCCCGGCGTGCTTATGGCAACCGCGGCGGTAGGCGGTAGTCATTTAGTGGCATCAACACAAGCTGGGGCGAAGTTTGGCTGGCAGCTGGCGCTACTTATATTAGTAGTTAACCTACTCAAGTATCCGTTTTTCAGGGCAGGTGTTAGCTATACCATCAGCACCAAACAAACCCTCCAGCAAGGTTACTTAGGAATGGGAAAGCGGTATTTGGCTATTGCTTTGGGCTTGAATTCCGTTGCATCGGTGGTCAATGCAGCTGCGCTGCTGTTGTTTGCTGCAAGCCTATTGTCGTACTTTATCCCTTTTAACATTGCTATAACGTTATCAGCGTCGGTGGTATTGGCACTTATTTTAATCATTTTATTAGCTGGGCATTTTGAAGGGTTAGACAATATTGCCAAAGGCATCATGGCCGTGCTTGTGATCGCAACTGTTGCCGTTTTCATAGTGGCACTTAGCAATTATTCTGTTTCACCAGCACCTGCTGTGGCTGCGCCTTCACCGTGGACGCTCGCCACGTTAGGCTTTTTAGTCGTAACGATGGGGTGGATGCCCGCGCCAATCGAAATATCGTCGATTACCTCACTTTGGCTAAAGCGTCAATGTAAGGGCCAAGCCGTAACGCCAAAGTCCGCGCTTTTCGATTTTAATTTAGGTTATGCAGTGACTGTGTTACTCGCATTGCTGTTTTTGGGCTTAGGCGCACTAATTTTATATGGCAGTGGTACAGAACTGAATACTAGTGGTATCGGCTTCTCTCATCAGCTAATTAGTATGTACTCATCAACCATTGGGCAGTGGGCCCACTGGCTTATTGCACTGGTTGCGTTTCTATGTATATTTGGATCGGCGCTCACCGTTTACGATGGCTACGCTCGTGTCGTCGCTGAAGCAATAGCGCTGCTTTTTAACAAAGATAAAAACGCAAGAAATACGCTAGTCACTCCTGTGCTATTGTTTATGGCAGTGGCGAGTTTTATCATTGTGTTATTCTTTAAGTCTGCGCTATTGGCAATGCTTGGTTTTGCCATGACGCTTGCCTTTGTGACTACTCCAATGTTTGCCTGGCTCAATCATAAGCTTGTTGCGCAAACGCAACTCCATCCGGATGCTTCTCCTAATTTTGCGATAAAACTATTAAGTTATGTTGGCTTAGCATATCTATTTGGGTTTCTTTTTGTTTTCGTATGGTGGAAGTGGTTCCTGTAATACTTTGTTATATGTTGATGTAGTCAATTAGTGTAAAGCGGTATGGCTGATTCAAACTAAAGGGAAATATTAATCTATACTAAGAGGCAGATCTGTCATGGAGCACGCTACTTGTTTTCTACCTACAATGCATTGATGCCTGTTAAGAAACTCATAATCTTTGCTACCTATATTTTGTTAATTACCACCGTTGGCCTATCTGTGGCAGGATGTTCAAAAAGTGCTGAGCGCGTGGCGGTATGGCAAAATGCATATGATATCGAGCGTGAATTGTATTTACTGGGGCAACAAGACGACCCTCGCGAAATTTACAGGCGTTTACAAGGCATTAAGCAGCAAGCCTCTATGCAACTTTCTCAACTTCGAGAGCGTGGTCGACGCGATCCTTTACTGGTTGAATGGTTGGAATCTCTAACAATTAGTTTGTCTATGGCCCCTTTGTATAGTGATAAAATAGCAACCTGTGATATTTGGAAAGCTGCTATGGAAAAAGCGTGGGGAGTAAGCGTTAGTCAGTTCAACGAACGAGCAAAACTCGTTTGGCGGGTAATGGTGGCTACCTGCAACGCACGAGTTCGCTCCTTATAACTCAATAACCTTGTTAAACGTAAACAGGGCGAGTTGCGGTAAGGCTAGCGACCTTATCCCTGATATTCTGCACAACGTTGTCGTCTTCAGGCGTTGTTAATACATCGCAAATCCAGTGAGCTAATTGCGAACAGTCGTCTTCGCTAAAATTACGAGAGGTTACTGCTGGGGTACCAATGCGAATGCCGCTTGTCACAAATGGCGATTGAGGATCGTTAGGAACGGTATTCTTATTGACCGTTATATTTACACGGTTTAATAGAGCGTCAGCTTCTTTTCCCGTCATTCCTTTGCTTACCAAGCTTAATAGAAACATGTGGTTGTCGGTACCGTTAGATACTACCTCAAACCCTCGCTTCATAAATACATCAGCCATTACACGCGCGTTTGTTATTACTTGCTTCTGGTAAATTTTGAACTCAGAAGACATTGCTTCTTTAAAAGCAACGGCTTTAGCCGCTATAACGTGCATAAGTGGGCCGCCCTGAATCCCCGGGAAAATAAGAGAATTAAACTTTTTTTCAAGCTCAGGGTTAGACTTACACATAATAAGTCCGCCACGGGGGCCGCGCAGCGTTTTATGAGTCGTAGTAGTAACAACGTGTGCGGCGTTAATTGGTGATGGGTAGAGCCCCGCTGCAACTAGGCCAGCAACGTGTGCCATATCTACGAGCAAATACGCACCCACGCTATCGGCTATCTCTCTAAACTTCTGCCAGTCAACCACGCGAGAATATGCGGAAAAGCCTGCAACTATCATTTTTGGGCGATGTTCTTTTGCAAGTGCTTCTACTTGTGCGTAATCAATTTCCCCTGTCTCTGTGTTCAGTCCGTATTGGATGGCGTTGTAAAGCTTGCCGGAGAAATTAGGTTTTGCGCCATGGGTTAAGTGGCCGCCATGGTCAAGACTTAAGCCCAAAATGGTGTCGCCAGGGCTTAACAATGCCATGTAAACAGCAGTATTTGCTTGAGACCCAGAATGCGGTTGCACGTTAACATAATCAGCTTCAAACAGTGCTTTAGCTCTGTCGATAGCTAGCTGCTCTATTTTATCTACAGCTTCACATCCGCCGTAATAGCGTTTTCCCGGATAACCTTCAGCATACTTATTTGTTAATTGACTACCTTGTGCTTGCATAACCGCTTTGCTGGTGTAGTTTTCTGATGCTATGAGTTCAATATGATGCTCTTGCCGTTTATCTTCTTGCAAAATTAATTCAGCAATAGCGGGATCTTGCTTATGCAAGCGTTCATTAAGGGGGGACATAATGGCTCCTTGGTTTCATCGTTGTATGCTTGATACTAGATTTGAGTAAAGAATAAATAAAATTAATAAAAAATATGGCATTATAATTTTATTAAATGAGTGAGGCGGTATAGTGAGGCGATAATTACCGCTGTTTGGCCAAATTAGTAGTCAAAATAAAGAACGCCACAACGTTTCACCCGTAAAGCGAAATAGTTTGGGGTTATTGAAACGTGGAGTTGAGACAACGACGGTGTAATGCAAAGTAATGAAGAATTTGTCGATAGATTTTTTGCGTTCGTTTGTGCTTATTGCTCAAACGGGGAGCTATACTCAGTGTGCCGAGCAACTGCAGCGCACTCAACCTGCTATTAGTTTACAGATTAAAAAATTAGAAGAAATAATAGGAGAAAAGCTGTTTTCGCGAGAGCACAACCGCTTAACTCTAACGGGGGCGGGCAGTCGGCTTCTGTCATATGGTGAACAAATAGTTGCCCTAAACGACCAAGCGATGGCTGAGTTTGGAAAGCCTCAAGTATCAGGAAATATTAAGCTGGGCATTCCGAGCGAGTTTAGCACAACGCTTATGCCTAAAATCATACGACGATTTACCCAAACGTACCCTGAAATATCGTTAGAAGTACACTGCGCATTAAGTAAGGATCTCCTAAGCGAGCCACTTAAACATCAATTCGACCTTATTCTTTCTTTGCAAGAAACGCCCGATCCTCAGCAGGACGGCTATATTATTTCAGATCAGCTTGTTTGGGTTGGAAGTCAGCGGTTTGTTAATAGTGTGCCTGCAAAACTCCCGATAATAGCAGCTCCTGCGCCATGTATTTACCGGAAACGAGCGACCAGTCTACTCTCAGCCATCAAAAAGCCTTGGCAAGTGGTTTATACCATTGCTGATCTGAATGGCATTCAAACAGCAATCAATGAAGGGCTGGGTATAACCGTATTGGCAAAAAGTTCTGTACCTTCTGGGTTACACATATTGGCTAACTCAGAAAGCTTACCTGAGTTGGGCCACATAGGCGTGTGTCTGGTAAATCCTCAAAACGTGTCTTCGCAAGCTATCAGTTTATTAACAGAAACGATTACGAACGAAGTGGCTAACTTCTAAAAGGTACAATGTAAATGAACGGAGGGCATGCAAGGCGTGCCGGCTCCGACACGCCTTGCTTATAGACTAGGCCTTTTTGACAAATTTTGCGGTTAGCATCATTTCACCGGCGCCATCTACTTTACAATCAAGCTGGTGGTCTTTGGCATCTTTAACATGGCGAATAGTTGCTTTGGTGCCAATTTTTAGCACCAGCGAACTGCCTTTTACTTTCAAGTCTTTAGCCAGCGTGATCTTATCACCGGCCACTAATGGCGTACCGTTATAGTCTTTTGCAGAGACTTCCTCTTCTACCTCGTTCGGGTTCCATTCGTGTCCACATTCGGGGCATATAAGTAAAGATTGGTCTTCGTATACATAGTCTGATTGACAATGCGGGCAAGGAGGTAGCGACATTTAAAATTCTCTTTAAAGTTATGAGGTTTGCGAATGGATCAGGTAGAAACTGTTGCGGTTAATTGCTTTACTACCAACAAAAAACGGTTCCTACATAACCTTCCGCCCAGCGACGTAGTAGCCTTTAATGTAATTCAACATTGGCTTGTCTTAAGCTTCTGAAGGAGCACGGCGACTAACCCGCATATTTTTACATGAACCAAAGAAAAAAGTAATAACCAAAACATGCCATCTGGTGCACTTGGCTGAGGTGACCCTGTGCCGCTGCAGCAGAAATTGTCTACACGCTTTTTGAACCTATTCTTACTACCACTATTAAGTATATAAGCCAGATTACAAACGATGAAGCCAGTAGCCAATTAGCGTGCCAAACTACGCTAATTTCTCCTGTCCGAAAAACGGAAATTACAAGAGAAGCTGCACCTTGTAAAAGGATTAAAAGCCCTAAGGACTGCAAATATAGCCTAAGCGGATACATGAGCTTTTGACTTGTTATTCTATAGAATTCTTGTTGAATAAATTGCTTCATTATTTAACTTCTTCGATAAGTGGACAGGTGCAACAGTTTAACCATTTCTATTTTGTTAGGTTTTTCTATGTTTCAGTTACACCAGTTTCGTCGCAGTGTTGCCCATTGGTATATGTTTTTATTTTTCAAGGCGTTAAGTTCGCTTAACGTTTATTCGCTAATACTTTTTTTTTTACCTGCCTCCCAATACCAGAGAAGCACTTTTAGGGAAATGTTTTTTGAAATACGTCGCCATCAATATACACACGACTACCGTCGTTATAGGGGTGAGAAGCCAGTATATAGGGTATGCGATAGTACTAAAAAAGTGAGTATAAACAAACCAAAAGAGCAATATCAGTGGGCCGTGAGCAAGAAAAGTAAAGAAGCTGCAGTGACTGTATTTATACAAATATTCATATACCTTTGAGTGTTGTATCAACGATAGTGCAGGCCACACCATAAAAGGCGACACCAATCGAAGTAATTCTCTATTTTCAATTTTATATGTGACTACGAAAAGACAAAGCGCTACAAAGGCGGTAGCTAGCCAAACGGCATATTTGTCTAGTGCCGTTAAATCCCAATTCTTGATGGCGGCCAGCCCGCCTATGTAAAAACTAACCAACATACTGTTTCTGAGCACAATATCGCCATCTAGGTTAAAGAAATATATACCTGATATCAGCGCTAGACCGAGATAGGGGGCGCGGTTCAGCACAAACCCAAACAATGGTGCTAAAAGAGAAACGGCAAATAAGTCTCTGAGAAAGTTTAACGGGTAATTTACCGGCGAGCTGAAAAGGCCAGTTAACGCGTCAATCCAATTTATTGGTTCAATTGGATATAATTGCGCCGAAAAGTTGTGTGAAAGTAAGTTGTGTTTCTGTGACAAATAGATAATAAAAACAAGGGGAAGGTTCCAAAGTAAAAGCGGTATCAATACAGACTTAGCTTTCTTTTGAACAAGATTTAAGGGCGTAAGATAGAGGCGTGAGCGAAAAACTAAATAACCTGAAATGACCGTCAACACGGGCACTGTCGCTCTAAAAATGCCATGTGAAAAAAAGGCTTTCACATACTCAAAAGCAGTTTCTACCTCGCGCAGTGGTTGGTATTCGGGTAAATGTAAGACAATAATGCCTATTACCATGAAATATCTAGTGGCCCAAATACGCTTACTTAACTCACTTTTCAATGGTATCTCCACTTTTCAATTAAATTGAATCCTATCCAGCTGCACCTACAAAGTGAAGGGGCTTCAAGCGAGTGCTCAACGCCAAAAATTGCAAAGCTTGTTTCTTTTTTTGTATCACACTTTTATCGTGTTTTTGCATACTTTCGTTTTATGCCGTATCTATTCTCGGTCGAGAAGAGCAAGCGTGCTTTGATCAAAGCGTATTTGCATTGGCGTGTTTTGTTCATCCCAAGCGCCAATATGAATATGAGGGTTCCTGCTGTAACCATTGTTACCTACTTTAGCGACAGTTGTTCCTTGTCTTACGGTTTCACCTTCTTTAACTGTTACGTCTCTAACGTGCGCTAACAATACCGATGAACCATTTTTGGTTTTAAAGGTTATCGAGCTTGCTCTCCCGGGCGTCATAATGCCCGGCTGATTGGTGATTGGGTTAATGTAGATTTTTGTGACTATACAATCACAGGGGGCAAGCACGTCTTTTTGAAAACCAAACCAATCTTCGTTTTTGAAGCCGCTATTTGTATACGTTCTTTGAAATAGCCTTTTGTCGTCTTCATACCAGCCTCCTATAACACAATCTGTACCTAGGGCGTCGCCAGCATAGTTGAATTGTCCGTCCCAATGCTCTGTACAAGAGAATGTTTCTTTATGAATAGCGTGAATTTTTATCGCCTCGTGTGCCGAAGTGGCAAAAGGAATTATGGTCGCTAACAGTAGTAATTTTATGTAAAACCCCATTCTTCTTGTCCTTAAGTGTCTTTCTCTCATAATGCAAAGTAATTGGCGCCGTGAGATATCAGCAATCACAAATGTGCAAAATAGCCATAGCGTTCTATCTAGACTAAATCTCAAGCAGTAAAGCCCTTGATATTTCAGTTTTCGCTTTATGTCTGCGTAATTAACCTAAGCTCCAAAAGTGAACAAATCAAATAGCTAACAAGGCCAAAAGCATTGCAATTAAAAAGCTAAACTAGCCCAGTAGTTTGGTTAAAAAATACGTGCCCTGTTCACTTAAAAGCCAAATAAACACAGCAATATTGATACAAACCGTCACCCAATATGTTGTCTTAAATGCTTCCTTGCTTGATTTATGCTTCAACGTATTTTGTGCATAAAAAGCGCCGGGCCAACCGCCTACCAAGCTTATCAAATGTAAATGGCTTTCGGGTGTCCGCCAGCTGCCATTCTGCGCAGATGACTTATCAATGGCATAAAAAATATAGGCAACAACGCTTGCTGCAATATAAACAAAAATAACCTCTACGGGGATTTGTTTTAGTAGCGTTGTTGTAATCAAAACCAGCCAAAAAGACGCTGAAATTACAGAGCCTAACTTACGCGACCGCCGAGGAGTAGTGGATCTCAACCTGCGCTCGCGCGCGAATCTTATGTTTAACGCTTTAAACTTACCTTTAGCATCTTTGACTTGTTCATAGACAATGATGTCGCCCTCGACAGGCCTTCTAGAGGGCTTATGAAACGACTTAATATGAACAAATGATCGATTTCCACCTCCATTGGGCTCTACAAATCCGAATCCTTTATCGTCGTTCCAATTTTTTATTCTTCCTTGAAACCGCAATTAACTAATCCTTCTTAAATAGATGCTGCTTAAATTGGCTGTAACACTCACTTACCGTCTGATCGTTTGTCTGCCTATAAAATTGGGCTGCAAATTTTAAGAATTACAGCTTGAACGGCGTTAAACGGGCTTATTCAGTAAAAAAAGTACCAACGCTTTATACTCTTGCATTGTCTTAATGTTCTTCGTTTCCGGCTTGTATTTTCCGTTTATTATTAAAGTAGGTACGCCCGTAAACCCTTGACTTCTTATTTCCTTCGTATTTTTTTGCATCATTTTAGCTTTTGCATTAACAGAGAAGCTCGAAAATATTTTATCGAATTTTTCGGCGTTCACATTGTTAACTAAAAACAAATTTTTAATGTCTTTTTCGTTGCTAAAATCTGCTTTATTTACGTGGATATATTTGAAAATTGCGGGAACAAGTTGTTCTTCAACCTTCAGGTACTCAGCAGTTATTAGCGCTTTGGTTAATAAATTTTCAATATCAGGCTTTCTACCAGGCATACCGTCCACGTGATTTTTCTTAAATACGGCATCGTCGGGAAGAGCGGCTTTAAGCTCATTCATAAAGCCTTCTTGTCTGTAACAAGCAGGACAATAGAACGAGAAAAACTCTGTTATTTCTTTTGATGTGCTAGGCTCTCCCTCTATTTTTACGTAGTGATCTCCCTCAGAAAATTGTTGGGCGTCAACCGTAAAACAAAAAAGCAATGACACAATAACCATTATTAACTTTTGATGCATAGTACTTCCTTTTTTTAGTCCATTTTGTGCTATTAGTGCTGGAGCGAGCGGATTGAAATCGCAATGAGTTGCGCAGTACATTCGCGAAGCCCCTCGAAACCACAGGTGGTAAATAGTTGTTTTTTGGTCGTTACCCTGCCAAGTAAAGTGAGAACACAAACAACCACAAGACTTGAAAACCGTAGCTAAGCCTCTGGTGTATACCAAGGTTCGACTTGTTTTTAAACGCATTTGCCAACGTGTATGAAAAAACAATGCAGCCTGAAATACACGCGACCGAAAAGGCACGTAACCATATAGGATACGCGTCTTCGAACGCGGCGATTGCTGGCGCAATTAACAAAGACAGCAACATAACTACACCAGCCAACGAGTGAATCTTACAACTATTTGATGGGGTTTGTGTGAACGGATCGCTGTCCATTGGATAAGCGCCGGCAACCCAGGTGCCCAGACCGTGAGCGACAATCATAATTCCTATAAATAACTCGCCCATAGAAAGTGAGTTTATCAATACATTAATGCCAAAGGCGCAGAATAGCGCACCCAATGGATAGTTGTTAATTAATGGGGAGAGTCTTTGAGTGGGGCTGTTAAAGGCGCCTAACTCGCTACAGAATTGCGTTTTGTGGCAATAGTTGGGATAAAAAAGCGAAGCAATATAAATACCGATAACTATCCATACCGATGCAATTGCGCCTGTGTAGGCAAAAAAGGGTTCCAACTGGCATTCCTCCGTGTCAATTAAATCACAACGCTTAAAAACAATTCATGGGCAGCTTAATATCAGGCCTCCCAGCTTTTTACACCAACATAAGCAGCAAAACTATGCCAGTAGCTGCAGCTATACCAGCAAAAAACACATGATCCTTGGCGTTTCTATGTAACGGTGTAGTAGGGTATCTGCCGAAAGTTATGATTTTTAGCGAGATATAACCTAAACCGTAAACAACTCCTTCAATAATAATCTGCTGAACAACAAAGCGGATAAAACTGACGGTAAACCTAAATATTGGTTCTATTAATTCTTCCATTTTTGCTTCTACATCTCAGAAATACACGCCCATACGCAATAATTAACAAACTCACGGTAGAATGAAGCGATGTTATCGTTTGATTACGGCTTTAATTAACTTGCTCAGTGCTTAACATTTTACTCACTTCACAGACATGCCGTACGCGTCTGCGACTATTTTTTTATATTCATCCAATGGAGGAAGGCCAACTTCAGCCCGTCTTTTGTCAACATGCTCTTCGTCAAAAATAGGGTCAAAAACCAGCTCGCCATCTAAAATGTTTAACTGGGTACCATATAGCTGTAGTTTGTTTTGATGAACAAGGACCCTATCTTGTAACAGAGCGAATTCTTGCCCTGACACACCTTCCCCATTCAAAAACGATCGTTTTAAGTGAGGAAGCATAGCTTCCTGAAATTTTAAATCTGATGAATGTTGCACAATTAAAAATGCCGCTGATACGCCGCTTCTACCCACTAAATTCTCATTAACCCATGCGTGTTGCTCAATGATTTCTTTGAGCCTTTTTGTATTTTTCGCATCAATGAGACGCAATTTTTCGAGTAACTCAGGGGGTGGGGCGTTCCACCCTATCTTCGCTATGTCATTTCTTATGCTTTGGTCTGACTGCGCCATCGACACAAGTTCATGCTGCAGCTGGATATTTGACGCAGCTAAGCTATTGAATGAAAAAAGTACAAGGAATAAGAGAGTACGCATTTATACAGTATTTTTTGTTATGCAATATTTTACTCTGAAAATATTGTCCTATTGCTATAAAAAATGGCCCGTAAAATCAAAGGGCCTCATAAAGGCCCTAAAATGGCCACTGGTGGAGCCGTCGCGCATGAGTTACTCAGGCGTAGATGTGTATTTATGTTCACAAGACACGACGGCAGCGCACAACCCACTAAAAGCCAGAACAAAAATAGAAGTGAATATACCCCATAAGGCGAAAAGCAACGATGGCAATGTGGTTCCCGGCGCTGACATGGTCCCGTTGATACCACCGAAGTTCATCGTTCTGGGTTGGTCTAATATAACGCCGAATGCACCGACAACTATTGAGAATATTATTAATACAAGGCCTAAAAAGCCTAAACATCGCGCTGCAAATAGTAAGAGTTTCAGGTTTGTAGTCTGCAATTTTGAGTAAGGATAAAGCTTCATAAGTCTCCTTTTGAGCTGTGCGTATAGCAAAGTAATCGTTCGTTATACTGGTTTTAAACAGCGTTCAGTACCAACAAGCTATGTTATAAACGGTGTAAAAAATAACGGGAGTGTGTTTATTCGTTTTACGCTAAAGCACCGTTTAACAGCATACCCGGCATGAAAAAATAAAAGGCCCAGAAGCCTGAACTAGTGAATAACAACGCAACTGCACAGAACGACGCTTGTAAGAAAAACACGGAAGGTTTAGCGCAAGCGCTATGTTTTAAAGCAATACATGAAGTGCTTAAACAGGCTTTCACATTTTGATATTTGCTAGACACCCAACTAAGAAATGGCGCTATGCTGGCAAATACCAAAGCAAAAGCGACGTCTATACCACCTAGTTGAACGAGGAAGGCAATCTCTGGCAAAAGCGCTGCCGCAACAACCAGGGAAACCCCTATAACGGCGCGTTGTAAATTGGTGAGTTCATTCCATGATTTCATAATATTCCTTCTATAACGCACTACTCGAAAAACAAGCAGCAATCTCTTGGTACATTATCAAGCAGAGCACAAAAAGCCTATACATTTTTTAGTGAATTACGTGAACAGTTTTATTGGCTTTTCACAGCACTATGTCCAAATTCGGCCATGTTTTTAACCAGCCTTTAGATGTTACTCGTTGTAAAAAAACGTCTTGTGAACGTTGGGGATTAAATGTAATACAGCCTTTTAACAACGAGTCAAAGCCAAAAGCAGCGACGCACTCATACTTATTCGATTGTAATTGACGAATGGCAACTGCCGTTTCCTTTTCTGGCCAGTAGCGCATTGCATCTATTGTGCTCTGATAGGGTTTATCACCGTTACGCTCATGCATCTTCGCTTGATTACGAACCTGCCAATTGAGGGTGGGCATGCGGGCTTTAAGTAGTGATTCGTATTCTAAAAAGGCTTGAGAGCTAGACTCTGTGGGGTCGAAATAAATGACATCTACGTCATTTAACACAGTGGGGGTTTTATAACTGTGTATTGCGTCCCAAACTACGTTTCGAACAAAACCGGCAGCAATATAGCACTGCGGCAAGTTGAGTTTATATACTTGAGAAAGCGCTTCTACTCTAATTGGATCTTGCTTTATAAGGTTTACAATTTTGTTCATTTTAGACCCGTGGCATAACGCTTTATTGTGGACAGTAGCGCGTTGCTACAATCGAAAGGCGAACCAAGCCAGCTTTATCAATCGTTTACTGCAACTTGTCTATTTTAGTTGCTGTTAATGCGAACGTGACAATTCTGCTGTTATCTCACTGCTCTTAGCCACGTCAAACGCTGTTTTTCCTTGGTTGTTTTTGAGTGATACATCTGCACCATTGGCAAGCAAATAACGCAAATTTTCAAGCTTGCCTAAGTAGGCTGCGTCGATTAGTGGTGTATCTCCGTTATTATTAGCTATATTCACATCGGCTCCATTTGAAACCAGTAGTTTAACTAATTCAAAGTTGTTTGTGCTCCATCCCGCAATAATCAGCGCTGTATCTCCTGCCATGGTTTGAATATCAAGGTTGGCGCCTTGGTCTATGAGTAATTTAGCCCCGTTCAGTAAATAAGCCTCTTTTCTGAAATTAGAAATAAACAAGGGGAGAACAATGCTATTTGAGTCATGGATTTTTTTACTGTTTGTTGCTAAATCCAGCAGCATCTGAAAATATTCTTTCCTTTTCATTGCTAGCGCAAACGCAAATAGTGAATCGTTATTGATGCGAACATCTTCGAAATTTGCACCATATTTAATCAGGGATCTTGCCAACTCAACGCGGTTTAACATCACAGATTGATAGAAAGCTTCGGTAATAATCTCTTTTTTGTGCAGTACCGACTCGGTTACTGCATTGTTCAATGCTTCGAGATCATTATCTACTATTGCGTTAATAACTGGATGACTAGGGGGTACAGCCGGCTTAGCATTATTTATAACGCTTTGTAACCAAGAGTAAATTGAAGAGACTCTTGTGTAATATTCTCCTACACCATAGTGACCTTCAGCAAAGCCGTGTCCGTCTTGATAAGAACTTATTCCAATAACTACCGGTTTGTTATTAACAATTAGAAATGCTGGGCCACCACTATCTCCTCGTGAACTTATCCCTTCGTACTTGGTCGCTTCCCCAGGGCTATTAAAGATAAATTCAAGCACATTTTCATTCGCGCTAGCTACGGTATTTGTTGCGCCTCGCTGCTTAGCATCATCGCGAATTAAGCCATCCCGACCGTTGCCAAAAGTGCCTCTACCTACAAAAATAACTTGCTGTCCTACTTCGTTTCTTTTCCGGTTTAGGATAGCTGGTTTACCGTGTGCTATTGGGTCTTTAAGTTGCACCAGTGCTGCATCGAAAACTTCATCATTTATCCGGTTAAATCTAGGGTGAATAAAGATATTTTCTACTCGATAAATATAGTCGTCATGTCGAGCCGAAAAAACCTCCTCTTCTTTTCCTTCTACGCAATGTGCCGCTGTTAACAACCAACTCTTATCAATCAATGTTGCGGCGCAACCTGCTATGTAAGCTACAGAGCCAGAATATTCATCGCCAAGTGCTACATACTTTTTATCCTCTACATCATGCCTTATCACTATTCCATTAGCGGTTGAGGTTGTTATGAGCGCGGCTAACAAAATGATTGTATTGCGTATCAAAATCAGTATCCCTATTTCCTGAAGGTTGAACGTATATAAGACTGTAATGGAAAGCTATTCAGCGCTGGCATGTGAACTTAATTTCAAGTTAAAACCCAAGGTCACATGGTTGCGCATCTCAAAAAACGAGCTGATGTTTGCTACAAGTTACTTTTTGCTTTACTTATTGCAGCTTGAAGAGCGGGGTTAACGGGTAGCCGTTTAAAAGGGCTGATATTTGCGCCACCAGTATTTCCAGCAGGAACTAACCCTATGGCTGTTTTTGTTGCAGCACCGAGTATACGAATAATTTGGCCTATGGCCTCTTTGATGTTTTGTTGATCTAGCGCCCATAAGAACATTAAACAATGAACTCGTACATGCCACCATGTAGATTCTTGCCCTAAAACGTGGGCGTTTTCCAAATGAATGAAAGCCTCCGTTGGTTTGTTTGCCAACGCTAAATTTTTTGCATTTGCTATTTCTGCCTTCACGAAGGGGGCAATGTTTTTAGAAAATTTACTGATCATATTGTTATCCCTTTCAAAACGCTTAAGACTTTTCAGAGTTGTGTGAATTGAGCGAAGCACAAACGCAAGGCAGTGGTTTTATGCTTGTTTACGCCATTTTTTACATACTATACGGTTAAAATGAAAGCAAAAACAAATGCGACAAAAAATGACACTAACGTTGCTTTTAGCGTTAAAGGGGGAAATTTATCTCTCATCATGCATAAAAATGTTGGCGCTTTATCAATTGAAGACGCGTCTTTTTCAATAAGCTCGTGTGCCTGAATATCAAAAGCAGAGCATATTGACATGATTGATTCGGGTGACGCGCTCCCCGATTTCTCGATGCGTTGGACTGTTCTTAAACTGATCCCTGCAACTTCCGCGAGATGTGATTGACTCCACGCCTTAGACTCTCTTAATTGCTTCAATCTTTGAATGTTTAATTGCATTTCCATACTGACTTCCTCAATGATAATTTCTTAAATAATTATCGTGATAAAGCCCCTACGTTGATACGTCATCCATATGACATTGAGTGACAAAGTCGCGCCAAGCGAGTTAAGTACTATGTTAATTGTTTTGCGTTAAAGTCAATAAAGACAGCACCTGTAGCGTATTGTTAAGCGCCGTTATCATGCCGGTGTTTCTTAATAGATTTGGAAATGGCGTTTGTTTTTTCTCTGGAGCGTCTGTGGCACGCTTTTCTATCGTCAGAATGGCCTGACGAACAGTTAGAACCTTCTCCTTTTATAATAGCTGAGGTGGTGTTGTAGATGGCGTCTACACCATCGTTCGGTGTGTTAATAGTGCCGCAGCCACCAAGGCTGAGTAAAAGAAAAAGTGCTGTTGAGTATTTCACTAAGCTAAATCCTTTTTTATAAGCTAACTTTCAGAATATGCTTTCCATTCGAATCATGGTTCTAAATTTATACTTCTCTTTTGAATATTGCTAGCACCTAGGTTGATGCGCCCTATGCCAAATTTGTATCTGGTGCAAAAAAACGTTTCCATCCCGGTTGACGTAGCGCATTCAAGTATTTATCTCAATTTAAATCATCAAGCTTGCCATCAAAAAGCAAGGTCAGTAGGGCAATTTACTCAGAGAAACATGAGGCGGTTTATCTGTTAAGCGTTTTTTATGCCGTTCCACTATAATTAGTAAACCCTCTCATTGGCGCTCTGTTCGTTCCTTTACAGCAGACGCTAATAAAGAAATAGAAGCCGCATAGGTGAAGAAGAAAAGAAAATACCCAATGGCCAAGCAAATTACCCCGAACACACTGCTTTCAATTGAAATGCTGTATATCAAATAAACTGATATGGGTAATGGATAAATCGAAACAGGTTTGGTTTTAACGTAAGTGACCAGCTTATTTCTTATGACGGGGGCGGCTAAAACCACAATAGGAATGAACAGCAATCCTACGAATAAAATATCTATCTTCATACCACACCTTGCTCAAAATTGGGTAATGCAGCCAATTTATGAACCCATTGAAGTTGAGACTCACAATAAATATTGATTGCTGGTTTAATTTCCGGAGCCTTATCTATTGACCCTAGGTATAAAATTTTAAGGCCAGCAAGTTTAGAATTTTGATTATAAATCGGCGTGCCGCAATGCTCACAGAAACTTTTAGAAGCGTTTTCTGACACTTGCACAGTTTTCAATGAGCCACTTTTCAAAATAAAAGCTTCACTGGTAACAACGGTATATGTTGAAAATGCACTTCCATTCATTTTGCGGCAAAGATTGCAGTGGCAATTAACAATAACGCTAATTTCATCCGACGAGCTAAACCGAACGCTTTGACAGTGACAACTTCCTTCCATGAATTATCCTTTTAGAGAAACAAACGGTGTAACACTCAACTACAGGGCGATAGCACATGGGCTAAATGTTGGGACAAAGTGATACCGCCCATGTGTTTGTGTTCCGCTGAACGAAGTGAGCACCAACAGTTGTTTGTAATCGTTAGTTTGTTATAACTTCCACTTGGGTTTTTGATGTAGCTGCGAGCTCGATTACTTCGCCATAGGTTAAGCCATCAAGCTTTTTGCTTAGTATATCGTAGTTCATACCTGACATCGCAGGGTCGTCAATCATATCGTATACACTATTAACATCAGAAAACTGGATAGCTAGCAAAGCCATCAAAAATTCCTGCTTTTTATTTCTTGGCAGTTTTTTTAAGAGCGTATTGATATCACTTTGAATAGACTTACTGCTGTTACCATTAAACACAAAATTGTCTGGAACACTGGTACAACCAAATGAAATTAGTAGAGCGAGGGCTAAAACGAACTTTTTCATAAACATCCTTTTAAATATAACGCCCTGTTCATGGGCTGAAAAATGCGTAGCTAAAATGTGTAGCGAAGCGAAACTAAGCTAGACTTTAGCAGTTCCGCTTGAACTGATTTTTATAACGATTTTTCAATAGGCTTTGAAATTTCTTGCCCACCAAGTATAAAAGCTAACATAAACGCTAACTCATCTATTAGCCATAAATTAGCTAATCCTGTCAGGAGTAATACCACTATTAAGGCAAAGCCAGGCATGAGAAATGTGAGAAAACTATCTTTTCTTTGGCTTGGAAAAAGGGATAAGTATAAAAAAGCTAATGCAACGCCACAAAAGGCTGATAGTAAATAAGGCATTAAGTTAATAGGGGTTATCTCAATTTCTGAATACAAGCCACGCATGAAAAAAAGCGTCAATGCCGTTACGACTGAGATTATAATTGTTGATTTTATATTTTTCGGTGTAAGAAGCATCGTGAATTTCCTTTTCGGTATAATGCTAAGCTAACGGGCACCTTACTTTATTTCACTTTTGCCTAGGGCGTAAATAAAACCGCGTTTATCGGTTGGTGAAACAAGAACGACGTTACCGTTACCATAGGTTATTAATAACCTATCCAAAGATAATGCTGCTGCGGATGCTAGTAGACGAGAAGGTTTTACCGACTTGATTTCGTCTAGTGGAATACTCCAACGGAACGGTCCGCAAGTGATTTTTAAAGATTCCTGGTTAACTTTAAACCGAAGTGACACTAAAAGCCAAATTGGAAAGAAGAAGCCAATTAACAATAGTAATATAGCAAGAAATAGCGACTCTGTTGATGTGGACTCGCTTAATATACGAAAAACTCCATAAAGACATATGACGCTGGCAAAATAAGTTATACCGACTATCCAGTTGCCCCTCTTCGATTTAAATTCCTTCATCTAATCTCTAAGTAGAATATAGCTTACCAATAACGGACGCAGGCACGTGAGGCATAATAGCGGAGCCGCCCCCCGTGTGTCTGCGCCCCAGCGTACGAAGTGAACGAGTTAATTGGGCTGTTAGCTGCCAGTTTCATTTTGACTATGTTTGATGTTTTTCTGTGCAATATTGCTAGCTAAGTAAAATATAACACTAAACATAACCAAGGAAAGCAACATGGGAGCGACAATTGACGGGCCTATGTTTCCTAAGACTCCAAAAATCGAAAAAATGGCAAGGAAGATAAACCCTGTGCGGACATGTGACTTTAGTGAAACGTTGGGGGTTGAACTGGCAGAGAAATACCATTTAAAACCGCAATAAATAATACTAAATACTGCGACTAAGTTAGCGATGAAGGAAATAGGCTTTAATATATCTATGAGTAAACTAATAGCGGAAATAAACACCGAACAAGCTAATAAAGCTAACATGAATTTGTTGGGGTTAGTGTCTGCAACTTGCGCAGACGTGTTAACGTTTAAGCTCTCTAGCGAGATTTGAAAAGTCGCAGCTAAGCATACTTTTGTTTCCATTGATGCTTTGCTTTCAGATTCTACACGTTGAATTGTGCGCAAACTTAAGCCAGCCGCGTTAGCTAGTTGTTCCTGAGACCAACCAGACTTTTTTCTTAGTGCTTTTACAACAGTTGAATTAATCATTAATTCTTTTTCCATTTTTTGTTTCCTCTGAATTTATGTAGAGGAATTAAATATCCAATATTTGTTGCATTAATCTACGACAGTTACCCGCCATGGTATGCCAGATAGCCGCCAAATGCTGTGGCAGCTAACGCTCAGCCTTGATGCCTAATATACTAGCGAAGCGAGGAAGCTCATGTATTCGTGCCCCAACGAACGCAGTGAGTGCCAATAATTGGTTGTTAGGCAAGTACCTAGAGCATACTCGAAATTTGTTTGCATATAGATACGTCATTAGCCCTAGCACTACTATATTTTTCTCCATTGTTTCTGAAAATTAACTTACAGCTTTGGCTTCTGCCATCCGGAGCGAAAGTTGATTTTGGATTATTCAATACTATGCGCTTATTTGCAGGGTACACATAAGTTAATTCGATAGTTCCATTCCCCTTGTTATTAAGGGCGTAAAAAACGTCAAGATATTGTGTGTAGCCATAGTAAGTAAAAAATATAGGTGCCACAGGACAAAACAAAATTATTTTATATAAGCGTAAAGCTGTATCGTATTTAATCTTATAAATTAGGCCAATAACAAGACTAAAAAATGCCGCTGCAATGGAGACATTTTTGATGACCTCAAAATGGAAGAGAGGTATAGCGGGATCTGTTAATGTGATATCCATGACAAGTGTCTAACTTTTCAATAACGGGGGCAGGCACATAGTGCATAATGGCGAAACCGCCCAGCGTGTATGCGTCCCAGCGAGCGCTAATTCGTTTGTTATATTCCAGCCATGCTTTGCAATGCGCATCTGTATGCGTATACTTGGTTGTGAGATTAGTTGGAGTGATACAATGCAAGATTTATATGACGTCCATGCCCCCAAGAAAGCGACAAATCTAAGCTTAAATAGCGACTTATTGCAAAAAGCTCGAAGTTTAAAAGTTAACCTGTCTGCGACCTTAGAGCAAGCACTTAGGGACAAGCTAAAAAGTATTGAAGCGGAGAAATGGAAAAAAGAAAACAAAGCTGCCATAGCTGCATATAACGAGTTTGTTGCTGAGAACGGCTGTATAGGTGATGAATACAGGAACTTCTAATGGCGCAATTTGATGTTTACAGAAACCCAAGCAAGAAAACTGATAAAGCTTACCCTTTTCTTGTTGATGTTCAAAACTCTGTAATTGACCAATTGGTAACAAGGCTGGTTGTACCGTTAACAACTAGCAATACTAAAAACAGTTTTTACATGAAGAAGCTGACGCCGGAAATAGAATTCGAGGGCACTACATATTTATTTCTAGCACAACAACTTAGTTCCATACCCGAAGACGTGCTCAACGAACGCATTGGTTCGTTGGAGCAATCCAGAGAACTGCTGATAGATGCAATAGACTTCGCTATCACTGGAATATAACACCCGCATAAAGGGCGATAACGCATGGGCTAAAATAGGAACGAAGTGAACCAGCCCATGTGTTAGCGTTCCAGCGAGCTTGCGAGCGATTTAATGCGTTTGTTATAAGCCGCCCCGCTCCCAAGCTAATACTGACTTTACGACAGGTTTAAAACCCGCCCGACAATAAAACTGCGAAGCTGAGTCCGTACTTAAAGTGAACTTGTTTACTGCAGTCAACTCAGGTGCATCAAGCAATGCCGTTAACAATGAACTACCAATTCCGGTATTTCGCAGACCATTTAAAGTAAAGAAGTCCATGATGTACGCATGAGTACAATAGTCTGTTACAACCCTTGCAAATGCAACCTGACATCCCTTTGAATAAGCTGCAATACAAAAGGAGTTTTGGATAGTGTTAACCACAGTTTCTAAAGAACGGCCTTTCGCCCAATACGAATCTTGAGACAAGAAACGATGAATTAACTCAACGTCGAGCTTCGTTTTATCAGATGAGATTTCAATTTCCATAGCTCAACTCTGGTAAGGCTTATAACTTTTCAATAACGGGCGCAGGCACGTAGGGCATAATGGCGAAGCGGCCCACATGTTTGCATCCCAGCCCGCGCAGCGGGCGAACTTGATTTGTTTGTTATATGCAAAAATACAGTCAATTGCTAGTAGTTGATTGGGCATCGTTTTTTACGACTAGAACAATTAAAAATATGAGTGCTACAGGCGGCAATAGTGCAGTGAAGAACGCGATGACCGCTGTAAGAATAGGTGTTTGAGTTTTTCTTTTACCCAAATAGTAACCAAGTACAGCCATTATAACTGCCAGAACAATAACAACTTGGCCGAAGAGTGTTGCATTTATATTCATTGTACAAATTCCTTTTGCATATAACGCTAAGCTTTGGGGCGCTAGCGTGTGGGCTATAATCCGAACGAAGTGAGTTAGCCCGCATGGTAGTGTCCCAGTGACCGGAGGGATTGGCTTGAGCGTCTTGTTAGCCGCGTTCGTGCCAATACCCTGGTTTTCGGTGGTTTTGCATAATAGCTACCACACTAATTTACTTGTTTTCGATAATTTTATAAATAATAGAGTATGGAACCTGCTTAAGACAAAGCGTAGATGAGTTTGCCCCATTTTTGTCCATGCCAATGGCAAAGAGCTAACTGAATCGATGGCTTCCTTGAGTTCTTGAGTAAATTCGTGACCCAAACCCAATGACTGTTCTTTATACCAATTAAACGACTCTTTTATTTCCCTTTTAACCTCTGGGTGAAAGGAAACAGGCAGCATCTTTTAATTAAGATCCTTTTCTATCTCTTCCCAACTGATGCTTTTTACCGCACCAGACTATAGCTCTGCGCTGCGAGATTCCGAAAGTTTTACCCAGTCCGATTCCACATCGCTATCAACCTTGATATCCATAGCCGTTAAAAGACAGTGGGCAGCAAGTGATTTCTCTTTAGTACTGAGTTGCTCGATATTTTCAAGCATCACTTTCAATGCATCAGACATAAAGTAACTCCCATTGGGTATGATTTGATATTACCACTAAAAAAAAGAAGTGAAAGGCTGGATTTACAAGTAGCGGCTAACACCCGCATAAAGGGCGATAACACGTGGGCTAAAATCGGAGCGAAGCGACTGAGCCCACGTGTTATTGTCCCAGCGAGCTTGCGAGCGATTTAATACGTTTGTGATGCGTCAACGCCGACGATACAGAATATCGAGTGAGCCTTTAATCCAAACTTCCTTGAAGTCTGAACCAACCTCGAATGTACTAAAATGTGATTTTGATACATCAAGTTTAACAGGCTCATCTGAGTTGGGAAGTAGAACGTAAACATAATAGCTTGTTCCGCCTTTAGTACTTTTATATGTGTCCAGCTCGACAACTTTACCTGAAAGAAAAGCTTCTTCTTGGCTTCCAACTAAAGCGTTAAATAAAAGAACATAACCACCGCTAAATAATAACAATAAGGCTGCAACCATTGATGTCCATGCAACGCCTTTAAGTTTACCAGTTTTGCGTCGAAATTCTGGTAATCTAAAAAAATAGATGTATAAAGATCCGCAAAATATTGGAATGGACAAATATTTAAACGCCCAATGATATGGCGCATTTAGAACGGTGTCATACAAGTACGTTGGTATGACGCCTCCAATTGCAGATAACATGAAAAGCCAGCTTCCATACTTTTTTAGGTAGAACTCCAAAGTTACTCCTTTGACGCATAACGCTAAGCTTTGGGGCGCTAACATGGGGGCATAATAGCGAAGCGGCCCCGTGTATGCGTCCCAGTGAACGGCTTGAGCGCCAACAGCGTTTTGTTATATTTTCGTTTCTGGTGTTACTTGTAGCTTATAAACTTTCAGTCCTTCTTGGCCAATTTCGATAGTGGCTTGCTCATTAGCCTGGACAGTAAGCACAGGGCGAGCTTCCTCGCTAAATGCACCTTCAGAGTATGTATAATAAACAGTAGAGAGTTTTACTTTTCCATTTTCAATGCTTGGTGTAATTTCATACTTTACTTCATTGTCAATCTGGGCGGAAAAGCCCTCAGACAGTTCCCCATGCAACACTACCGGCTTTATAAGTTCACCGTTAATAAACATATCTAGTTTTAACGTGATGCTTTCGCTCGCGTTCGCAGTTGAAGCCAATACAAGCAAACCAGTAAAAATAGTACGCTTTAGATTTTTCATAACACTTCCTTAAACATTATTGTGTAAACAACCTAGAGAAAATATAACGCCCCATCGAGCGAGGCGAGAGCCTTAAGTGGCTTGTTATACATTACTGACTAACAAAAAAAATCATTCTTCCAGCACTTTTAGGATCTTAAGTGCTAGGGTTTTATTGGAAGTAGATAGCTGCCTGTAAGTCGAAACTAATTTTAGCTCATCGTTTGTTAGCGAAATTTCCGCTCGAAAATTGGATTCTTCAACGCCAGATTCTAACCAAAATGGGTCAACATTAAGAGACCTTGCTATTGATAGAAGATATGACGTATTTTGGGTTTCGCCATTCTCAATACTAGCGAGCGCCTGTTGACTAGTGCCAATGAGTTCAGCGAGTTGAACCTGGGTTAACTGACATCGTTTCCTGACTTCCCGAATCCTTTCTCCAATAGACATCCATATTCTCCAAAAATGTATAACGGCCCGCATAACGGGCAAAATACGTAGGCTACAATACCAAGCGAAGCGAAGGGAGCCTACGTGTTTATGTCCCTAGCGAGCGCCAGCGACCGAGTTAATGCGTTTGTTAGTTGCCGTAAATTCAATGGGCGTGCTAACATTTGTGTGTACATTTCATAAGGAGTTTACCATGGATACCCGTATTCAGTTTAGAGTAGATGAAGAAACTAAACGGCTAGCTCAGATAATGGCCGAAAGCCAAGGACGCACTTTAAGTGACGCTTGTAGAGAGCTTACGGAAGAACTCGCTGAACAGCAACGAAAAATAATGAATCATGATCAGTGGCTTACTGAAGAGGTTAATGCTGCGTTCAGTAAATTAGAGAGTGGGCAAAGTAAATTTGTCAGTCATGAAGAAGCGAACTTGGACATGGAAGCTCGAAAAATGAAAATTAGGAATAAAGCCAAAAAATGATCTTATGGGAAAAAAGTTCGTTGGACGATCGTGAGGCTATTTTCGAGTTTTTATACGAATTTAACCCATTAGCAGCAGAAAAAACTGATGCAATAATTGAGAAGAAAGTTGAAAACTTGAACCAGCAACCT
This sequence comes from Alteromonas sp. V450, assembly GCF_001885075.1. Classification (NCBI taxonomy): domain Bacteria; kingdom Pseudomonadati; phylum Pseudomonadota; class Gammaproteobacteria; order Alteromonadales; family Alteromonadaceae; genus Alteromonas; species Alteromonas sp. V450. The sequence goes on from NZ_MODU01000004.1 coordinate 3,882,861, forward strand.
CTTATGGGAGTGGAGAGAGAGGGTATACCGGGAAGACTGTTAATAATTCCAGAGGTTTCAATGATTGTTTCATATTTTATAAAAGACGACATTATTCACATTCTTCGAGTTTTACACCAAAAGCAAAAATTTCCTGTAGGCAGCTAACGCTAAGCTAACGGGCAGTGACGTAGCGGCATAATCGGGAAGCGCCGCTGCGTTACTGTCCCAGTGAACGAAGTGAACGTGTTAAGCGCCTTGTTATACAACTCACTACTCCTGCCCTATGGGTTCCTTAAACTGCACTTTGATTGGCTTGAAAAAAGAATAAAGCCAAAGTCCGAGCACAGTAAAAAACCAAATGAAACAGGCAGAGAAGAATCCAGCCACGGGACCAATTAGAAAACTATAAAACAGTCCTTCTACTCCAGTACGATATACTCCATTCCACTCGACAGTTTCTGCGCCAAATAAAGCTGCGATACCGCACAAAATTGCAAAAATACTAACCCCAAAAGTAAAACCAATGGCAAGTAATTTGAATAAAGACTTTTTTGAAATTTTTTTTGCTGTAATTTCCATTCTATAAATATCTCCATTGAGTTGTATAACGTCCCAGTGCGCCCTGGCGCGCGACATAATTTGCTTGTTATGTGCATTGCTCAAATGGAACTCGCGCCGCTCTAATACTTCCATCTGTTCTAAACCCACAAAAACTGTTCAAACTACATTCGAATATTACACGTCTGATGCGTGTTGTTCCTATGCACACTTCAAACTCTGACCCCAGTTGAATAACTTTAGTTATTTTCGACTTGTCTATAAATAAACGCTCTACAGGAGAAGAGTCAGTTGGGCCAACGATAATCCCTTTATCCAAGGCATTTAAAAGCTTTTCACAGTCGCTCGTTGTGCATAGGTCATTCTCTGATGCAAAAATGCCCAAAGAAAAAAGTATAGAAAAAATAAATAATTTCAAAGTTTTCATTTGCACATAACGCCCGCATAATGGGCGGTTAATTGCTGGCTATAATTTGCGAGTAACGAGCACAGCCAGCAAGTAACCGTCCCAGTGAGCGAAGCGAACGAATTGAAGCGTTTGTTATATTTATCTACAACTCCCATCATTTAAAGTCTCTACGTTTGAGTTAAAGGTTTCTAGACGTCCAGTGAATTCATGTGATGGCACAATTTCAGTTCTAAGTATTTCTCTTAGTTTTTCTCCATCTTTATGACTAGGCATAGCTTTGAAAGAATTAACTTTCTCAAGGGCATTTTTGAATTCCGGATATTTAAGACTTAGGTCTTCCTTTACCTCAGGGCTCAAATCAACCCATTGGTTTATAGCTTTCTGTCGTTGGATCTTTTCAGGGCTAGTCTTTAAATAGATACTAAAAGCCACAAACCTTTGTCTTATGAGTGCTAGCTGTTGCTTTTTGTTGCGTTCAGCAACATCAGATAGTTCAGGAAATTTAGAAACAATAAGTTCGGTAAAATCTTTTTGCCACTCAACTTGAAGATTGGCGTAAGTTTCAAATCTTTGATACAAACAATCATTAGCAAATACTTGGGTAGTGTAAGCAATGAAGAATAAAAGAAGACCAAAAAATTTCATACGAACTCCCCAATTAATATAACGCTAAGCTAAGGGGCGCGAATGTGCGGCGATAATGGCGAAGCCGCCGCGCGTTTGCGTCCGAGCGACCGAAGGGAGTGGTCTTTAGCGCTTTGTTATAAGCAGAGCCAGTTCCTTTGGTCTTTTTAAAAACTGTTGAAGCCAGCATACGATTGATTGTTAACACAGACAAGAAAAACGACTGTGCATTGATGTTTTTGATTTGACTGAAGCTAGCCTCCATTTGAACTGTATAACGCATTGGCGCTGGTTGACGTTGAATAATAACTTGGCGATAAAGCGCCTAATGAGCAACCTTTGAATTGAGAGCGGCGGATTTAAACCTACCACAAGCCAGAGCGATGCTAATGAAAACAGGTGAGGGTAGTTTTACGGAGATTTTTATAAAGCCAAACGGAGTTTAGGCTGACGCCTTATAACTTTTAAATAAGGGGCGCAGGCATGTGGGCTATAATGCGAAGCCGCGCTGCGTTTGTGTCCCAGTGACCGAAGGGAGCGTGTTAAGCGCCTTGTTAGAACTCATTTCTTGGACGAGCTCCTAGCCTTTATCAAAGCATACAAACAATACCCAATTACAAACAAATCTACTCCCAATAGGAAAAGAAACATGTTCGGGGAAGAATGATAGCTGTATGAGTTACCACGACGGCCGCTAATAGTGCCCGAGTATACTGCATTAAATGCCAGCCAAGTGAAAAATAAAGCGATTATAATCAGTAAGAATTGGCTCGTCGGACTTACTTCTTTTTCTAATTTGTTTGCATCCGTTTGCGTATTGAATGTTTCCGAGTTATTCCTTTGGGAAAGCTGTTGTTGAATTAGTTTTGTGCGTTCAGGGTAAGCCTCTTTATCTATAGACTCCAAAGCTTCGCGTAAGTCACGAATAGAGTATCTCGAATAGTCCGGTTCCATTGGAAATTTCCTGTGAGTTCTAACGCCGCACTAAGCGGCAAAAATCAGTTGGTTATACTTTGTGAGGCACGAACAAAAGCAACTGTTTTTTGTCCGTTTAAGTGCCTTGTTAGGTTTTTTTTACCGACTTTAAGTGTTCATGTATTTTTTTACCTACTTCTAAGTGGTAAGTGATCACACTATTTACCCAAGACAATGCCTTAACCTCAATATCTTGTTGAGTGCTTGAAAAGTAATCTCTACCTAGGTATCTATGAGGTTGACCATTATCGAAACAATCTCGCGAATATTGAGCAGAGTAATAGAGAGGTAGATCGTTTATCTCTTTATGACCAATGCCCACAAATATTTTTTCGAGTTCAAGAGCTGAAGTTGAATGAATTAAGTCATTTCTAAACTGAATCAATTCAGGTAGTTCGATTGCAGTAGATTGTAGCGTAACGATATCTTGAATAAATTTACTAGGGAAGTATATAGGGGAGAGCTTCCTTACTTCGTGGTGCTGTTTATCTCTAGCGCCTTTAAAAGACAATTTTTCAGGCTTAATTGAGTTAATATATTGTATTAACTTTGCAGATAAATCTAATGAAGAGCACAACGAGATCACTAAGGATGTTATTTCTGTTGCTACTCGGTATGAGTTTTGACCGCTATGGACTATTTCTGAAACATTAAGCTGGTGTAAAGCTGTATGAGATTCATTGATGCAATCACGTTGGGCTACTAATAAATTTGAATAGCCTGTAATAGCGCGATTTAACAGAGACATAATGTCACTGCATATTCTAGAAACCTGACTTTTTATTAAAAATACGGTTAAGTCATTTTCGTTCAATGGACTCCCTTCATTAGAGCAAGCCTCTTTGAACTGGTTATGTATTGATTCGAAAATCTCTTTAGAACCCTCACCATGACCGCATTCACTATACGCTAAAGGAAATAGTCCCATAAGTGAATGAAATCGTTCTTTTTCTTCAGGAGCCAAAATAGAATTTAAAAAAGAGTAATTAATATGAGCTATGTAGTAATACTCAAGGTCTTGCCATTGAAAATCTGAAAGATCAGGGAATTGATTAGTGACACCCAAAGTCACCAATTTTTGAAGATTCCAATTATTTTTTAGGGTTTCATTTAGTTTATCTTCAGTTGTTTCAAAAGGCATAGAACAAGTACCCAATATATCTTCAACTACATACCGATCTTTGCTGATATTCCTGACGAAAAGGCCTTTTGATGTAAAGTAATTCATTATTTAAATTTAATTTCCAATTGTGGCAAATATAGGGGGAAAACCTAACACCCACATAAGGGGCAGTAATACGTGGGCTAAAATCCGAGCGAAGCGACAGAGCCCATGTGTTACTGTCCCAGCGAGCCTGCGAGCGACTTAATGTGATTGTTATAACCGTGGCCAACTTTGAGTGAATTCACTGATAATTCCATTTGCGACCTTGTCATAACCTCTATTTAGAATTCCCCAAGACAATGGTGCTAAATTGTCGGCTTTTGTAGGTTCACCAAGTACAGCTAAACACGCTGCTAGTTGCAATTTTATTGACGGGAATCGCCCAACATTTGAACTATAGTATTTTTCTGAAAGTGCGAAAGATCCATTATCTTCTGAAATGTACTGGAGTAACTCAGGTTCATTTATTGTATGTAAATATTCTTTGAGTTGGTCAAGATCACATAACTTCTGTGAATTATTCAAACTAAATCCTCTAAAGATTATAACACCCGCATAACGGGCAAAAATATGTAGTCTAGAATACAAGGAGCGCCAGCGACTGCGTTAATGCGTTTGTTATGAGCCTAATCGCTGGATCGTCCTTTTACAGCAATTAGAACAGCATAGATAATACTTGCCACTGAAATCATGAGCACAACCACTGACTCAGAAATTTGAGCACTGCAAAATTGCCGCATAACGTGCCATACAATCAAAGCAAGCCAAATCAATACTGTAAAGTCACTTAGGGCAATAGTAACCTTGCTAACGGAGTAATTTCTTGCCGACAACCATGATGTACCTTTACATTTGCTTTCTCGCTTTGTAAAAAGAGAACCTGTTACTTCATCCTCTAGATCTGCGACTATTAATTCCCAATTTTCCTGCCAGCGCTTACTGCCACGATTAACAAGTGCCCACGCGAAAGAGCAAACAAAACCGAAACAAGCGATTACAACGGACAGGCCTGAGCTAGCTTTAATTAAGGAAGCATAACCAACAAAAGATGAAGCAATAAACCCCCAGAAAAACACCGACCTCTTCCAGAACAATTCAATTTCAAAGTTTCTTGTCGCAAGAGCAACTTCAAATGCTTTATCTTGTGTTTTTTTATCGTCACTCATATCGACTTCCATCCATGATCTCAAGAGGCTTATAACTTCCAAATATGGGGCGCAAACACGTGTGCAATAATGGCGAAGCCGCGCACGTGTTTGCGTCCCAGCGAGCGGCAGCGAGTGACATAATTTGTTTGTTATGCCTCGATGATGCCGTGCTCAATAAGGTACTCAATTCCTTTTGCGGTGATTACATAGCGCGCAATAAGGTCTCTTTCTAGCATTGCTTCTTTAATAGCTGTATTTAAGTAGCGCTCTAATGTAAGTCGATGCATGGAGGAATATTGCATCAGGTCTTTGATTGTAACATGCTGATTGGCTGTTGAATTAAAAGCATCTGAAACAGTTTTCATAGTCTCTTTCAGTCCATCTGATACACGATCTGGTTTTGATTGTTCGAGAGGCTTAAATGGATTTGAGCCAATTTCTGGTTTTTCGAACAGAGGGGAGTTCAACAATGTTCTTAAAAGTTCATCAAGGCTATATTCAACATCTTTATCTTTTGAAAAATCTATATATAACTTGGAACCCATAAATGTTGGTACAGACTTTTGAGGGTTCTCTCTGATTATAGGAATAACCTTACTGCTATCGATCGTTTTTAATAGGGAAGATGTCATAATCATTTTTTCATAACCAACTCCACCTTGGCCCGCATTCGCTTTTTCCACGTAACGTTCGGAGCAAATCATTAGCGCAAAGTCTGAGCTTGCCAATTCAGTTTCCATAAAGTGAGGCAGATCGTTTCCAGGCTTCAAGTCCCACTGATCAAGAACCGCATCGACACCGCGCTGCCTAAGTGTAGTTGCGAACGACAGCACCCACTCTTTATGCTGCGCAGAGTCATGAGAGTAAGAGATAAAAACTCTAGGAGGCTTCATTAATATTTATTTCCTTTAGGTCTGAAATTAATGCATAACGCTAAGCTAAGGGGCCGAAATGCGGCGCTATAATGCCGAAGGCGCGCCGCGTTTTGGTCCCAGTGACCGAAGGGAACGACTTTAGCGTTTTGTTATGTGCCACCAAGTTAATTAAAACAACGAAATAGTTAGCAAAACGTTAAACAAATTGTGACCAAAATGCATTGCAAAACCAACTAGAATTGCTGTTCCGGTTGAAATTTTTTTCCATTGTAAAAAAGCTAAAGAAAAAACGAAAAATGGCCACAGTACAATAACTCCGTGTAGTGGTGAGCGCAATGCATGAAGCAAGGCCCACAATAGACTAGATGCGAGAACTATGTATTCTTTTGAACGGAATACTTTACTTAGAATCGATATGCCAATGGCAAGTAGCAATGTTTCTATTATGGGGGCAATAAGAACTATGCCGAAGAAAAGATTTAAAAAATCGTAGGAATATTCTGGTTTTTTAGATTCTGGAAAAAGATTTGAAAGAAGTATACTCAGCAATAATGCTGGAATTGCCGTAATTACGACAGATTTTAAGACATAAGTGGTTTTAGCCTGAGATACGTCTAGTAAAAATTTAAATGGAAAAAGAGCAACAATTTTTTCCTTAAATATCATGAAACTTCCCTACTGCCTAGCAGCACATAACGCCCTGTTAATAGGCGGATTACGCTTGGCTATAATTAGCGACGAAGGAGCACAAGCCAAGCGTTATACGTCCTTTTAAACAGCTTGTTATGAAACTTTTTCTGTCGCGCTATAACCTTCTTTAAAGCCACTTATAAAATCAGGACCAGCCAAGCCGAGAAGTAAACAAAGGGATGATGCTAACATTATGTTGCGGTTATTTTTTTTGTAACCGATAGTCATTAATACAACAAAAAGAATAAGCGAAACAACTTCTAAATAGTACATTTTAGTTCCTTTAATTAATTTAGATAAACTACTTTGAGTTTCATAACGCCCTGCTTAGGGGCGGAAACACATGGGCTAAAATTTAGGAGCGAAGCGACGCAGCCCATGTGTTTGCGTCCCAGCGAGCCTGCGAGCGACTACAGCAGATTGTTAGGTGAACACTCATTTACGACCGCCAAGCCCAAATCTATGTTAGCAACAATATACCCATATTCTTTTTTGGACAAATTGCCGGTTCTGTATTGCGTTTTGGCTGATTCGTGATCCCATGCCTCTCCGCATTTTGCCTCTGGTATTTTGAGGTCTAGGGTAAGTAGATATTGTTGATCTGAATCGATTGTATGACCTTTTGGGGTAGAGCTTTTTGCGCAAAGGCTTAATGCGTACTCGACTGCAAATTTGTCTACGCTGGGTAATCCAACAAATTCTACATCACAGGCTAACACTCTCTTGCCTGAAGTTTCGGTGTAATACAGTTTCCCAGTTGTGCATGCCGACGATAAAAAGAGCGCTACAAAAATTATTAAAAACCTATGAATCAAAAGATTTCCCTGTTCACCTAACGCTAAGCTTTGGGGCGCTAGCACGTGGGCTAAAATCCGAGCGAAGCGAGCAAGCCCACGTGTTAGCGTCCCAGCGACCGAAGGGAGTGCCAACAGCGTTTTGTTAGGCGTACAAAGGAAAGTACGCAGCTTTGCTGCCACCACTAGCCAAATAGACCGCGTTTTTAAATTATTGAAATTAAGATAAAACAACCCTGTGCGAAATGCCAGATGTTAACGACATTGCTGGATAAAAGAGCGAGTTAAAAAAGCTGATGATGCAGAGTGTTGGGGTTGCGAAGTTGATGAAAAGGGCGTTGCTAAAGCCATTGAAGCAACCGAAAAAGTAAGCCGTAAAGACAACCTAGCGAAACAACCTTGATACTGGAATGTCACGCCTGAACCCACTTTTTAAAGCTGTAAGTAAATGACGCCTAACTTCCGTTTAAGGGGCACAAATGCATGGGCTACAATGCGAAGCAGCCCATGTGTTTGTGTCCCAGTGTGCGATAGCACACGGCTTGAAACGTTTGTTATACGTTTTCATTGATCTTCCTTTAGAGCTAGTATTTGTTTTAGGTATTCAGTTCTTTGAATTGCGGCATTTCCGGTTATAAAAATATTGGCAGCCAATAGAAGGGCAATGTAGGTATTGTTAAGCGGATTACCGATAAAGTTTGTTGCAAAAATACAAGCGATTACTAGCAGAAAAGCAATTCCGGGAATGTAATAAACTTTAGAGTATTTACTTTCCAACTCTTGAATTTTGTTTATGTTTTGAAGCTTTAACTTAGCGTCAATATTTTCCATTTATTTATTCCTTTGGGCCCACCCAGACGTATAACTTCCCACTAAGGGGCGATAATACATGGGCTAAAATTAGGAACGAAGTGACGCAGCCCATGTGTTAGCGTCCCAGCGAGCGAAGCGAGAGCCTTAAGTGGCTTGTTATACATACACTACTCGGTTATCTCTGAGAATCGACCGGGAGATCCTGAACTAGGCGATGTTCCTGCAAATCCCAAATCTACAGTATGGTTTGTAAGACCAAACTGCTGACGAATTCTTGAAGCTGCGTCTTGTAACTTAACTTGCTGGGCATGTACCAACGTATCCGAAGTCTTTTTCAATACTGCATCCGCAATATCATGCAAACCTTCACTTCTAAGGGTTTCAATCAGAGCTGACTTTAATTTTTCCACCTGAACTCTCCATGTATGTATAACGCTAAGCTTTGGGGCGCTAGCACGTGGGCTAAAATCCGAACGAAGTGAGTCAGCCCACGTGTTAGCGTCCCAGCGACCGGAGGGAGTGCCAACAGCGTTTTGTTAGGCGTACAAAGAAACGTACGCAGCTTTGCTGCCACCACTAGCCGATACGGCCACTTATTTAAATTATTGAATTTAAGATAAAACAACCCTGTGCGAAATGCCAGATGTTAACGGTAATGCTGGATAAAAGAACGAGTTTAGAAGACTGGTGATGGTAAATGTTGGCGTTGCGGTGTTTATGAAAAGCACGTTGCTAAAGCCGTTGAAACTACCGAAAAAGTAAGCTGTAAAGACAACCTAGCGAAACAACCTTGATGCTGGAATGTCACGTCTGAAGCCACATTTTAATGCTGTAAGTAAATGACGCCTAACGCCCTAATTTGGTGTCACAAACCGTGGGCTATACTGCGAAGCAGAGCCCGCGTGTTTGTGTCCCCAACATTAGATTGTTAGGTGCTCTCTTTGCATTTACTTACTTGGACAATTAAAAAACTAGATAAAAACAATAAAACTATACCAAGCGAGATAATTTGCCAATTAATATGAAGCAGGTCTAGACTATACCTGTATGAGGCATAACGAGTACCATCTTCATTATAAATTGGGGACGCCAACCATCGGTAAACTCGAAATAGCTCTTTATATGTGCCAGCTAACAAAAAGCAAACGCCAGCTAAAAATGAAAATCTACAGAACCAAATAACTAACTGTAGTTGTGGATGAGTTACTTTACTGAAAGGTAACACAATCAATTATCCTCCTTGAACCTAACGCTAAGCTAAGGGGCGCGAATGTGCGGCGATAATGGCGAAGCCGCCGCGCGTTTGCGTCCCAGCGAACGAAGTGAGTGGCTTAAGCGTTTTGTTATATGCCATGCTGAGAAGTGCTACGCATTAGATTGCTGTTTCAATGGGGCCAATAGCAAATAGAAGACCCATGCAAACCAAGAGATGAAGATGACTGCTAGTATCCATGCAACTTTTTCTCCTCCATGGGTTCTGTCTGATTTAGCAATCATTATGAGGGGGATGACCCAAAATAAAGCGAGTATTAGAAAAGAAAATAAAACAGATATACCCATGACTCTTCCTTGTTCTACTGTGTAAATCTTCGATTTCCACTTAGCATAAAATTAAATCTAAAAAATGTCATTTATCTTTGACTATATAGAGGCATATAACAATTTAATGTACGGAAAAAATCCTTTATGCAACGTGGATAAAATCCGTATATCACTTTAGTAATTGTTTAACTTTCGCACGTTATGTTATCTACATCAATATCCTGCACTTTGTATCTGAAAGCACTGTACTAAAGTACCGAATGTTTCCTCTTTATTTTACGGTGCACCAAAAAGTTGTAATGCTGTGTTTTTATACAAATTAAAAGTGTCAGCAAGTGAAATCAATGTTCATGCAAATGGTGGTTGAGCATATGCGTAATCGTCGCTATGCCAAACGCACGATAGAGCTTTATAGCAAATGGATAGTGAGCTTTATCCGTTTTAACGGTAATAGGCACCCATCAGAGATGGGGGATAAAAACGTAGAGTTGTTTTTATCTTATTTGGTCAATAAAAAAGACGTCGCTCCCGCTACACAAGCGAGTGCGCTTAATGCATTGGCTTTTCTGTACCGTGATATTTTGGAATGTCCACTGTCATTAGAGCTAGACTTTGTTTCAAGTCGAAGGCAGGCCAAGTTGCCTGTTGTACTAACCCAAGAAGAAGTTGTTTCTCTTTTCGAACAAATTCCTGCAAACCTTAAATTGCCTATATCTTTGTTATACGGCAGTGGGTTAAGACTGATGGAAGCCGTGAGGCTACGAGTTAAAGACATTGATTTTGACTACAACGCTATTCGCATTTGGGATGGGAAAGGCGGTAAGCATCGCATTGTTACGTTGGCTGCGGAACTAAAGCCGGGTCTTACGCGGCAAATCGCTATGGTGGAAAACTTCTTGGCGGCTGATTTAGAAAACCCCAAATATGCAGGCGTTTATCTACCTCACCGATTACGTTTGAAATACAAAAACGCGCCCAGAGAGTTAGGCTGGCATTATTTATTTCCCTCTTCTCGATTATCTGTCGATCCTGAAAGCAAAACAGTACGACGACATCATATTGATGAATCAAATATACAAAAAGCAATCCGAAATACAGCTAAAGCCTGTGACATCAAAAAGAAAGTTACGCCTCACACACTGCGTCATTCCTTTGCCACGCATTTGCTGCAATCGGGCGCTGATATTAGAACGGTGCAAACGCAATTAGGGCATTCAGATGTAAAGACCACGCAAATTTATACTCACGTGCTTCAGCAAGGTGCGCAGGGTGTGGTAAGTCCTTTATCTCGTGTTTTGAAGTAATCTGAAAAGTAATTAAGAGTAACAAAAAAGGGCCCGAAGGCCCTTTTCAATATTTAGCTTTAAAAGCGCATATTCAAACGCTTATACACGCTCAAATACAGTAGCAATACCTTGGCCTAAACCAATACACATAGTCGCTAAGCCTAGGCTTACGTCTTGCGATTCCATTAGGTTAATAAGCGTACCCGAGATACGTGAACCAGAACAACCTAGTGGGTGACCAAGTGCAATTGCACCACCGTTAAGGTTAATCTTAGTATCTAGGTGGTCCATCCAACCTAGTTGCTTAATGCACGATAGTGCCTGTGCCGCGAACGCTTCGTTAAACTCAGCAAGTTCAATATCGTCCATAGTAAGGCCAGCGCGCTTAAGGGCTTTTTGTGTTGCTGGCACTGGGCCGTAACCCATAATTGCTGCATCACAACCAGCTACTGCCATCGAGCGAATTTTCGCACGTGGCGTTAGGCCAAGCTCTTTCGCACGGTCTGCCGACATAAGCAGCATAGCCGACGCACCGTCAGACAGCGCAGAAGATGTACCCGCAGTAACCGTACCGTTTACTGGGTCGAACACAGGGCGAAGTGCCGCCATGCTCTCAGCTGTGCTCTCTGGGCGAACTACTTCATCGTAGTCAATTAGCTTTAATACGCCGTTTGCGTCGTGACCTTCAACAGGCACAATCTCGTTAGCCCAGCGGCCTTCAAGGTGTGCTTTGTGCGCTAGCTGGTGCGAACGCGCACCAAATGCGTCTTGTTGCTCACGAGTAATACCGTTTTGACGGCCAAGTAGCTCGGCAGTCATACCCATCATGCCCGACGCTTTCGCCGTGTACTTAGCAAGGCCAGGGTGGAAGTCGATGTTGTAGTTCATCGGTACGTGACCCATGTGCTCAACACCACCAATCATGTAAATGTCACCACGGCCGCTCATGATGCCGCTTGTTGCATCGTGAAGGGCTTGCATTGATGAACCACATAAACGGTTTACCGTTACCGCGCCAGTTGTGCGTGGAATTTGTGTTAATAGTTGCGCGTTACGTGCAACGTTGAAGCCTTGTTCTTTAGTTTGCTGAACACAGCCCCAAATGATGTCTTCAATTTCCGCTGGGTTTACGCCAGGGTTACGCTCTAGTAGCGCGGTCATTAGTGCTGCAGAAAGGTCTTCTGCACGCACATTTCTGAAAACACCGTTTTTTGAACGACCCATTGGGGTACGTACGCAATCGATTACGACCACTTCTTTCATTAGTTTTTCCTCCGGGTCTTATGCGAAATAGGATTTACCAGAAGCGGCCATTTCACGAACGCCGTCTGAGATCTGATAAATAGGACCAAGTTCAGCGTACTTGTCTGCCATCGCAACAAAGTTCGCCAAGCCAATGGTTTCAATCCAACGGAAAATACCACCGCGGAATGGAGGGAAACCTAAGCCGTAAAGTAGCGCCATATCTGCTTCAGCTGCGCTATCTACAATGCCTTCTTCTAGGCAGCGAATTGCTTCGTTTGCCATAGGGATCATAAGGCGTGCAATAATGTCGTCAGCTTCAAAATCTGTCTTCTCAGCTACGTGAGGTGCCATTAGTGCATATGCTTCTTCAGCAGGTGTTTTCTTAGGCTTACCGCGCTTATCAACACCGTAGTTGTAGAAACCTTTACCGTTCTTCTGACCTAAACGCTCTTCTTTATAGAACAGTGTTACAGGGTCGTTGTCTAGGCGAGCCATACGCTCTGGAATACCCGCTGCCATTACGTCTGCTGCGTGATCGCCCGTGTCGATACCCACAACGTCCATTAGGTAAGCCGGGCCCATAGGCCAGCCGAAGATTTTTTCCATTACTTTATCAACCGCAACAAAGTCAGCACCGTCGATAAGAAGCTTACTGAAGCCTGCAAAGTATGGGAACAATACGCGGTTTACCAAGAACCCTGGGCAGTCGTTAACCACAATCGGGGTTTTACCCATTTTAAGGGTAGCGGCTACTACTGCATTGATGGTTTCTTCAGAGGTTTTTTCGCCACGAATAATTTCAACTAGCGGCATGCGGTGCACTGGGTTAAAGAAGTGCATACCACAGAAACGCTCTGGCTTGTCTAGGCTTTCAGCTAGCTGGTTGATAGAGATAGTAGAAGTGTTTGAAGTGATGATAGCGTCGTCAGCTACATTGTCTTCTACTTCTTTAAGCACAATACCTTTTACCTTCGGGTTTTCTACAACCGCTTCAATAACAAGGTCTGCATCTTTAAGTGTGCTGTACTCAAGGGTAGGCGTGATTGCGTTAAGTGTTTGCGCCATTTTGGTCGCATCAACTTTACCGCGCTTCATGCCTTTACCAAGAATTTTGGCTGCTTCTGAAAGACCAAGGTCTAGTGCACCTTGATTAATGTCTTTCATGACTACCGGTGTGCCTTTCACAGCGCTTTGGTATGCAATACCGCCGCCCATGATACCTGCACCTAGTACAGCGTTAAGCTTAGATTGCTTAGTAGCTGCTTTCGCTTGCTTCTTACCTTTACTCTTAACTAGCTGGTCGGCAAGGAAGATACCAATTTGTGCTTTTGCTGCGTCGGTTTTCGCAAGTGCCACAAAGCCTTCGTTTTCAAGCTTAAGTGCGCCGTCACGGTCTAGGCCCGCTGCTTTTTGAACAGTCTCAACCATTTTGTGCGGTGCTGGGTAATGCTTACCTGCTTGGGCAAATACCATGGCTTGAGCAGTGCTGAAGCTCATCATCGCTTCGTTTTTGTTTAGCTGTAGCGGGGCTTTCTTAACCGCACGACGTGCTTGCCAGTCAAACTTGCCTTCTGCTGCGTCTTTCACCATTGAAAGCGCGCCTTCAACAAGTGCTTCTGGTGCTACAACAGCATCAACTGCGCCTTCAGCAAGGGCTTTCGCGCCTTTTCTGTCACGGCCAGTGGTCATCCACTCAAGCGCGTTATCTGCACCAATTAGACGAGGTAGACGAACCGTACCACCAAAACCAGGCATAAGGCCTAGCTTAACTTCTGGCAAACCAATTGAAGCGGTAGTGTCTGCAATACGCATGTCACACGCCAATGCCATTTCACAGCCGCCGCCAAGCGCGAAGCCGTTAATTGCAGCAATGGTAGGGAAAGGTAGGTCTTCGAAGCGGTCGAATACTTGTGACGTATTGGCAACCCACTGTAGTACTTCGGCATCGTCCATGGCGAATAGGCCAGTGAACTCGGTGATATCTGCACCTACGATAAATGCAGGTTTTGCGCTGCGTACTACTAAGCCTTTAACATCGCCTTTAGCAAGTAGGGCTTGAGTTGCTTCGTCAAGTTCGCTCACCGTTTGGCGGTCGAACTTGTTTACTGAACCTTGGGCGTCGAATACCAGCTCAGCAAAGCCGTCATCTAACAGGCTGACGGAAAGACTTTTGCCTGTGTATATCATTATCATCTCCTTCGGCATTGGCCAGGATGTTAGTGAAGTAATCCAACTAAAAAGAAGGGGCGTATGCATTCACTAACGCGTTAGGGTGGCTAGATTCTTTACAAAGCCACACAAAATTTCAACAAAAAATCAAACAAGCGTTTCAATTTGTCTAAGGTAGTGGTCCGATGACTTAAATTCAAGTGCAAATATCGAATTCAAGCTTCATTTCGGCATGGGTGGTTGTATAATGAGCGTTATTGACGTAAAGCGCCAATCCAGCATAAGAATAATCTACAATCACGTCGTCTATGTGTGTAAAGCATAGCTAACGACAGCTGGCACAACATCTTATTTGGCAAGGAGCCAGACTGAAAGTTTCACTTTGTTTTTTATAAAGTGCAGTGGCTCAGTCGCAATGCTGCTTTTCAGCAACATTTTATAATCAGCTCGGTTTGGCCTTAAAGCCAGCGCGTAGCAGCGCTAAAAAGCAGAGCAGGGTAGGAGTTTTATTGTGTCTGGTTTTCATATTAGTTCGTGGTTAGAACAGCATCTATCGGTAAACAAAAACAGTATTGTTTCCGTGTTGGTATCGTTAGTTGGCGCATTTTTTTGTTCTGCTGCCGGTGCTACGCAGCACTTAACGTTGCCTACCGACATTTTTGAAAAAGAACGTGCTCGTTATCTAGAGGTTGAAAAAAAACTGCAAACGTATTCTACACGCAGTGTGCAACATCTCGACAACGACATCCACGAGCTTGCTAATTACCCACTTTACCCCTATTTACTGCGGCTTAAGCTAGAGCGCACAATGTCATTGAAAACAAAGCGCGATGTAGAGCAGTTTCTCAATGATTTTAGCGGCCAACCTGTAAGCTACGGTGTGCGTTATAAATGGTTAAACTACCTGGCGAAGAATAACTTTCGCGATACATTTTTAGCCAGTTATCGACCAGGTATGGGGGCTAGGCTTACTTGTATCGCTCTGAATTATCGCTTGAAAGAAGGCGAAGATGAGAAAGTAATTTTACCCGAGGTTGATGCATTATGGCTTAATGGGCAGTCTCAACCAGACGAATGCGACCCACTTTTTGCTAAATGGAAAAAAGCGGGTTTGATGACGTCTGAAATGGTCATTAAGCGTATTGAAATTGCTGCAAAAGAGGGTAACCGAGGCATCATTTCCTACCTTAAACGCCAATTACCTCGTGAGCAGCAGTATTTAGCTGATGCGTGGCTGTCGGTAACACGAGACGCGAGCCGAGTCAGTAAATCTGCCCTTTTTCCTTTGAAAAGCACAGCACACGAAGCTGAGGTGATTGTTTGGGCAATTAAAAAGTTGGCGTGGCGTAACCCAGATTTAGCGGCAAAGGTATTTACTCGATATCACGCAAAAAACGTGTTCTCAAAAGCACAACTTCACGATATGAAAAGAGCAATTGCGCTCAGCTATACGTTAGATCGTCTTCCTCAGGCTGATCATTGGCTTGAACTGGCAGATGTAGATGGCGCAAGTGAAGATGTAAAGTTCTGGCATATTTCTCATTTATTGCGAAAGAAACAATGGCAGCAAGTAATAGATGTGATTGACAACGCGCCAGACGAATTGAGGCGTGAAGAAAGCTATCGCTATTGGAAAGCTCGCGCCCTAGAGGCCCTAGGTCAAACAATGCAAGCAACCGTGCTATATAAAGCGCTGGCTCAAGAACGGCATTATTATGGCTTTATGGCGAGTGCGCAAATAGGTGAAATACCATCGTTAGCACATGCGCCCGCGCCCCGCGATACGGCAGCCATTGCCAGTGTAGCAAAAACACCAGCTACCATGCGCGCAGTTGAGTTTTTTAGACTAGATAGAGCTACTGAAGCGCGCCGAGAGTGGTTTTACCTTCTGTCACACTTACCAGAATCGAAAGTTACCGATGCGGGCATTTTGGCCTACGAGTGGGGGCTTTACGACCAAGCAATTACCAGCTTTGCGCAAAGTGGCTATTGGGACGATGTAGAGCGTCGATTCCCGCTCGCATTTAGCGATGTTTTTAGCGAAAAGTCACAAGCCTATAGCATTTCCAAATCTTTAGCCATGGCCATTGCTCGTCGCGAGAGTTCGTTTAGAAGCGACGCTATTTCATCGGTTGGAGCCACAGGGTTAATGCAGCTTATGCCGGGTACCGCACAGTATGTGGCGAAACGAAAAGTGAGCCGCAATACACTGTTTAAGGTTGACGATAACGTTGAGTATGGCGTGCAGTATCTGCGCTATCTTATGGATAAACTTAATAACAATCCGGTTTTGGTGTCTGCATCATACAATGCAGGGTGGCGAAAGGTATTAGAGTGGCTGCCAGAAAACGACGCGTTGCCAGTGGATATATGGATAGAAAATATTCCATATAAAGAAACCCGTGCCTATGTGAAAGCGGTGATGGCATATCAACACATTTACGATCAACAGTTAGGAGGGGAAGACAATATCTTTCCACAATTAACGCAAGATGTTATTCCATCAGTTGATGCCGTTAGCACCCATCCTGTTACGGGGTTAATACAGCTGGCTCCTCGTTAAGTTGACAGAGAAAAATCGGTAAAAGTGAGGCTTGCATGCAGAAGGCACAAGCCTCGTGATACACTGGCAAAAAGGCAAACCATCTAACACGTTCAAACACAAGAGGGGCTATGTCGCAACATAAAGCAACCTATCAACAGCATATCGAAGAGCTTCAAGCTCGCACTCGCGAAGCATTGCAGCGAGAAGGGCTAGACGGACTCGTGATCCATTCGGGGCAAGGCAAACGCCTTTTCTTAGACGATAATCATTATCCGTTTAAGGTTAATCCTCAGTTTAAGGCCTGGGTTCCGGTAGTTGATAACCCTAACTGCTGGTTGGTAGTCAATGGGGTAGATAAACCTACACTTATTTTTTATCGCCCAGAAGACTTTTGGCATAAAGTGCCGCCAGAGCCAAACGATTTTTGGACCGATAGTTTTGACATTAAGCTATTGCAACAGGCAGATGCTGTAGAGAAGCTATTACCTTACGATAAAAGCCGTTTTGCCTATGTGGGAGAATATATTGAAGTCGCGAAGGCGTTGGGTTTCGACAACGTCAATCCAGACAGAGTATTACACTATCTTCACTATCAACGCGCTTATAAAACCGACTACGAGCTAGATTGCATGCGTAAGGCTAATAAATTAGCCGTTGCTGGGCACAAGGCCGCCGAGCAAGCTTTCCGTGAAGGTAAAAGTGAATTTGACATAAACCTTGCCTATGCATCTGCATGTAGACAGGGTGATAACGATGTGCCCTATACCAGCATTGTAGCGCTCAATGAGCATGCTTCTATTTTGCATTACATGCAGTGCGACAACGTAGCGCCTACACAGTCGCGTTCGTTTTTGATTGACGCCGGAGCAAATTATCACGGCTATGCGGCTGATATTACGCGAACTTACAGTCAACAGTCTGGCAATGCAGCCATGTTTAGTGATCTGATACAGGCCGTAGACAAGGTAACGTTAACGTTAATCGATGCTTTGAAGCCGGGAGTGGCCTATTCCGATATTCACTTAATGGCACATGACGGTATTGCACAAATTCTTCACGATACTGGCATGGTCAACCTAACGCCATCTGAAATTGTTGAAATGGGGATTACGCGTACGTTCTTCCCACACGGTATTGGTCACTTTCTAGGGTTACAAGTACACGATGTAGGTGGATTGGTCGCTGACGATAGAGGTACACCAAAGCCAGCGCCTGATGATCATCCATTTTTACGCTGTACACGCGCCGTAGAAGCTCGTCAGGTATTTACTATCGAGCCTGGTTTATATTTTATAGACAGTCTACTCCGCGATCTTAAAGCAACACCGGCGTCTAAGTACATTAACTGGGATACTATCGATGCATATCGACCTTTTGGCGGGATCCGCATTGAAGACAATATTATTGTGCATCGTGATAAAAACGAGAATATGACCCGAGATTTAGGTCTTAACTAAATAAATTGCGTATCTGGTTGAGCCAGACCATAAGTGATTTCGTTTTTAACTTATAAAAAAGAGCAGCATCCAGCTGCTCTTTTTGTTTGGTATATGGGCAAACCGAATGCGATATTTATTGTAAATAAGAAAGGAGTCGTTATGCCACACGGTGACATTGTAGGTTTATTGATAATGGCAACATTGGCTGGCCTTGCTATGCCGGCCGGCGCTATTTTAGCAACTTACCAAGGTATTCAGCCAAAATGGTTAGAAAAAGAGTTGCGTCATGGCATTCTCGCGTTGGGGGCTGGTGCACTTATTTCGGCAGTAGGCCTTGTGCTTGTGCCGGAAGGGATAAAAGACGTAACACTCTTTGCTGCCACCACATGCTTTGTTGGCGGTGCCTTAGCATTTATGGCACTAGATGTTTATTTAGCTAAAAAGAAGACTGCAGGTAGCCAGTTAGCTGCTATGCTCAGTGATTTTGTGCCCGAATCAATTGCCCTTGGCACAACGGCGGCATTGGGTGGAGGTACTATGTTATTAGGCGTATTAATTGCGGTACAAAATCTACCCGAAGGGTTTAATGCTTACAGAGAAATGTTGCCTAAGAATAAGCAGCGCAGCACCAAACTCATTGTTGTTTTTGTATTGATGGCGTTACTTGGCCCTTTGTTCAGTATGTTAGGGTTTTTCTATCTTGCACAGTTTCCTGTTGTGATGAGCGGTATCATGCTGTTTGCCGCAGGTGGTATTCTTTATTCGGTATTTCAGGATATTGCCCCGCAAATTCGAATGAAAAATCATTGGCTTCCACCTCTTGGCGGTATTCTTGGTTTCTTAGTAGGTATGGTTGGTTTCATGCTAGAAGGCTAGGGTTTTAGCAGTGAGCCTTTCTGCCTGGCTGTGCTTAAGCAATAAACAGGCGCGTTGTAACACGCCTTTTTGCAATTTTTAATGGTAGTTAGGTCTGCTTACTTTCTGTGTATCTTAGCAGCGGGCCTTCTGCCATCTAAACAACGTACTAGCTTGTTCGTTCTATTGAGATATGTGCCAGCGCAATTAACGCTTCTTTGTATTTAGAATCTTCAATAACGTTTAAGCTATCGATAGCCATTTGAACTTCTTTCTGGGCACATTTACGCGTGTAGTCCAACGCGCCAGTTTCTTCCATAATGCCTTGAATTCGCGTTAGATGCGCCAGCCCATTACTCTGTTCAATCGCCTCTTGAATAAGTGCTTTATCGTCGTCATTTCTCGCGTGCCACATCGCGTAAAGCAGCGGCAGCGTAGGCTTACCCTCAGCTAAATCATCACCGGCATTCTTGCCCATTTCTTCACTATCAGCCATGTAGTCAAGGATATCGTCGGCTAATTGAAAAGCCGTGCCTAAGTGCTTTCCATATTCTTGCATGGCGTGTTCAATGTCTTTATTTTGGTCGGTTAGTACTGCTGCTAGCTGTGTTGCAGCCTCGAACAAACGGGCAGTTTTACCGTAAATAACATCAAAGTAACGAGCTTCGGTTGTGCTAGGATCGTTACAATTCATCAACTGCAACACTTCACCTTCAGCAATTTGGTTTGTGGCTTCCGACAGTATTTCCATAACGCGCATGCGTTTAAGGCTTACCATCATTTGGAAAGAGCGGGTGTAAAGAAAGTCGCCCACTAACACCGATGCTTGATTACCAAAAATAGCGTTAGCGGTTTCTCTGCCTCTGCGCATGGTCGATTCATCGACCACGTCGTCATGTAGAAGCGTAGCGGTATGAATGAACTCTACAATAGCTGCAAGGGTGTGATGGTCGTTGTTATCAATGCCCATCGCCCGCGCACTTAACACGGTAAGAAGTGGGCGCAAGCGCTTGCCGCCACTGTTTACAATGTAAAAACCTAGCTGATTGATAAGTGCAACGTCAGAATCGACTTGTTGCTGAATCAGTTGGTTAACCGCCTGCATATCATCATTCGACAGGTTGCGGATTTGATCAATATCCATAGGCATGGCAATAAATACTTACTCGTTACGTCTTAGGCAATTGTTGGTGGCGATTGTACCCTAATCAACAGCACTATCCACCAAATTGTCTTAAAAAATGACGGCTTATCGTTTTTATGAGTGTTTGGCACGATACGTTAAGCACAATTAAAAGTTAAAGTGCCAACGTAAACTCCTGAACGTGGCGTGGTTTGTTTTTTCACTCTTCCGTGGATTGTGATTATAGGTATTATTTCCACTTTTTCCTGCAAAAGTCTTATTTTTCCAAGTTTAATGTAAGAACACATTGTTCATGAACGGCATTATGCGCTCGAATTTGTGTTTTCACGGTCTATGCGAAACGGCGTTGGTGTTGTTAACTACGGCAATACTTACGGACAAGTTATCGCGCTTATAAATTATGCGCCAGTCGTCTAGCACGACAACATTAACGCTAGAACAGCGATGAATGTAAGCGATCAATCTGCGATCGCAGCGCGATCTTAACGGTAAGATCCGTTCTTCTTTCAAGCCAAATTTTTCCATATCTGGCCACGTCCATAGCATAATTTTTACAAAGGCATGCGTCTGCGTTGTTGCTGTTTTATAGAAAAAAGTTGATATTTTTCACAGGTTTTTGTGCATTTGAAGCTGCATCAAATGAGCAATTGGGGCATAATTCTCTCCATGTTGGAAAAATAATCATTTTTTCTGCGAATCGGGCTTGTGATTTACGGATGTTTCACGTACAATTCGCGCCCTGTTTTTTGAATTGAAGCGTCAGTGGACGCAGAGCGGAGTTAACTATGTACGCGGTTTTCCAAAGTGGCGGTAAACAACACCGTGTGGCCGAAGGCCAAACCGTTCGTCTTGAAAAAATCGAAGTAGCCCCAGGCGAAACGGTTGAATTTGACAAAGTTTTAATGGTAAGCAACGGTGACGACGTAAAAATCGGCACACCAATCGTTGCTGGTGGTAAGGTGACAGCTGAGGTTGTTACACACGGTCGTGGCGATAAAGTAAAAATCGTTAAGTTCCGTCGTCGTAAGCACTCTCGTAAGCAAGCGGGTCACCGTCAGTGGTTCACAGAAGTGAAAATCACTGGTATCAACGCATAATAGGAGCACGAACACATGGCACACAAAAAAGCTGGTGGTAGTACCAAAAACGGTCGTGATTCAGAAAGTAAACGCCTAGGTGTTAAGCGCTTTGGCGGTGAATCTGTTCTTGCTGGTAACATCATTGTTCGTCAACGTGGTACTCGTTTCCACGCTGGTGACAACATGGGTATCGGTAAAGACCACACGTTGTTTGCACTAAAAGACGGTAAAGTTCAGTTCGACGTTAAAGGACCGAAGAACCGTAAATTTGTGAGCATCGTAGCTGAGTAAGCGCGAAAGCTTCTCGCCGAACAGGCTTAGAAAAACCCCGCGCTTGCGGGGTTTTTTGTTTTGTGAAACCTTTCATTCTTTTTCTGCTCTTATTTTACAGCGTTCAAGTTCTAGAAAGGACAAGCGCTAGGCAAGGTTTTACTTCTCGTTTTTTAGAATGCTAAGCAGACATAAAAGCGCCGATGGACAAATTGGTGTAAACTTAGTATTCGCGTCTTTAAAGTTAACAACCCACGGCATAACAGCCCGGAGTGATAAATGAAATTTGTAGATGAAGCTGAAATTCGCGTTGAAGCCGGTGACGGCGGCAACGGTACGATTGGCTTTAGAAGGGAAAAATACGTACCTAAAGGTGGCCCAGACGGCGGCGACGGCGGTGACGGCGGCAGTGTATTTTTACAAGCCGATGAAAACCTAAATACATTGATCGATTATCGCTTCGAGCGTTTTCACCGTGCAGAGCGCGGCCAGAATGGGCAAGGCGGCAACTGTATCGGTAAGAAAGGCAAAGACCTTACTGTAATGGTGCCTGTGGGAACTCGTGCAACAGATAGCGATACGGGTGAAGTGCTAGGCGACTTAACCCGTCATGGTCAAAAGCTCAAAGTTGCTCAAGGTGGTTTCCACGGTTTAGGTAATGCTCGCTTTAAAAGCAGTACGAACCGAGCTCCACGTCAAAAAACCAATGGTACGCCAGGTGAAATTCGCAACCTTAAGCTAGAGCTTATGCTTCTGGCTGATGTTGGCTTACTTGGTATGCCTAACGCAGGTAAATCAACCTTTATTCGTTCTGTATCGGCCGCCAAACCAAAAGTGGCTGATTATCCGTTTACAACGCTTGTGCCTAACTTAGGCGTGGTTCGTCAAGACTCACAGCGCAGCTTTGTTGTTGCAGACATTCCTGGTCTGATTGAAGGCGCTGCTGATGGCGCTGGCTTAGGTATTCGCTTCTTAAAGCACTTAGAGCGCTGCCGTATCTTGCTTCACGTGGTAGATATTTTCCCAGTTGATGAAACCGATCCAGCCGAGCACGCAAAAGCGATCATTGAAGAGCTGGAAAAATACAGCCCTAAGTTGGCAGAAAAGCCTCGTTGGTTGGTATTCAATAAAGTCGATTTGCTGCTTGAAGAAGAAGCCGAAGAGCGCTGCCAGCATGTTATTGATGCATTAGAGTGGGAAGGCCCAGTTTATCAAATATCTGCGTTCCAAAAGATGAACCTTGATCCTTTGTGTAACGACATTATGGACTTTATCGAAACCCTTCCAGCAGAACTGGAAGAGGAAGAAGAAAAGAAAGAAGTAGAATTCAAGTGGGACACTTACCACAAGAACACACTTGAAGCCCATGATGAATTCGAAGATGGCTTAGGTGATGATCTCGATGACGACGACTGGGACGAAGACGATTACGACGTGGAAGTTGAGTATCGTCGTTGAGAAACAATCGCTGAGAAACAGTCGTTGAGAAACAATCGCTGAAAGGTATTGGTTCAAAAGCGTTCATTATGAATTGCTAAAAACACAAAAAGCTCGCACGTTGTTTAGACTACGTGCGAGCTTTTTTAATGTAGGCTTGCCATTTTTACACAGCGAAGGGCAGCGGTATCGTGTTATTCGAGACATTTTTAGACGCGTTTATCACCGCGTGCGCTTTGTCTACTATGGCATTTCTGTGATGAGTCAGCTTCAGGTGAAAGTAAATCTCATCAAGTAAGCTGGTTAAGCCCATAATTTTTTTAACCATTATACTGTTTTCACCGCCGTCAACTTCAAGCAATATAACGGCGATATCGAATGCGCAACCAAGGTAGGGGATAGCGTCACTTAACTGTCCTCCCTGCATCAACATAGTACCTTGCATTTCGTCTCTTGCCATAACGTGTAGCGCTTGCTCTGGATTGCTATAAACCCAGTCTGCGTGTTTGGGGCATAAGTAATTTATAAGCATCGTTGCCACCTCCTTTTCCTACACTAAAATATCCTCCACTTAATTGCAAATGGCAATTGTTATCATTTACTTTGTTGGTGTTGTGACGCTTTTCCCTTTCGATGTTGGTATACTCCTTAGACCAAAATAAAACTCAGCCTTAAGGTGTAAAAATGAAAATAGCGATGATTGCTGCAATGGCAAAAAACAGAATTATAGGTGCCGACAACGATATGCCGTGGCATTTGCCTGCTGACTTAAAGCATTTTAAAGCTATCACCTTGGGCAAGGCGGTCATAATGGGCCGCAAAACTTATGAATCTATAGGTAGGGCGCTTCCGGGGAGGCCGAATATTGTGATCACGAGTAATGAAGATTACAGCTTATCTGACGCTACTGTGGTTGACTCGCCAGAATCGGCATTTGAGGTCGCAAAGGTATTAAGCAATAAAAGTGGCGAGAATGACGAAGTAATGATCATTGGTGGCGGCACTATCTATCAGTCATTTTTAGATAAAGCGGATACTTTGTATCTTACGCATATCGATCTGACCGTTGATGGGGATACCAAATTTCCAGACTTTAATGCGGACGGGAAGTGGAATGAAGTGTTTAGAGAAGCACATAACGCCGATGAAAAGAACGCGCATGCTTATACCTTCGTTACGCTTGTAAGAAATAAACAAGTCTAAAGGCTAGAAATCGCGAAGCTCTTCAAACTGAGAATAAAAAATGCCAGCATTGAAACGCTTGTTTAAGAGCGTTGCAACACTGGCATTTTAGCTTTGTTTAGCAATGTTCGCGGTAGCTATTTCATTTGGTCGAACAAGTTCTCTAATGAAAGACCTTGATGACCCAACATATCGCGAAGGCGGCGAAGTGCTTCCACTTGAATTTGACGAACACGCTCACGTGTTAAACCAATTTCCGCACCCACATCTTCAAGGGTTGAAGGTTCATACCCCATAAGACCAAAACGGCGAGCAAGTACTTCGCGCTGCTTGGGGTTTAATTCTTCAAGCCAGCTCACTATATTACTTTTGATATCCGAGTCTTGTAAGCTCTCTTCAGGGCTAAACTCTTTCTCATCAGCAATAATATCGAGAAGGGCTTTGTCGTTTTCTCCACCAATGGGGGTATCAACAGATGTGATACGCTCATTTAGGCGAAGCATCTTAGTGACGTCTTCAACTGGTTTATCTAGCGCAGCTGCAATTTCTTCTGCAGTGGGCTCATGGTCAAGCTTTTGTGAAAGCTCGCGCGATGCGCGTAAATACACATTCAACTCTTTTACTACATGAATAGGCAAACGAATGGTACGTGTTTGGTTCATGATAGCGCGTTCGATGGTT
Organism: Alteromonas sp. V450; assembly: GCF_001885075.1. NCBI lineage: Bacteria > Pseudomonadati > Pseudomonadota > Gammaproteobacteria > Alteromonadales > Alteromonadaceae > Alteromonas > Alteromonas sp. V450. The sequence goes on from NZ_MODU01000004.1 coordinate 3,907,768, forward strand.
TGTCTTATCCACCACGTGGCATATGTTGAAAAGCGGAACCCGCGTTCAGGATCAAACTTTTCTACGGCGCGAATTAGGCCCAAATTACCTTCTTCAATAAGGTCTAATAGTGCTAAACCACGGTTGTTGTAACGGCGTGCAATTTTCACAACAAGGCGAAGATTGCTCACAATCATACGTTTACGAGAGGCTTCACAGCCTTTCAGTGAACGGCGTGCAAAATAAACTTCCTCTTCTGCGGTAAGCAGTGGTGAAAAACCAATTTCACCCAAGTACAGTTGCGTTGCGTCTAAGTTTTTTGGTTGGTCATCCTGACTGAAAATTGCATCATCATTTTCCAGTTCGGCGTCGTTTTCTAAGGTCTCGTCAGCTTTCATATCGGCTGGCATGTCGATGACATCTAAGTCATCTTGCTGTTTTGATTCCAAGGCTTTATTTGACTTACCCATCATGAATCTCCTGCTACAAGGTTTACCTTATGACGTTTCTCCTTTGTCTTTTCTTATTATTATTTATTTTTATTATCTTAATGTTGGCAGGTATTTCATGGGGTCTAAAGATTTCCCTCTATACCTAACTTCAAAGTGAAGTTTTACCGAATTCGTTCCGCTGTCACCCATGGTCGCTATTTGCTGCCCGGCAGATACCCATTCTCGCTCTTTTACTAAAATGGTATCGTTGTATGCGTAGGCGCTTAAAAATGTGTCGGTATGTTTGATGATAACCAAGTTACCATAACCCCGAAGTGCGTTACCCGAGTAAACAACTTTTCCGTCTGCTGCCGCTATTACCTTACTGCCTCTAGCACCAGCAATGTCTATTCCTTTGTTGCCAGACTCTGCCTTGTTGAAGGTTGCAACAACTTTACCTTCTGCAGGCCATAGCCACTTATCGACTTTGTCAGGAAATCCTTTATTCGTCGCAGTTTTGACGCTTTGTGACGATTTCTTGACATACCTATCTTTTTGTGGCTTAACAACTTTTTCACTTTCACGATACGCCTGTGACTTGGGCCGGTCAATCAAACTTTTGTCTACCGATGGTGAGGTCGGATCTGTTGACTGCTTGGTCACGTGAGAGGAAGGGGCGGGTGTTTTGATGGGCTCAGGTTTAGGGGTTACACGCAGTACTTGGCCCGGTTGAATAACGTAAGGGGCTGATAAATCGTTATATTCTGCTAAGTCTCTATAGTCATTACCAGTATACCAAGCCACTGCATAAAGGGTGTCGCCACGCTGTACGGTATAGGTTTTTTTCGTATATTCTTCACTGCCATCATTAACTTGACTATTCAACAGTAATACTGGCGCAGGCGCGCTTCTTCCCGCACATCCTGATAATGTGGCGATAATACATAGACTGGCTGTTAAATAAACTGTGCGCTGAAGCATGTCATCGCAGTATTAAGTATGTTACAAACGCAAGTAGCACAACAAGCCACCCTAATACCTCAACATATTGCCTAAGTTTTTGCTCCATTGCTGATCCTCCCCATCGCATAAGCCCTGCAACTAAGAAAAATCGCGCACCGCGTCCTACCGCTGAAGCAAGTAAGAAAGGAAGGAACGCCATCTGCAAAAAACCGGCACTAACGGTGAATAGCTTATATGGAATGGGTGAGAAACCAGCGAGAAACACTACCCAAACACCATATTCAGTAAACCAGCGTATTACGGTTTCAATCTTATGTGAGTAGCCCCAGCTTTCAATCAATGGTGAAAGCCACGCGTCGAACACAAAAAAGCCAAGCCAATACCCCGCGATGCCTCCTAACACAGAAGCAACGGTGGTTATAAGTGCAAACTGCCATGCCCTACGTGGCTGAGAAAGGGCCATCGGTGCGAGCATTACGTCGGGAGGGATAGGAAAGAATACAGACTCCGAGAAACTTAACCCACCGAGAAATTTAGTTGCGTGACGATGCTTCGCCCAGCGTAACGCCATGTCATAGCAAGCCTCAAAAAGCCTCACATTATTTCTCCTGCAACGAGGGGAACGAATCGGACTGACTCGATGGTCGATGTTTTTAGTTCTCCATCAACCCTATCAATACACAGTAGCGATTGCTGTTCATTGCCTACAGGAATAATTAAACGTCCACCTTCTTTGAGCTGATCGCATAAATCTTGCGGAAGGCTGGCAGCGGCAGCGGTAACAATGATGGCATCGTAAGGCCCTTTTGACAGCCATCCCTTCCAGCCATCACCATGCTTCATTGCAATATTGTGTAAATCTAACTGATTCATTCGGCGCTTGGCTTGAAATTGCAATGACTTAATGCGCTCAACGCTGAAAACCTTGTTAAACAATTGAGCGAGTATCGCTGTCTGATAGCCGGACCCTGTGCCGATTTCCAGCACTTTCTCTGGCTTATTTGGGCTAGCTAACAGCAGCTCCGTCATTTTAGCCACAATGTATGGCTGTGAAATAGTCTGTCCTTGGCCAATAGGTAGCGCTGTATTTTGATAAGCTTTATGTTTTAGCGCATCTGGCAAAAAGCTTTCTCTTGGTGTACCAGCAATTGCGTTAAGCACAGCTTGTGAACGTATTCCTTCGTCATAAAGCAATTGCGCTAACGCGTCTCCTTTTCTAGAAGCTCTCATAGTGTTGCGTACTTTCCTATATTCTTATAAACGGCTACGCGGTGTTGTTTTAATACGAGCTTACGCCGTGGTCATTATTAAACCCGATTGATCGGGGAAAGTGTTTCTATGCATTCCCTTAACACTGAAGTAGCAAAACATCCGCTCGGCAGTGAGAATGAAATAGTAAATGTATCACCCTTACTCAGCCATTCAAGCTGTGACGGCCAAATTTTTATTGCTCGTCGTTCCTGCTCGAAGCCGCTTTGGCTAAGGAAGTCAACAACTTCACTGTGCTCTGATGCCACGCTTTGTTCTAGAGAAAGTGCGTCGTTTTGCGTTGCTAATTCGCCTTTCCCCCAAAGCGGTGCAGAGGGGCTTAGGTCGCTTTGTTCATAGCGTGTCTGCGTGGTTGAGCCGGTTCGTTCTTGCTCTTGTGCATTGTTAATAAAAAAACTATTCGAGCCGGTTAATATAAGCGCATCGCCGTTAAGTACTTGGTCAAATTGGGCAGTGGATAAGCGCCTTGAAAGCACTTCATTAAACATCCAACTGCGCAAAGCTGACAATGCCATAGAACGTTTATTTCTATGCCTTATTGTTTCTCCATTAACCATGCGCTCAGCCATGACAAGATTACCGCCGCGCTGAACTTCTCCCATATCGTTAAGCCTCATAACACCAAATCGTTGTTCTCCATAATAATTTGGTACGCCTTTACGTGCGATTTCTTGAAGTCTTTCTTCAATGGCTTCGGGGTGAAGTACCTGTCTAAGCGTAATAGTAAAGTGATTACCCTTCAGTTGCCCTGTTCTGAGCTTTTTATTGTGACGAGACTGTTTAAGTATCCGTACCCCATCGAGCTCAAAATTACTAAAGTCGAAGTCTGGTTTACCGGGGGCGTGGATGCCAAACCATTGTTGCGTAACTGCGTACTTATCTTTTCTGCCCGCGTAGGTAATTTGTCGCAACGGCAGATTAACAAAACGGGCAATTTGTTCAGCTACGAAAGCCGTATTATTATTTGTTTTTTCAACAAAAATGAACTGGTGCTCGCCTTCACCGCATGGTTGATATCCTAAATCCTCAACGACAAGGAAATCATCTGCTTGAAACTTAAAAATCCCAGTAGATACGGGTTTCGCGTAGTAATACTGCCAGTGATCAGTGTGTAACGGCTTCATAATTTTTCCAGTAAAACAACGGCGTGAGAGGCAATGCCTTCTTTGCGGCCCGTATAACCTAATTTTTCAGTAGTTGTTGCTTTTACGTTGACGTCGTCAAGCGTTACGTCGCAGTCATGGGCAATGATCTCGCGCATTGCAGAGATGTGCGGCGCCATTTTAGGTGCTTGCGCCACAATGGTCATATCTGCGTTGCTTAAGCGGTAGCCTTTCTCTTTTACTACATTAACTACGTGGCGCAGCAGTACGCGGCTGTCTGCGCCGGCGTAGGCATCATCGGTATCTGGGAAGTGTTTGCCAATATCGCCAAGTGCAGCAGCGCCGAGAAGGGCATCGCAAAGGGCATGGAGCAACACGTCACCGTCGGAATGCGCCAGCAAACCTTGTTTATAATCTATTTTTACGCCACCGATAGTAATGGGGCCGTTGCCACCAAACTTGTGAACGTCAAATCCGTGTCCTATTCGCATTACGGTTTCGCCTTTTAAAAATTATTCGCTTCAATCAGCGTACAGTACATTTCTGTTGTAAATAAAACGAAGCAAGTGGAAGGTCGGCCGGGTGAGTAACTTTTATGTTTGCAGGGCTTCCATTGATCATGGCTACTTTGTAGCCCGCAAGTTCCATTGCCGATGCTTCGTCGGTGATATTTTCGCCCTTCGCTAGTCCTTCGTTTAGAGCCTTACGCAGCAAATCGGCAGGAAACAATTGGGGCGTTAGTGCATGCCAAAGACCCACTCTTTCTTCAGTATGGGCAATAATATTTTTATCATCTGAAGATAACGTGGCATTTAAGCGTTTCATTGTATCTCGCACTGGTGTTGCCAAAATCCCACCTGTTACCGAAGTATCATCAATAACCTGCATCAAATTTGTAATGTCACGCTCATCAACACAGGGGCGCGCGGCGTCGTGCACCAGTGCCCAATCGGTATCGTTAAGTTGTAAAATACCGTTTAATACACTATCTGCACGCTCTTTCCCTCCTTCAATCACACTAACCGGCTTGCGATGAAGCCCAAGCGTTTCAAAAAAAACATCGTCTTTACTGATTGCCACAATAACGCTATCGATAAGCGGGTGAGAAATGAGAGAGTCAATGGTGTGTTCCAGAATGGTTTTGCCATTAATTTTTAAATATTGTTTTGGGCGGTCGGCTTGCATCCGACTCCCCACGCCAGCAGCCGGCACAATTGCAACAACGCGGGGTTTAGAGATAGTTTTCATTTAGATTCTGCGGGTAAAATACGGTAAAAAGTTTCGCCTTTTTTTATTAATCCTAGCTCGTTTCTGGCCCTTTCTTCGATGGCTTCTAAACCAATTTTTAAATCGTTTATATCGGCTTTTAATAGGGCGTTCCGCTGGGCTAAATTGGCATTTTGTAGAGCTTGAGTATGCACTTCTTGTTTACGATTGTAGTAATCAGGGATACTGTTTTTTCCAAACCAAAGACGGTATTGCAACAGCCCTAGCAGTACTATCAAAATGATGGGAAGCCATTTATTTTGTAACACAGGTTTACCTACCCTTGGTTTCATGAAAAACACAGAGGTGTGAACCCCTGTGCCCCTATTATGCCGTGAAGCTACGCCTAATCAAAGGCGCTTTATTCTCCTTGTCCAAATTTCCCTTTTAATTTATCAAGAAGCTTGTTTTTTTGCTGCTCAACCATGTTGTTCAACTGTGCCTGCATTAATTCTTGAAGGGCTTCATTGTCGCCTTGGGCGGCACTAATCATGCTATTAACGTCAACAATTTCGCTCGACAATAACGATTGTTGCTCACTTACCATGCTATTGAGCTTGGCGTTAAGCTCGTCTAATTTTTCTTTTTGACTTTCCGTTAGCTGTGAGAGCGCTGCACTTGCAAGTTTGTTGTCTAAATCAGATTTCAGGTTGAAGCTTGGATTTGATAAGGTGCCATCAAGCAGCATTTCCATGTTCAGGCTAGTGAGTGTTTGCAGTGCTTTTGCTATTGCACTGGTAACATCACTCGTGCCAGTCGCCTCCATTACCAACTGTTGTAAGTCTATATCGCCAGATCCTGTTAGCATATTGTCGGTAATTTTCATTGAGCCTGAGGTTTTCATTAGCGCTGTTTTTAAAACCGCGTTTAATGACGCATTGTCGCTAAATGAAATGTCTGACATATTCACGCCAGCTAATTTCCACACTTGGCTGGCATCGACACCGCTGCTATCAATCCAAAATTCACCGCTTGAGGTAAACGACTTTAGTAAATCTCCTGCTGCTTCTATTGTAAAGGTGGTCGGCTTGCCAAAAACATCATGCACATTTGTAATATTGTTCCAATTACTACTAATCGATTCGTCCTTCCACTTAACAGACACATTTGCTTCTTTAATCAGTATTGAAGGAATGTCGGCAGGCGCTTCACTTTTTTCTTCGCCCTGTATAAGCGGCATAACAATTTGCATTGCTGACATCAGGTATTCAGTGTATTCGGCCGCTTTGTCGCCAAAAACGAAGTAAGTAACCTTCGAGAGTGCGTCTTGATCACCGGCAATCACGCCTTTGAGCAAGTTGAAATCCTCTTGAGGTGCGCTTTTCAGAGCTTGAATACTTTCACTTAGGGCTTTTCTCGCACTATCTGCTTTTGCAGTGAAGCCGTTTATCAACGCTTTGTCGGCTTGCATTTCATCTTTTAGTTTTTCAAACGCCGTTTTAGCCTGAACTAGCGCTTGAGGATCCTTAAAATTCGTTTCTTTTAACTGCGCAATTTGTGTTTTGTAAAAGCTAATTCGCTCTTTATTAGGTAATGACTCGTACTCTTTTTTCAAATCTTGACTAACCGTACTATAAGCTTGTTGTGCTTGCTCTATTGCTGCGCTTGTCTTTAACGGGTTACGTGCGAGTAACTCATCAACGCTTGGTATGGCTTCTTTCGCCTTAGATTTAATGTCGTCGTAGGATAGGGCGCGTTTGGGTTCGCGATACACCTCTCCCGGCGCGGCGCGTTTAGTATCGAATTGCACATTTAGTAAATTAAGATTATTTACTACAATTTGGTCATTTAGTAGGGGTTTTAGCGCCACGTCAGCGTTGGCTTCTGCCACGAAAACTTGATTATAAGCAGGCTTCGTCGGATTTGTTAGTTCAATCCCTTTCAAGGTCACGGTAGTTGGGAATAATGAATGGTCAAAGTCATTAATGTTAACCTCTGCACCATATGACTCTCCCAGCTTCGCCTCTAGAACAGTTTTAATAATAGTGTTGGCAAATAAAAAATACGCTACAAACAACAGTACAAAAATTCCAATGATCCATTTTAAAATAGACATGCCCTTTGACGCATTTTTCATATTCAACTCCTTGATACATTAATTGCTGTATTCCGACCCGGTTCTGTCTTTCTTACTAAAACTATTCCGTAGCAAGATCAACAACTATAACTTTTAAGCACCCGATGTTAGTTACTCGCTTTCGAGTGTAATGCACTGGGGATTAATCTTCCATAAGCGCGTTTTATCCTTTCCACCAATTATCTATGCGATGTAACGGTTTTATGCCCTGAGTTTAAATATCCACATACAAATAGGGCCTTCAAATTGAAGGCCCTGTGCAAAACAGTAAAGTGCGGCATGTCACTCTAATTTAAATCGATTTGCTATTTCTGTTATCGCCAAGCAACTCGCTCTTAGAGCTTGACTTGCAGACGCCAACTCATCAGCAGTACGTAGGCTATTATCCGCTGCGCCAGAGAGTGCATTAATGCGCACATTGACTTCATTCGCAGCTTCGGCTTGCTGTTCGGTTGCACGAGCAATCTCGCTACTCATACCTGATATTTCCGTCATGAGCCTGTCGGCTTCTTGTAAGTTTTGATTGGCCTCGATAGCGTTATCAACGGTTTTTGTAGATGCCTGTTGACTCACTTTAACTGCATCAACCGCGTTTTTAGCGTTGCTCTGAAGCTTTTCAATCATGGCCTGAATTTCATCAGTGCTTTGGCCTGTGCGACTTGCCAATGTGCGTACTTCATCTGCAACAACAGCAAACCCTCTGCCTTGCTCTCCTGCTCTTGCTGCCTCGATAGCGGCATTGAGTGCCAATAAATTGGTCTGTTCGGCAATGCCTCGAATCACATCTAAAACCGCCCCAATACTGTCGGTTTGTGCCGCAAGTTCTGTTACAACGGCACTCACGCTTTCAATATCAGACGTAAGAGAGCGTATATCGCTCACTGTGTTTTCAACAACGGTTGTGCCATTTTGAACATTAGTTCTTGCGCTGGTCGTACTTTTTTCTGCAGAGTCTGCGTTACTGCTCACATCATTAATTTGCGTGGTCATTTCTTCCATCGCAGCGGCTACTTGCAGCATATTTTCGTTTTGTGTTTGAGCTTGTGTGTTGCTGTTTTTACTTGAATTTTCAACAAGCTCTGCCTGCTGAGATAGGGTGTTGATGTTGCTGCGGATCCCAATCAAAGAATGACGCATTTTTTCGGTATATTGATTAAAGTACCTAGCTAAACGCGTGACTTCGTCTTGCCCTGTCTCTGGCAAAAAGCGGGTCAAATCACCTTCACCTTGGGAAATATCCTTCATCCGTTCGGTAACTTCTTGAACCGGCTTCACAATACTGCCGCCGATCACGTAAATTAAAAACACTACCAGGATGATACTGATTACACAAAACACGATAATGAGATTTCTTAAATGCGCGTATTCAGCATCTAGATTAGTAAGATATATCCCTGACCCTACTGTCCAGCCCCAAGGTTTGAATTCTTTCACGTAGGAAATTTTCTCAGTAGGTACTTCTTCGCCAGGAAGCGGCCAAACATAGTCGACAAATCCGTCTCCCTTGGCTTTAATTTTTTGGGCCATTTCAATAAAAAATGCTTTACCGTTGCCGTCCTTAAACGTACGTAAATCTTGCCCATCAAGTGAAGGCTTTATTGGGTGCATTACCATGGTAGGTGTCTGATCTTGGATCCAAAAATAATTGCTGCCGTCATACCTGAGTGCTTTTACCGATGCCAGCGCAAGCTGTTTCGCTTCGACTTCATCAATATCGCTTCTTTGCGCGAAGCTTCCCAGCATAGTGTGAACGACTTCTACCAAGTGTTGATTTTCATCGTATGATTTTTGTTTTAGTGCTTCGTAATGCCTATTTAGCACCACTGCGGTAAGTACAATGAATAGTAAAGCAACCAGGGCAACAATAACGCCCAGTCGCTGAATAAGGCTGAGTTTTCTTAACCACATAAGGCAATATCCAATTATTTAGTATTCTTGTTTCTAGATAGTGTAGACGCTTTTTCAACTTCTACTTATGTGATTATCGACATCATCAATAAATTCTAAATCACTTAAACGATGACGCGCGCTAGCCAACGCTACCGGTTTAATGGAAGTAGTGTGGATGATTTGAGTTCCCGCAATGCTATGCTCGACGATATATCAGAAATGCCTGGCAACTTCCGCAATACCGTATCTACAAATTGACTGTAATCGTCTAAATCCTTAGCCACAACCTGCAATAAAAAGTCAGCATTTCCCGTAGTGTTATGGCAACTAAGTACGTTGTCGCAATTACTGATAATGGCTTCAAATTCAGCGGTTGTCTTTGTGTCATGAGCAATATAGGTAAGCTGCACAAACGCCAACACGCCGTAGCCCAACTTGCGTTTGTTCAAGTTTGCTTGGTAACTCTCAATGTACCCCTCGCTTTCTAAACGTTTAACACGCCTCCAACAAGGGGTTTCACTCATATTTAGCATTTCAGCCAGCTTGGCGTTTGACAGTTTCCCGTCTTGCTGAAGCAACGCTAAAATTTTCTTATCTACATTATCCATGCTTTTCTTTGCGTCCGGTTTGGCAGATTCTTTCTTTAACTTAGCATTGCTTGAAAGGTTCTTGCAATTTTAGCGGGCCAGGCCAAACAAAAAGCAAGATTATTTCTTAACTATTAGCGTAATCTTAACAACTGTCTTTGGGTGTTTATTAAACATATTTTTAAGGGGCTGTAATTATGAAAGCAGCAGTATTTGAAACGTTTGGCGGAAAATTAAATATTCAGGACGTGAAGAAGCCCACGCCTAAATCTCATGGGGTAGTGATACGTGTAAAGGCTACGGGCGTGTGCCGCAGCGACTGGCATGGCTGGATGGGGCATGACAATGGAATAAGCTTACCTCATGTACCGGGTCATGAATTTGCCGGTGTCGTTGAAACTGTAGGAAGTGATGTAAAGCGATTCAAAGCCGGCGATAAAGTTACGGTTCCTTTCATTAGTGCATGTGGAAGATGTTCAGAATGCTCTTCGGGTAATCATCAGGTATGCGGTAACCAAACACAGCCCGGTTTTACCCACTGGGGCTCGTTTGCAGAATACGTAGAAATTGATTTTGGCGATGTTAACTTGGTTCACCTTCCTGAAGAAATAGACTACGTGACAGCAGCAAGCTTGGGTTGTCGTTTTGCTACATCGTTTCGCGCAGTGGTTGACCAGGGTAAGGTGAGCGCAGGGCAATGGGTTGCTGTTCACGGCTGTGGTGGCGTTGGGCTATCTGCTGTGATGATTGCATCGAGTATTGGCGCAAACGTTATTGCTGTTGATATATCAGATGACGCACTAGCATTGGCGCAAAAGCTGGGCGCTGATGTGGTGATAAACGCTAAGAATGAAAAGGATGTGTCTGCGACAATCAAGCGCCTTTCATTAGGCGGTGCGCATGTGTCAATTGATGCGTTAGGAAATCCCATTACCTGTGTAAATTCAGTAAACAGTCTAAGAAAGCGCGGCAAGCATGTCCAAGTTGGTTTGCTGTTAGCTGAGCAATCGACGCCACCTATTCCTATGGATGCGGTCGTTGCACACGAGCTTGAAGTAATAGGTAGTCACGGTATGCAGGCGTATCGCTACGAGGCCATGTTTGGCATGATCGCAGCGAAAAAACTGAATCCCCAAGCACTCATTGGAAAGATCATTTCACTGGAAGAAGCGCCCAAAGCGCTCGCTGAGATGGACAAATATTCACAACCTGGCGTGACTGTGATTTCTTTTGATGAAAAATGAAAAGCAGTGACGATTCAGCGACATGTAAAATGTCATCTAACGCACTGACTACGTAGCTTGACAGAGAAACTGAAAAACTTTGTGGGTGAGGGCTTGGCAGGGCATTTTTGTGTGCTACCATCCGCGCAAATTTGGTCCTGTCGTGATCTTCATCCAAAAGTATAAAGTTAAAAGAAGTACGACAGGTCAACGCAGGGTTTCGACTTTGCTTGTTATTTAGCCGCTTCCATGTAACCGTGGGCAGTCTTACACGGCGGGAACGCTTTTTATTACAGCTATTTCTATGAAAGGGTTGCAATGCTCATTAACGACACACTTCATACAACTTCACCCCTACGCCAGCGCATAAGAGACTACTATCGCATTAGTGAGTCTGTGGCTGTGGATCAAATCCTTCCTATCGCCGAGGTTAATCCGCGTGCGCGAAGCCGTGCATGGGAACGCGCTCGTAAGATGGTACTTCAAATTCGCCGCGAACAAGAAGGGCACGGTGGTGTTGACGCACTATTAAATGAGTACTCGCTATCTACGGCTGAGGGCGTGGTACTGATGTGCTTGGCTGAAGCCTTGCTGCGTGTGCCAGACAAAGCCACTCAAGATGAGCTTATTCGTGACAAGCTGTCTCAGGGACAATGGACCCCTCACTTGGGGAATTCAGAGTCGTTATTTGTTAACGCATCGGCGTGGGGCTTGTTGTTTACGGGCAACATGGTGAACTATGCTGATAAGCGCAAGAAAGAACAGTTTGGCTTGTTAAAACAAACCCTTGGCCGCTTGGGTGAACCTGTTATTCGCCGCGCTATGAATATTGCTATGCGCGTTATGGGTCGTCAGTTCGTTATGGGCGAAACCATTGAAGACGCGGTAGAACGCGCTAAAGATAAAGAAACCAAAGGATACGTATATTCTTACGACATGCTAGGCGAAGGCGCGCGAACAATGCGTGACGCTGAGCGTTACTACGATGCGTACGTGAAAGCCATTAAAGTTATCGGTAAAGCGGCTAACGGACGTGGGCCTAAGCGTTCACCGGGAATATCGGTAAAGCTTTCTGCTATTCACCCTCGCTTTGAATTTTCCCACCGCGAACGCGCCATGGCTGATATTCCGCCGCGCTTAAAAGCGCTGTGTATGATGGCAAAAGAATACGATATCGGCTTAACGGTAGATGCAGAAGAAGCTGACCGTTTAGAGCTTTCTCTAGACATTATTGAAGCTGTATTTCGCGATGAAGACCTTAACGGTTGGACAGGCTTTGGTCTAGCCGTTCAGGCATACCAAAAACGTGCAATCCACGTTATAGAACACTTACGTGAACTTACTCTAGAAGTAGGCCGCCCACTAATGGTGCGTTTGGTTAAAGGCGCCTATTGGGATACTGAAATTAAACTTACTCAGCAAGCGGGCCTTGAAGAGTTCCCTGTATTTACCCGAAAGTCCTCAACAGATGTGTCATACCACGCCTGTGCGAACCGCTTACTTGAGTATCGCGACACCATTTACCCGCAGTTTGCCACTCACAATGCTTACACCGCGTCTGTCATTGTTGAGCTTGCCGGTGACGACAAAGAAGGTTTTGAATTCCAGTGTCTACATGGAATGGGCGATACCCTATACGATCAGGTGGTAACGCAGGATAAGATCCAGTGCCGTGTTTATGCGCCTGTAGGTGAACACGAAGACTTATTGGCCTATCTAGTACGTCGTCTTCTTGAAAACGGTGCGAACTCGTCGTTTGTAAACGCCATCGTTGATGACGAAAAACCGGTTGAGTCTTTGCTTGAGGATCCGGTAGAAAAAACACAACGCCTGAAAGTACGTTATAACAAGTTGATCAAAACCCCACGTGGGCTGTATGCGCCAGAGCGCGATAACTCGCGTGGTCTGGACCTAACCGACACCAACGCGGTAACGGCGCTTAAACATGAACTTGAACGCTGGCAGGACTACTACAAAGTAACCGGTGAAGTGCCAGAAGGTGCGACAGCGGTACTTAGCCCAACTAACCACAACGACGTGGTAGGGTATCACCATTACGCTACGCCTGATGATATGCGCAAAGCATTAGATGAAGCCGAAGCAGGGTTTGAAGGTTGGTCTAAACGCGATGTTAGCGAGCGCGCTGAAATACTCAATCGAACAGCAGATGCGCTTGAGCGCCACATGGCTGAGCTTATCGCTATCTGTATGCGTGAAGCGGGTAAAGTAGCGCAAGACAGTATTGATGAAGTGCGTGAAGCCGTTGATTTCTGTCGCTACTATGCGGCGCGTGCAGAAGAGCTTGCTGAAGATCAACGCTTACTGCCTCGTGGTGTTGTACTGTGTATCAGTCCGTGGAACTTCCCGCTAGCCATTTTCTTAGGCCAAGTGGCAGCGGCACTTGTAACAGGTAATACGGTTATTGCTAAGCCTGCTGAACAAACCAGCATTATTGCGCAGCGTGCGGTAGATATTATGCACTCGGTAGGCCTGCCAGAAGATGCATTGAAACTTATTGTGTCGCCTGGTAAAGAAGTAGGCGAAACCCTTCTTCCAGACGATCGCATCAAAGCGGTAATGTTCACAGGTTCAACGCAAACCGGTACGTTAATTTCTCAAGTACTTGCAGAACGGGGTGGCGAACAGGTGCCATTGATTGCAGAGACAGGCGGTCAAAACTGTATGATTGTTGATTCAACTGCACTGCCAGAGCAGGTAGTTGACGATGTGATCCATTCAGGTTTCCAAAGTGCCGGTCAGCGCTGTTCAGCGCTTCGCGTTTTATTTGTGCAAGAGGAAATTGCAGACGACCTAATCGAAATGCTAATTGGTGCTATGAAAGAGCTTACCGTTGGCGACCCAACGCAGCTTGCTACCGATGTTGGCCCTGTAATTGACGAGAAGGCGCTCAAGAGCCTGACTGACCATCAACAGTATATGGAAGATAAAGCTAAGCTGCTTTATCGCAACGAAATGCCAGCAGGCTTTGAAGACGGTACTTTCTTTGCGCCGACCTTGTATGAAATCAAGAACATCGATGTGCTTGAAAAAGAAGTGTTCGGCCCAGTGGTGCATATTGTTCGCTTTAAGTCGAAAGACCTTGATAGTGTGCTGGAACAAATCAATGGCACAGGTTACGGCCTCACCATGGGCATTCACTCGCGTATTGAAGAGCGTGCTAATGAACTAGCAGCTAAGAGCCGCGCGGGTAACGTGTACATTAACCGCAACATGATTGGCGCTATTGTTGGCGTTCAGCCTTTTGGCGGACGAGGGCTGTCTGGTACAGGTCCAAAAGCGGGTGGTCCTAACTATCTGCCTCGCTTAATGATGGAACGTGCCACACCTAAGCCATCGCACATTGATGATGTAGACGGTACTGATGCAGCGCTTGTCGGTGATGAACAGATTGCCGAGCGTGCGCACGTAATGATGGATAAAGCGAAAGCGGTAGAAGTGCAGTGGCGTCATACGCCGCTGAATGACCGTATTTCTATGGTACGTCAGCTTCTTGCAAAAATTGCTAAAGTAGACATCGTTGACGAGCTTGCTGATGACTTGAACCGTACGCTTGCGACGGCGCGACAGCAGCTAACCAGCGTTGAACGCAAGCTTGCCAAGCCTCAAACCTTGCCAGGCCCAACAGGTGAATCGAACAAGCTTTACTTAGAGCCTCGCGGAATCTTGGTGTGTTTCGCCGATAAGGAAGTAACCTTCGAATACTGGTTACTGTCTATTGTGACCGCGCTATCAACGGGTAACCCGGTAGTATCAGTTGTGTCTGAAATCTTCTATGAAGAAGCCGTTGAGATTCAAAACAAGTTTGAATCAACTGGCGCACCAAAAGGCTTATTCCAGGTAGCGCGTCTTGCTCATTTAGATACCTTGCTAATGGACGAAGATTTGTCTGGTGTGGTGGTCGACTCTGGTACTGAGCGTACTGCGCGTATTACAGCAATGCTGTCATCTCGCGAAGGGGCTATCTTGCCGGTTATCACAGCTGAATATAACGATAATCTTATTCAGCGTTTGATGACCGAAAAAACCATTAGTATCGACACTACGGCATCGGGTGGTAACACATCGCTGATGACCCTGGTTGAAGACGATGAATAATCAGTAAATGAAAAACAAAAATGGCCAGCGTTAAACCTGGCCATTTTTTTATTGTGTTACTAAAACTCGGTGCCTAGCGCTACATCCACTCGCTGTTTCTACGCTTGCGCTTGGGAAGATAAGTTAACATTACGCCAAGTAAAATACCTACGCCTGCTACCATACCACCACGTGTAAACCAGGTAACCAGCTCATCTTTGTTCGCGCTATCTACTTTGGCGGTAAGACGGATTATTTCAGAGGCTTGTTCTTCGCTGGTGGTTGTAAGCGTTGATACTTGCTGTCGAGCGTCGTTTAGCTGTTGGCGAAGTCTAGCGTTTTCAGACTGCGTAGCTTGCAGCGCGCTCTGACTTTCCGCCAGCTTCTCGCTGACAATTGGCAATTGTTCTGCCTGGGACATGGTGTTTGACACAAATCGGCTTTCTACCCAGCCTTTGCGACCTTCATCGTCGGTAATTTGTGTGAATTCAGCCTCAGTATTTTGTTCTATAACGGTAATCGGCGTTCCCGCCTCAATCGATCCTAATATGCGATAGTTACGGCCAGGCCCAGTATGCATAAAAACAAACAAGTCATCTCTGATATAGTGTGCCGAAGACGCTTCCATTTCTGCCGCATCTTGTAGGGAGAATGCTTGAAAAGAGCACACAAAAAGGGCAGCTGCTAACCACTTTCGAATCATATGAAGTCCAATTTTAGAATTTAAAACATAAAGATGGTATTGGTTGACCGCGACAAAGGCAAGTTTGTTCCAATTAAGGTTGATAAACATGTGTCAAGGTTTACGGATTACCGTTGCGAAAACAAAATGACGAAGGTAAGGTGTGAGCATTCCAAGCTTTGCCTCGCGCAACTATGTCGGTAAAAGAATTGTCGGTAAAAGAATTGTCAGAAAAAAAATTGTCAGAAAAAGAATCGCCAGAAATAGAATTAAAATTTGTCACTGACGATAATGCGCATCAGGCTTTCGAACAAAGCGTGCTTCCTCTTTTTCAAAAACACGATCTTAAAGTGATATCGCATGAAGAAATGCGGTTAGAGAATGACTATTACGACAACGATAAGCGCGATTTTCAACGCCACAAAATGGGCTTTCGAGTCCGTGGAAATAACGGCATATATGAACAAACGCTCAAAACAAACGGCGTTGTCAGCGGAGGGCTTCATCAGCGCAATGAATATAATGTTGCGCTCAACACGGCAACGCCAGATCTGACGCTTTTTGAAGACAAGGTATGGCCACAAGAGTGGAATGTAGCAACCGTCAACACTACACTATCTAAGCAATTTAGTACTCACTTTACGCGTAATGCTTATAAAGTGTCGCTGCCATCAGGGACGGTAGAGATTGTGCTTGATTGTGGCGAGGCAACGACAGATAAAGCATCGTCGCCAATTAATGAAATTGAGCTCGAACTAATGGATGGCGACATTAATAGTCTGTTTTTGTTAGCGGAGCTTATTAATGACAACATGCCGGTACGGCTGAGCGATGTGTCAAAAGCTGCACAAGGCTATCAGTTACTTCATGGTTTCAATGCTAAAGTACGTCCGCTTCCCGACTTTCTCGCGTTAGAAGACACTGTATCAACCGAGGAGGCATTTTGTTTAGCGATGCAAACGGCGCTGTCGCATTGGCAATACCATGAATATGTTTTTTGTGAAAGCGGCTCAATAAAAATGCTCGGTGAAGTTGCAAAAAGTATCCGGTTACTGCTGCAAAGTGTGTCGCTTTATTTACCCGTTTTGCAGTGCCCTGAACTGCTAGAACTCCATAAAAAATTACTTGCACATGCTCAGAAATGGAGCTGGCAAGATGACTTACAAAGCTTACGATATTTGTTGTCTAAGAAAAGTCTTTTTAATAAAACACTGAGCAAACACGCCGCGCTGGTGAGCTATTTACAAGGTAGACAAACAGGCTTAATTCAGGCGCACAAACCAGAAAAGCTGTTTTTTGACAACGATGCGACCGATATTAAGCTTAGCGCAATTCGTCTAATTCAGAATAAGCCATGGCGAAGCGCTTCAACAGGTTTTGATCATCCGGTACTTGACCACGCTAAAGGATGGCTTTCTCAGGGCTGGCAAACGGTGCAGCAAAGCATGCCTCTTAGTAAGACAATGGGACCGGCCAATTATTCAGCGATAGAGATCTTGCTTCGCCAGACGCTGTGGAGTGGATTTTTACTCGGCGATTTGTTTGTTGAAGAGCGAGGTAATTTCAGAGCCCCTTGGTTAGACCTGCTGACGGGAATTGACGAACTTAATGCACTTTTGATGTTAAAACAATCGGTTGACGATGCCGAGTTGGAATCACAAAACGAACTGCGCTCGTGGGCTGCGGAAAAATTATCAACACTTATTCGCGTAATGGAGCGGACCCGAGCGGTCGCTATGCAGCGCGATATTTACTGGTAATATGTGTTGCACTTGTATCAAATGATAACACGCTTGTTTGGACACACCCTGTGATGCCTGACCTCTACAACGGTTTCCTGTACGGCCTGCTTGCATTATATGTAGTATGCGTTGCGAGGCTATTAACTCAAAAAAAGAATAAAGACAGCACTTACTGGCTGACTGGCGCATTTGTCTGCTGGCCACTGTTTATGTTGGATGAATGGCTTAGATTAGGCGAAATCACCGATTTAGCCGAACTTTATGGTATTTCGGAGGTGTTTGCTGTCATTGGTATTACGTGCTGCTACCGAGCCATTAAGCCTATGCTATATGCTAACCCTACAGCGCGAAAGCGCCTTTGGTGGCCGGTATTTGTTACAGTATTGATGCAGCTTACCGTTATTTTTATATCGGTTGAGGATAAACAGCAGTGGTTTGTGGCATCACCGACGGGAGAGCCCTTGGCGTTGTGGCCAGCTTACCTGTCATCCTTACTTACCGGTTTCAGCGTACTGCTCATTGGGATCCTTATTGCTGAACATATTCAAATGTATCATCGTTACTTGCCACAGCAAGCGGTAGATATCAGTCGTTTGAAAATGCCTAAACTCGCTGGCGTTATGGGTGGGCTGGTAGGGCTTGCTTTTTTCAGTATATTGTTGGTAACCGCCGCCACTTTCGGTTTTTTGCCAGTGCCATTTTGGGAGAGTGGACACCACCTTATGCTTGGCACTGGACTGTTGCTAGTGCTGTTTTCTCTTACCTTTGTAAGGCGCACATCTCCGTCACCTCTTGATTATCAAAGATTGGATTTAGAAAAGGCTTCTCCTTATGAAACCAGCAGCATAATATCAAAGGCCGAGCGCTATGCAGTTCAGTCAAAAGCGTTCACAAAAAGCTTTCTTACCATCGACCAGTTTTGTCGAAACGCTGACCTAGACCCCACCTCATTGGCGCTTGCTCTTCAAGTTACCCAAAGAAAAAGTTTTAGGCACTTCATTTTCAGCTATCGGTTAGCGTATGCCAAAGATGTGCTTTTTAAACACGATCCAGCGTTAGAGACGGTCGCAACACAACTTGGTATTCAGTCTGATAAATTTCTCAGCGACCACCTAATAAAGCGCTTTAATGCTCATAAGCCATAGTCCGTACAGCAGAACTCTGTCCTATTTAGTGGATTGCTATACACCTGAAAAGGCATCATAAATAATTTGATGCGTGAAGGATTTTCTTAGATAGAAGCCTCGTGGCCGTGTTTTTATACGCTGTCCTTCGGGCCCCAATGCGTCGGTAAGTGCTTTGCCGTTTGCGGCTTTAGGGCGAATGTGCAGCGCTTCACCTTGACGGGAAGTGATTGCCTCTACGTGCCCTGTTGATATTTGTTCTACCAACTCTTCCCAGTCGTTGCGCAATAATGTGTTTTGATGCTGATTGGGACGCCAATAAAAGCCGGTGGCTATGCGCCGTTCAGGAAGCGGAATAGCTCGGTCCCCTTCAATAGGTAACCAAAGCACCTGTTGTAATTTATTTCGTACGTTCGACGTCTCCCAAGAAACGCCCGGAGGCATTAACAATGGCGCATAACATACATACGTTGTTTCCAGCGGAGCAAAGTGGGTATCTATAGGAATGGTTTTAAGTTCAATTCCTAGTTCCGGAAAGTCTTGCTGAGGCTTAGAGCCTGCACTGGCACCCAGCCACTTTTCAATGAGCATGCCTGGCCATCCTTTATGACGCTGTAAATTAGCGGGCACAGTTATGCCAGCCATTTCAGCGAGCTCGCCTAAGCTTAGGCCGGCTAAGGCATGGCACCGTGCTAAAAGGCGCTCTGGTGACGAAGGAGGGGAAGAGGGAGGCTGCATAAAATGGTTTATTTCCTGTTTGACATACGACAGCGAACATTAAAGCTATGATTGGAGCATAGTTTATGGAAGAATGAAAACATATAACAGTATAGTGTGCCCGGGAGTCTATGTGATAGATGCCGATGGATTCCGTGCGAATGTGGGCATAGTGATTTGCAACAAAATGGGTCAAGTATTTTGGGCAAGACGTTATGGTCAACATTCATGGCAGTTCCCTCAAGGCGGAATTGATGAAGGGGAATCTGCTGAACAAGCTATGTATCGCGAGCTTCACGAAGAAGTAGGGCTGACACCGAAAGATGTCACTATTTTAAGTGTTACCCGTAACTGGCTTAGATATAAATTACCGAAACGATTAATTCGTCAAGGAAGCAACCCTGTTTGTATAGGGCAGAAGCAAAAATGGTTCTTGTTACAACTCGATTGTAACGAGCGAGACGTGAACGTGCTTAAAACAACCCATCCAGAGTTTGATGACTGGCGGTGGGTGAGTTATTGGTATCCTATTCGCAATGTTGTTTCGTTTAAACGCGATGTATATCGCAGGGTAATGAAAGAATTTTCTCCTGTGATAATGTCAGCGCAACAGCGTGTTCAGCATAGGCCAAATGCGGTGCCGAACAGACGTGGTAAAAAGCGGCGTCGTGGTTAAATGACTTGTGCCGCCGCTGTTAATGCTGTGTCAGGGGTACTTATCGATTTTGAGATAGCGTGACAAGAGGCTGCGAGTAGACAAGGAGTAATTTTGAGTACCTCAAGCCACCAAGGCGCCATGTTAACCACACTAAAACGTATTGTGCAGGAGATGAATCAAATCCCTGCGCTCGATACCGCGTTATTTAGATTGGCTTCAAGGGTGAAGCAGACGCTAGATGTCGATTCTTGCTCTATCTATCTTGCAGATTATGACGCTCAAGAGTTTATTTTAAAGGCAACTGATGGCCTCCACCCTGACGCGGTGGAACAGGTGCGCATTGGATTCTCCGAAGGGTTGATTGGGTTAGTTGGGCAACGAGAAGAGCCGCTTAACATCGTTAATGCTCAACAGCATCCAAGGTTTAAGCACTATCCAGAGGTAAAAGAAGAAAGCTATAACGCGTTTCTTGGCACGCCAATAATCAATCAGCGCCGTGTGCTTGGCGTTATCACATTGCAGCAGGCCGAAATGCGACGTTTTAGTGAAGATGAAGAAGCATTTCTGGTTACACTCGCCGCACAGCTTGCGCTCGAAATAACTAATGCCGATATTCGCGGCGCGCTGACGCTGTCGAATTTGCCAGACAATATCGCTCAACAAAAAAATGTTCGCGGTATTGCCGGTTCTCCTGGGCTTGCTATCGGTAAAGGCGTATCGCCCGATAAATCCGTCAATTTAAAAAACTGGGTGGTCAAACGCACACAGTCGCCTGCCGATCAAATTCAACTATACCGAAAAGGCGTCGAGGTCACTCGGGGGCACGTAGATGCGCTTTCAAAGCGATTAGATGATGGTATACCCGATGACGTTAAATCTATTTTTCAACTTTATCATCACCTGTTAGATGCAAACAGCTTAGGACGAGAAGTAGAAGAAAAAATTCGTCAAGGATGGGACGCTGCATCCTCGCTTAAAATGGTGGTTGAGAGTTACGCGGCGCGTTTCCAAGCGATGGACGACCCGTACATGCAGGAAAGAGCGATTGATATCGTTGATCTTTCCGATCGTATTTTGGCAAATATTCTCTTTGAGGCATATGGCCATAATGTTGCCGATAAAGCCGTGGTAGACGCAAGTATTCTCGTTGCAGATGAAGTGTCTGCACCTATGCTCGCTGAATTTCCTCGCGATAAGCTCAAAGGTATTATTTCTGTACGCGGCTCGAATAATTCACACGCCGCAATTCTTGCAAGGGCGATGGGTGTGCCTGCGGTCATGGGGTGTCAGAATGTTACGCCCGCCCTTTTAGAAGACAAAGAAATACTGCTTGATGGTTATTCAGGTGAAGTCATCGTTTCTCCTGACAAAAATATCAAAATTGAATTTATCCAGCTTATTGAAGAAGAGTCGGCAATAGCAGAAAAAATTGATGCAGAGGCAGATAAACCCTGTGAAAGCATTGATGGCTGTAAGATGTCTCTGTATATCAACGCTGGGCTTTCTGCCGAAGTTGAATTGAACGCACAAAATATTGGTGCGGGTGTAGGGCTATATCGAACCGAAATTCCGTTTATGTTGCGCGAGCGCTTTCCTTCCGAACATGAGCAAGTACAACTTTACCGGCAAGTGTTGGAGTCGGCCCCAACGCTGCCAATAACAATGAGAACGCTAGACGTAGGCGGCGACAAACCACTGCCATACTTTCCAATTAATGAAGAGAACCCTTTCTTGGGGTGGCGCGGTATTCGTCTTACCCTTGATCATCCAGAAATATTCTTAGTTCAGGTGCGCGCGATGCTACGCGCTAGCGTTGGTTTAAGTAATTTGCAGATTATGCTGCCCATGATATCGACGGTGGCTGAGGTACAAGAAGCCAAGCGACTTATCAATCAGGCCTTTTATGAAATTTCTGACGAGATAGCCGGCTCTACAGAAGCGCTAATTCGGCCAAAGTTAGGCATTATGTTAGAAGTGCCATCGGTCCTTTATCAACTTCCACAGTTAGCTAAACATGTGGATTTCTTTTCTGTGGGAAGTAACGATTTAACACAGTACCTGCTAGCGGTAGACAGAAATAATACGCGTGTGGCAGGGTTGTATAACAGTTATCATCCTGCCGTATTAGGTGCCTTATATGACGTAATACGTAAAGCTGATCAAAACCAAGTGCCCGTGACTATATGCGGCGAGATTGCAGGTGAACCTGCTGGAGCGCTTTTGCTAATGGGTATGGGTTATCGTCGATTAAGTATGAACGGCTTTAATTTGAGAAAAATAAACTGGCTTATCAGAAAAGTCACGTTGGATGAATGTAAGCAATTACTGTCATTGGCGCTCACCTCTGTTAGTCAAGAAGAAGTCTTTGTGCACTTGAATCAATATCTAGAAACCAAGGGCCTGGGAGGCCTAATCCGGGCAGGTGCATAGGGAATGGATCCATTTGTTGTAATAATTGTAAGCTGTCTAGCTTTAGGCTCTGTTGTTGGTATTCTTGCCGGTATGTTGGGCATCGGTGGTGGTTTAATTATCGTACCGGCGCTATCATACTTACTTATTCACTTTCTGGGCATGACCACCGAAACGGTTATGCCCGTTGCTATCGCCACCTCGTTATCTACCATCATTTTTACGGGAATGTCATCTGCTCGTGCCCATTATCAATTAGGCAATATCCAGTTAAATATTGTACTTTACACGGGGTTGGGTATAGCGTTTGGCGCTTTTGCCGGCGCGCAGGTAGCGAGCCATATTTCAGGTGAACTGCTAAAAAATGTGTTCGCCGTATTAGTCATATTGATTGCGCTACAGATGATATTTGGCAAGCAGAAAGCCTCGAATAATGAAGCATCCAAAGGGGCGCTGGCGGCTGTGGGAGGAGGAGCAGGGCTTCTCAGTGCACTTATGGGTATTGGTGGCGGTGCTTTATTGGTACCCGCACTAGTATGGTTTCGTGTTAATGTACGTGCTGCCATAGGCTGTGCCGCATTTTGCGGGCTTGTTATTGCTGTATTTGGTACCACCAGTTTTGTTGTTACTGGATGGGGTGAGACAGACGTACCAGAATACAGCATGGGCTATGTGTATCTACCTGCAACAGCTGGTATTGTAGCCACGTCTATGTTCACCGCAAATATCGGTGCAAAACTTGGGCAGCGAGTAAATGTTCGCGTATTGAAAGCGATGTTGGCGTGTTTGCTTGTCTTAGTGAGCATCAGAATGATTTTAGGAATTGAATAAAGTAATGGAACAGAGCAGTTATCTGGTATTTCCCAGTATCGACCCCGTTATCTTCAGTATCGGTCCGTTAAGTGTACGCTGGTACGGCTTAATGTATTTAGTGGGCTTTATTGCCGCTTATTTGTTGGCACAAAAGCGCCTTTCACAGACGAACTGGAGCCGAGAGCAGTTAAGCGACCTGCTTTTTTGGAGCTTTGTGGGGGTTATTTTAGGCGGACGCATAGGCTACGTGCTTTTTTATCAGTTTGGCATGTTTCTCGACGACCCTCTGTACCTGTTTAGGATCTGGGCGGGCGGAATGTCTTTCCATGGCGGATTGTTGGGCGTGCTCGCAGCTCTTTTCTGGCGTGCCAAGTGCATGAATACGACTTTCCTTCGTTTAGGTGACTTCGTTGCACCGCTAGTGCCCATAGGCTTGGGGGCAGGTAGGATCGGCAACTTTTTAAACGCTGAATTGTGGGGGCGCAGCACCGACGTACCTTGGGCGGTCATCTTCCCTAACGCGGGTAATGTTCCTCGCCATCCCTCGCAGCTTTATGAGTTTGCGCTAGAAGGCGTATTGCTCTTTATAATCCTTTGGCTTTATTCTGCTAAAAAGCGTCCGGTAGGAGCGGTCAGTGGTTTGTTCTTACTTGGCTACGGGAGTTTCCGATTTATTGTTGAGTATTTCAGAGAGCCCGACGCACATATTGGCTTATATCAAATGGGACTAAGCCAAGGGCAACTTCTTTGTTTACCTATGATAGCTTTAGGAATAGGATTAATAGTCCGTGCTTACATGCGCGGAAAAGACCATGTTGAACAGCAAAAAATATAAGAATAACGATGAAAGAATATCTCGCTCTAATGCGCCATGTACGTGATACGGGTGTGAAAAAGGAAGATCGAACTGGTACAGGTACGTTAAGTGTATTCGGTTATCAGATGCGTTTTAATCTTCAGGAAGGTTTCCCTTTGGTGACAACGAAGAAATGTCACCTTAAATCAATCATTCACGAGCTACTATGGTTTCTTAAGGGCGAAACAAATATCGCTTATTTGAAAGATCACGGTGTGAGTATTTGGGACGAGTGGGCTACCGAAGAAGGCGAGCTTGGCCCTGTTTATGGTCATCAGTGGCGTAGTTGGGATCGCGGTGACGGCACATCGGTAGACCAAATTGCCGAAGTGGTTGAGCAAATCAAAAACAATCCAGACTCTCGCCGACTTATTGTTAGCGGCTGGAACCCTGCGGTACTCCCTGATACTAATTACTCTCCCAAAGAAAATGCAGCGATGGGCAAGCAAGCATTGCCCCCCTGTCATACACTTTTCCAGTTTTACGTATTAGACGGTAAGCTTAGCTGCCAACTTTACCAACGAAGCGGCGACATTTTCTTGGGCGTGCCATTTAACATTGCCAGCTACGCTCTGTTAACCATGATGATGGCCCAAGTATGTGACCTAGAGCCCGGCGATTTCATTCATACGCTAGGCGATGCACATTTGTATTCAAATCATCTTGAGCAAGTAGATTTGCAGCTAAGTCGTGAACCGTTTGCTCGTCCAACCATGGAAATCAATCCAAAGGTTAAGGACATTTTTGGGTTTTCTTATGACGACTTTACGTTGAAAAACTATCAGTCACATCCACACATTAAAGCCCCCGTTGCCATTTAAGGAGTTACCATGAGTACGCCTGTACTTATTTGCGATGACTCTGGCTTCGCACGACGCCAAATGGCCCGAAGCATACCCGACGAGTGGGATGTTGCTATCTCGTTTGCCGAAAACGGCCAGCAAGCACTTGACCTAATTCGTCAAGGGAAGGGCGATGTGGTGTTCCTCGACCTAAATATGCCTGTAATGGATGGTTACCAAACCATGGAGGCGATTCGTCAGAACGATTTACCTTGTCTTGTTATTGTTGTATCGGGCGATGTGCAAGAAAAAGCACGGGAAAGAATGCTAGGACTCGGGGCGCTTGACTTCATTCGTAAGCCTATCGACAACCAGAAGCTCACACATATTCTGTCTTCATATGGACTGTACAACGGCGAAGGTCATGCGTCGGACGAAACGCACTCTGACGCAGCCAATGTAAATATCAGTTTGGCGGACAAGCTCGATGCGTGCAGAGAAATGGTTAATGTTGCCATGGGACGGGCTGGAGAAAACCTTGCCCAGCTTTTGGGCGAGTTTATAGATTTACCTATTCCCAATTTAAATCTAATAGAAAGCAATGAGCTTTCGATGGCGATTGCTGAAATTAATCGAAATGACAGTGTTTCTGCGGTGTCGAAAGGCTTTGTCAGTAATGGGATTAGTGGAGAAGCTATCGTCATTTTCAACGATACAAATTCACAAAATATTGTTGAGTTATTGAAATACCCTACCGATGACGCGTCTGAAAAGTTTGCATTAGAAGCATTAATGGATGTCTCTAATATTCTGATTGGCGCCTGTTTAAATGGGCTGTCAGAGCAGCTTAGGGTGACGTTTAGTCATACCCATCCTGTGCTCCTTGGGCGGCACCAAGGGTTGTCGACGCTCCTAAGTGACAATGTGCAGCAATGGGGTAAATTGATGGCAATTGAGATAGGTTACGCAGTGAAAGCGAAAGATATCGCTTTTGACTTATTGCTGCTCTTTCCTGGCGACGCAATGCATCATATATATACACGCCTTCTAAACGAAGGTACTGAAAGGGGATAAACCATGTTTCAGATTACGCCAGCGGAGGGCGGTACAACCCAAACAGCTTCAGCCGTTATTCCTGACGGCTTACTTGACTCGATCGAAGTAGGCATAGCGGTAATTGATAAAAATTTTAGCGTGGAAATCTGGAACAAATTTCTGGAAAATCATAGTGGAAAACACGCATCTGGCATTGTGGGTGATAGTCTTTTTAAGCATTTTTCGGATATCGACGAAAACTGGTTACGCTCGAAGGTAGAGCCCGTTTTTAATTTGAATAGCCCTGTATTTATAATATGGGAGCAGCGTCCATATTTATTTAAATTTTCCTGCAACAGGCCCGTAACCTGTGCAGCGCAATACATGTATCAAAACGTTACCATGTTTCCAATAGCTAACGCTTCTGGGGAGGTAGAGCGTTTTTGTATGCTGGTTTACGATGTGACAGAACAGGCGCTTGGGAAGCTAGGTATGGCACATCTAAACCAAGAGCTTAAAATTGCGAGTCGTATAGATGGGCTGACGGGGTTGTATAATCGACGGTATTGGCAGGAACGCTTTGATGAAGTGTATAAACTGTGCCAACGGCGTGACAAACCCAGTACTGCGGTTATGTTAGATATCGACCATTTTAAACGTATTAATGACACCTATGGCCATCAAGCTGGCGACAAAGTTATCAAAATGCTTGCCGCTTTAATCAAACGCTGTGTGCGAGAAACCGATTTAGCCGGCCGGTATGGTGGCGAAGAGTTTGCCATTATTTTAACAGACTCCACTGTGGAAAATGCGAAATCAGTGGCTGAGCGTATTAGAGTGCTCGCACAACGCCTAGTGGTGGAGCATGAAGAACAGCAGATTTCTTTTACTGTCAGCCTAGGGTTAGCCCAGTTTGATAAAAAAAGTCAAAGCGCTATGGCTTGGTTAGAAGAAGCGGACCAAGCGCTTTATGAAGCAAAAGAAAATGGCCGCAACCAATCTTGTATTAAATAATAACGGCGCACTAAACGCCTTAAAGTGCCAGTTTTAAGGTGTTTTTCAATTCTTGAAATGTCACTGGCTTTACCAAATGGTACCGGACGCCCGCGTTCAACGATGCAACTTTGTCGTTTCTATGCGCATTGGCGGTAAGCGCAATAATGGGCAAGTCTGGATGTTTTTCTTTCATAATTTTAGCTACGTCTAGGCCACTCATATCAGGCAAGTTGATATCCAGTAAAACACAATCAAACTGTGTCTCATTAGATCTGCTAATGGCATCGTCACCCGTATAGCTTACGGTTACGTCATGACCCATACATTGCAGCATATACTCTACCATTTCTGCGTTAATGGGCTCATCTTCCACTACCAGCACGTGTGATTTGGACACCTCTTTTAATATTCTCATTTTGTTTGTATTGATGTGGTGAAGCGTATCGATGAAACGCTGTCTATCAATGGGTTTAACAAAGCTCTGAAAAATGGGAAGGTCGCTGCTAGCAATGATATTCGCAATATCAGGTGTGGACGACAGCACTACTACCGGTGGCGTTCTTTCTCCATATATAGCATGCAGTGTTTTTACAAGTTCGAGGCCATTCATCCCAGGCATATACAGGTCGGCAATAATGGCATTGAATTGCAAAATGTCTTCATGAAGTGCAAGCAAGCTTGCGCCTGAGGAAAAAGACCGAGCGGCATAACCTTCAGAAGTCACAATTGACTGAAGGTGTAAGCGAGATATTTCAAGGTCATCTACTATCGCGAATTTACCGTTAGAAGGCGTAACTTCGATGCTGGCAGGAGAACTTAACGGTTTAATTGGAATTCGAACAGTGATTTCTGTACCCACGCCTACCGTGCTGTTGACATGAATAGTTCCATCAAGATTATCAATATTATTTTTCACAACACTGAGCCCGATTCCTGCACCAGGGAAACGTTCACCTGAAACATGGTCGCCGCGAAAAAAATTTTCAAACATTTTGGCTTGTGTGGGAGCGTCTATGCCTACTCCGGTGTCGTTTATAACAACTTTTAAGAATATTCGTTTGTCGTTGACCTCAGTAGTGGCATTGATGTCAATAAGCCCTGTGGAGGTAAATTTAACCGCATTATCTAAAATATTCACAATCACTTTAGACACAGCAATAGGATCTGTTTCTACATACTGCGGCACGCTATGGCTACAGTGCATATTAAGTTCAAGTTTCTTATCTTTCACGCGCACCGAAAATGGCGAAATTGATTCATCGAGTAAGCTTATTAAGTCTACGCGCGTAAAGTTCATCTCTTCATGGGTATTGCTCGATAAAATTTCAGTGAGGTTATTTGTCAAATTAAGCAATCTGTAACTGGACTGTTCGGCCTGTTGTAGTAGCCGAGTTCGTTGATTTTCCATATTAGGGATCAGTTCCAGCGCACTGATAATTGCGCTAATGGGCGCGCGGAACTCGTGGCTTATTAACCGTAAAAATTGATTTTGCTTGAGTAGCGCCTTATCGCCTTTTCTGCGAAGTAATCGCGTTTGACCGTTACGTGTTGATTTTGTTAAACGGGGAACAGCGTTACGGTTGAAGGCCGCTATTAACACAGCACTGATGAGCGCCATGAACACAGTTAAGGTGAAAAGTTGTAAACGCAAGGCTAATGTTCCAGCTTGTTCTGCAAGCGTTCTTTTTTCATCATCAATGACAAAAAGCAGCGGCGATAAACTGAATGGAACACTAAAATAATCTATGCGTTTATCAGCAGGAGATAATGCGAGCGTATTGAGTAAATTCAATGTGTCGACATTGATACGGTATGCAGAGTCGGAGGGTAAACCGTTCACGAGAGCCTTAAATTTATCAAGCTCAAGCAAAGAAAGTGTCAATGTTTGGTTGTACTTTTTGTTGAATCTGTCGTTGACCAAAGAAAACGCGTCTCTATAGATAGCCTGAAGAGCAGGCGCTGCATCGGATAAATTGGATGTTATGAGTGTTAAGCGTTTATTTTCGATATCAAGAAGGGCTGAGGAAGCTCTATCTCCGTCGTTTATTTTATCCGTGAACTGAGAAAGCTGATGCGACGTAAAAAATAAACACACGCAGGCGAGTATACCTATGGATACAAATCCAGCCTGAAACCAAGTCGAAGGGGAAATTACCAGGGGCTGTTTAGTGATTACCTTATCTTTCGGCTGACGTTGGTCTTGCAAAGTGCTTCCTTAGCTGTACATTTACTCACCTTTTAAATGTAGATGTTTGCTCCGAGCTTGCAAGGTTCAGTGCGATTTTGTCGCGGCGGTTTCGACGGTTTTAATATGATGTCGTATTGAATACAAAAAAAGTAAACTGGGTATCACCATTAAAGCGGTGAGAATGAAAAACAAGCTCCAGTTTCCCTGCATAGCGTCGACCACGAACCCGCTGCTTGATGCCACTAGTGTTCTCCCGGCTACGCTGAGCGATGCCATAAGCGCATATTGCGTGGCGCTGAATGCGCGATTGCAGAGCAACGAAATAAAGGCAACCATAGCAACCGTGCTCCATGCGCCGGTAAATCCGTCAACTATTACGGTAAATGCTAAAAGTGCTGTAGATGGTCCTGTTTGCGCAATCGCTGCGAAAAGTAAGTTAGAGGCGGCCATCGCAATTCCAGCAACCATTAACCCACGATAAATGCCATAGCGAATGTTGACGACACCACCTAAAAGCGAAAACAAAATGGTTACCCACCAGTTAAGCAATTTGGAATAGGTTGCAATGTCGCTGTTTGAGAACCCCACTTCTTTGTAAAAAACAATACTCATCCTTCCAAGAAATGCTTCGCCTATTTTAAAGAGAAAAATAAATAGTAAAAACGAGACGGCTAATTTAACGCCATTTCGATTAAAAAACTCAGAAAACGGTGCGACGATAGTAGTGTGAAACCAGTGTAGGAGGGCACTGCGACTGCTATTGCTTGTTTCTGTTGATATTTCACTGAGTAGCGCCTCCCTATCTATATCGGGCTCAGTAGCAAAAAGCGTTGAAAACGCGAGAAGCAGCATTATGCCACCTAATAACAAATATATATCAGGCCAAGACCAAGACGTGAGATCGGCCAAAAAGAATGGTATAGCGCCTAGACCACCATAGCCCGTCCACCAGCCTGCGGTTGCAACTGACGACGCAGCTGACATACCGTCACTATCATTTACAGCAATGCAGTCGATTCTGAATCCGTCGATTGCAATATCTTGCGTAGCCGATGCTATTGCAATCAATAACCCAACAAGGGCTACGGTAAATAAGTGATCACTTGCTGTTAATTGAGACATAACAATGCATAACGCCGCTAGGCAAAGTTGCATTGAAAATATCCAACCTTTGCGCAGACCCAAAAAAGGAGGCTTGAGTTTGTCGACGAGGGGAGACCACAAAAAATTAAAGCTGTAAGTAGCGAAAATAATGCCGAACAGACCAATAGCAGAACGAGACAGCCCTTCATCTTTCAGCCAAGCTGATAACACAGAGCTTATCATTATCCAGGGGAAGCCGCTTGAAATGCCAAATAAGAAAATACTGGCAAAGCGTTTGTCGTTGAAGGATTGTAATACAGAAAACAAAAAGACCAGCCCCATGACTGCTGTAAAAGCAATATTGAGCCATTAAAGCTGTAGAATAGCAATATAATTAAGGGCGAATACCCACACAGTCCAGAGGGCAGTGTCCGGCGCCTTCAAGGTATTTGGTACAATTGGTGAGTTCATCTACGAGATACTGGTCGTGTTTAAGCTTCTCTTCACCCCAGTAATGAACTTGGTGCAGCAGGTGCCAGAATACGCGCTCTTTTTGTGTGTAGGGTTGGGTGAGGGTGTAATCAATTTGCCCCCACTCTTCCATACAGTCCCAAAAAAAGAGTTCGAGTTCGTCAATTGGGAGCTCATTTTGCCAGAATGCTCTCAGGTAAAAGCAAAGTTGCTTTGCTTTACTGTCTACAAATTCTTGAACATTCACAAATCAAACAACCATTTTGTGTTCACTAAACGTATTATAGTTCATAACCGTGTGACTGCGTATTCTCAAAGGCTACTTTTACAACTGATATATCCATACCGTTGTTTTGTTTATGTATTTAGCGTAATGCTGATGTTGACGAATTACCAGCCTAAATGACGTGTCCAGCCGAGGATACTGTTTGTAAGCATTTGATTTGAAAA
Source organism: Alteromonas sp. V450 (assembly GCF_001885075.1). Taxonomy (NCBI): domain Bacteria; kingdom Pseudomonadati; phylum Pseudomonadota; class Gammaproteobacteria; order Alteromonadales; family Alteromonadaceae; genus Alteromonas; species Alteromonas sp. V450. Next base: position 3,938,657 of record NZ_MODU01000004.1, read on the forward strand.
GTTTTTGTTTTTCTGCTTTATACTAAAGGTTAACGTTTTACCTGGAAGTTTAACCTGTCTGTAGTGTAACTTTAGTTCAACTTTTGACCGGTTTTGTCGTTTGTAGTCGGTGCTGCCAGCCCAGTCATTGAAACCTCCTAAGGCAATATCCAAAACCGGATAATCAGATTGTGATATTAATTTTATAACTAAGTTATTGTTTTCTCTCTGTGGCCAAAACGGAGAAATAGCGACTAAGCTGTCAGGTTGAAGAGCTTCCTGAACATTTACCGCATTCATATAGGCCCCAGCGAGCATACCTTGCACAATAACCAGGCGATAACCCTGTCTGTCTTGCAGATAATTGTTCAACGAAGTTATGTGCGACGTAAGTGCCATGGTTACTGAATCAAAGTTATATGCTTGGGTTGAAACATCGCTCTGTGGGTGTACCGGTAACGCATTTTCATTACCTGTATTTTGATCCTGAGTTACCAGATCTGCATCTTTAGAAAGTGTAACAGCCACCGGAAAGTCAAATGGGCTGATGATCACATTCCAACCTTTTTGAGCCAGTTGGTTTGCCATAATATTGGCTTGAGAAATAGTAATGCTTGACGGAAACGGCTCTGAAAAAATGACGGCAGTCCCCAATGAAAGAGGGGTTTGAGATGCAATCTCTATAATTGGGTTTGATGATTCTCCTACCATGAGTGTTTTAACTTCATCTGGAGGGAATGCATGCCTGATATCAGTGTAAAAGTCGCATTGCGCCGCTGGTGTACACAACAAACATGTAAAATATAACAGCGTTACAAATAATCTTGGCAACATGTAAGACTTTTCACCTGAGTTAAATCAAACTACTTCACTAAGAACCCTTCTCTTTTTTACTTATCGGCCGAGTTAAAAATTGCTTAAGCCGCTATTTATTGTCTAGCGTCATACAAGAATAATTTATAACGCAGTTGGGCTGTGTCGACTAAATGGGATAGAGGTCTGAAAATTTAAAACAGTGTTATGTGTAGGGTGAGTGAAGCTTAAGCTCTCAGCATGAAGCTGTAAGCGGGCTGCCATGGATAGCGCCTCTTCATGGGCATAGAGTCTATCCCCTAAAATAGGGTGACCTAGAGCAAGCATATGCACGCGCAGTTGGTGAGAACGACCGGTAATAGGATAAAGAGCAACTAAAGAGTAGGGCAATCCTTTTTCATCTAACGTACGCTCAATGACGTTAAAGTGCGTTACAGCTTTTTTACCCCGCTCGAAGTCAACCATTTGCTTTGGCCTGTTTGGCCAGTCGCAAATAAGGGGGAGGTTAACTTCTCCGCTGTCTTGTTCTACATGCCCATGAACTCGGGCGAAGTAACGTTTTTTAGTTTGCCGAAGCTCAAACTGTTTCGAGATATGGCGATGGCTATCTTTATTGAGCGCCAGCACCAAAATACCTGAAGTCGCCATGTCTAAGCGATGTACTACTGTGGCGGTGGGATAAACACGGTTCACCCGGCTGATCAGCGAGTCGCGGTGTTCTAGTGCTTTGCCCGGAACGCTCAATAGCCCGCTAGGTTTATGCGCAACCACCATGTCCTCATCTTGATACAAAATATCAAGATAAGGTGTCATTGGTGGGTTATAAACAAAACTTGGGTTCGCCATTATGTACTCGTTACTTCACCGTCGCTTTTGAATGTTTAACCTATTAAGGTTATGGGTTATTTACAACAATACGAATGGCGTCCAGCTGAACGTCTGCATCCTGAATAACTTTATCAAGGGCGTTCATTTGCGTTTCGATAAACTCAATTTCGCTGTCACGTACTGCTGGGTTACGCTTTTGAAGATCGCGTAAGCGCTGTATTTCTTCGTTAAGCGTGCTGTGCATACTGTTAAGTGCATCGTGTTGTTTTTGGTTCGCTTGTTGATGGGCCAGCTTACGCGCCTTTTCAATGGCAAGCTCAAGCGGCTGTTGCAAGGCTTTTAAAAGCTGAGCCGAGATCTTACGTCCAATTTTACGCTTAACGTCGAAGCTTAATTCAGACGGATTCCCTTGCGCATCTAAACACACTCGCACCGGTGTTTGAGGTAAAAAACGGCCTAACTGAAGCGCTTTAGGGGCTTGTGCCTGCAGCACAAACAGCGCTTCAACCCAATAAGCGCCTTTTGGCAAAGACGGCTCGGCAATGAAGCCCATGCTGCTTTTTCCGTGTACATCGGTGAGTACTACGTCTATGGCGGTATGCACGAGCGGATGATCCCAACTTAAAAACTGTACGTTTTCCAGCGTGGTGGCAACACGGCGCTTGTAAGTAACCGTCATACCTTCTGGGTCAAGACCTGGAAGCTGGCTCACCATCGACTCGGTTGGCATAAGAATAAAGCAGTCATTGCCTTTTTCATCCTGCTGAACACCAATAGCATCGAATACGCGCCCCATAAAGCGCGACAAATCTTGTTCGCTATCAAGGGTAATGATGTCTTCAAGCAGTTGTTCTACACGGCCCTCTCCCGAAGCATTAAGCTCTAGAAGCCGATCGCGACCGGCTTCTAGCTGCGCTACGAGCTGGCTATTAAGCGTAACACTCATGTTCACTAGCTCGTCACGGGCGCTCATATCGTCAGGGTGCAAGCACGCACCAATAAGCAAAGGCTTAACGTCGTCGAACACGCCAGAGCCAGTCGGACAGGTTTTTTCGAAGGCATTAAGCCCTTCGTGATACCAATCTAGTAATACGTGCTGCGCGGTTTTCGCTAAATACGGCACGTGAATTTGTACGGTCTGGGTTTGGCCAATACGGTCAAGACGACCAATACGTTGTTCAAGCAGGTCTGGCGTAATAGGCAAGTCGAACAATACTAAGTGGTGAGCGAACTGGAAGTTACGGCCTTCGCTGCCTATTTCGCTACACAGTAGAATTTGTGCGCCGTCTTCCTCATCAGCAAAATAATGGGCCGCCTTGTCGCGCTCAACAATGCTCATGCCTTCGTGGAATACACTATGGCGAATACCGGTTTGCGTGCGAATAACCTCACCTAACTCTTGCGCTGTACGGGCGCTTGCGCAAATAAGCAGAATCTTTTCTGGCTTAACGCTTTGCATGAAATCAAGCAGCCATTCAACGCGCGGGTCATGCTTGGTCCAGCTGTTAACCACGCTTGCCATACGTTCAGGATACAGTGAATAGGTTAGGTCGCCGCCGCTCACGGCATCTGAATAAACCTCAGGCAAAGCTAATTCGTACGCGCTTAATTTACGCTCCGGAAAGCCTTCAATATTGGCGCGGCGGTTTCTAAACAACATACGACCTGTACCGTGACAATCAATAAGTTGATGCAGCAGCGCGTGGCGATTTTCCGGCGAGCTTAAATCACCCGCATGTTCCATAACGTCAGGCGCGAATTCAGCGAGTTTGCCGCGCTGTTTGTCGTTAGGCTCGGCGTCTGAAAGTAATGGTGCTACCGCATCGGCCAGTTGGCTGTATTTCGATTCTTCATCTAAAAATGCGTCGTAGCTATGGAAGCGGGCTGGGTCGAGCAGGCGCAAGCGGGCAAAGTGGCTTTCATGACCAAGTTGATCAGGCGTTGCGGTAAGTAATAACACGCCAGGTGTTTGATTGGCTAGCGCTTCCACACACAGGTATTCGGCAGATGGCGATTCGCTTGACCATGCAAGGTGATGGGCTTCATCAACAACCATTAAATCCCATCCTGCAGCTTGAATTTGCTGCTGGCGTTTTTCGCTCTTGCTTAGGAAGTCGATACTGCAAAGTACCAGCTGGTCGTTTTCAAATGGATTCACAGCGCTCGCGTCAGACGTTTCGTCATCGTCTAAGCCTTCACTCTTCTCTATTGCTTCGCAACGACTCTCATCGTAAATGGCAAAAGGAAGGTTAACGCGGCGAAGCATTTCAACAAGCCATTGGTGCATTAGCGAGTCTGGAACCAAAATAAGCACGCGCTCTGCACGGCCAGTTTTAAGCTGCTGGTGAATAATTAACGCGGCTTCAATGGTTTTACCAAGACCTACTTCATCGGCCAGCAATACCCGAGGTGCATGTCTGCCGCCTACCTCTGACGCAATGTGGAGTTGGTGCGGAATAAGCGATATGCGCGCACCTGAAAGGCCAATAGTATTTGAACGCAGGTAATCGTATTGATGATCTAGGGCACGTTCACGCAAGTCGAACCATTTAGGGTTGTCTAGCTGCTGACTAAACAGGCGCTTTTCAGGTTGGTTTAAGCGAATGTGGCTGTCTAGCATGGTTTCAGGTAATCGCGCCTGCGCTTTGGTGTCTTCGCGAAGCCCGTGATAGATAAGCAAGCCTTGGCTCTCTTCTTTTTCAGTAATGGTCATTTCCCAGCCATCTTGGCTTTTGACCGTTTCGCCAATTTCAAAAATTAGTCGCGTAAGCGGCGCATCTTGCTTTGTGTATTTTCGCGCTTCGCCTGTTGCTGGATACAACACTTCTACTGAACGGAAGTCACTACCAATAACGACACCTAACCCCAGCTCTATTTCTGTGTTGCTTAACCAACGCTGACCAACTAAAAATTGACTATCTGAACTCATAAATCACCAACCTGTTTTTCGGGGGGCGGTATTGTACGCATTGCGTTGTCATAAGTCATTAATACTAGACTATTGGTTGCCGATTTTACTATGAGCGCAGTGCGGGAACTACTGCATTTGATACAGCGCTTAAAGGCATTGGTAACTCGGCTTTCGACATAGTTATTGGTACCTTCGTAGAGAGCGCTGATGGCAATTGCTGCAAAGTATTCGGCGCTGCCCTCGTGTAACCAAGACTGCTCGTTGTTTTCTGACACACCTTCGGTACTGCCGGACTGATATAAATGTGCCACTTCGTGAGCAAAGAACCACAGCGTTTGGTTAACAAAGCTGATATGACTGGCTCGTTCGTCTAAGTCATCCCTGTTCCAGTGCATAAATATTTGATTAGGTAGTGTTCCGCCTTGTGTAGAGTGATCATCTACGTTTGCGTATGAGGCGAATAACGTAGGCTTTTCGCCCTTAAGCGGATTAAGGCGTTGGGAGAAAAACGCCATAATATTAGGTATGTCTTGTTCTAGCGAAACGTTCACGCTTTCGGGGAGGCCTTGGTCAATGAGGGCGATGACTTCATCAGTAATAATTGGCTGTTGCTGCCCTACGTACACGACTCTTCCATCATTGTTATCTGTCCACGACACGGTGTTTTTTGCAACATTTCCGTTCAATACAATATGTTCATCACTCGGGACACTGAGTGTCAGCTGCCACGTTTCTTGAGTGCAGGTATTCGCACAAGCAAACAGTCGTCCAGTATGAAAGGCGTTTCCCCCGTCAGAAAAAGGAGAAAATGGTGCGTAATCTTTGCCTAAGTGTTTGTAGGTAGGCGTAAGTAAAAAAGACACCCTAGAAATGGATTTGCCTGACTTCGAGCGCACAACGTCTTGGCGTTTAGCGCGATCAAAAACAATTTCTTTGTCACTATCTTGTGCGAACCAACGTGATGATCTCGATATGTCTGGATTTCTAACAAAAGTCAGCGTTTTAGCGGGCGTGGATAGTGCGTAGGTAACGACCCATCTTTCTAACGCGTCAGTTTTGCTTTTTTCAAGATGAATAAAGACATTGGAAGGTGATGGGGTATGAAGCACTTCGCTATTCGGCTGCGCAATTGCAGGGTTTAAACACACCAGAAGCGCTATAAGCAGTGTTAGAACTGACGTTATTTTTGTATTGTAAAGTCCAATCATCGCTTGTCTTTCCCTGGAAATTAAAAACCTGAACACTCGTAGTCAAGTTTACCTCCACCAGTGCAAAATAAAAAAAGAAAAAACAGTGCTAAAACACCAAAACTGGATTATGGTGGAATTAAGGGTTCGATAATTTAACGAACGAACCTTTGAGGCAGAAAGAGTAGTACTGCTTCTCAGTCGACGCGAGTAGGGGAAGAAGTCCTGTTTCGAGCGGCATTCTCCTACAACCGTAACGGTAGCTTGTTAGCGTGTGCGTTCATAAATGGACAAAGCACCTAGCTTGGCTTTATTGACCGGAGTGAAGGATGCCAAGAAAAAATTCTACTGATACAAAAATTTACGTCCTCGATACCAATATCCTGCTGCACGAACCTCACGCTTTTCTCTCCTTTAAAGAACACGACGTGGTTATTCCAATGACTGTATTGGAAGAGCTCGACTACATCAAAGACAGTAAAAAAGACGTGGCGCGAGACGCACGAGTTTCTATTCGAGCGATGGAGGATTTACTCCATGATGCAACGCCAGAAAATATGCTAGCCGGTGTATCAATGGAAGGGTTAGGGGCTGGACAAACGGCGCCTACAGGTAGCTTGTCTATATTTGCCGACCTTAATATGGTTGAGGCTCAGCAGGTGTTTACCAGCAATGAAAATGACAACCGTATAATCAATGTAGCGCTGCACCTGCAAAAGACCTTCGCGCCGCAAAAAGTGGTGTTGGTCACTAAAGACTTAAACATGCGCCTCAAGGCTAAAGGGGCAGGCCTTGCTCATGTTGAAGACTACCGCACCGACCAGCTAATTACTGACATAAAATATCTATCTCGCGGGTTTCATACCTTTGAAGGAAACTTCTGGGATAATGTAAAAAGTGTAGACAGTCGCACTGAAGGGCGCGACACCATTCACACCATACCAAAATCCATGCTCCCAGAGGCGTATGTGAACGAGTTCTTGCTCGATGAAACAAAACAATTTGCAGGTCTGGTGGAAGAGATTACCAACGATCACCTAGAAGTGCTGGATTTAGGTTACGAGCGCTTAATGGGTCGTCACGCTTGGGGCATTACACCAAAAAATATAGGTCAGGCTATGGCGCTTCATTCGCTGCTCGACCCACACATTGATATGGTTATTCTCACTGGCCCTGCCGGTAGTGGTAAAACGCTACTTGCGTTAGCGGCAGCCCTTGAAATGGTGGTAGAGCGTAACATGTATGACAAAATCATTGTTACGCGAAGCACGCCGGAAATTGCTGAGTCCATAGGCTTTTTGCCGGGAACGGAAGAAGAAAAAATGTTGCCTTGGTTGGCAGCCATTACCGATTCTTTGGAAGTACTCCACAAGCACGACGAAAATACCAAAGGTTCTATGAATTACATCATGGAAAAAGCCAACATTCAGTACAAGTCGGTAAACTTTATGCGAGGTAGAAGTATTCAAAATGCGATTGTGATTTTGGATGAGTCGCAAAACTTAACCGCGTCGCAGCTTAAAACCATTATCACACGCTGCGGTGAAGGAACGAAGCTGATAGTGGGCGGAAACCTTGCGCAGATTGACAGTAACTATCTGAGTGCAGTGACCTCGGGCCTAACTTACTTGGTTGAAAAGTTTAAGGACTTCTCAGGCAGTGCCACCATAAACCTAGATGGTGTAGTAAGAAGCCGTCTTGCAAGCTTTGCTGAAGAGAATTTATAGTGGGCAGCCTTTTCTAAGCCTTTTAATTAAAGCGCCTTTATCGCAAAGGCGCTTTTTGTGTTTTTACTTTACTACTTCCACTTGATAGCGCCCTGTCACAATGTTGCGTTCAGTATCTTCAGATACTTGTCCAAACTCAATAAGTGCCGGGCCCGTTGGATCGTAGAGTATGTAAGTGTCGCCTTCGTACTCTATGGTCCGGTCTTTATCGGAGGGGGTCAGTGCAACACCTACGAGTGCATGGTTAGGTAGATAGACAATAATCATTTTAGTTGAGGGTAAAAAAGCCCTAACCATAGACGATGCCAACACTGCTTTACTGTCACAGTCCCCTAGGTTCTGCATGAGCACACTAATAGGTGGTGCAAAGCCAGAACCATTGCTGACCGTTCTATCTTCTAATGTATCGTATGGAATACTTTGCAGCCAACTTAAAATAAGGGAGAAATACGCTCTTGAATCTGATTCAGGTGCTACTTTTTCATAAAACGCTTGAGATGCCGACAGTAACGAAGTGACTGACTCTGCAGCGTAACGAACATGGTCCGGTTTGATAGCAGGTTGATTAAAGAGCGTTGTAAAACGTTGAAAATAATGCTCATTAAGATATTGATCATACGCTTGTTGGCGCACTGTTTTTAAATTACTCAGGATTGTTTGAACCTTCGTTTCATCGGTCCCTTTTACCTGAATTTCAATGCTGTCTCGTTTGGGTAGGATGTTTATTCTTGCGTCTTTCGGGTCGATTTTTTTAGCTTCCTCCATCAGCGCTACAGTAATATATCGTTGTACTATCAGAGGTTTATAATTTGACTGTTGGGATGGTGCTTCATTAAACGCACTGTCAGGCAGTGTGAAAGAAATGGATTGTTTAGTATTGGTATGATCCATCCATTCGTAATGAAAAAGTACCCCTAAGTCAGTATGCGTCTTTTTATATTTTAGTTGCTCGCTAAAGGCCACCGTTGACAACCCAGCACTCGCCAGTATCAAAAGTAGGGTTACTGCTTTCGCGAATAAAAACACGTAGCGGGTGGGTGAATAGGGACTATTCTTTTGTATTCTTTTACGCACTGGGCGAAACCACAAACTAACCAGTTCAACATATTAACAAGTATGCGTTTCTTCGAGCAAAAAACAAGCAGGTTGGCGGACAACAATATACTTGTTGACGAACAGCCACTGCGTTAGCGATGAAATGTATCTGGACGTATAAGTTGTCTAGCCTTGAAACCAGTTCAATTCATCGTGAAGGCTTACCACACTACCTACAATAATAAGGGTAGGGGGCTGCAACTGCGCTGCTTCTTGCTTAGCAACAATATCTGCTAGGGTGCCGGTTAACACCTGCTGCTTTTCAGTGGTAGCTGACTGAACCAGCGCAATCGGTGTAGAAGCATCTAAACCGTGCTCAATCATCTTTTCACAGATAATAGGAAGCCCTGTTAGCCCCATATAGAACACTGCAGTTTGATTTCGTTGTGCAAGGGCTGGCCAGTTAAGATCGATAGTGCCGTTTTTAAGGTGACCTGTTGCAAACACCACAGATTGTGCGTGGTCGCGGTGAGTTAGGGGAATACCCGCATAGCTAGATGCCCCGCTTGCTGCAGTAATGCCCGGCACAACCTGAAACTCAATACCGTGCTTAATAAGGGTTTGAATTTCTTCTCCACCACGGCCAAATATGAACGGGTCGCCGCCCTTCAGCCGCACTACACGGTTGCCCTTTTTGGCCTCATCAACCATTAGCTGGTTTATGTCGTCCTGAGGAAGTGTGTGATTGCTTTTGGCCTTGCCCACGTAAATCTTCTCAGCGTCCCGGCGCACAAGCTCCAGAATTTGCGGCGATACTAAGCGGTCGTAGACCACCACATCAGCTTTTTGCATTAAGCGCAATGCACGGAAAGTGAGAAGATCGGGGTCGCCAGGGCCGGCCCCCACCAAATACACCTGCCCTTCTACTTTTTTGTCTTCAGCGGCGGCTTGTAGTGCCAACTCAAAAGCCTCATCAGCTTTTTGGTCTTGGCCTTTTTCTACCATTTCCGCGATGTCGCCATCGAGTACATCTTCCCAGAAGTATCGACGAGCGGTAACACCGTTTAGGGTTTGTTTTACTTTATCGCGGAACTTTTCAGAAAACGCACCCAGTCGACTTAAGTTAGCGGGTAGTACAGTCTCTAACTTTTGACGCAAATAACGAAGCAATACAGGCGCTACACCACCACTGCTCATGGCTATAACAATAGGAGAACGGTCAACAATAGAAGGAGTAATAAATTGGCAAAGCGGTGTGTTGTCCACCACGTTTACTAATACTTTATTAGCGCGCGCTAAGTCGTGAATATGTTGATTTACATCGCCTTTGTCGGTGGCAATGAAAACCATGTCTTTATGGGTGAGATCGCTATTTTCAAACTCGCGTTCAATGAGTGTCACTTTCTCATTAAGTGCCAACTGCTTCACCGTATCGCAAACCCAAGGCGCCACCACGGTGATGGTCGCAGGTGTCTTCATTATAAGCTCTAGCTTACGGGCTGCTACTTCACCAGCCCCAACAATCAGGACATGGAGTTTTCTGGCATCTAGAAATAACGGAAAGTAATCCATAAAGGTTTTCTTAGCTTCAAATACAAAAAAAGAACTGACACTATTTTGCGCCAATTCTTTTTAATAAGAAAACAACGAAAACAGCCTTTATATTGCAATTAGTTATATAAAAGCTGAATGTGTTGCTATTTAGTTCTTACGCTTACGGTTTTCGCGATCTCCGCGATTGCCTCGGTCTTCACGGTTGCCGCGAGGTGCTCTGTCACCACGGTTACCACGATCGCCACGACCTTTTGCAGGAGGCGTATCAGACCATTCGCGAATATTCAAACGCTGACCAGCAACACGGGTGCCCTGTAGCGTATCGCGCGTTTCCTTAGGCATGCCGTCAGGAAGGTCTACCGTGCTGAAGTTGTCATAAATTTCGATAGCGCCAATGTGCTTCGAATTTATGTTTGCTTCATTAGCAATAGCGCCAACGATGTTGCCAGGCTTCGCGCCATGTACATGACCTACCTCAATGCGGAAGCGCTGCATGCCTTCTTCAGGTTTGCGGTTACCGCGTGGTACTCGCGGCTTTCTCTCACGACCGTCACGAGAGTTTCTGTCGCGGCTATCACGCTGAGGCTTGCTGTTAATATCTGGTCGATCTGATTCTTTAAGAATTAGCGGCTCATCACCTTGCGCAATTTTAAGCAGTGCTGCCATCAAAACTTCAGGAGACGCTTCGTTTTCTTCTTTAATCATCTCAACGATTGGCATTAATGATTCAATGCTATCGTCTTGCGCTGCTTCGGCAACTGACTGCTTAAAGCGGCTCAAACGGGTTTCATTTATCTCGCTAATTGAAGGAATTGGCATCGCTTCAATAGGTTGCTTAGTGGTTTTCTCAATCGAGAACAACAAGCGCTTTTCACGGTGAGAAATGAACAGGATTGCGTCACCCTGGCGTCCTGCACGACCTGTACGACCAATACGGTGAACGTAAGATTCACTGTCGTACGGGATATCGTAGTTGATAACGTGACTTACACGCTCAACGTCAAGACCACGGGCTACTACGTCAGTAGCGACAAGAATGTCGATCTTACCCTGTTTAAGCTTTTCAACAGTACGTTCACGGGCTGCCTGAGGAATATCACCGTTTAGCGGTTCTACATCGTAACCACGGGCAGACAGTTTATCTGCTAATTCAACAGTAGCGGTTTTCGTACGTACGAAAATGATCATGCCGTCAAACACTTCCACTTCCATGATGCGCGTTAGCGCTTCAAGTTTGTGGTGTGGTGCAATTTGGCAATAGCGCTGGCGAATAGTGCTAGCCGTACTTACCTTTGACGCAATTTTAACGTGCTTAGGGTCTTTTAAGTAACGCTGAGTAATTTTCTTGATTGGACCAGGCATAGTAGCCGAGAACAGCGCGGTTTGACGCTCTTCTGGTGCATGGCTAAGAATAAGTTCAACGTCATCGATAAAGCCCATACGAAGCATTTCGTCAGCTTCGTCTAGTACTAGGAACTTAAGTTCGCTTAAGTCTAGCGTTTTGCGCTTAATATGGTCGATGATACGGCCTGGTGTACCAACAACCACCTGAACGCCACGCTTAAGCTGGCGAATTTGGTTGTCGTACGACTGACCGCCGTATACCGGAAGTACTTTAATTTTTTGACTAAAGCTCGCATAAACCTGAAACGCCTCTGCAACCTGAATAGCTAGTTCACGAGTTGGGGCCAATACCAGTAATTGCGGCTTACGTTCTTCAGGATCGATGTTTGCCAACATAGGCAGGGCAAACGCAGCGGTTTTTCCTGTCCCTGTCTGTGCCTGACCGAGTAAATCGTGCCCTTCAAGTAAAAGAGGAATACTCTCGGCTTGAATAGGAGACGGTTTCTCGTAGCCAACTTTTTCAAGGGCTTGTAAGATAGGTTCTGGTAAATTGAGGTCTTTAAATGTCATGTCGACAGTTGTGGTCATTAAGGATCCTGGTGCATTAAGTAAGGAGGGTGCGGCATACGACTAAACCGTACTTTTGCGGTTTATTATCGCAAGACGCTATACAGCATTTGAATTGCAAAAGAGCAAGGTTCATTGACTTATTTCTAGCGTTTTTCGCGATATGCTTGCCAGCAGTGTTGCAAAAACCGTTATTATATTCGAATAATGACCATGTTGCCACGAAATTGCAGTATTTTGTCGAAATAATAAACAGGAAAAAAGTTGTATTCTATCCCATGGCCAGAATTTTGAGGTAGAGCAAGGAATTACGATGATTAAAACAAATAAACTAATAAAGCGTTCTTCAATATCTGTGCTTCTTTTAAGCGCTTTACTGTCAGGATGCAGTGAAAAGTCCATGGAAAGCCATTTAGCCGATGCACGCAATTACGTATCTCAGCAGCAGTTCGATGCTGCGGTTGTCGAATACAAAAATGCAATACAAAAGTCACCAAATGCGGCGGAGCCAAGGTTCGAACTTGGCAGAATATACATCCAAAATAAAGACTACAACGCTGCAGAAAAGGAATTAAATAAAGCTTTGGAGCTAGGATACCCCGCGAATAATGTCATTCCTTTATTGTCGATAGCATACCAACAATCTGGCGCAGAAAATGCCCTGGCGGGTGTGGATTATCGAGCCGATGGCATGACGGCGGTGGAATCTGCTGAGGTAGGCTTTTATAAATTACAGGCACTTGTTCAACTTGGCAAAGTAGACGATGCGCAAGCGCTCATTGATGATCTTTCTTCTCTTGATACCGAGTCGGTCTATAAGGGATTAATTGAAAGCTACCGTTTTATTATCGATGACGATATCGACAATGCGATAGCGGCAACGGAGACGCTCAGGGCGCGGTCGCCGCTTAACAAAGATGTGCTTCAACAGCTTGCTAAGCTTTACCTTTTAAACAGCGAGCAAGACAAAGCAATCGACATATACAGCGAATATTTAAAAAGCTATCCAGATGATGTAACAAGTAAATTTGCCTATGTTTCATTGTTGATTGAACAGCGTAGCCTAGAGAAAGCCGAGCCTCTCGTAGACCAGTTATTGGCACTTAACGAGAACAACCCGCTACTTAACACGTATAAAGGGATCATCGAATCTGCCCAAGGTAAGTATGCTGAAGCTTTAGGTTATCTTGAACTTGCGATCCAAAATGGGCGAAGCGATCAGGTAGTTCGGCTTGTTGCGGGTTATAGCGCCTATCAAATCCAAGATTTCGAAGCGGCTCAGCGGCATTTAACAATGGTCGCCTCTAGTCTTCCAGATAATCATCCGGGGCTACGCATGCTAGCCGATAGCATGTTGCAGTTAGGTGAGAACGATGAAGCACTTGAAGTACTTAATCGAGTAGAGGGTGAACAAACCGCTGATGCAAGACTGTTTTCTAAAGCAAGCTATCAGCTGCTGCGAGAAGGAAATGAGTTTGGCGCCAGACAAATGGTGGAAAAATCGGAGACCGTGAGTGAATCTGCTGAAGATTTGTCTCGACTAGGTGTTCTTCAGCTTTCGCTTAATGATATTGAAGGTATTGTTAATCTTGAGGAAGCGGTGAACAAAGCGCCGGACTCAGCGACGACACAGTCTACGTTACTGCGCGCGTATGTCGCGACAAATCAATTTGAAAAAGCTAAAGCTGCTGCAATTGAATGGCACGAAAAGGCCCCTGAAACATCTATTCCATTGGTATACCTTGGGAGTATCGCTACCGTTGAGGGAGACTTCGACGCAGCAAACCAGTATCTAGAGCAAGCGAGTCAAAAGCCTGATGCGAATAACGAGGTGACTTACTCAAAAGTAAATTTGCTCGTTGCACAGGGTGAGAAAGCGCGTGCGCTTTCATTATTAGATACATTTATTCAAAAGAATCCAGCGGATGTTCAAGCGTTGACATTATGGTATGGCTTGGCGTCCGAGCAAAAAAATAATTCCGACGTAATTAAACATGTGGAGCGGGAGTTTAACGCCGACCGAGGCAACTTATCATTGCGCATGATGTTAGCAAAAATGTACTCACTTAATGGCGAGTTAGGTAAGTCACTAACTTTACTGGAAGGTGTACAAGGTGATGAAAACTCGCCGTTAGCTTTCTGGAGTTTGAAAGGACAGAGCCTGCTTGCTAGCAACGACGTCAAAAAAGCTAACGCATTCTTTGACCGCTGGTTAACGTTTTACCCACAAGACAAGAACGCGGTATTGGGTAAACTTTTAATCTTAGACTCACAAAATCGTTTCAACGACGCGCTCTCGTTATTAGACAAGGTACTGAAGAGGCGCACAGATGCACAGTTGTCGTTACTGAAAGCCTATTTTCACAGCCGAATTGGGCAGTCGAAGCCTGCTTGGGAAATTGTCAATGCCTCGACAGAGCAAGCTAAGGCTCTTCCATTTGTACGTGGAATTATCGCGCGCTTAAACTTAATAGACAGGAAACCCGAGGCAGCGTTACCACATGCAGAGGCCGCTTATGAGGCGTCTAAAAATACAGATAATGCGCTGTTGTTAATGGCAGTGTATGACGCAACAGAACAAAGAGAAAAGTCGTATTCCTTTATTCAAGAGCATGTGAAAAATAATCCGAATGATATTCAAAGCAGCATGCTACTTGCCGAGCGACAAATAACCGATGATCGTCAGGCGGCTATGGCAACCTACGAAAACGTTCTAGCGAATATGCCTGAGAACTTTGTAGTTTTAAATAACCTTGCCTATTTAGCATTTGAGGAAAATGACCTTATTCGCGCCGAAACGCTGTCAAAAAAGGCGGTTTCACTGCAGCCGAACAACGCAGAAGCGGTAGACACATTAGCACAAATACATATCGCAAAAGGTGAGCTAGAAAGTGCGCTTAAGCTATACGAAAGAATTGCAACCCAACCGATTGCGAATGACGAAGTGTATTTGAATCATGTCGAGCTTCTATTAACCACCGATAAAGTTACTTTAGCGAAACGAAAACTTGCAGAACGTGAGTTAAGCTCTGCAAGTGCTAAGGCCAGGGCAGAGACACTTAAAAAGCAATACGGTATTTAACAAAACACCATAACTAAGATTGAACTTACTACAGTACGATTTTGTACTGTAGTAAGTTGGTATGCCGAGGTTTACTCATGCACGTTGTCACGGCCTTTCTCTAGTGCCCTTTCGTTTATTTGTGCTTTTAGCGCTCGTATTTCTGCCAGCACATCGTTTAGCGTTGGCTCAACATATCCTTGCGCTTTTTGTTCTGCCACAAGCGCGGCTTGTTTTTCTGCACGCGCTTTCTCGTTCTCACGCTCCATCACATTAACAACAATGCCGATAACCATGTTAAGAAATGCAAATGCGGTAAAGAAAATAAACGTAAGGTAGAAAATCCAACTTAAGGAATAAACTTCCTGCGTTTCGTACATTACATCGGTCCAGTCTTCAAAGGTCATTATTCTAAACAGCGTGAGCATAGATATTGTGATGTCGCCCCACAACACAGGATTAATGGTTTCAAAAAGTGTACTGCCAATTGCTGCGTAGATATAAAAAATAATGAACATCAATAACATAACGTAACCGAGTTGCGGCAACGCTTTCACAAGAGAAACTAACAAAATGCGTAATTCGGGAATGATTGAGATCATCCTTAACACCCTAAATACGCGCACCAAGCGGGCAATAAGCGCTAATTCTGTATCATCAGCCGGGATAAGACTTATAACAACAATTAACGTATCAAACCAATTCCAGAAGCTGTTGAAGAAATGACGCTTACGTTGTTCTGCGAGAAATCGAATAGTGATTTCAGTTAAAAAGAACGCACTGATGAACCAATCTAGGAATAAGGTAACGGATGATAGTCCTGCTGGAAGCTCATACGTTTTTGCGCCCACTAAAAGCGCAGATACGATAATGACGCTGACAACAAAGGTTTCAAACCATTTGTTGGCGCGAATTCTTTCAAATTTATTCTGAAGTTCAGAGGCTTGCATTTCTTTTTTCACTCAAGGGTTTAACGTTCGACAAAAAACTTGTCCACTGTTTAGTTGACGCTATACTAAAGTTGTAAGTAACCGCCTTTTCGGACGCGTTCTCAGTTAAAATCAAAAAGGGGCATTATCATGGATGACGAAATACAACTGTTGCAGAGCAAGCTGCAGTCAGTATCTGAGTGTTTAGCCAACTTCACATTCAATAAACAAAATGCAGAGTATTTGCTTAACGAGTATCAGCAGCTTCTCGCTATTCTTAATAAGTATTCGCCCACAAACTAACGACATCCATTTTACCGTAGAAAACAAAAAGGGCAGCATTAATTGCTACCCTTTGCATATCATTTTGCGAGCCGCCCAAAACTGCAAAGGTTCAGGCGCAAACATTCACTAGCTGTTGCCGTCTTTCTCAGCAGGCGTTAAGCCGCGATTGATCATTGCAACGTCTTCGCTTGTTAATGTACCAGCAGCTTGCTTGAGCGTAATAACTGATTGAATAAAGTCATAACGAGCACCCGCTAAGTTGCGCTGTGCATCGAAAAGATTACGCGTGCTGTCTAGAACATCTACAATTGTTCTCGTGCCGACATCAAAACCGGCTTCCGTCGCTTTTAATGCGCTGTCTGCAGAAACGACAGACTGCTCAAGTGCGCGAATAGTCGATATAGATGCTTTTACATTGTTAAACGAACTGCGAACGGACTGTACGGTTTGACGGTACGTCTGCTCGGCAGCTTGGCTTGCTGCAACGTAGTTATATTTTGCTCGTGAGGTCTGTGCGTTAACACTGCCACCCTGATAAATGGGTACGCTCAGTGTGATGCCAATCGACTGGTTATCTAAATAAGGTGTTTCATAACCAAAGGGCGTGGTAGAGCCGTCATCGTTAAGCACTTCAGCGTCTACGTCATCTTTCGACCTGCCGTAGCTACCCGATAGTGACAACGTTGGTAAATGGCCTGTACGTGCAATAGCAATATCTTCTTTTGCAACATCCATTGCTAAACGGTCGACAAGCAGCGACAAATTCTTATCTTGAGCCGTTTTAAGCCAGTTATCCACGGTTTCTGGCACCGGCATAGTGGCCGAGAAGTTTTCAGTGTTTAAACCAAATAACCGGTCGTGGTATTTACCTGTTATTACACGAAGTGCTTCTAGTGCGAATTCAAGCTGATTTTTCGCCTGTATTTCTTGAGCAACAGTGCTGTCATAATTTGCCTGAGCTTCGTGAACATCTGTAATGGCCGTCAGTCCAACTTCGAAACGCTGACGGGTTTGTTCAAGCTGTCGTTCAATAGCGCGTTTCTCGGCACCCACAAACTCAACATTGTCACGCGCACGAAGCACGTCGAAATAAGCGGTTACCGTGCGTACTATTACGTCTTGCATACTTGCAGCAAGTTGTGCATCACTTTGCTCTGCAACTTTCTCTGCTCTATTCAACCCTAACCAGTTAGCATGGTCATAAAGCGACATTGATAAAGACAGACCATAATTCAGCGTTGTCACTTCGGTATCGGTAGTGAATACCTGTAGCCCGTTGTCGCCAGCGGCTTGCTGAAAACGTTCAGATTCTGATTGGGTATAACCAACTGAGCCTGAAATTTGAGGCAGCAAACTCGCTCTACTTATGCTTATCCCCTCAAACGCAGCATCACGTTGCGCTTTCGCTTGGTTCACTAATGGGTCGTTAGCCAGTGCTTGTTGATAAACCATCATTAAGTCATCGGCCAGCGCACTAGTTGTCATCGAAACTCCGATAACCAGCGACAGAAGTGTTCGTTTCATGCTTACGTCTTCCTGTTGTGTACAAGTTGTGTCGTCGTAGTCTTGTTGAGACGACTTATTTAAATCAAGTGTATGAAAATTCAACCACAAACCGAAAGTCCAAACTCGTAACAGTATTCGTTTAACTGTAACAGAATATGTGATCTACCCACGCAATTATTATAGTAATAGACGACTTGTAATCTGAGTTTTCCGTTTTATTTTTACATCCTTCGTAGCATTTTTCACGCGTATACACGATAGGTGTGTAAATGTACTATGTATGATAAATCTATTTGAACCATAAGTGTCAGCAAATGAGCAAGGAATTCCTTTCATTTACCTCAAATGACGTCGAAATCTCCGACATCAAGCCAGTTTATCGTGGTTTCTTTACCATGAATCAGTATAAGTTTAAGCACAAGTGTTTTAATGGAGAATGGAGCGATACCGTAACGCGAGAAATTTTCGAGCGCGGTCACGCGGTGGGGGTCTTACCCTACGATCCCATTCTTCAGGAGTTTGTGCTTATTGAGCAAGTAAGAATTGGGGCGTTAGCCACATCTTCAAGCCCTTGGCTAATAGAAATTATTGCCGGCATGATTGATAAAGGTGAAACGCCTGAAGCCGTGTGCCACAGAGAATCAATGGAAGAAGCGGGGATCGAATTACAGAACTTGACCAAGGCGCTAAGCTATTTATCAAGTCCGGGCGGTACCACAGAAAGATTACATATTTTTATAGCGCAAACTAATGCAAGCAAAGCCCAGGGCATACATGGCTTAGAAAGCGAGTCTGAAGATATTAAAGTACACAGGGTAAAAGAAAATACCGCCCTTGAATGGCTTGAAAATGGCCATATAGACAACGCCGCGGCGGTAATTGCGCTACAATGGTTCTTTATGCACAAAACACAACTTATGGAGCAATGGCAGGCATCGTGACTCAACGTAACCAACGAAAATACGTACCCCATCTTCCGTCAATGCAAGCGCTTTGCGAGCTTAACTATTCTTATGTACTGAGAATACTACCTGACTGCGATACGGAGGATTTACGTTATGCATTTTCTATCGGTAAGGGATTGTCATACGAAATTCAGATAGTCGAGTCTGCGCGCTACACCAGTACAATTAACATTAAACAGACGACAAAAGATTTACCCACCTACTTAACTCCAACAATGACGGTGCGCCTTTATCACGATGCCAGAATGGCTGAGGTTATCAATAGTCAAAACACAGGAGCGCTTGAACCGTCATACGAGTATCCGAATTTGAAAATGCGCCAGCGTAACGAAAAGCACATGGTGAATATCTTTTTAGCTGAATGGCTAAACTTCTGTTTGCAACATTCCTCAAACGTTACTTCTGAAGCGTGATAACACTCATTCAGCTAAGTGATTGCCACTTATTAAAAGACAAAGATAAGACGGGATATGCGGGCATCGCGCCTTATTGCTCATTAGCACGCGTGCTTTCAGATATCCAAAATTACGTTGTTCAAGACGTTGCCAATGAGCCCCAGCAGAGAGCAAAGCACCAAGTAGTCGTGCTGGTTACTGGGGATATTAGTGGCGATAATTCCCCTGAGAGCTATCAGTATTTTGTTGCATTGATGGAGCAATATATTACGCCAACAAATATAGAATGGTTTGTGCTGGCGGGAAACCATGACAACAACCCGTACTTCGAAACGTACGTTGGCAGTCGGCACTTACTATGCAATGACTCGTTAATCTTATGCAATTGGCAAATACACGGCATGGATACCCGCGCTACAAGTAATATGCATACGGCAGCGGGGGAAGTAAAAGAAAGCGATATACAGGCGCTAGAGCAATCGTTAACTACGTCACCGCAGACAAATCATCTTGTTGCGCTTCATCATCACATATTGCCGTCAAACAGTTGGATGGATAAGCACTTTCTCACTAATGCTGAGCGTCTTGTATCGTTAGCAGATGATCACCCACAGCTAAGAGCGTTTGTGCATGGTCATGTGCATTCGCCATTGCGACAGTATGTAGGAAAGCATCAAACCCCATCCTATGGAACTCCCTCCACCTGCTGGCAATGGGAAATGCAACATGAATTTGGGGTGAGTTCAGACGCACCGGGCTATCAAGTTTTCAAATTGAACGACGACGGCTCGATGGACGTAAGGGTTATTCGGGTTTAAGTTAATACCTGTTTGTACTCAAATCAAAAAATCACAACCAAGAAAAAAGACCAATATGCAGCATATTTTATACCTTCACGGCTTTCTCAGTTCGCCAAAATCGATAAAGGCGCAGGCCACAAAAGCGTATTTTGAGCAGCACCACTCAAACGTCACCTTACATATTCCAGAGTTGTCTAACTTCCCCAGTAAAGTGGAAGCGCAGCTAATTACACTTATTGAGACTACCCCAGCACTGCGTGAAAATGGGCTGAAACTTATTGGTAGCTCAATGGGAGGGTATCTCTCTACGTATTTGCTTGAAAAGTTTGGTGGCAAAGCTGTGTTAATTAACCCTGCGGTGCGACCCTACGAGCTTTTGCAGGGCTTTATCGGTGCTCATGAAAACCCTTACAGCAAAGAAAAGTTTGAAATAGTAGAAAGTGATATGGGGGTAATCCAAGCATTAGAAGCTTCCTCAATTAAAACGCCAGGCAATTACAAAGTGCTGCTTCAGACCGAGGATGAAACACTGGATTACCGCTTGGCTGCAGAGAAATACGCACAAAGTCATTTGGTTATTGAAGAAGGCGGCGATCACAGCTTTGTAGGTTACGAAAATCACTTGCCTGCTATTGCCGAGTTTTTGCTTAAATAAGCGCATTGCCAGTCTGTACTCGCCCTGCTAACATCAAACGTATGTTGTGTGGCGCTATGCTTACTGAAGTTACTATAGCTATCCTTAGTGCCACGTACCTCTTTCTTTGTCGCTGGCTTAAATAACAACCATAACTATGTCAAATCAATACAATTCAGATGCTATCGAGGTTTTAAACGGCCTTGACCCCGTAAAACGCCGCCCTGGTATGTACACCGACACCACCCGCCCAAATCACTTGGGGCAGGAAGTCATCGATAACAGTGTGGATGAAGCGCTTGCCGGGCACGCCTCTAACATCAAAGTAATTTTGCATGAAGACCAATCGTTAGAAGTTATCGACGATGGTCGTGGTATGCCGGTAGATATTCACCCTGAAGAGGGAATATCGGGCGTTGAGCTTATTCTCTGTAAACTTCACGCGGGTGGTAAGTTTTCAAATAAAAACTATGCCTTCTCTGGTGGTCTTCACGGAGTGGGGATCTCGGTAGTTAACGCGCTTTCAACGCGCGTGGAAGTAACGATTCGACGAGACAGTAACGTATATCAAATTGCCTTTGAAAACGGCGACAAAGTTGAAGACCTACACGTTATTGATACCTGCGGAAAGCGCAATACAGGAACTCGCGTTCATTTCTGGCCTGACCCGCAATACTTCGACTCGGCAAAATTCTCCGCCAGCCGACTTGTACACAACTTGCGTGCAAAAGCGGTGTTAAGCCCAGGCCTGCGCATTCGCTTCGACAATAAGATCACCAAAGAAAGCCAAGAGTGGTATTACGAAGACGGGCTTAAAGACTACCTCTATCAAGCGGTAGAGGAGTTTGAAACCTTACCATCTGATGCGCCATTTGTAGGTACATTCAGCGGCAACACAGAAGCCGCCGATTGGGCCGTAATGTGGTTGCCTGAAGGTGGTGATTTGGTAACGGAAAGCTACGTTAACCTTATTCCTACAGCGCAAGGCGGAACACACGTTAACGGGCTGCGCCAAGGCTTACTAGAGTCAATGCGCGAATTCTGCGAATTTAGAAACTTAATGCCCCGTGGCGTTAAGTTATCGCCTGATGACATTTGGGACCGCTGTGCCTATATCCTGTCGACTAAGATGCAGGACCCGCAGTTTGCCGGGCAGACTAAAGAACGCCTGTCTTCACGTCAGGCCAGTGCGTTTGTATCAGGCGTGGTGAAAGACGCATTCAGCCTTTGGCTAAACCAGCATACGGAAATTGCCGAAGCCCTTGCTGAAATGTGTATCAACAATGCACAGCGCCGCCTTCGTCAAACCAAAAAGGTTGCCCGTAAAAAGGTTACCCAAGGGCCTGCACTACCCGGTAAACTGACCGACTGCTCATCACAAGATATTTCTTACTCTGAACTGTTTTTAGTAGAGGGTGACTCGGCGGGTGGCTCGGCCAAGCAAGCGCGAGACCGAGAATTTCAGGCCATTATGCCGCTGCGCGGTAAAATCTTAAATAGCTGGGAAGTCGACTCTTCTCAGGTATTGGCATCACAGGAAATTCACGATATTTCAGTTGCGCTAGGTATCGACCCAGATTCGGCGGACCTGTCTGGTTTGCGCTACGGTAAAATATGTATTCTTGCCGATGCTGACTCCGATGGGCTACACATTGCAACGTTACTATGTGCGCTCTTTGTGCGTCATTTCCGAACCTTGGTAGAACAAGGTCATGTGTATGTCGCTATGCCGCCGCTATTTAGAATAGATGTAGGCAAAGAGGTGTATTACGCGCTAGATGAAGGCGAGAAACAGGGCATTCTTGACCGAATTGAAGCGGAAAAGAAACGTGGCAAAGTTAACGTGCAGCGCTTCAAAGGCTTGGGGGAAATGAACCCGCTACAGCTTCGCGAAACCACCATGGACCCGAACACCCGTCGCCTTGTTCAGCTAACCATTGAAGACGCAGAAGAAATGATGGAGTTGATGGACATGTTGCTTGCTAAAAAGCGTTCTGGCGATCGCAAAACATGGCTTGAAAGCAAAGGTAATATGGCTGAAGTGGCGTTGTAGATTGCAGAAGCGCGTCACTATTGTGCTTATTTGTAGAAGCGTGTATTGATAACGCTGCTCAAACAAGTGACCGCTAGGCAAGCAACCTTATCGCTACACGAAACAAAGTAGAAACGCCGAGAAACTATCCTGATACGGAAAGTTCTCGGCGTTTTAGTTTGTGCATCTGCAATAAAATACTGCCACGCATAATTACGCTAGTGCCATTTAAGATAAGCAGCGGCCAGCTTTGGCTTAAGGGCATTGTTAGGCCAAACAATAGAGTGCTAACGTCTTTTATCAATATATTGCGAAACAGCGCAAATGACAGCGAGCCCACTTTTCGTCTGCGCTGCAGTACAAACCACTGGTGCAGTGAACCTTGAAACAAGATAACGGTTACAACCAGCATTAAGGTGTTTGCGCCAAGTTGTGCAAGCGCTGGGAAAGGGCGAAAAGCAATGGAAAGAGTACCACCAATGAGAGCTAGCAAGGCGACTGCGGCAACGTAACCTGAAATTGTAGTACGCCTGTGCTGCCAAATTTTCCAAATGATAATGAGCGTAAGAATGAGCGCCCCAAAACGGGTCCACACCAAATAATGGTTGAAAGGCTCTACCGAAATGCCAAATAGAAAAATAGAGAAAAAGGCAAAATAGCTAGAGCCAAACTGGTTAAGTGACAAACTATAGTTAGCATCGTCACTCTCGCTAGAAACAGGCACTTGAAAGCGCGTCATGGCCTTAATTTGTGACCATAATCCTAACCATGTCAGTAAAAACAGCGCGGCACTGGCAAAGCCTAAAATGTGGTAAAGCACCCAATTTGCTCCACGTTGAAATTGTCCTAATTCGTGAGTGTCCCAGTGTACCACAGCACTGGCACTGTTCTGGCATGTTCTGGTATTGAACTAGCAAGGAGGTTTATTTTGACATTTAACTCAGTATCTTCATCAACCCGCCAGATAGCGGTAAGTGATAAAACCACAACGCTATTATTTGATCACGACGGTACCCTTATTGACTCAGAATCCGTACATTTTGACCTGTGGAAAGACATTTTGTTGGCGTACGATATTGAACTAAGCGAAGGGTTTTATTGTGAAGTGATGGCGGGTATTCCCGTAAAGCAAAATGCTGTGGATCTTGTCGAACATTTTAATATTGATGTAGCGCCGCAGGTGCTAGCAGAGCAAAAACACAAAAGTATTAGCGACTACTTAGATAAACAAGCGTTTCCCTTAATGCCGTTTGCTAAAGAAACCATTGAACATTGTGCACACAAAGGCTACACCATTGGCATTGTGACTGGGGGAAGTAAAAAATCGGTAGAAAAAACCTTGTCTCACTATGGTTTAGGTAATTTTATTTCCTGTGTGGTTGCCGTTGAAGACGTTGAGCACAGTAAGCCTGCGCCTGACTGTTACACTCTTGCGATGGACAAGCTAGAAAAAATACCGGGTGAATGTGTGGCAATTGAAGACACGCAAACCGGCATGACAGCGGCACTTGCTGCAAACATAGCCTGCGTAGTGATACCCACAGATTTGTCGAAGTATCATGACTTGTCTGGCGCCACAGCGCGTTACACAAGTCTGAAAGATTGGGTAGGCAGTGAATTCTCTGTTTAGCTTTTTCGGTGGTGATCAATTACCGACTTGTTGTGCCACTTGTCGCTGGTGGCGCGAAAATAGATAACGTAGTATAACCAGCACTTTAGGGCATAGTGTTGTTTGCCGCACAACGAAGAACACTGAAGGCGCTAACCTATTTTTTTATTAATTGTTATGACAGGTAAAGCTGATTTCTCATGATTTTGCGTAGCGTTAAATGGCTTTTGATTATTATCGCCATTATGGTTGTTTTGCTTGTTGTCGGCGTAGCTAGTGTGACTATTTTAGCTGTACAAAAACAGCCTTTAGTCGCATCGACAGCGCCCACGCAACTAGATGGTGCCGACAGTGTTAACCAGTTGCTTGGGCAGCTGCAGCAAGCCTTTTCTCGGCGAGAAGAAAGTCACGAGGTAACGCTTAGTGAAACGCAAGTGGAAAGCCTTGTGGGCGTGTTGCAGCGAGCATTGCCTGACTTTAAAGGCGTAGTGAGTATCTCGCCATTAGCTGGCACCATCCACATTACCTATGCCATTAAAAACACGGGATATTACGTTAACGCGTCAGCGTTAGTTTTACCTGGTAATAGCCTTCGCATAGAACAAGTTCAAGTTGGCGACTTAACCATTCCCGGGCGTTTTTTACTCGGCTTGCTAGAGCGCACGGTGAATTCTTACACGCAATCAGAAATAGCGACTATTGCACTATCGCGGGTTGAACGTGTGACGATGCAAAGCGGCGAGCTTACTCTTGATATTGGGCGCTTAGATGCACTGCTAAGTGAACTGAATGTCGTTACGTCTAATATGTCTGTAAATAAAGAAACGGCACTGCAACGTTTGTCAGCGTATTATCTTCGCTATCTTTCTGGAAGAGAAATAGCGTTATCAGATGAGCCGGTTTCTCTCATAGAATATTTACGAGAAGGGATGGCGCGAGCTCGTGAACAAAGCCAGACGCCCCAGGATGCCGTTCTGCATAACAAAGCGGTAATTTTTGCATTGGCTGTGTATGTGGGCCATCATCGTGTGGGTACCTTAATCGGCGATATTCAACCGAACTCCGACAGAGCCCTTAAGCCACGTAGAGGCGCTGTGCTTCATCATCGCAATGATTTAGCCCGCCATTTTATTATTTCAGCCGCATTAGAGCTGATGGCCGAGCAAGGTATGTCGTTGGCAATTGGTGAATTTAAAGAGCTTATGGACCGAGGTAATGGTGGCTCTGGCTATAGTTTTGTGGATTTAGCGGCAGACATGTCGGGGACTGAGTTTGCGAAAGTTGCCACCAATCCAAGTACGGCGCTAGATGTGCAAAACACGATAGCCCGTATTCAAAGTGAACTTGAAATTATCCCATCTATAGACGGGCTGCCTGAGGGTTTAAGTAAGCAAGCGTTTACTAACCAATACCAGAAGGTTGACAGCGAGGATTACTTGAAAGAGGTACAGGAAATTAAGCGTAGAATTGGTGCTTTGCCGCTTTATCAAAAATAATCAGTAAGGCGTTGAAGAGTGCGCTGTAAGAAAGCAGAAAATACAATAAAGTCCGCGAATAAAGCGGACTTTCCTTTTCATATCTCTATCTGCGCGTACTAGCTCTTTGACAGTGACTGCTGAAATTGAGCAATGGTGACCAGCGCCAACTCTATTTTCTTTACCAATGGCGCTAGCGCTTTTTTGGCCGCATTGTCATCGAGTTCTTTTAGCGATTGCCAGTCACTTGCAATCTCTTGAACATATGGACCAAAGCGCTTTGCTGATGTGCTAAACCCACTGTCATCTGCGAAAACGGCTGCAAACTTCCCTTTTTGATCGCGCTGTAAACTATCTAGTATTTGGTCGGCATCAACAGCTTTGCGGTGCAGCGTTTGAAGTGTTTCTTGAAGTTGTTGATGGACAGCTTGCATCTCTTGGCTCTGTTGCATGGTCACGCCTTTTGTTTCTAATGTAATCCGGTGCACGTGTTAGCCGCACACTTAATGTTCATATATATTGCGCAGCTATCATTTATGCTACGCCGAATGTATCACGGTAAATAATGATTAAAGTTTCGCCTTTCAAGGCCGATAACCTGAAGTCAGTTGTAAATTACGAAGTCTGCGGGCAATTAAGCCGCTTGCTTTTTATGTAATGGACAACACGCCGTAAGGGTGGGCAATTCTGCCCATTTTTTTACTTTGCTACAAGCAACAAAGGAAAATGGTATGGATCTACAAGGTGCTAGTGCCTCTGGAACGTCCGGTGCGTCACTTGAGTTGGCCTCTCTTAAGTTGGCAAAAAGCCAGCAAGAGCAAGAGGGAAAAGCGTCGCTTCAGCTGCTGGAATCAGCCGCTGACGTACCAAAAGCGTCATCTTCAAACCCCGCGTTAGGCGCCAACATTGATACCTACGCGTAAGTTACGGATGCAAATGTAAGTCGATAGGCGTTTTGCCGGGTTGACCGCCAATTTCTCTCACCAGTTTTGGCACCAAGAAGCCCGGCAGGCGCTTTATCGCTTCTTCCATAATTGTGCGCCCTTCATAATCACTCACATAAAAATGACTCGCACCCTGCACTTTATCTAGCACGTGTAAGTAATAGGGCAGAACACCAGCCTCAAACAAGGCTTCACTTAAATCACTAATTGCATCACCGGAATCGTTCACACCTTTTAGCAATACCGACTGATTAAGTAGGGTTACACCTCTTTCTCGTAATGTGTTTAATCGAGATTTTAGTGTTTCTGACATCTCGTTCGCGTGGTTTGCATGCAGCACCAACACTTTTTGAAGCGGCAATGCGGTAAACCACTCAACAAAGTCATGGCTAATTCTCTCTGGCAGTACTACCGGCAAGCGACTATGAATACGTAGGCGCTTTATATGGGAGATAGCGGCAATTTCACTGGCTAACCACGACAAATGATCATCTTTTGCCATCAGTGGGTCGCCACCTGAAAAAATTACCTCATTGATTTTGCGATTATTTTGAAGGTAGTCGAGCACATCAAGCCATTGATGCTTACTTACTGCATTGTCGGCGTAGGGGAAATGGCGGCGAAAACAGTAACGGCAGTTTACCGCGCAACCGGTGCGAACCATCAATAACACGCGAGAATCGTATTTATGCAATATGCCTTTGCCTGCGGTGTCGTGCTCGTCGAGTGGATCTTCGCTATAACCTGGTGATGTTAGAAACTCGTCGCTTAACGGCATAACTTGCAAAAAAAGAGGATCGTTAGGGTTGCCCTTTTCCATTAAGTCCACAAAATGTCGTGGCACACGCATAGGAAAAAGTCGACGTGCTTTAATGTGTTGAGCGTATTTTTCTTGGTCTAAACCTAAGTGTTGTAACAGCTTTGCAGGATCAGTAAAGCTACTTGCCAATTCTTTTTGCCAGTTATGCTCTACAGAAATCGGTTTTTTAGGTATTATTTGTTCCACGAAACTTTTTGTACCTTATGTTTAGACAGAGGAATTATGGCTAATTACAGCACTAACGAGTTCAAAGGCGGCCTGAAAATCATGCTGGACGGCGAACCTTGCAACATTCTAGAAAACGAATACGTAAAGCCGGGTAAGGGCCAAGCGTTTAATCGCGTAAAAATCCGCAAGCTTATTTCAGGTAAAGTTTTAGAAAAAACTTTCCGCTCAGGTGAATCAGTAGAAGGCGCAGACGTAATGGATACGGAACTTGCCTACTTATACACCGACGGCGAATTCTACCACTTTATGAACAACGATACATTCGAACAAATCGCTGCAGACGAAAAAGCAGTGGGCGAGAATAAAAAGTGGTTGGTAGAAAACGACGTTTGTACTATTACATTGTGGAACGGTTCACCTATCACAGTAACGCCACCAAACTTTGTTGAGCTAGAAATCACGGAAACTGATCCTGGCCTTAAAGGTGATACAGCGGGTACTGGCGGTAAGCCAGCAACGCTTAGCACTGGTGCAGTTGTCCGCGTTCCTCTATTCGTTCAAACAGGCGAAGTTATCCGTGTAGATACGCGCTCTGGCGAATACGTGTCTCGCGCACAAAAATAATATCTGAGTTTACGTGTAAAGCCGGTGCCTTTGTGTGCCGGCTTTTTGTTTTAGCTATTCTTCTTAGGTTTGAATACATGCAATCTTGGCAGCCTACTACCACTTATGAAGCCCGTGTTGCGCGAGCAGAATTACTCAGAACAATCCGTGAGTTTTTTTACGCAAGAAACGTGTTAGAGGTTGATACGCCTTTACTTTCAAACGGCACGGTCACCGATGAGCATTTAGATGCGTTTGACACGCAATTCAACTTTGCCTCATCCGGTAAGCCTACGACGCTGTATCTTCAAACTTCCCCTGAATATGCCATGAAGCGTTTATTATGTGCTGACAGCGGGAGTATTTATCAAGTATGTAAAGCGTTTCGCCACGAAGGAGAAGGGCGTTGGCATAACCCAGAGTTCACTATGCTAGAGTGGTATCGCCTAGGCTTTGATCACTTCGCGTTAATGGACGAGGTTGACGCCTTACTGCAAGAAACGTTAAACACTGCCTCTGCCGATAAAATGACGTATCAGCAAGCCTTTCAAACCTATTTGAATATTGATCCGCTAAATGCTGATGACAATGTTTTACTAAAGGCAATGAAAGAGCAAGGCGTAGATATTGATGCGCCGCAACATCTAAGCCATGACAGCAAATTACAGTTGCTGTTCAGTTATGCTATTGAGCCTCAAATTGGTAACGAAAAACCGTGTTTCATTTACAACTTTCCCGCGTCTCAAGCGGCGCTTGCCAAGCTAAGCTCCTCTGATGAACGGGTTGCTGAACGCTTTGAGGTGTATTACCAAGGCGCTGAACTTGCTAACGGGTTTCATGAGTTAAGTGCAGCAAAAGAGCAGCGTGAGCGTTTTGAAACGGACAACGAAAAACGCAAAGAAACGGGGTTACCCCAAAAGCCCATTGATGAAAACTTTCTAAGTGCACTTAACGCAGGCTTACCAGCGTGTGCGGGCGTGGCGCTGGGCATCGACCGATTACTTATGCTTAAAACCAATGCATCGCACATACAAGAGGTGATCAACTTCACGGTAAGCAGAGCTTAGAGACGTTTAATGGGGCAGAAAAGCGAAGGCTTTGCACCTAAATAGTTACAAAACATTAAATTAGCGTAGATAAGGCGTAACTTACATTGGCCTGCGGTTGACATGAGCACGGCAATGCTGAAAAATGTTATAACATCACTAGATAATGTTATAACATCCTCAGAGGAATACCCATGAAAATGCGTTCGCTGCTAAGTTTGTCCATAGCAGGGCTGTTAAGTGCGCCTGTGTATGCCACCACAGTAACGGGAAAAGTCACCGACACGGCAGGGCAACCTGTCGCAGGGGCTGAAGTAAAAATTGAAGGCAGCCGCCGCGTGGCTTACACCGATGTAAACGGTGTGTACCGCTTCGACGATGTAAAGCAGCCACATATTCATTTACATGTTTATTCTTCTAACTACATTCATGGCGATAACGACTTAGGCGACGTTAATACCGACCAAAAAGTCGACTTTGTCTTAAAGCCAGCATCCGTTGAAAATATTGTGGTTACCGCCAACGCGCTTCAATCATCGGTACTCGAATCGGTTACGCCAGTGACGGTTATCGGAGCTGACAAGCTACGCAAAATTGAAGCACCAACCTTAGGTGAAACTCTCAAAAATGCGCCCGGTGTACACAGTACCTATTTTGGCCCAGTTTCAAGTAGCCCAATTATTCGTGGTAACGATGGTCCGCGTGTCAAGATTGTTCAAAACGGTTTAGATGTTTCTGACGTATCTCGCGTTGGTCCAGATCATAACGTAGCGGCTACCCTTTCAAGCGCAACCCAAGTTGAAGTGTTGCGCGGCCCAGCAACGCTTCAATACGGCAGTGGCGCTATTGGTGGTGTGGTGAACGTGGTTGACAAACGTATTCCTCAGTATCAGATAGACGGCGTAGAAGGTGAAGCTGAAACTAGCTACAGCACGGTGAATAATGGTTCTTATACCCGTGCTGATGTAACGGGTGGTAGCGGTAATATCGTATGGCATGTAGATGGCTTTTATCGCGACACAGACAACGCGGATATTCCGGGCTTTGCGTCTATCGAACCCGATGACGATGAGCCTAACGGTGAATTAGAAAGCAGCGCGATGGAAACTCGCAATATTGTTGCAGGTCTTTCTTACGTGGCAGAAGAAGGCTACTTCGGTTTTGCTGTAGAGCAGCTTGACAACGAATATGGCGTACCTGGTCATAGTCATGCTCATGGTGAAGAAGAGCACCATGAAGATCACGACGAAGAGCATGAGGGTGAAGAGCACGATCATGAAGAGCATGGTCATGACGAGCACGGTGAAGAAGGTGTGTTACTTGATGTGGATATGACTCGCTATCAAGCAGCAGGTGAATGGCACTCTCCAGTACGTGGGCTGACAAACCTCAAGTTTGCAGCAGCCTACACCGATTACAAACATGCTGAAATTGAAGACGGCGAGCCAGGTACGGTTTTTACTAATGAATCGAGCGATATCCGTCTATCTGCTTATCATGAAGAAGTGAATGGCTGGCATGGCGTATTCGGCCTACAGTTTAATCATAGTGATTATAACGCTGTGGGTGAGGAAGCCTTTACTCCGGCTAATACTACATCAAGCTACGCACTTTATATTGTAGAGCAAAAAAATGTAGGCGATGTGACGTTTGAGCTTGGCGGCCGACTTGAGCGTACCACCTTGGACGCTGACGCCAGCGAAGTGGAACTTGAGGTTTTACATGAAGAGCATGAAGGCGAGGAACACGAAGGCGAAGAGCACGACGAGGAGCATGAAGGTGAAGAACATGAAGAGCATGCTGTTGCTTTCAACTTCCCTGACTACGATTTTACCAGCTTATCGCTTTCAGCGGGCGCTAACTGGGAATACCAGGAAGGTCATTCAATTGCTGTGACCTTATCACGCAGCGAACGCGCGCCTAGCCAGCAAGAACTTTTCTCTGCAGGCCAGCATTTAGCAACGCAAAGCTACGAGGTGGGTTTAGTATTTGATATGGATGAAGAAGGCCATATTGAAGAAACGCTTAAAGGCGTAAAAGAAGAAGTCAGTACCAATCTTGACATTACGTTTCGTAAATATACCGGCAGTTGGGGCTACAGCGCGTCTTTCTTCTACAATCAAGCTGACGACTATATCTTCCAAACAAGCACTGGCTTAATTGCGCTTGGTGAGCACGAAGAACATGATGAGCACGAAGAAGAAGGATTAGAGAGCGAGCATGAAGAGCATGGACATGATGAGCACGGCGATGAAGAAGGTTTGCCAATCTATTATTTCCAGCAGGCTGACGCCGACATCTGGGGCTTCGAAGCGGAGACTTACGTTGATTTAACAGACACGCTGCGCTTAACTGTATTTGGTGACTATATTCGTGCAGAGATAGAAGATGACAATCTTCCGCGCACACCGCCAATGCGTTTTGGTAGTGAACTAAGCTACGTGAACGATGGTTTGAGCGCTGACGTGGGCTTTACGTGGTACGACGACCAGGAGGACGTTGCATCATTTGAGACTACAACAGATGGCTATACGCTAGTTAACGCGAGCGTACAATATGAGTTTGGCACACAGGGCATTGAATGGGTAGTGTTTGCTCGTGGTGAAAACCTAACTGACGAAGAAGCCCGTGTTCATACATCTTTCTTAAAAGACCAAGCACCGCTTCCAGGTAGAAACTTTACTATGGGTGTGAGAGCGTTGTTTTAAGCACAAGCTAGAAACATAGCGCGGTTTTAGAAGGCGGTGTAGCAACACCGCCTTTTTTGTTAGTACGAAAATTACCGATGACGCAGCCAAAAAAGGTATTGAATGAGTGATGTTGTAAAGTGGTTAAACAATCTCAATCACAAGCACATGGTATTGGGGTATGGAAGCTTGTTAAGTAAAGACAGCCGAGAACGTTTTTCAAACATTTATACACAATCTATTCCCGTAAATGTGAAGGGGTTTGAACGGGGCTGGATAACCCGTAGTGAGCAAGAGCAACAGACGTACGTGGGGGCTATTCGAAACCGAGATAAACAATTAAACGCACACTTGATCCCCACCGATATCAATCCCGGCTTACAAGAGCGAGAAAAAGATTATCGATTTATACAGGTGGCTCTACACGATATTCATCTTAACCGTTCAACTTCCCTCGCAAGAGAAGAGCAAGTTGCAATTGAAAATGCGCTCGCACCTTTTACGTTTTGGATGTGTGAAACATTGGCTGTTCAACCTGCTTCACACCGTTATCCGGTGCACCAAACGTATATCGACACATGTATTTCAGGGTGCTTGGAACAGGGAGGGGAAGTTGAAGCACAAGCATTTATTGCTCAAACATCGTTCTGGCGACACAATAGAGTGAATGATCGACGTTCACCGAAGTATCCGAGAGCGGCCGTAGTCGATATAGCCAACCAACAAAAAATAGACGAATTGCTGGTAGGCACTGAGTCGATGTAACTACTGCTACAAGACGCAATGATAACGTTGAGAACACTGCCCCTAAGAGGTAACGCCTGTGGCCGAACGGATCGCACATTTAAAAAGTGAAAGACTCTTTCTAAGACCGCTTACCTTTGCTGACAAACACTGGGTCTTAGCGCTTCAGAAAGAGGAAATGTGGTTAAAATTTATTGGCAGCCGAAATGTTAATTCACTCGATGACGCGTGCGATTATATAGCAAGAACTAACGCGCAAAGAGAAGAGTGGGGATACGGTTTGCTTGCTGTTGAGGATAAGCATAACAACATACCGCTCGGTGTTTGCGGTCTGTTTAACCGCTTTGCTTTTGAATGTCCCGATTTGGGTTTTGCTATGCTGCCTCAGGCAAGGGGACAGGGGCTCTGCTATGAAGCGTGCAATGCAGTAATAGGCTGGGCACGCGAAAATGGGTATGCGTTTCTCACTGCAATGACACATCCTAAGAATAAAAAATCTCAGCAATTGTTACTGCGTTTAGGGTTTGAGGACCACGGGTTTTACTTTGATAAAAGCTTTGAACAACAGCGCCTATTTTGGTTGACGCTACACCGACCACGCTGAATAGGTAGGTAACGACGCGCCCGTCGCAACCTACGTTCACGAAGGTAAATTTATAGTGGCGGTAGTACGGTCATTTTTTTTATGATTATCGGCTCAATAGGCACGTTGTTAGCATTTAAGCGAATTGAGTATTCAGTTTCTACCTCTGACATGGCGTCAACAATTTCTTCGCCTTCTACTATGACGCCAAAAACTGCGTAACCCCAGTCTCTTCCCGGATTTAAGCTGCTGTTATCATTCACGTTAAAGAAAAACTGCCGGTTCGCCGTGTGCGGATCATTTTGCCTGGCCATTGCAATGGTATAAAGGTCGTTAGTTAAACCATTACCCGACTCATTGAAGATATCTGGAAAGTTTGACTTGCCGTTGAAGTCGGCGGTATACCCTCCACCTTGCACAACAAATCCTCTCACAATGCGGTGAAAAATAGTGTCTTCATAAGCGCGCTTGTCTACATAGCGCAGAAAATTATTTGCGGTAATGGGCGCCCGTCTTCGGTCTAACTCAACCACGATATCGCCCATAGTGGTTTCAATCTTAACCCGTGGATAGTAGTTATCAGGCTGTACGTGAGAGCCATCGTCTTTTTTTGCCATAACCGCAGAGCTACTGGTTATCAGCATAATAGCGAAAAGAACGGGGAAGAGTAGTCTATTCATAAACGTGCCTTTAAAAGTATTTCTTATTTCGCGCATCTCATTTTAAGCGCTTAACGTTTTGCTGTGCCTAAGATAACGAACTTTTTGTCACTCGCAAGTACCTTTGCGCCGCCAAACAGCTTTTTAAGTTTAATGTGATAGTCGAGGTGTCGGTTTCCTACCACGACCAAGTGACCACTTTTGATAAGCAGTTCACGAGAGTCTGTAAACATTTGCCAGGCAATGTGATCGGTAATGGCGTTTTGCTGATGAAAAGGCGGGTTACACAAAATTTTGGTAACGGCAGGTCTATTTTCACGATTCAAAAGAGTTTCTAAACAGTTACTTGCCACAAATTCGCACTGGTCAATTTTATCCGGAAAGTTGTTTAGTACATTACGTCTGGCACTTTCTAGCGCCATATATGACTCGTCCACGAATATAACTTTGGCATCAGGAGCAAGCGACAGCGCATTTACCCCAAGAACGCCGTTGCCGCAGCCTAAATCTACTACCACGTCATTAGCACTCACCGTCATGTGTTCAAGCATAATGCGTGCGCCGATATCTAGTGATTGTCGGGAGAACGTGTTAGCAAGGTTATCTATGGTAAGTAGTTCACCCGTTGTGCTTTTACACTGCCAACGCGTTGGATAAGGCGAATTAGCGAGTTTGATTGAATTACGAGGGGTGGCAAACACAAGTCGTGATTTCTTTTTGGCAAGAGAAGTCGTGGTGGGACCAATGTATCGCTCAAATAGGTTGAGTACCGATTTGGTAATCGCTTTCACTTTGCCCGTGGCGACAATATGTGTGTCAGGTGTAATATATTTCTGTAAATCAATCAGCTGTTGCTCAAGAAGAGCAAGGGCGCGGGGGACCTTAAGCACTATAAGACTCGGGGCTTGTGCTGGCTCGAACGTTAAGCTTTGCACGCTGGTTAGTGTCTTTAGCGGCGCGCAATGTAGTGCATTTTTGTCATCGGCTGCAGAAATATCTAGTAGCTGGTTGGCTTTCAAATTCTCATGTAACGATCGTAGCGATATGTAGGAGTCAGAAACCCAGTGCGGCGCCAAATGAGAGAACCAGCAACCCAATGCGCCAAAATCATCGTTAAATATCATCACCGCGCCGTCACTATCACCGCGGCCAACGGGAAGCTTCGCGTCACTTATTAACGTCTCAATATGTTCAATGATAAGTTCATCGGCGCTATCCCATGCTTGAAGGCTTACGTGCTGATGTTTCTCGGGATAGCGGATCAGCGAAAACTGTCGGTCGGCAAAAATAAATTCTGTATTCATTGAAGTCTTTTTTAAAGAAAGGCGCAAAGCATTCACATTTGGGAATGCGTTTTTAATTTAAGTACTCAATAGCTATATTAACATATCAATACCATGGCTCTAACCAATTAGGCGTTATTCTAGATTTTGAATGTAATTTAATAAAAGGCCATCTTGCTTACGCTCACAACAATCCACATTTGCAGTACGTACGTAAACAATCGTATAAGCTGTGTTTATTGGTGTTTAATTGGCACCATCAAACTGTTGTTTTAAAAACAATTTTACTCATCTATAAAAGACACATAGTTACGCATGCAATTTTCTCTTTTTGAGAC
This sequence comes from Alteromonas sp. V450, assembly GCF_001885075.1. Classification (NCBI taxonomy): domain Bacteria; kingdom Pseudomonadati; phylum Pseudomonadota; class Gammaproteobacteria; order Alteromonadales; family Alteromonadaceae; genus Alteromonas; species Alteromonas sp. V450. The sequence goes on from NZ_MODU01000004.1 coordinate 3,974,168, forward strand.
ACCAAAAGACCGTATTACACCTTTTAAGCTGCCGCTGTCAGAAGGCGACGTAACTTATTTTCCCAATGCATTATCAAAAAATGACGCAGATCTTTTTTTTACGCAACTGCAGAACGAATTACCCTGGCGACAAGATACGATTAAGTTGTTTGGCAAGCCGGTAAAAATACCTCGTCTTCAAAGCTGGCACGGTGATCCTGCGTGTACTTATACCTATTCAAACCTGACCATGTCGCCGAATCCTTGGACTACAAGTCTTTCCCACATTAAAGATCGTTGTGAAGCGCTATGCGCTTTAAACCACAAATCGACGTTTAACAGTGTACTAGCGAACTGGTATCGAGACGGGCAAGACAGCATGAGTTTTCATTCAGATGATGAACCTGAATTGGGTGTCAACCCCGTTATTGCTTCAGTCACCTTAGGAGAGGCAAGGCCGTTTGTGTTAAAGCACAAAGAAACAAAAGAAAAGTTTACTCAAATCCTTGAGCACGGCAGTTTATTGATAATGGCAGGAACGACACAAAGTCATTATGTACACGGTATTGCTAAGACGGCTAAACCTATTGGTGGTAGAATTAACCTCACATTTCGACATCTTATTCAAAGAGCAAGGTAAGCCAAATGCAAATAAAAGCGTTTCTAGAAACCACAATCGAGTCTGCACTTAGCCCAAGGTATCTCGAAGTCGTTGATGAGAGCTTTATGCACAATGTGCCAGAAGGTGCGCAAAGCCATTTTAAAGTAACGGTAGTGAGTGACGCCTTCGAAGGAAAACGATTAATTGCACGGCACAGAGAAATTAACGGCCTTGCGGCTGAAGTCTTACAGGGACCTGTGCATGCGTTAGCACTTCATACATATACGCCCGACGAGTGGGAAGCACGAGGCGGGCAAACACTCTCATCGCCCCACTGTCTAGGCGGTAGTAAACACGACAAATAGCGTCTTTATTAACTAAATGGAAGTAGAGTTATGACAAGCAGCAAATCGAAAGCCGGCGGTGTGCTTACCCCGTTTTGGGACATTATCAAAACCCCCTCTATTCAGGTTTTATTACTTGGAACCGGGTTCTTGTTAACCATGCTTTTTGTATACATGGGTGTTCTAACAGCGTTCGATAAAGCTGTTTTTAATACGCTAAGCGAATTTGGCAACGTATCAGGCTGGAAGAGTGACGTACTTAGAGATACTACGGCACTAGGCAGCAACACCGTGCTCATTTTTGTTGTGGTATCGGTCGCGGGAGCATTAAATATAGCGGGCGAGAATAAAAAAGCACTCACGTTTGTCGTTGCTGTTGCAGTTGGAATTGCTATGACATTTCTGCTTAAAGCCGGTATTGCGAGACCGCGTCCTTCGTTAGCCCTGCAGCATGTTGACGTGTACACGCAAAGTTTTCCTTCCGCGCACGCTACGCTATCTACACTCGTTTACTTTTATGTGGCCCACTTACTTACGCATCTAGCACGAAGCAAACCTGTTCGAATATGGATATATATTGCCACTACGTTGCTAGTTTTTTGCATTGGTTTAAGCCGAGTTTTGCTTGGCGTACACTGGCCTAGCGATATTATTGCTGGGTGGTTCGCAGGCGGAAGCATGGCCGCGTTTTGCTTCTACATCATAAAATGGAAACGTAGGCTAAGTATTAAAAGCGAAGAGTAAGCGGCCTAACTAATTAACCACAGAACCGCACCGGTTTCCGTTTACATATTCAGGCGGGGTGCTTGTATGCATATAGCGCCCTCTCAAATCATTGTCGAATGATGTAGTTAAAAAGCAGTTAAATTTTGCCCGCTTAGGCATACGTCGTTGTAAATTGTTACAAATTTAGAGGTTACGCCTTTCAAAGGATAGCGTAGCTTAGAAAACACACAATTTTAAGCAGACGGACCAGCAATGCTCTCAATTAGTCATCTTACCAAAACATATTCAAATGGCGTTCGCGCGCTTGACGGTATTAATCTCAATATTCCTAAAGGCATGTTTGGCCTGCTCGGCCCTAATGGTGCGGGCAAGTCGTCTTTGATGAGAACGATTGCTACATTACAAGCACCTGATGAGGGCAGTATTGTTTTCGATGGAACGGACGTGATTGCCAAGCCTAACGAATTGCGTCAGCGGCTGGGATATTTGCCGCAAGATTTTGGTGTGTACCCACGAATAAGCGCGCAAAAGCTGTTAGACCATTTGGCTGTTCTAAAGGGGTTAAGTAACAAAGCGGAGCGCAAAGAAGCTGTGGAAGGGCTATTGGTACATACCAATCTGTGGCAGCATCGAGATAAGGCGGTTAGCGGCTATTCGGGGGGAATGCGTCAGCGTTTCGGTATCGCTCAAGCGCTACTTGGCGATCCCGACTTGATTATTGTGGATGAGCCAACTGCGGGTCTTGATCCTGAAGAACGCAATCGATTTCATAACCTTTTAGTGAGTTTGGGCGAAGAAAAAGTCATTATTCTTTCTACACACATCGTGGATGATGTTTCTGAGCTTTGCCCTAATATGGCAGTGCTCGGGCAGGGACAAATCTTGTTAGAGGGGAACCCTGTTGAACTCACCTATCAGTTAGAAGGGCGTATTTGGTGTAAGCAGGTCAGTGTGGAAGAACTGAAAGAAATTGAGCAACAGTATAGCCTTATTTCTTCTCGTCTTATTGCCGGTAAGCATGTTGTGCACATTATGGCCGATGAAGCGCCAGAAGGCTTTATCGCGGCACCAGCCAACCTTGAAGATGTTTATTTCTCAACGCTTTACAATTCCCGCAAGAGTCCGGCAAAGGCAGCATAAGGAGATACATCATGTTCTGGAAAAGCCTGGCTTTTGAATGGCGCTATTACCTCCGTCAGCCGTCGTTTACGGTAACGACCCTCGTATTTTTTCTGTTGCCATTTCTAGCGACTACCACCGATAACGTGCGCATAGGTGGTGGCGGAAACGTACTTTACAACGGCAGTTATGCGGTTACCCAAACGATGCTAATTATGGGCGTATTTGCCCTTTTCTTGTTGGTGAATTTTATTGCAGGTACCGCGACTCGCAATCACACCACAAAAATGAGTGAGCTCATCTACACGCGCCCCGTAAACCCCATGCAGTATCAGCTGGGGCGTTTTCTCGGTGCAACGCTGGTCACGTTGACGGTGTTCGCGGCGGTGCCGCTGGGTATTTTACTTGGTTCGCTCATGCCTTGGGTTGATCCAGAACGTATTGGGCCAACGGAACTCAGTTATTACTTAACGCCGTTCTTTTACATCATAGTGCCAGGTTTTCTATCATTGGGGATGGTGTTTTTTGCCTTGGCGCAGCGCGTAAAATCAATGATGGCTGCCTACCTTACAGCGCTTGGCGTGTTTATTGTTTACGTTGTGGGAGGCGTTCTCACCAGTGAACCCGAGTACCGTGAAATTGCAGCATTACTGGATCCATTTGGGTTAAGAACGTTTGCTGAGATTAGCCGTTACTGGACTGTATTTGATAAAAATGTCACTGCGATTACGCTAGATGGGGTGTTGTTACAAAACCGCATAATTTGGCTTGGTATTGGCAGTATTATTCTACTGACATTTGGCAGTATCTTTTCGTTTAAGTGGCAGCATGGCTCGAGAAAGGTCAAAGCCAGTAAAGCATCGAAGGTGCCTGCGCCAGAAAACAACCGTATAAACTATAAGGCATCTGGCGATCATCAATGGCATAAGTTTGTCACCAATCTTGGGTTTGAAATGCGCCAAGTGCTGTTTAGCCCGGCGATGATCGTACTGGTATTATTCAGTGTTTTTAATCTTACCTCACTTTACGCCGTCGCATACGGTGGACTTTACGGCACCGACAGCTGGCCGTTAACGCAGAACATGACCAAAGCTATAGTGGATAACTTCGGTCTTACTATGATGATTGTGGTGATTTATTACAGCGGGGAAATCGTCTGGCGTGAACGCGGCAGCGGTATGGGTGACATTATTGAGTCTACGCCTGTTTTTAATGCGGTATTCTGGGTGTCGAAATTGCTATCGATGTGGGCAGTGTTGGCGGTGCTCTATGCTATTGGCATGTTGTTCACAATTTTCTTTCAGATCACTAAAGGGTACACCAATCTAGAGCTTGGGCTTTACTTTAGCGACTTGTTTTACGTTGCCCTATTGCCTTGGATGTGGGTAACAGTATTGGCGTTCTTTATTCAGGTGCTCAGTCCCAATAAATACATGGGGATGCTAATTACCTCTGCTTATTTGATCTCTACGCTTGTGCTCAGCCAGCTTGGCGTTGAGCACAATATGTGGACATTCGGCAATGCACCGCGGGTATTATACTCTGATTTAAATGGATACGGTTGGTTCCTTACTGGTTTCAACTGGTACATGCTTTACTGGGGTGCCCTTAGCTTGGTGCTTTCTGTTATTGGTTACGGTCTTTGGCAGCGCGGCCCTGAAAGTAAACTAAAAGACCGACTCAGGCTGCTGGGTTATCAAATGGGAAACACAGGCAAGGGGCTATTAGCTGCTGGTATTCTTGTGTTCTTGGCGACCGGTGGATATATCCATTACAACACTAAGGTGTTAAATGAGTTTGTGGGGCGGGACGAGGGGCTCGACCTGCGTGCTGAGTATGAGCGTCAATACGTCCAGTACGAAAACGCAAACATTCCGGTGGTAATTAAAGCGAATGCATTAGTAGATATCTTTCCGTCAGAACGTCGAATAGAGGCCACAGCTGAAGTAACAATAAAAAATAAGCGTGAAACCGCTATCAACCGTGTCCTGGTGTCAATTCCTAGTAATACGCCTACATGGCAGGTAGACATTCCTGGCGCAAAAATCACGCAAGTTATAGATGACTTTGATTCAGCTTGGCTAGAATTTGATGAGCCAATGATGCCCGGTGATGAGGTGGCCGGAAGTGTAAGCGTTGTCCGAGAGCACAACGGGTTCAGAGATCGCGGTTTTGACCTTATGGTGGCCGAAAACGGTACGTTTATAAATAATTATGAACTCTTTCCAATTTTCGGTTTTCGGAGCGACCTTTTGATAAGCGATCGTCACGAAAGAAGAAAGCGCGATTTACCTGAAAGGCCGCGAGCGCATAAGCTCGAGGACACCAGTAAGTACAATCAGAGCTTCTTCGGTCCTGGTGTCGATTTTATTGACTTTGAGACAACAATTTCTACATCTGAAGATCAAATTGCGATTGCACCGGGGTATTTACAGAAAGAATGGACCGATAACGGCCGTCGTTACTTCCATTATAAAATGGATTCACCAATGGTGGCTTTCTATTCATTCCTTTCTGCCCGTCATGACGTAAAACGAGATGAACATAAAGGTGTGAATATTGAGGTTTATCATGACCCAAAACATGCTTGGAATGTCGATTTGATGGTTCAGAGCGTTAAAGATTCACTGGATTACTTTGAATCTCAGTTTGGTCCGTATCAGCACAAACAAATGCGCATCATCGAGTTCCCAGGATATCGCTCTTTTGCTCAAAGTTTCGCGAATACTGTTCCGTATTCTGAGGTCATTGGCTTTACTGCTGATTTGCGTGACCCTGAAGATATTGACTATGTTTATTATGTTACCGCTCATGAAGTAGCACACCAATGGTGGGGACACCAACTTGGCGCCGCAGACGTTCAGGGAAGTGCTATTTTGTCTGAGAGCCTGTCTCAGTACAGTGCCATTATGGTACTGAAGAAGCGCTATGGTGAAACACAAATTCGCAAGTTTCTTAAATATGAATTAGATCGTTATCTACGTGGTCGTAGCGGTGAATTGCTAGAAGAAATGCCCTTTATGCGCAGTGAAAATCAGCAATACATACATTATCGCAAAGGCTCTGTGGTCATGATGTCAATTCTAGACCGTCTGGGTGAGGAGCGGGTGAATACAGCACTTAAACAGCTCATGTCAGAATTCCGATTTAAGTCTGACCCTTATCCTACAACATTGGATTTACAGCGAGTACTCAATGCGCAAGCGAGCCCTGATGAGCAAGCTTTCATTGCCGATATCTTTGAGCAGATTACGTTGTATGACTTAAAAATGGACGCCGTTGAAGTTACCCCATCAGAGGATGGTTATGAGGTGACACTGACTATTAGTGGCGCGAAGTATGCCGCAGATGGACAGGGGCTGGAAACTGAGCAGGCACTTGACGAATGGGTAGATGTGGCTTTATTCACGAGCGATCCAGCTAAATTGACCGATGCCGAACAAGTGCTGTACAACGCAAAGCACAAAGTAAAAAGCGGTGAGACAGTGATTACGATCACGGTCGATGAGATGCCGCTTTATGCGGGTGTCGATCCGTTTGTGAAACTTATTGACCGTGACAGCGGAGATAATATTAAACGCTTGTAAATGTTAGGTGCACTGGCTTTGTTAGGCAAAGCCAGTGCAAATAAGTGAGTAAGTCCGCAGTTTCAGCCAGAAGTATGTCTATGTTTTCTTTTTTTCGCGTGTATCAAATATATCGTCTGCGCTCGGCGGCTATCCCAAGAGCAATAAAGGCAGCGATATAAGCAACACCGCGATATTCGTAAGCGACGAAATTAAATATGTGATGCAGCAATGGGGCACCGTATATGGTTAGCGCGCCATAGCCAAAAGCGCAAAGCAGTACAAACAGGGCACTGCGTATAATGAAATGTAGGTTACTTAAACTGCGTTTAAACTGGCGATTAATGATATCGCCGTATACCACTAAAAGCGTGGCCATCAGCATTAAACTCATTTCAATGTAATAATCAGCCAGGAATTGGCTAATGGGAATAGTCACCGACGACAACATTCTACTTCTCTTCTTCTTACAGCGATAAAACCTGCCGCAAGCTTAGCATTGTCAAAAAACGTTAGCTAACCAAAGCAATAAAAAGCGAGATAAGGCATCAAACGTTCAAAATCAGGCCCGCCGAAGTGCATACCGCTCAGCGAGCTCGTTTTTTATTACTTTCGTTGGGGGCTTTTGGTCGCAATATCTACTATGCGAGTAGCAATGCTCGAGATGGTGGTATTTTCATTCATGGCCTGCTTTTGGAGTCTACGATACGCGTTATTTTCGCTTAACCCGAATTGCTCCATTATGACCAGCTTTGCTCGTCCAATCAGTTTTTGTTCCTGTATTGCGCGTTTAGCCTCGTCGAGCTCTCGCCCCATGTCCTCTATGTGTTGCGCCTGTGAGCGAAGTAAATCATAAAAAGAACGATGGGCAGATAAGGTTTTAGTTTGCTCGTTAAGTGTCAGCGCACTTGTATTGTCCTCTTTCGTGTCCTCTGCTAGGCCCGGCATGCTGGGGTCGAACAACAGCGTGAGGGGAGAGCCATCGGTGGCGTGTTCATCATTAAAGCGCTTGAGTAACTGTTGGTGATTGGCCATTTCATTTTTTGCATTTTCTACCTTCGTGTTGGCCTGTTGCGCTAAGGCTTCAGTAAGTGCTACCTCGATAGTTTGCATTGCATCAATGCGACGTGTTGCAACATCAAACCATACTTCTGATATTTCACCAGAGATAGGGCTACCGTCACCTAGTTGTGCAATCATATTTCTAAGTTGGGCTATATCTATTGCGGCTGGGCTTTTATTGAGTGCGTCCAATGCGTCTTTATGCGCTTTGCAACTGAATTCACAAAAAATACTGAAGTGATGTTCCTGCGCATGTTGGAGGGCAGCAAGCTTTTCACACAGGCGCACATCAAAATGGGTTTCTGCGAAACCAATGGCGCCCCACGCTCGCTCTTGGCCGGCATATTCCTTGGCCTGCATGAAATTAAACAAAGCCACCAACAAACGGGTAATGGTAGGGTCGCTCGCAATATCTGCTGCTTCAAAAATAACGGTAAGCAGACTTGCGACAAGGCGGCTGTAAGCGCGTGTGGATTCTAATGGGGTTAACTGATGGTTGTTTACCTGCTCTCGCAGCCGCGGTAGATAGTCGGTAGCTTGCATGGCAAGGGTAATACTGCTTAACAAACGAGGATTACCTGTGGCGATTTCGTCAGCAAGATATAGAGATTTTAAATGACTTTTTAGCGTTGACTCTGCGCGCTCGCTTGCACTGACATACTGGTCGCGCTCAGCAAAGTAGCGCTCACCCTTTGAAGCAAGAAATATATTACTGGCTCCACGTTCTTTTTGTAATTCATGAATAAGTTCTCGAACGGCGATAACAATACGACAGTTGCTTGAGAGCTGCTCTAGCACCGTAATTTCTGCATGCTTGGCGGCCAGCAAAAAGCGTTTAGTTGCATCACTACAAAGTGCAATGGTCTGTTCTGGTTCTTGAAGCATTAGAGGCCCTGCTTATTTTGATATAAGCACTTCGCTTTTCTTTTATGTGTTTTGATTGCGAAGCTTTGCTTTACATGTAGAGGGTTAAGCAACACTTATGCCTTGTTTATAGAAACGTAACGATGGAAATTGATATAACAGTGAAATTCACTAAGTAGTTGGTATTATTTGTTTTTTATCCATTGCACTAGGGCTGTAGGGTGAAAAAGCCGATTGAACGTCTGACTAAATGAGGGAGGGCTAGCAGGGTTGCATTATTATGGTGCAACCCTGCTGTTGTGCTTGTAGCAGGCGTCGTTCAGTTAGCTTCGCACTACGCGAAGAAACCAACCTACAAACAGTGAAATTAAGAAGCCGAAGAAGGTAATCATTGTAGTTATGGTAAGCATTTGCCCAGAAAAGTCAGCATTCTCGCCAGTGTGCTCGCTAACTAGCATTCCTGAAGCCTTAAAAATAAACAGTGCAGCGACAGAAAAGAGCAAAATAACCGCCGTAGACATAATCGTGGCTTTCCAATAAGCCTTTGGCGACACCCAATGAATGGCGCCTGCTACAAGTACGCACAAAATAGTAAGAATATAAGGTACCAATTTAACTCCTCGTTGATAAAGGCTTAAGCCTTACATCGATGCCACGTCATCAAGCACGCTTACCTTAAAGTAACGTTTGATATTCAAAAGAGAAGCGCACAGACGGGCATGTTCAATAAAATACTGTAATACGATGCCATGTAAGCAGTACTTTGTCAGCACAGACTGACAAATAAACCAGATACCGCGTTTGTAAAGCGAGCACATCACTGCAGTTGCTAAAACACAAAGTCACCATTTACAAAGCTTGACTGCATAGTGCAACGCACAGAGGTGTTTTTATTCTGGTAACAATCTATTAAAAGATTTTAAGCTACAATGGTGATAGAATCGCCGAAAATTTCTCCTACCTACTTGGTGTTCTGCTTCAACGCGGTGTACGCCACGGTGGGTTGTTGTGTTTAACATCTTAGCTTCTGAGAGAACATGTTCGATTTAATTACCAGTAAAGACAGCAACGTTAAAAACGACGTGCTATCAGGTATCACCGTGGCGCTTGCCTTGGTCCCTGAAGCCGTAGCATTTGCATTTGTAGCCGGCGTAGAACCCATGATAGGCCTTTATGCGGCTTTCATGATGGGCTTGATCACTTCTGCTATTGGTGGCCGTCCAGGAATGATTTCTGGTGCTACCGGCGCCATGGCCGTTGTAATGGTGGCTTTGGTTGCCCAACACGGGGTTCAGTATCTATTTGCTGCGGTTATTCTGGCGGGTTTGCTGCAAATAATGTGCGGTATCTTCAAGCTAGGGAAATTTATCCGGCTGGTGCCATACCCGGTGATGCTGGGCTTTGTAAATGGTTTGGCAATCGTAATTTTCTTGGCGCAATTAGGCCAGTTCAAAGTCACTAATGCAGCGGGTGAATTACAATGGATGGAAGGTACACTGCTGTATTGGATGCTAGGGCTTGTGGCATTAACCATGGCCATTATCTACTTGTTACCCAAGCTAACTAAGGCCGTGCCGGCGTCGCTGGTGGCAATTATTACGGTAACCCTGCTAGTGCACGGACTTGACCTGGAAGCACGCACGGTAATCGACTTCGTTCGCGACTTGCTACCTGCTGACCAGCGCGATAGTGCAACGCTAGCGGGCGAACTTCCTAGCTTTGCTATTCCTATGGTGCCGTTCACCTGGGAGACTTTCATGATCATCTTACCTACCTCAGTGATTCTTTGTTTAGTTGGCCTAATTGAATCCCTTCTTACTCTTTCGCTAATTGATGAAATGACAGATACCCGCGGGCGCGGTAATAAAGAGTGTGTTGGCCAAGGTGTTGCAAATACCGTAAACGGTTTCTTCGGTGGTATGGGCGGTTGTGCCATGATTGGTCAAAGTATGATTAACATTAACTCTGGTGGCCGTGGCCGCTTGTCAGGTATTACCGCGGCGGTTGTTTTATTAGGCTTTATTTTATTTGCAGCTCCACTAATTGAAATGATCCCTCTTGCTGCCCTTGTCGGCGTTATGTTTGTGGTGGTTATCGCTACTTTTGAGTGGGCGTCATTCAGAATTATTCGCGGCGTAAACAAAGAAGATGCCTTTGTACTATTCCTGGTAACAGGCGTTACCGTTATCGCCGACCTGGCTATTGCCGTTGTTGTTGGTGTTATCGTTTCAGCCCTTGTGTTTGCATGGAAACATGCTCGTCATATCGAAGCGAAGTCGCACGTTGATAACGACGGTTGGAAAGTCTATGAATTAGACGGTCCACTATTCTTCGGCTCGGTATCGCATTTCAAAGATTTATTTGATATTGCCAATGACCCACAAGATGTGGTGATCGACTTTAAAGAGTCACGTATTTGGGATTCATCAGGTATCGATGCACTAGATACTCTTGCTGACAAATACGAAGAGCAGGGTAAAAAGCTACACATTCGTCATATCAGCGATGAATGTCGTTCATTGCTTCGCAAGGCAGATAAGTTTGTTGAAATTAACGTAGTTGAAGACCCTCGCTACCGTGTAGCGACAGATAAACTGGCCTAAGGTATTTGGTAACCTCAATGCACCAAGTAAACACAGTTTTGCGTTTGTTTGGTGCAGTACAGAAGTCTGAATATTACTCGTTTTTCTGTAAATTAAATAAAAACAATTGCTTACGGTTTTGGCACTGAACTTGGATAGCTATTAACGTAAAGTGTGTTTTGGTGATTTGTGTCAATCGCTGAAAATTGTGTGATTTATAACACTCCGTAAAATGTGTTAGCCGACCTAAACCGTCGGCAAAATAGGCAACGAAGCCCGCATCAACGAAAGTTGAAGCGGGCTTTTTTTTGTCCCGAAAAAAGGGGAATACCATGACTTCATTGGACTCAAAAACGCAAATTGTCGTCGTAGGCAACGGCATGGTGGGGCATCATTTTGTTGAGCAGCTTCACCAAAGCGATGCCAATGTAGAAATAACCGTTTTATGCGGCGAGTCTCGCCTCGCGTACGACCGCGTTTATCTGTCATCTTTTTTTAGTGGCGCGAGTGCTGATGACTTAGCGCTTACTACACCCGCTCAGTACGCCGAATGGGGCGTAAACGTAGTCACCAATGCCTTGGTAACCGATATAGACCGTGACAATAATAAAGTGACGACGTCGGAAGGGCAGGTGTTTAGCTACGACAAGCTGGTGCTAGCCACGGGCTCGTACCCATTTGTGCCACCCATCCCTGGCAACGACCAAGAGCATTGTTTGGTTTATCGCACCATAGACGATCTACTTGCCATTGAAGCGTCAGCAGCGGTGAGCAAAGTAGGTGTAGTTGTTGGTGGTGGGCTTTTAGGCTTAGAAGCCGCTAACGCACTAAAACAAGCCGGTCTAGACACCCACGTGGTAGAGTTTGCCCCGCAGCTTATGGCGGTGCAGCTAGACCAAGCTGGTGGTAACGTTCTTAAAGATAAAATCGAAGCATTGGGCGTAACGGTTCACACCCAAAAGGCCACCCAAACTATTGAGGCCGGTGATACCTGCCGCTATAAAATGGTGTTTGCTGACGGCACTGCACTAGAAACCGACATGATTCTTTTCTCTGCTGGTATTCGACCTTCCGATCAGCTTGGCAGAAAGTCGGCACTAACACTGGGTGAGCGCGGCGGTATTGTCATTGATAACCATTGCGTAACGTCTGATCCAAACATTTACGCTGTGGGTGAATGTGCGCTGTGGGATAACAAAATCTTTGGCCTTGTTGCACCTGGTTATACCATGGCGCGCACGGCCGTAAGTCATATAACCGGCGGCGATGCCGAGTTCGCTGGCGCAGATATGAGTACCAAACTCAAGCTAATGGGTGTGGAAGTGGGCTCAATTGGCGATGCGCATGAACGCACAGACGGAGCGCTTAGCTACACCTACTTAAATCAGCCCGAGGGCGTGTATAAAAAGCTGGTGGTAGATAGCGAGCAAAAGCATGTACTTGGTGCGGTCCTTGTAGGTGATACTGGTGACTACGACACGCTCCTACAGTATGCGCTTAATAATATCGAATTACCTGAACACCCAGAAAGCCTGATCCTACCATCATCTGATGCGGCACCAGCGTTAGGTGCCGATGCACTACCAGACACCGCGTCTATTTGTTCATGCCTAAATGTGACAAAGGGCGATATTGTTTCAGCCATTGAAGGCGGCTGTTGTAGCGTTGGCGATGTAAAAGGCGAAACCAAAGCCAGCACAGGGTGTGGAGGTTGTGCTGCCTTACTTAAAAATGTTGTGGATAGCGAACTTGAAAAGCGCGGTGTGGAAGTATCAAAAGCCATTTGTGAGCACTTCAACCATACCCGACAAGAACTCTTTCACATTGTTAAGGTAAACGGCATTCGCACCTTTGACGAGCTACTAGAACAGCATGGTGAAGGTCTAGGGTGTGAAATTTGTAAGCCCGCTGTCGGCTCAATTTTAGCCTCGGTGTATAACGACTACATTCTTAAGTCTTCACATCTTCCACTACAAGACACCAACGATATCTACCTTGGCAACATGCAAAAAGATGGCACGTATTCCGTTGTACCGCGTGTACCGGGCGGGGAAATTACGCCAGAAAAATTGATTCTGCTCGGCGAAGTAGCAAAAGAATACAACCTGTACACCAAGATCACAGGTGGCCAGCGCATTGATTTATTTGGAGCGCGCGTAGAGCACTTACCTGATATCTGGGAAAAACTGGTCGCTGGTGGTTTTGAAACCGGCCACGCCTACGCGAAGGCACTGCGTACTGTTAAATCCTGTGTGGGCAGCACCTGGTGCCGCTACGGTGTTCAGGATTCTGTTGGCACTGCCATTGATTTAGAGAATCGTTACAAAGGCTTACGTGCACCGCACAAAATTAAATTTGCGGTTTCGGGGTGTACCCGTGAGTGCGCAGAAGCCCAAAGCAAAGACATTGGCGTTATTGCTACCGAGCAAGGTTGGAACCTGTATGTTTGCGGGAATGGCGGCATGAAGCCGCGACATGCAGACCTGTTTGCCACCGACCTAGATACCGAAACCCTTATAAAGTACATCGACCGCGTGCTGATGTTTTACGTCAAAACGGCTGATCGCCTACAGCGCACATCGGTGTGGATGGACAACTTAGAAGGTGGGTTAGCTTACTTGCAAGACGTTGTAATAAACGATGCTCTTGGCATTAATGATGAGCTTGAAGCACAGATGGATACGGTGGTTGATGCTTATCAGTGCGAATGGAAAACCACCATTGAAAACCCTGAGTCGCGCAAGCGTTTCCGTCAATTTGTAAACAGCGATGCTAGCGACACCAATATTCAGTTCGTTTCAGAGCGAGGCCAGGTTCGCCCAGCTACGGAAGCTGAAAAAGTAGCAGGTAAAGATCAGTTCATTCCTGTCTCTATGGTGTAGCCATTGGCTTATCAACCTTGTTAGGAGAATCAAATTATGTCAGCAGCGCAAAATGTAATGGCGTCAGAACCACAACAAGTGCAATGGCACTATGTTTGTGAGACGAACGACTTAGTGACAAACAGTGGGGTTTGCGCCCTTGTCGACTCACAGCAAGTGGCAATTTTCAGTTTGAAGATAAACGGCGAAACCCAGGTTTTCGCCATTAGTAACTACGACCCTATTGGTAAAGCAAACGTACTCTATCGCGGGCTTCTAGGGTCGATAGGCGGTGCGCCTGTTGTCGCTTCGCCTTTATACAAAGAGCATTACTTTCTAAAAACCGGGCTGTGTAAAGAACACGACGATGTTTCCGTCACGGCTTACGCTGTGAAGGTAGAGGGCGAAAAGGTTTTTGTCGGCGTTTAAGAAAACTGCCTTTACTTGAACGCCCACATGAAAAAGCCTTCTAGCCAAATGCATTCAAAAGCTGTGAAATCGAAAAAGGTAATGAAATGAATATGCCTACACGACAACCCGACATGATGTCTGAACAATTAAGACAAACAACATGCCCATACTGCGGCGTAGGGTGTGGTGTAGATATCAGTTGCAACGTAAGCAAGCGTGCCACAACCCTGGACACTGTTAAAGGCACGCCAGAGCATCCCGCCAATTTTGGAAGATTGTGTGTTAAAGGAACAAACCTGCTTGAAACAAACGACTTAAACGGACGTTTGCTTCACCCAACCATGGCAGGTCAATCGGTGGATTGGGACACGGCCACCGATGTAATTGCGGATAAGATCACCTCTACCATTGCGCAGTATGGCGCGGATGCCGTTGCTTTTTATGTATCAGGGCAGCTTCTTACCGAAGACTATTACATTGCCAACAAGTTTATGAAAGGTTATATCGGCAGTGCCAATATTGATACGAATTCACGCCTATGTATGTCATCAGCCGTTGCCGCCTACAAGCGCGCGTTCGGGGAAGACGTGGTGCCATGCGATTATTCCGATCTGGAATGTACAGATTTATTGGTAATTACGGGAAGTAATACGGCCTGGGCGCACCCAGTGCTTTTTCAACGCATTCAGCGAGCAAAGCTGAAAAACCCTGATATGAAGGTCATTGTTGTTGACCCGCGCAAAACCGAAACCTGTACCATTGCCGATTTACACCTTCCATTAAAGCCAGGTAGCGACGTGGCGCTATTTAACGGCTTACTCAGCTATGCAAACGCACAAGGTCGAATAGACAAATCCGCCGTTGAGGCCTATGCCGAGGGGCTTGATGAAACGCTCAGTAGTGCAAATGCTTTAACGTTAGACGACGTTGCTAAAGTATGCGACCTGGACATTAACAGCATTAAGGCCTTCTTTGATGCCTTCTGCAAAGCCTCTAGCGCAATTACTTTTTATTCTATGGGCGTAAACCAGTCTTCTGCTGGTGTGGATAAAGCCCAAGCTATTATCAACTGTCACTTAGCTATGGATTTAATTGCTAAAGACGGTTGTGGCCCGTTTTCAATTACTGGCCAGCCCAATGCCATGGGAGGGCGTGAAGTCGGTGGGTTAGCCAATATGCTAGCTGCACATATGGACCTTGAAAACCCTGAGCATATCAGCGCTGTTAAAACCTATTGGAATGCCCCTGTTATGCCTAAAGGGCAGGGGCTTAAAGCTGTCGATTTGTTTAATGCAATTGAGAGTGGAAAGGTAAAATTCGTTTGGATAATGGGGACGAACCCTGTTGTCAGTATGCCAAATCGAGGTCAAGTTGAGCGCGCACTTTCAAAATGTGACATGGTTGTAGTGTCTGATATTGTTGAGTCCAACGATACACTTAACTACGCGCACATAGCCCTCCCTGCCACCGGTTGGTCGGAAAAAGACGGCACAGTGACTAACTCAGAGCGCCGTATTTCACGTCAGCGCGGTATATTGCCTCCACCAGGTAGTGCAAAACACGACTGGCAAATCATGTGCGAAGTGGCGGGTAAAATGGGCTTTGGCGAGGCATTTAATTTTACCCATCCGTCACAAATATTCGTTGAATACGCTGGGCTAACCGGCTATCAAAATAACGGTAAGCGTCAGTTAGACCTGTCACCTTTACAAGCGTTAAGTGAAGCTCAGTACAATGGGCTATCGCCTTTGCAGTGGCCTTTTCAAACAGTTACAAAAGCTGAGAATACGGCCAATGCTAATTTTAAAACTAACCCTAGCCTTACCAGTAAACGTCCTTTTGAAGACAAACGATTTTCAACCCCTAGCGGCAAAGCTAAACTTATTCCCGTAGCTTACAAAGCGCCATTGCAGGTGACATCAGACGCTTATCCTTTTATTGTGAACAGCGGGCGAGCGCGAGATCAGTGGCATACCATGACGCGCACGGGTAAAGCGGCAAAGTTACTTGCTCATATGCCAAGTGCTAACGTGCATATTAACCCTAAAGACGCTGCTGCAATGGGCGTTGAAAACGGAGATCTTGTTTCTCTTTCAAGTGCAGTATCTAAAGACGCCCCTGTTATCTATCCGGTAAGAATAGATGCGGACATGCGAAAAAAAGAAGTATTCATTCCCATTCACTGGTCGGCGCAATGGGGGTCGCACAGTAAACTAGGCGCACTTTACGCCAGCGCGGTAGACCCTATTTCAGGGCAACCTGAGTTAAAACACGCGGCGGTTGCTATTGCGCCAGTTACTTTTACTACCTACGGTAAGCTCTTTGTTTCATCAGTAAACCCATCAGTACATAATTCAGAACTTAGTTCTTCATATGAAGACGCGCTAAAGCATGTATGTGACTACTGGAATACAACACCGCTTGAAAGCACAGAGGTGTCTTCACCTGTAAATAACTCGGATGCAGCATTATCAGTATTGAATGTTGCTTCGAACAAAGGCCGTCGAGAGTTTGTACAATCATTAATACCTCTTCTACCGCAAAACGCGGTGCTATTGCAGTTTCATCATCATACATACTCAGTATGCCTTGCGCTTGTCGATGACACTCTCTGTTTCGCTGCGTTTTTAGGCGATAAGCCGGAAAATACGACAAAAGCTTTGGCAGCACCACACCCAGAAAGTACGTGGTCAGTACCTAACGCATGGCTTGCCAGCCTCTTAAATACACCTATTTCGGTAGAGACTCAGCGCAACTTATTGCGAGGCCAAGTCGACGACGTATTTTTAAATGGTGACGTGGTTTGTAGCTGCTTTGAAGTACGAGAAAAGACCATAACAGATGCCATCAACGGCGGTTGTTCTACAGTAGCTAGCCTAGGAGAGCAGTTAAAGTGCGGTACCAACTGCGGCTCGTGCAAGCCCGCCTTGTCTCAGCTTATAGACAAGCATTTAGTCATTGAAACCCAATCTGTATAGGAGCGTTAAATTATGTCAATTGCATCTAGTTGGTCGTTACCGTTTTTGCGCACCTTATTTAAACCGCAGAAGTCTTTTCTTAATCTGTTTACTCGCAATGCTATTTCGGCGAGAACCTCGACTAAAACCACAAACCAGCGCTCTGCGAATGCTAAAACTTCATCTGAGCATTCGTACCTAGATAAGTGGTTGAAGTCAGCAACTAGACACAATGAATGTCGTAAAAAGGGACACGTGTATATCGTAGGTGCTGGCCCTGGCGATGCCGAGTTACTTACACTGAAAGCGCTTCGTCTATTACAACAAGCCGATGTCGTGCTTTTCGATGCTTTAGTAAGTGAAGATATTCTTGCGCTAATTCCCTCTAAAGTGGTGAAAGAGTATGTAGGGAAGCGCTGCAAAAAGCACAGCTTTACTCAGGATGCTATTTGCAAACGCGTCGTTGAATTGGCAAGTGAAGGGCATACTGTCGTGCGGTTAAAAGGTGGTGATCCCGCCCTATTTGCAAGAACTTGCGAAGAAACTGATGCGCTAACAAAAGCCCACATCCCTTTTGCTATTGTTCCTGGTATTACGGCGGCATCGGGTGTGTCTGCCTATACGGGGATCCCATTAACAGACAGGCGCTGCGCTCAGTCGGTAAGCTTTATGACCGCACATTTTAAAGACGCGAACCAATGGCCTGAAATGGCGACTATGGCACAAAATGTGTTGAAGCAAACCATGGTAGTTTATATGGGGCTTAGCCGACTAGAAGGGTTATGCAAAGGCTTGGTTCACAATAAAGTGCCGAACTCATGGCCCGTAGCGGCAATTGAAAATGCTACGTCTCCCGAACAGCGCGTAATTACTGGCGTGCTTGCCGATATTTATAGCAAAGTTAACGCTGCAAATTTGACAGGGCCTACGTTACTTATATTTGGAAAAGTGGTAGAGTCTCGCCAACAAGTAAACACTCTTCTACTACATTCATCCGAGCATGCAGCAACCATTTAGCGACTACATAAAAATTATTGGTAAGGGCCAAAAAGGAGGGCGTAGCCTCACCCGCGATGAAGCTTACCATGCCATGAAAATGGTGTTGGCCAACGAAGTGACGGGCGATCAACGCGGTGCATTTCTCATGCTGCTTCGTACCCGTGAAGAAACGCCAGAAGAAGTTATTGGCTTTGTCGATGCGTGCAGAGAGCTGATAGAGCCAGAGGTAAAAACACTCACTCCTACAATAGATATTGGCTGCTACGCCGGAAAACGTCGCCAGTTACCGTGGTACTTATTGGCTGTAGCGGTACTGGCCAACAATGGTTATTCCGTTATGCTTCACGGTGCCCATGAACCGGGGTCGGGGCGCCTTTACGCTAGTATAGCGCTGCCTAAATTAGGCCTTCCTGAGGTGAACAGCATCAGTGACGCAAAGCAGCAGCTGGCAGAAAAGGGCGTTACCTATCTCGACTTGTCTTATTTACTGCCTGCTCTCGATACGATTATTAAACTTCGCGAGGTCTTTGGCCTGCGTTCATGCGCAAACACGCTTGCAAGGTTGCTGAACCCCACCGCAGCGCGATATTGTGTACAAGGGGTTTACCATATGCACCTTGACCATAAACACTGCCGCGTTAATGAAAATTATCCTTCTATCGATGCGCTTTGTTTTCGTGGGGATGGAGGAGACCCTGAAGTAAACGGTGAGCGAGAGACCGAACTTTTCATTACCCGAAATGGTAAGACTGAAGAAGTGATTATGCCTGTGGTAGCAGATAAGTGGGCGCTTAAAGACAAAGACATGAATATAGACGATATGCTTGATGTTTGGGCGGGTAACGCAAGTAGCCTCTACGGTGAGCAGGCTATCTTAAGCACACTTGCCAGCTATTTAGTATTTCTACAACGCTGTGATGTTGCAGATGCCTTATCGCTAGCACGACAGCTTTGGGCACAGCGAGATAAAACGGCAACACCATTTTCATAGGCAATCGCCTACGCGAACGGGTATGACGTAATTATATCTAAACACTTCTGGTAAGACCTTCGCGCATTTTTCTGGGCACTACATTGACATATTCACAGTGATGCATGTTAATGAACGTAACACGTCACTGCTCACCCTACATTTATGTGGCAATTATTTAGGTGTCTTCTTTTTTTAAGTATCTCCTTCGCAGGGTTGACGAAAGAAGCAACCCTGTTACAAGATGGCGATGATATTGCGTCAAAGGTTACCTTTGTGTTTACTGCTGATATGCCCAATATTAGCGATCCCATCACAGGTCGATATGCGAATTTACACACGTTATTAGATGAAGTTCGAGGGCAGTACAGCCCCGTATTTTTCATTTTTGGCGGAGGGTCAATAGGGCCTAGCGCAATGTCTTCTTTTGATCGTGGATCGCATATCATCGATTTACTCAATACCATTGAACCCGATGTAATGGGAGTAACAAAGCGAGAGTTCAGCTTCTATGAGAATGAACTTTCTCTTCGCTCGTTCGAAGCCGCCTTTCCTATCGTAGCAAGTAATGTGGCCACCAAGCGCCAAGGTAATGCTCTAGAAGGGCTGTATAAATCTATTGTGGTAGAAAAACAGGGTGCATCGGTCGGTATTATCTCCGTGTTACATGAAAGAGTTATTGAGGAGTATCAGCTAACCGATATTGCTATCGACTCTCCACTGCAAACTATTTATCAAGAAGCAAAATCATTACGACGCAATGGAGCACAGTTCGTGCTTTTGCACTATTCGTATCCATTCGCATTTGTGAATAATTTGCTAGACCAGGGTGTGATAGACGCAGCATTTATATCTGATAGTCGGCTTGATGCAGTATTGCTTGAAAGTCATGCACGGCATGAAAATAGTATGGCACTCACCCAGCAAGGCTCAGCCCTTGTCGCCACCTTCGAAAAAAAGGTGATGTGGGAAAATACGCATACTAAAGAACACGATTTATCACGCTTTTTGCCTAATGAAACGGTTATTTCTCAGGTGGCCGATTATGAAGCCAGACTTCAACGCCTTTTAAATATAAAAATAGGAGAATGGAAGTCGAATACGTCAACCATGCGTAATCAAGTCAGACGCGGTGAAAATGGGTTTGCGAACTTTATTGTTGATACATTAAGGACACATACAAAAGCAGATGTTGCGCTATTAAACGGCGGGAGTATCAGAGGCGATAAACGATACACAGCCGGTGAGCCAATCACACGGCAAGATATTATAGTAGAAATGCCATTCAGAGCACATGCCGTTACGTTGGGGGTAAGTGGTGAGCAATTGATGATAGCGCTAGAAGAAGGGCTTGCGCAGTATGAACATACTAAGGGTGGGTTTCCCCATGTTTCTGGTATGTCGTACACCTTTGACTCTACCGCCAAACCTTTTGAGCGAGTGCGCGACGTCTTCATCGGTGCAAAACGTCTTCAAAAAGACAAGCTGTATACAATCGCCACGAGCGACTTTTTAGCAAACGGCGGTGATGGGTATTATTCCCTAAAAAATGCTGAGCAGCGTTTTCCCGTAAACACCCGGCCTCCTCAAATTGCTGAGCTTGTAATGCAAGCGGTAGGAAACCAATTTACTGTTAAAGCAACGACAGACGGACGAATACGCGATGTCTCAAAGTGAGCCAATGACAGCGCACAAAAACAACAAGACGTTGTACCTTTTCATCACTGCTCAGACCGTAGTGGTAGGCTCGTTTCTTTTCGTTTTACTGGCATCGTTATTGCGGTTGAACGATACGCGCCTAGTTCTCGATGAAATATCATCCTCTTCTATTCCCGCGCTTTCGCAGGCCACGTCGATAACCAGAGATGTACAGCATCTTATCTCTTTGACGTCTCGTCTTACCACCTCGGAAAATAACGCCTCTCGTCTTATTATTAAAAATCGCATTGACGATACGATAAAAGGGTTAGACACCACAAAACTGAAGTTAGATCAGGGCGGGCGCTATCTCGCCACGCAGTTGAGTGTTCTGATGCTCGAGATTGAAGAGCTTAACGAACTTGTAGAGTTGCGCATAAACACTGAAAAAGAGGTAAATACAAACCAAGCACTTCTTTTCGCTTATTTTAACGACTTTTTTGCACATACGGTTTTTAAGGGGGAAAACGCCAAGTACGCACAATTAACCGTACCATTACTTTTGCAAATAGCCCAAATTAATCAACAGGTAAAATTGTTCAGGTTGAGACAGCTAGAAAGTAGCATCGAAAGAAATATAGCCTTGCTAAAAACGCAGCCATTTTTCGACGACAACCATCGTCAATTCATAACGACAATGCGTGAAATTGTGCTTGGAAGCGATGGAATGGTTGAAAAACAAGCCAGCGCCATGCGTATTCGCGGGCGTTCAATAGGGAGAGGGAGTTTTGTAGAGAATTTGGCTGAGGATATAGCCTCAAGTATCGAGTTTAAAGCAACGTTAGTGACCGAAGAAACCTATGACCATGCTATAACGGCTAATAGACATGTTACCAATCAGGTTTGGTTGTCGCTGGGGCTTTCGATTATCGCGTTATTTGTTTGTTGTGCCATCATTTGGTTTATTTACAAAAAGATAATTCTCAGATTAATCACACTGACAACGCTGGTAGAGAGAGGGAGCCACAAGCTAGATACCTTTAAAGGGCAGGATGAAATTTCACGGCTTGCAAGCACGTTTGCAATGTACATGGAAAAAGTAGAGGCGCAAGAAAAGAGATTGATTCAGTTATCGTTGAGTGATCCGCTTACGGGTATACCTAATCGTCGAGCGTTTGAACGAGAAGCTGAAAAAGGAATAGCGCTGGCAAAAAGGCAAACTTGGCCGCTGACATTGGTTTTGCTCGATGTTGATAATTTTAAACTGTACAACGATTACTACGGACACACTCAAGGAGACTCATGTCTTAAATCAGTGGCTAAAAAACTTAAAAGCGTTGTATCGCGTGACACCGACTTTTGTGCGCGCTACGGGGGGGAAGAGTTTGTTGTATTGCTGCAAAATACCAATGCAGAAGGCGCTAAGGTTAAAGCTGAAGAGATCCGGCAAGCAATAGAATCACTCGGCCTCGCGCACAGTAAAAGTGATGTCTCGCCTTTCGTCACTGCCAGCTTAGGCGCCGCAACATTCTTTTTGGAGCATTATGATAATGTGTCGCTCAGTAGTTTGTTGGATTGCGCAGATGAAGCGCTCTATCACGCCAAACGTTCGGGAAGAAATCGCTGCAGTTATTCAGTTTCATCAATACCGAAAGCCTGATCCGCGGCATTAATCAACGCGACGACTTTCTGATTTAACTAATATTTTTTGAAACCTCTGCTATCTTTATTCTCAAAAGTAAAAAAGTATTCTATACGCGAAGGTTATTTGCTCAAGCGGTTGCATCAGGAGTGCAAGATGTTTTTCAAAGATAAAGAAATGATTGCTGAAAACGAAAGGTTAAAAAAAGAGTTAGCCGCTTATCAGACAGTTCAAGAAGAGCTGAGAGAAGAGATGCTGTTCTTTGAACTGGCAGCCGATGGACGTATCCGCGGTTTGAACGACCTGTGCTCCCAAGCGTTAGGTTATAAAGAAAACGATGTAAATGGTAAAACGTTAGATAGCTTAATGCCGCCAAGTGCACTAAAAAAGTCTGACGTACAAGACATGTTGGGAGCAATAAAAACCCATCGTCATTGGCACGGCGCTGTAAGCTTTTTAAATGCAAAAGGCGAAGAAGTATGGGTACGTGGTATTTTGCAGCCTGTAGATGACACTTTTGGCAACGTTAATTACATTTCTTTTTACATGGCAGAACAAACAAGGAACATAACCTACAGCAATGAATTAAGGGATATGATTTCTGCCCTGCATCGCTCTTCTGCCGTAATCGAATTTAATTTGGATGGTACTATCATTAAAGCCAATGATAATTTCCTTAAAGGCATGGGTTATTCGCAAGAGCAAATTGTGGGTAAACATCACCGTATATTCTGTACCAGTGAAGAAGCGAACTCTGAAAAATATCAACAGTTTTGGCGTGACCTAGCGCAAGGTAAACTTGAATCAGGTCGGTTTAAGCGAGTAGATAGCCGCGGCAATGATGTGTGGTTAGAAGCTTCTTACAATCCCATCCGCAATGAAGACGGCGTACTTTACAAGGTAGTAAAATTTGCAACGGTTATTACCGAGCAAATGGAGAGAGAGTTTGCTATTTCTGAAGCGGCGAATGTTGCGTTTAACATTTCGCAAGAAACCGGTGAACAAGCCAGAAAGGGAAACGAGGTGCTTGACGCTACCGTAAACGCAATGAACGAACTCACCACTCAAATGGGTAACGCGAGTGCAGGTATCAAGGACCTTGATGAGCAGTCGCAGAAAGTAGCAGACTTGGTGAAAAGCATCAGTGGAATAGCCGACCAGACTAATTTGCTTGCCTTAAATGCAGCAATAGAAGCAGCGCGTGCAGGTGATCAAGGTCGAGGTTTCGCGGTCGTTGCTGATGAAGTACGCCAACTTGCGTCGAGAACGAGTAGTGCAACTGAAGAAATTGTTAACGTGGTAGTAGAAAACAGAAAGCTAACTGAGAATGCAGTGCAACTTATTGAAGCAGGGCAAGAAAAAGCCAGAGAAGCGCTAGAGTATTCGACTGAGTCCGGTAGGGCGATGAATGAAATTCAAAAAGGTGCAAACGAGGTAGTTAACGCCATTGGGCAGTTTACCAAACGGCTGTAAATACCTAAATCGACGATATCTCGAAGGGGGCGCTACGCACCACAGTTGAACAGCCCCCCCTTTTTTGGTGCACATTAAGACATGCTTAACATAACCATTTCTTTGCCGTAAAACGATAACCTTATGAATTAAAAGGTTTTTGTTTTTTTGGCACAAAGGGTGCTAACTACAATGTATAGTGGGCGCTCCTGCGTACCACTCACCCATTGCAAGACATATGAAATGGTGATGCTTGGAGAGCGTAAGGAAACACAAAAATCTCCAATTCTTCCAATAGGTGCATAATAATAAAAAATTGTGGTTTTATGAGCTATCGCTTTTTATAAACCTCCTTAAAGATGAGGTATGTGAGTGGGATAAACCTACTTGCAACTAACAACTTGTGCGTTTGTAATTACTCCGATGTTACAAACACGGCAACGAAGCCCACTAGCGCAGACACTTTGTGTCAACGCCAGTGGGTTTTTTTTTGGCTACGAGGAACACGTATGACTGGATTAAAAAGAACATCAATATTAAAACGCCTACAGGTGGTGAGTAAGAGTGTGTGTGCGGCGTTAGTGGTTTCGGTTGCAACGTTTTCAACGTCGGCAATGGCACAACAACAAACCGTTGGCTGGCCTGAAAAAGAAGAATTAAAGTTTGGTTTTATAAAACTGACAGATATGGCGCCGCTTGCTGTAGCGTACGAAAAAGGTTTTTTCGAAGACGAAGGGTTATACGTCACATTAGAAGCGCAAGCTAACTGGAAAGTGCTGCTAGACAGGGTTATTGATGGTCAGCTAGATGGTGCTCACATGCTTGCAGGTCAACCACTTGGCGCGACAATTGGCTTTGGTACGGAATCTCATGTAGTTACCGCGTTTAGTATGGATCTAAATGGTAATGGCATTACAGTCTCGAACGAAATTTGGGACAAAATGAAGGCGCACATTCCACAAGAAAATGGCAAGCCTGTGCATCCCATTAAGGCTGATTACCTAAAGCCGGTTGTTGATGAATACCGCAACGCCGGGAAACCTTTCAATATGGGCATGGTATTTCCTGTATCTACTCACAACTACGAGCTGCGCTATTGGCTAGCAGCAGGTGGCATTCACCCAGGGTACTACGCGCCTCACAAGGGGGATACTGCAGGTCAAATCGATGCACAAGCACTATTGTCTGTAACGCCACCACCACAAATGCCAGCGACCATGGAAGCGGGCACTATTTATGGCTATTGCGTAGGTGAGCCATGGAACCAGCAAGCGGTATTTAAAGGTATTGGTGTACCTGTGATCACCGATTATGAAATCTGGAAAAACAACCCAGAAAAAGTATTTGGCGTAAGCCAAGGCTGGGCTGAAAAGTACCCTAATACTCACATTCGTGTGGTTAAAGCATTAATTCGTGCAGCAATGTGGCTGGATGAAAATGACAATGCTAACCGCCCTGAAGCAGTAAAAATTCTTGCCAAGAGCAACTACGTTGGCGCAGACGAAGATGTACTGGCTAACAGCATGACAGGGACTTTTGAGTACGAAAAAGGCGACAAGCGTGAAGTACCAGATTTCAACGTATTCTTCCGCTACAACGCCACTTACCCGTATTACAGTGATGCAATTTGGTACCTTACTCAAATGCGTCGTTGGGGCCAAATTTCTGAAGCTAAATCTGACGATTGGTACAAGGAAACCGCGAAAAAAGTATACAAGCCAGAGGTTTATGCTCAGGCGGCAAAAGCGCTAATAGCAGAGGGTAAAGCAAAAGCATCTGATTTCCCTGAGTTTGGAACGGAAACGGGTTATAAACCTCCTCAGAGTGAATTTATTGACGGTGTGACGTTTGATGGAAGCAAACCGAACGCTTACTTAGAGCAGTTCGACATTGGTCTTAAAGGCGACACTGTACTGTAAGTGTCTTGTAGAACAGCCCCGCCGTTGCCTTTGTGAAGGCGGGGCACTTACACAGCGCATTAGCGCATACAAAGAGTCAGGAGCAAGCAATGAGCAAGATGACAACCATTCTTCGCCTTCCATCATCGCCGTCAAACGCCAACTCTGTGTTGAGCCGTTTATATCAATCCATGCCTGCGTTGCTGTTGCCCGTTATCGGCTTGCTAATGTTCTTGGCCATTTGGAATGGCGTTGCAAAGAGTATCGACACGTCGTTAGGGCAGTTTCCAGGGCCTGCACAGGTTTTTGAGCAAGCAGGTGCCTTATTGGATGAGCACGTTGCTCAGCGTGAGAAAGCGGACGCTTTCTATCAACGTCAAGAAGAAAGAAATGCAGCGCGTGTAGCGCAAGACCCTACATACCAGCCTAAAATTAGAGAGTTTACAGGGGCGCCTACTTTCTTCGACCAAATATGGACAAGCCTCTACACTGTCATGGTTGGCTTTTTTATCGCGTCAGTAGTGGCAGTGCCTGTGGGTATTTTATGTGGTTTAAGCAAATCGGCATACACAGCGATAAACCCGCTTATTCAGTTATTTAAGCCAGTTTCACCGCTAGCATGGTTGCCGTTAGTTACTATGGTGGTTAGTGCGCTTTATGTCAGTGACGACCCAGCTTTTTCTAAGTCCTTTGTAACGTCTGCCTTTACCGTTTCACTTTGCTGCTTGTGGCCAACGCTAATAAATACCGCGGTGGGCGTATCAAACATTGAAAAAGACCTCATCAATGTGAGTAAAGTGCTGCGTCTTACCCCTTTTGCACACCTGACCAAGATAGTACTGCCGTCTTCTATTCCCATGATTTTTACCGGACTTAGATTGTCCCTTGGTATTGGCTGGATGGTACTCATCGCTGCCGAAATGCTTGCTCAAAACCCTGGTTTAGGAAAATTTGTATGGGACGAATTTCAAAACGGAAGTTCAGAGTCATTAGCCAGGATCATGGTTGCAGTGCTTACTATTGGGGCAATTGGTTTTGTTCTTGACCGCTTAATGCTATCAATTCAGCGCGCGGTTAGCTGGGATAAGTCGAGCGTATTACGCTAATTTTGAGGAGAAATTTATGCACACTAAACACTTAGAGTTAGAGCAGGTAGGTATCGACTTCCCAACACCGAAAGGGCCATTTACTGCGCTTCAAGATGTAAATCTTAAAATTAGCAAAGGTGAATTTGTATCACTAATTGGTCACTCGGGTTGCGGTAAATCGACGGTTTTGAACATCATTGCCGGCTTGCACCAAGCAACTACAGGCGGTGTTATTTTAGATGGTGCTGAAGTAAAACAGCCTGGGCCAGAGCGCGCCGTAGTGTTTCAAAACCACTCTTTGCTGCCTTGGCTTACGGTATATAAAAATGTAGAGCTGGCCGTGAAATCGACCATGCGGGGCAAGAGTAAAAGCGAGATGCGTGACTGGATAATGCATAACTTAGAGCTTGTACACATGACCCACGCTCTCGACAAACTGCCTAGTGAAATTTCAGGTGGTATGAAGCAGCGAGTGGGCATTGCGCGCGCGCTGGCTATGGAACCTAAAGTACTATTGATGGACGAACCGTTCGGTGCACTAGACGCGTTAACGCGCGCTCACCTTCAAGACTCACTAATGGAAATTCATGCTGATTTGGGTAATACCGTCATCATGATAACGCATGATGTGGATGAGGCCGTTTTACTATCTGATCGCATTGTTATGATGAACAATGGTCCTGCAGCCACCATCGGCGAAATCTTGGATATTGAATTGCCGCGTCCACGAGACAGGTTGGCACTTGCAGACAATAAACAATACAACCACTACCGACATGAGGTATTAACCTTCCTTTACGATAAGCAGAAAAAGGTTGAAACCGTTACTTCACGTACTAACAACGGAACATCAAAATCCAGCGGGGTGACATCTGAAAAAAAAGACGCTAAAAAATCAGATGCTGCCTAGCAATATCGACATCTGATAAGGGCGGTAGCTTCACCGCCCACAACCCATGAATTTTACTTACTAACCGGCATTTTTATGCTGGCTGGGTAAGTGTTGACTGATAAAAATCAAAACCGATAGGGAACACGCATGAACACGTTACAAAAATTAAGCATGAATGTGCTAGCGGCATCTGTTATGGCTGTGTTGGGCGGCAGCGCGATGGCTGTCGATATCCACGCTGCTCTTAGTGATTCAAAAGCATGGGCAGACTTGAACCTGCGTTACGAGTCTGTTGATCAAGACAATGCATTAGAAGATGCTAGCGCACTGACTTTACGCACGCGTTTAGGGTTTAGTTCGGGCAGCGTTAATGGATTTTCGTTTACTGCCGAGGTTGAAGATAGCCGCATTGTACTTGGGCAAGATGAGTTTACCGTAGGGCCTACGGGCTTTAATGTAGGTGAATACTCGGTGATTGCCGACCCTGAAACAACGGAGGTTGACCAGGCTTTTATTCAATATAAAACGGATAAGTTCACTGCCAAAGTAGGTCGGCAAGTGATTACGCTAGACGATCACAGATTTGTTGGCCACGTTGGCTGGAGACAAGACCGTCAGACCTTCGACGCCGTAAGTGCTAAATATGCGGCAACCGACAATCTAGCGCTTTTCTACAGCTATTTGTACAAGCGCAATCGTATCTTTGCAGAAGCTGCTGATCTTGATTCAAAAGACCACATCCTTCACGCAACCTACACATCTAAGATAGGTAAATTTGTGGCCTATGCTTATTTGTTAGAAGTTGATAATGATACTGACAACGCACTAGATACGTATGGTGTAAGCTACGATGGTAAAATGAAAGGCGATAACGTTAGTTGGGCTTACGGGGGGGAATTTGCAACTCAGTCGAGCGAAGCCGGTGCGGGTGAAACTGCCACCGACTTTGATGCGTCTTATCTTAATGCATATTTAGCTGCCACATTCTCTGGCGTAACGGCTAAAGTGGATTACGAAATTTTAGGCTCAGACGATGGCATGTACGGATTTGCAACGCCCCTTGCTACTCTGCACAAATTTAACGGTTGGACCGATCAGTTTTTGGGTACGCCTGCCCAGGGGTTGAAAGACCTTAAGTTTTCACTTTCTGGAGGCTTAGCGGGGGGGAAATGGCTATTGGCTTATCATGACTTTTCTGCAGACGATAGCAGCAATGGCGTTGACGATTTAGGTAGCGAGATTAACGTTCAATACACTAAGAAATTTGCTGGTAAGTATAATTTCGGTATCAAGTACGGCACCTATGATGCGGGCGATGTAAAAGTAGATGCTAACCGCTTTTGGATGTGGGTTGGTACCCGCTTTTAATCGCAGGGTGAATCGATTTTTATATACAACATAGCGAAATAGCTACATCAAGTTTGGGTTGGCTAAGTCATTATTGACTTAGCCAACCTTTTTCAACGGCTATATCTAGCTGCTGCAATACGTAGTCCCACAGCGCTGGTGCGCAAGATTTTAGATGGGCATTACGCTTTTCAATCTTCTCTCTTGCAATTGAATGGCGTTTCCAGCTTCCCCCATTGTCTTTCATGTTTTGAAAAACAGGTAGCACTCGGTCCATTGCTTTAGCAAACTCTGCATCGGCGGTTTCGGCCGCTTCAAACTCAAGCCATAACTCAAGCATTTCATTATCCAGTGGACTGGGCAACAAGCCAAAAATGCGCTTTGCGGCAGCAATCTCTTTCTCAGCTTGCGCGTCGTGATCACTTTGATGATTGAAAGCAAACATATCGCCAGCGTCAATTTCCACGATATCGTGAATAAGGATCATGCGAGTGACGCGGGTAATGTCGATAGGTTTAACCGCATATTCGCTCAGCATATTTGCCATCAGCGCAACATGCCAGCTGTGCTCAGCGGAGTTTTCTTGACGGTAATTGTCAGCAGGAAGAGTAATTTGTCGCTTCACTGCCTTTAATTTATCAAGTTCACAAATAAACTCAGCTAAGTCACACACAGAATGCATTGAGCGTCTCCTTAGGTGTTATGGAATAGGACAAAAAAGGGCGCTTTCGCGCCCTTAGTAAGCTCGTAACGGCTTAATTACTTTTGCTCAGACAACCACACAATCAAATCAACAATGTCGTCGTACGACATATCACGAGTGAATGTTGGCTGGTATTTACCGTTAATAATAAAGCTAGGCACACCATTCAGGTACTCGCGGTAGTCATCGATTTGTTGTTGGTTCTTTCGAACCATGCTGTTTACACCGAAGCTATTCGCTAGTTTATCAAACTCTTCACCTTCTACGCCGTTTACCACGAAGATATTGCGAAGATCTTTTAACCCTGTAATAGACGCACGCTGTTTGTGGATATAGTTAAATATTGCGCCATTCATTGCTTCTTCTTGCTTTAAAGAGCGTGCGATAAGCATCGCTTTTGTGGCATCGTTTTGCGTATCTGGGCCAGCAAAGCGCATGAAATTCACATGAACTTTGGTGAATTTCGTGCCGTCGCTCTTCTTTTCTTTAATTTGAGCAACAATAGGCTCAAATTGGAAACAGTGCGGGCACCAGTAAGAGAAGTACTCAGTAATTACGGGCTTATCCGTTGCCTCTCTGTCGAGAACGGTGTAGTGAGTACCTTCTTTCCACTTGCTATTTGATTCCTGTGCGCACGCAGTAAGCGGCATTAGCACTGCCATTACAAAGAACACGGCAAACTTTTTCATGCAATCTATTCCTATTTCTTATAAAAATAATATCGGGTAAAAGGTTATCACACGCGTTAGTGCTTAACTAGACTGTGTTCATGTTGAAACCGTGCTAACGCGATAAGTGAGCTAAAAAATACAATGAAACGCGCGTAAATATCTACTTGCGCTTCATCACCACGTTAAAAGTACCAATATCCGACTGAATATAAAATGAATCGCAAAATAGGGCAGTGAAGTCTTGTCTAGAATGTGCCTCTAAAAGCCAAGTTTTAGCGCAGGCTCTTGAAGAGAAGACAGTTGTTCCTTCAACGCTAAAATTTGTCCTTCCCAATACTTGTCTTCGGCAAACCATGGAAAAGCTCTCGGGAAAGCAGGGTCTTGCCAGCGCCGTGATAACCAGGCCATGTAGTGAACCATACGCATTGCTCGAAGTGGTTCTATCAATATAAGCTGCTTGGAATCAAAAGGCTGGAATTCTTCGTATGCTTCCACAAGCGTATCGAGTTGAATGAGTTGCTGTTGTCTGTCGCCACTTAACATCATCCATAAATCTTGAACAGCGGGCCCCATTCTACAATCGTCTAAATCGACAAACGTTGGACCGTCCCTCCATAAAATGTTTCCCGGATGGCAATCACCGTGCAATCGAATAGGGTTCATTGTCTTATAGGCGTTTTCAGTGGCCTTTATTACGGGGTCTAAAATGGCGAAAAAGGCGGTTTTGAGGTGGTCTGGTAATAAACGACTGGTTTCAAGAGTCTGCCGGGGCTCATGCAGATAACTTGGCGTGTCGATGTGTGGGCGCGAAGAGAACGCGCTAGCCTTCGAAACGCTATGAATTCGACCAATAAAACGTCCCATCCACTCTAACTGATCTAAATTATCGTTCTCAAATTGCCTTCCTCCTACTGATGGGAATAAGGTAAAACGGTAATCAGTTCCGTTAACGTTGTGATGATGTAGCGTTTGACCGTTAAGCGCAATGGGCGCTGCAAGCGGTATTTCAGACTCAGCAAGTTCGTTAGCAAAAGCGTGTTCTTCGAGAATTTGTGCATCAGACCAACGACCGGGTCGATAGAATTTTACTACGTAGCGCTGATTATCTTCGGCCAAGAATTGATAAACGCGATTCTCATAGCTGTTTAAGGCTAGTAAGCCACTTTGCAGAAAAATGCCCTGAGATTCCAGGGCATCCAAAATTGTGTCAGGGCTTAGCCCTGAGAAAGAAAAATCTGTCATCGATAGAGGAATTTAGTCGGTTCATCAACAGTAACCACCTCACCGTCTATGGTTGTGCTCACGCTGATTAAGATATCGGTAACCGTATCTTCCAGATTATAGGCGTCTGTTGCAACAGAAATTGGTGTACTGTACACCTCACCACCCCCAACAGTTACCGTTTGTTCACCAATGTATTCGTATTCCGGTAAACCTTTTATCGCAATGCTATAGGTGTGGGTTTGTTGTGTTTTATTGAGCACCTTGATGGTGTAAACATTTTCAATTAGTCCTTCGTTTGTCTCGCGATAAAGCGAATTACGATCTCTAATAATGTCGACTTCCGTTGGGCTTCGCATCCATATATTTGCGAACAATAAACCAGTCATTACAATGAGAACGACAAAGTAACCGACGAGCTTGGGTCTTATAATATGTGTTTTGCCGCCTGACAATTCTTCTTCAGACGTAAAGCTAATCAGCCCCTTGGGATACCCCATTTTGTCCATTACGCCGTTACACGCGTCGACGCAGGCGCCGCAGTTTATGCATTCATACTGCAAACCGTTGCGAATATCGATACCCGTAGGGCAAACTTGTACACATAGGTTACAGTCTATACAGTCGCCTAAGCCTTTTTCTTGAACTTGTTCATGGCTGAGCTTACGGGGACGTGGACCACGCTTTTCACCGCGTTTTGCATTGTAAGATACGGTGAATGTGTCTTTATCGAACATGGCAGACTGAAAGCGTGCGTAGGGGCATATATGGGTACACATTATTTCCCGCATATACCCGGCATTGCCGTAGGTGCAAACGGCAAAGAAAATAACTGAAAACGCAGCCCAAAAACTGGTGTTAAACGTAAAAAATTCAATAAAAAGCTGGTCTATCGGTGTGAAATAGCCCACGAACGTCAGTGCAGTAAGTAGTGCTACTGCTACCCAAGCGGTGTGTTTAGCCGTCTTTCTGATAAATTTGTCAAAATCCATTTTCCGATTATCAAGGGCGATACGTTTGTTTCTGGTGCCTTCGCACTTTTCCTCAAACCAAGTGTAAATATAAACCCATGTAGTTTGAGGACACATGAAACCACACCAAACCCGCCCTGCAAATGTCGTAACGAAGAAAAGGGCGAATGCAGAAACGATGAATATATAAGCGAGAAGCGTAAGGTCTTGAGGCCACAGTGTCAGAGAAAATATCGTAAACCGCTGCTCACCAATATCGAGCAATACTGCCTGTTGTCCGTTAAATTGAAGCCAAGGAATTATGGCGAACAGCCCCAAGAAAAATAACCCAAAAAGGCGTCGAAAAGACTCTAACGGCCCTTTAACCGCGCGCACATAAATTCGGCTTCTAGAGTCTCTGCGCTTCCCTTCAACGGTGCCTTTGGGCTTGTGTACTTTTACCGGAGTAACATTTTTTACCGGTATTTGTTCATTCATATTTTAACCTTAGCTGACATCATGAACTGCGACTGCAGTATATCAATTCATCATCCCGCTTTTTTAATGTAGATCAATCTTTGTGACATGATCTAACTTTTTAAACTTTCAGTCAATACTGAAAGTTCAGAAAGATCTTCCGGCTGTGTGCAGTTTCCTTGTCAGCATGTTTGTCTCTTATACTGATGCCTACCTGTGAGAGTAGAGAGTGCAGAATCTGTCAGAAATGTGATAAGTGGTATACTTGTACGAGACAGTAATCTATGATGTTTGTTTAATGTACAGTTGTGTGATGCTCGGTTTCGTTCATCACAAGGCAAAACCTATCGTTGTCGAGTTTGTTGAGAAGTCATGTTACGTTTTTT
This sequence comes from Alteromonas sp. V450, assembly GCF_001885075.1. NCBI lineage: Bacteria > Pseudomonadati > Pseudomonadota > Gammaproteobacteria > Alteromonadales > Alteromonadaceae > Alteromonas > Alteromonas sp. V450. The sequence goes on from NZ_MODU01000004.1 coordinate 4,007,574, forward strand.
TATCATCGCCGCAGAAATTATTGTTTTAGTTATGATTTTGCGCTCCCCTTTCGTTCAATATTTATTTGCCGATGTGCAGGCGTCTATCTCTAATTGGCTTATTCACGTAACCACTATCCCTGAACGAAGAGAATTAAAAAGCCTGCGAGACAAAATAAATATCCAGCTTAGTCCATTAAAACCTTACCAACAAAGCTATGTTGAGCAGATTACCCAAAGCAAGGCTGGGTTGAATCAGTTTTACGTCGATTACTGTAAGACTGAGGAAATCAATCCTAATTTTTCGGGAACTAAACGACTGCAAATTTGCCAAATAATAGAACAGTCGCCGTTTATGAATTAAATGTTGTCGAAAGTAAAGGTTTGCTTCAGAGGCGGGCTAGGTAAGTTTGTCGAGATTGAGCGTTGCTCGCGAACAGCGAAAATACGGTAATAAACAAGTAGGAGTCTTCTATGCGTTTGATAAATACTTTTTCATGCTTTGGCATTGCCGCAAGTCTTTCAGGTTTATTAATTGCGACACCTGTTAGTGCTGCTGAAGTCGAGGTTGTGTGGGAAAAGCCAGAGTCTTATGCGGATCTGAGGCCTGCAAATGAATCGAGAAAGCGATTTCGTGAACGGGTAATGACTCAGTTAGCGTCACACATTGAAACCTTGGCTGAGACGATGCCAAGCGAGCAAACCCTGTCTATCACGGTAACAAATTTAGACCTTGCAGGTCAGGTTTGGCCCAGCCAGTTTGTTGGTTTCGGCACCGGCGGGGGGGATGTGCGCTTAATTCAACGCATCGATATTCCGCGCATGTCGCTTAACTATAAGTTGACTGATGAAAGCGGCAATATTTTACAAGAAGCGCATGACGTAAAAATAAAAGATATGGATTTTCTAGACTCAAATATGAGACGCACAGGGAGAGACTCGCTTTCCTATGAGAAAGCAATGCTTGATGAGTGGTTTGCCGATACTTTCTCCACAAACGTTGCGGCAAGCGGTTAGTTTTAAATATAAGAAAAAGGGGCGTTTATTTCTAGTAAACGCCCCTTTTTTAATGGTTACGTTAGCGCCGCTTACAAATAGTCGAACTCACTGCCGCTAATAGCTAGCGTGCTTTCAGGGCCGGCCATATAAGCGACTTTGTGCGCATCGCGTCGCGGCAAAATACGCTCAATGTAAAAATCGCGTGTTTTAACTTTTGATGCGGCTAATACAGCGTTGTCACTATTTTGCGCCGCGTCTGCCATGCTATACCACAACACGCCTAGCAACGAGTAGGCACTGTATGCGAGGTAATCACACGCTGCCGATGCCGCTGTTGTAGGGTCCATCCCCAGACAATCTGCTGATGATGCTCGCCAGTCGTCAAGAAGACCCTGCGCTAGACCTTGTGCTTCATTATCTTGAATTTTATGAACCAGTTCATTGAAAGCATTATAGGTTGCTTCCATCATCTGGCCGCCATCTCGGGTTAGCTTTCGGCCAATCAAATCAAGTGCCTGAATGCCGTTGGTGCCTTCATAAAGCATCGCAATACGAACATCACGCATAAGCTGCTCCATGCCCCACTCACGTATGAAGCCGTGGCCGCCGAAGACTTGCACACCAATACTGGTGGTTTCAAGGCCCATATCAGTCATGAAGGCTTTACAAATAGGCGTTAGAAACTGCAATATTTTCTCTGCATTTTCCTTGTCTTCCCCTTCGCTAAGCTTTTCTACATCCATAAATTTAGCGTAAAGAAGTGAAAGCGCACGACACCCTTCAATTAATGATTTTTGCGTGAGCAACATGCGTGCAACGTCTGGCTGAAAAACGATGGGATCAGCTTTGCCTTCAGGATTTTGAATGCCTTGAGGGGCGCGAGATTGCAAACGCTCTCGCGCATAGGTTAATGCGCCTTGGTATGACGCTTCAGCCGCCCCAAGGCCCTGCATGCCTACTTGGAAACGCGCATCGTTCATCATTGTAAACATACACGCCAGCCCTTGGTTCTCCTCGCCAACTAACCAGCCAGTGGCACCGTCAAAGTTCATTACGCAAGTTGGACTAGCCTTAATCCCCATTTTATGTTCAATGCTGCCCACAGAAAGGCTATTTGCCTCACCAGGTTCGTTGCTTGCGTCTGGCAGAAACTTAGGCACAAGGAACAGGCTAATGCCTTTAACGCCTTTTGGTGCGTCTGGAAGGCGAGCTAGTACTAGGTGAATAACGTTCGAGCTCCAATCGTGATCACCCGCAGTAATAAAAATCTTGTTGCCGGTTATTTTGTAGCTACCGTCACCTTGAGGTTCAGCTTTAGTGCTAAGTAAACTTAAATCTGTTCCGGCATGAGGTTCGGTCAGGTTCATCGTGCCTGTCCACTCGCCGCTTATTAGTTTGGCAAGGTAGATATCTTTCAATGCTTTGCTGGCATGCTTAGTTACCGCCAATGTCGCGCTTTCTGTAAGCATGGTGGTTAAACGCCAGCTTAAGTTCGCCGCGTTTAGCATTTCGTGAACAGGAACCGCCATCGTGTAGGGCAAATCTTGTCCTTCATACTCAGCGGTGCCTAGCATCGCATTCCAGCCGTTAGCGACATATTCTTGGTAAGCTTCAGCAAACCCTTTCGGCGTTGTAATCTTTCCATCTTTAAGGGTACAGCCCTCTTCATCGCCTTCACGATTTAGGGGGGCAACAACGTCCAGCGCAAACTTTGCACCTTGAGAAATAATTTCATTCGCTAATTCACTATCGAAATCACTAATTCCAAGTTTTTCGTAGTGGGCATCAAGTCCAAGCCAATCTTTTAAAAGAAACTGAAAATCAGCAGTGGGTGCATGGTATAGAGGCATGGATGACTCCTTTTTCAAACAAGTGTTTTAATTGTGCTTATTATAGCCACAAAAAGCATAGTGAGAGTAGTGCGTTAAAGGAAAGTTAATAATAAATCTCGCTTATATGTATGCAAAAAGCCAACTTGCAATTCTAGTTTCCACTGGCATGCTATCGTCACAAACAAAAATACTTTCAATAAGCAGAAACGGTAATGTCAGAAGATCACGCTATAGAAAATGAAGTTAGCCATTCAGCACCTGAAATCACTCCACCTGTTTGTATTGTAACGGGAGGGAGTATGGGGATAGGACTTGCTGTTTGTGAATTATTCGCAGCACATGGCTATACCGTCATAAATTTGGACATTCGAGATTTTGAACGCAAGCCTAAATGTGCAATTTGGAAGCCATGCGATGTCAGCGACGTGCCAACGGTCAGTGCGACAATAGACGAAATCATAAAAACCTATGAGCGGGTTGATGCGCTGGTATGTAACGCGGGAATGCATGTGTCTGCCACTATTGAAGACACCGACGAAGCATTATTAGACCGCGTGTTAAGTCTCAACGTGAAAGGCGCTTACGCCTCAATAAAAGCGTGTTTACCGGTAATGAAGCGCCAGCGTGGCGGCGCCATAGTGGTAATGGGCTCTGATCAGTCTTTTGTTGGCAAGCGAAATTCTTTTGCTTATGGTTTGACGAAATCGGCACTTGCGTCCATCGCCAAAACCACCGCACTTGACTACGCTTCATACAACATTCGAGTAAATGCAGTGTGCCCAGGTACAATCGAGACACCGCTGTTTCACAAGGCAATCGATAGTTATGTTTCGCGCTCTAAAGTAGATAAAGCGGTGGTGGTTGCAGAAGAAGCGGCCGCGCAACCCTTAGGAAGGTTAGGGCAGCCAAAGGACGTTGCTGAACTTACGTATTTCTTGTGCAGCGATAGTGCGTCTTTTATAACGGGTAGTTTGCACGCAGTTGATGGTGGCTACACTGCACAATAAGGGAAATTCTCATCAATGGGTTTTGATCTGAATAATGTGAATAAACAGCGTACGTGGGTAGACCCTCATGTCCATTTTTTTGCCTTAGATAAAGGCGCTTACGCTTGGCTTAAGCCTAATAACCCCCCCTTTTGGGCTGATAAAACGGATATTGCACGAAATCATTATGAAGTGGATCTCACGCGTGCCGCGGGCCCTAACTTAAGCGGGTTTGTGCATGTTGAAGCGGGCTTTGACAACACAAAGCCATGGCGCGAAATTGAATTTTTAGAAGGTCATTGTCGCCTGCCTTTTCGCAGCGTAGCTTGTATAGATTTATCGTCAAAATATGCTGAGAGCCACATTAACAAACTTGCTGGTTACTCGTCCGTGGTTGGCCTACGTGATATTTTGGATGATAACGCAACCACGATGCTCAACAACCCAAAGGTGCAGTGGTTGCTTGGGTTTATGGCAAAAAAAGGTCTGAGCTTTGATGCGCAGTTTGATCTTGCTGACACTGCTGTAGTAAACGCTCTTCTGAAAGTATTAGAACGCTATCCATCATTGAGGGTAATCGTTGATCACAGCGCGGTTGCACCGTTAACCATTGAAAGTTTAGCGTTTAAACGCTGGACAAAAAATATTGCAAGTTTAACAGAGACAGAGCAAGTCGCATTTAAGTTCTCAGGGTTAGAAATGCAGGACAGGCAGTGGTGTAAGCGCAGAGCTCAGCAAGTTTTAAGCGCATTATTAGCAAACGCTTCTCGTGATAAAGTTATGTTGGCCAGCAACTATCCCCTATGTACATGGCGAATGCCGTATCAATGCCTCTGGAAAGTGTATCACGAATTAACGTGTCCACTGAGTGAACACGAAAAAATGTGGTTGTTTGAGAATACCGCGAAAAATTGGTATCGCCTGACTTAACTGATAGGCAAAAGTCAGGCGACGAGACGTCAGTTATTTTAATGCCGTTACCGTCATGTTAGGTGACCGATAAACCACTTCATCATTGAGTTCTATGCCCAGCCCTGGTGTGTCTGGCGCTTCAATAAAGCCATTTACAGGCTGTGGATCTTGAATACACAGTTCTCTATTCCAGTCTTTAATCGCATAGGTGTGGTGCTCATGAATGAGGAAATTCGGGATTGCCGTTTCTAAGTGTAGACTAGCAGCAGTCGCCACTGGGCCGCCACACACGTGTGCCTGAATACGAACGTCGTAAATATCTGCATAATCACACACTTTTTTCGCTTCAGTGAAGCCTCCGCAAAGTCCAACGTCAGGTTGTAGTACGTCTATCGATTGATCTTCAAGATATGGGCGCACGTCCCAGCGATGATATAAACGTTCTCCACCAGCAATAGGAACATTCACGTTTTTGGCCACTTTGTCATGCAGTTTTGAATTTAAGTAGTTCACCGGCTCTTCATAATACAAACAGCCAATTTCTTCTACGATGCTGCCTAACTGAATAGCGGTAGATGCACCAAGTAAACTATGACATTCAAAGATAATGTCGCCATCATCACCCATCGTGTCGCGAATTGCTTGTAAGCGTGCTTTGAACAGTTTGAGTTCGGGCTTGGTAAATAGCTTTGTACGATCAAAGTGCGTATTACCGTCTTTGTCATACACGATGGGGTCAACCTTTACTGCGTCATAACCCTCTTTGAGCGCTTTTTCTGTGGCCCTCGCATAGTCGGCAGGATCGTTAAGCTTAGTGACTTCTTTATCCCAATCAAACTGTAGCTGACTAGCATAACTGCGTAGTTTACCATTTGTCTTACCGCCCAACAGTTCATAAACGGGAAGGCCAAGTGCTTTACCTTTAATATCCCAAAGCGCTGTGTCAATTGCACTCATTGCTGCATAGATAACAGGACCTCCACCTAAGCCCCAAAAACCCTCGCGCAGCATGCGCGACCACAGTAGTTCAGTATGGAAGGGGTTAAAGCCAATGAGCATGGCCTCTGCAATTTCTTTTATCATATGGGCAGCGGCGCTGTGGCCCCAATCATAAGCCAAGCCGGCTTCACCTACACCGGTGATCCCCTCGTCAGTATACACGCGCACAAAAACAGGGTTCCATTGAGGTCTTTTGGGACATTCAATATCAAATATTTCTACTTTAGTAACTTTCATATACGTTATTCTTTCTTTTGGTGTGGGCCTACCGCACTATCGAGGCCTATTGATGTCTATATGCTTTTGACGAACCTTTATTTATTCGCAAAAAGTAGGGTCAAGTTTATACGCTTTTCGCAGCATAGCCGGCCATGCTTTTTGACCACCCGTTTCGCCACTATGAACAACTTTTGCCTGCTGATAAATGTTATCAATGATAGATTGTGGGATCTCAATGACATCTTCATTTGACTGCATAAGCGCAAGCTGAATTTCACACGCGCGCTGTAAATCGTAAAAACGCATAAAAGCATCGCCAACGGTAGGCCCAATTGTCAGCCCGCCATGATTAGGCAATAGCATGTGGTTAGTGTCGCCTAAATCCTCTTGAAGCCTTTTTTTCTCACTGTCGTCAACAGCCAGCCCCTCATAATTGTGGTACGACAATGAGGGCAAGGAAAATAACGAATATTGGCTCCACGGTCTAAGCCCCCCCTTTACCGAAGCTACTGCGATGGTTGCCAATGTATGTAGATGAATAACGCACTGAGCGTCGTCTCTAACTTCGTGTATGGCACTGTGGATTGTAAATCCTGCTGGATTTATATCGAAAGGGGTATCGTCAAGGATCTTGCCCTTGAGATCGACCTTTACAAGGTTTGATGCCGTTACCTCGTCGAAAGCCAGGCCGAAAGCGTTAACCAGATAGTGCTCAGTTCCTGGTACTTTAGCTGAAATGTGGGTATAAATTAGGTCGCCCCAACGCATATCTGACACCAAGCGGTAGCAGGCTGCTAGGTCTACGCGGGTTTGCCATTCGCTCTCAGAGACCTGGTCTTTGAGGCTTTTTTTGGGCAGTGAGAACAAGTCGCTTCTCCTTTACTGTGTATCTCATGAATGTACCAACACCAACGGCGTTGAACAACGCTTCAATAGTACTTAGCTGCAACCAGATTGTTATTTCTTAGCGTCAAAGGAAATAAAACTGTCGCGAAGTAAAATGAGATCATCTTTAAAACGCAAATCCTGATGGTCAATTAAAAACGGATCGACTTTTTCTATCGCGCTCACTTCAATCGTTGCCCACGGAGGTGGTTCGAATACATCGGGAAGCGTGTCAATGCCTGCATCGAGGTCACACCCAAATAATAGTAGGCCATTGTTCGTTTTAGCTAAGTAGGTTTCGACAGAAACGTTAAAACCGGTTTCTTCCCATGTTTCTCGGTGTGCGGTACAGGCGGTGGAATTATCATCGGAGAAACCGCCACCCGGAAAATCCAATTTTCCAGTTAGGCGATGGCGAATCAAAACAACCTTTTCTTGCGATTTAATGATGCAGGCTGCGCCTTTTGCAGTCGCTATTTCTTGTGCATGGTGAGCGTCGATTTCCGTTTCTAGCGTTGGTGACATTCGACAAGCAGGCTCGTTTGGTGCCAGCGGCGTGCACCCTAAAAGCGTTAAAAGCGCGAAAATAGGTGACAAGCGAAATAAGAATGAAGTCAATTTAGGTAAAATACTCTTAGCAAATAAAAATAAAGACCAAGTTACGTTGCCTTGGTCAAGTCGGTCTTAGCGTGAATTTGACGTTGACTGTCGCTGACGAAAAAGTCGCAAGTCAACGCAAATAATTAATCTCTCTTTCACTAAAGAAAATGATGATTTTACGCATTTTTATCACCGCCCAAACTATAGCATGCGGTGGGCACGGTTACTTCTACCTTAAGGAAAAGTTGTATGTTATCCAAGTTTTCATTACCACCTTTATTTTTAGGCGTAGTAATGCTTTTAGGAGTATTGGTTTACATTAATATTCCACATACACAGGCTGATGGAAAGAATGAGGCCCGTGCCACACCAGTAAAAACATCCAAAGCGGAACCCCAAGCATTCCCCATTACTATTGAGTCACTCGGTACGGCAATAGCCAATGAGTCGGTCAATCTTACATCTCAGGTTACCGACAAAGTTATTTCGGTCAATTTTAATGACGGCGACGCGGTTGAAAAGGGCGCCATTCTAGTGCAGCTCAACAATTTTGAAGAAATGGCAAGAATAGAAGAGTTGAAAGCCAATATTCAAGAAGCGAAGCGTCAGTTTTCGCGAATTGCGAACTTAAGGCAGAGCAATGCAACGTCTGAGCAATTGCTTGACGAACAGAAAGCACGCGTAAAAGCACTCGAAGCGCAATTGGATGTGGCGCAAGCTCAGTTAGACGATTTGCAGATAAAGGCGCCATTTAGTGGCCTGTTGGGCAACAGAGAAATTAGTGTGGGTTCACTTGTCCAACCCGGAAGTACAATTACGACGCTTGACGACATAAGCGTTATTAAGGTCGATTTTAATATTGCCGAAAATCACCTCGGCAGTGTCGCAAAAGGTCAAAAGGTTTCTGCCACCTCTGTTGCCTACCCGGGTACAAACTTTGAAGGTCAAATAAGCAATATTGACACGAGACTTGATCCTGTTAGTCGTTCAATAAGCGCGCGAGCTACTATTGCAAACCCTGACGGTAAATTGCGTCCCGGTATGCTGTTAACTGTTGTGGTGGAGAAGCGTGTTTTAAATGCGCTAGTGTTGCCTGAAAAGTCGCTGGTGCCGGTACAAGACAAGCAATTTGTTTACGTTGTAAAAAATGACATAGCGCATCAGGTAGAGGTAATTACAGGTGAGCGTCGTCCTGGCTTAGTGCAAATTATTGAGGGGCTAGAAAGCGGTGACGAGGTGATCACAGAGGGCACGCTTAGAGTGCGTGACCAGTCTCCCGTCAATGTGTTAAATCGATAGGGAACCGCTTCTATGTTGCTTTCAGACGTATCAGTAAAAAGGCCGGTATTTGCTACAGTAATGAACTTACTGTTAGTCATTTTTGGTGTTGTCGCGGTATCGATGCTTTCCCTGCGAGAATATCCTGATATCGATCCGCCCATCGTATCGGTGTCTACAACCTATACCGGTGCTTCAGCAAATATCGTGGAGACACGAATAACGCAGCTACTCGAAGACAGGATTTCAGGGATTGAAGGAATAAAAAATGTCACTTCAACCTCTCGTAATGGACGTTCTGACATTACCATTGAATTTAAATTATCGCGCAATATTGATGCTGCTGCCAACGATGTTCGAGAAAGAGTTAGTCGGGCGCTAAATAATTTACCCGATCAAGCAGACCCCCCTGAAGTTTCAAAAGCGAATTCTGATGAAAGTGCCGTTGTTTGGTACAACTTGAGAAGTACCAATCTCAATACGATGGAGTTAACAGATTATGCTGAACGGTTTTTGATTGACCGTCTTTCTATTGTTGATGGTGTTGCCAGAGTTCAAATTGGCGGTGGCCGGCGCTATGCCATGAAGGTATTTTTAGACAGGAATGCGATGGCAGCGCGGGGAATAACGGTTAGCGATGTTGAGCGAGTTATACGCGCTGAAAACGTTGAACTACCTGCGGGCGAAGTTGAATCCTTAGACCGAAATTTTGAGGTACGGGTTGCACGTACGTTTTTAACGCCCACAGATTTTGCTGCGCTAACCGTTGCCGTTGGTGACAATGGCTATCTAGTTCGCCTTGGTGAAATAGCGAATGTCGAGTTAACCGCGGAAGATGACGAGACTGAATTTCGGGGTGACGGCGTTAATATGATAGGGCTGGGGATCATTAAACAGTCTAAAGCTAATACATTAGATGTGGCCAGAGCCGCCAAAGCGCAAATTGAAAAAATAGAAGCGTCATTACCAGACAATATATTTATCGTACCAAGCTACGACTCATCAGTGTTTATAGAAGCATCTATTGACGAAGTATACGAAACGTTAGCTATCGCGATGATGATGGTAGTGATTGTTATCTATGTATTTTTAGGTAATGTTCGTGCAACCCTTATTCCGGCAGTGACTGTACCGGTATCAATTGTCGCTGCTTTTATCGTTATGTACGCCCTTGGCTTTTCTATCAACCTTCTTACGTTGCTCGCAATGGTACTCGCTATCGGGTTGGTAGTGGACGATGCAATCGTGGTACTAGAGAATATTTATCGTCGCATTGAAATGGGAGAGCCTCCCATGCTGGCGGCATATCGGGGGGCAAGAGAAGTTGGCTTTGCCGTTATTGCGACGACACTCGTGCTGATTTCTGTTTTTGTGCCTCTTGTTTTCCTTGAAGGCAATATTGGGCGCTTGTTCACCGAATTCGCGCTAGCAATTGCGGCAGCCGTTGCATTTTCGAGTTTCACGGCGTTGACTTTATCGCCAATGATGGCGTCTAAAATTCTTAAAAAGCGCAACCGGTCATCCGGATTTGGCAATTGGGTAGACAAACGCTTCTCTGCGCTTGAGGTGCGTTACTTCAATAGTTTGGGCAAAGCGCTCCATCAGCCTCTTTTAATGGTCGTTATGTTGACCATGGCAATTATTGCGGTAGTTCAACTATCCGACCGTGTACCCAGTGAGTTTGTACCAAAAGAAGATAGGGGCAACTTTTTCATTCTTATGAATGCACAAGAGGGGGCAAGTTTCGAAAGCAATGCTAAAAATTTGAAACAACTTGAAGATATACTGATGCCCTATCGTCAAAGCGGTAAAATAAACAGGCTTTTAGTTAGAACCCCTGGCTTTGGAGGGAACGCTGGTATTGCCATTGTCGGGGCTGCAGATTGGGATGAACGAGACTTTAGCACTTTTGCTTTGATGGACGAAATAAGTGCAAAGCTCAGCAACGTACCTGATGTCCGCGCGTTTGCGATAATGCGAAGCGGTATATCCGGGGGAGGCTTTGGCAGACCAGTTCAATTTGTTCTGCAAGGCGATACTTATGAGAACCTTGTTAAGTGGCGCGACATTGTCATTGAAAAAGCATCAGGTAATCCGGGGCTGCTACGCATAGATTCAGACTATAAAGAAACGTCTCCGCAACTGCTGGTTAATATAAATCGCGACCGTGCGGCAGACCTCGGCGTCTCAATTAGCGACATTGGAGGAACACTAGAAGTTATGCTTGGGCAACGCCGCGTGTCGACTTTCCTCGATAGAGGAGAAGAGTACGACGTTATCTTAGAAGGAATAGAGAACGATTTTAGAAGCCCCAATAGCATAGAAAACCTGTATGTACGCTCTGCGCGCACTGGCCAGCTAATTCCTATGGATAATCTCCTTACTTTTGAAGAACAGGCCACGTCCGCTCAGTTAAATCGCTACAACAGAATGCGCTCGATCACGATATCGGCGAATTTGGCAGAGGGCTACACGCTAGGACAGGCATTGGCGTATTTGGAGCAGATCGTCAAGACAGATTTACCTGACAACGTGTCGATAGATTACAAGGGAGAATCTCAGCTTTATCAAGAAGCGGGTAATTCATTTGTGTATGTTTTTCTACTTGCGTTAGCGGTGACATATCTCATTTTGGCAGCACAATTTGAAAGTTGGATCCACCCCTTAGTTATAATGCTTACTGTCCCTTTAGCGTTGGTTGGCGCTTACATTGGACTGTATTTTTCTAACATGACAATAAACATCTACAGCCAGATAGGGTTAGTTATGCTAATTGGACTGGCGGCTAAAAATGGCATTTTGATTGTCGAGTTTGCCAATCAACTTCGTGACACAGGGCTTGCGTTCGAAGAGGCTTTAAAGCGTGCCGCATCGCAGCGTTTAAGACCCATAGTGATGACTGGCTTCACCACTGTGTTCAGTGCACTTCCACTGGTCTTGGCGTCAGGCCCAGGCGCTGAGAGCCGCATGGTGATTGGTATGGTAATTTTTTCTGGCGTGCTTGTGTCTGCGTTCATGACATTGTACGTTGTGCCGGCGGCGTATAGCTGGTTAGCAAGAAACACGGGGTCGCCGCTTCGAAGAACGCAACAAATTGCAAACCTTGAACGCGAAATTCCTTATAAAAAAGGTGAGCCATAAGTGAAATTTTGCTTATTTGTTGAGCTGAATTCCCGTTGAATGGCCCTGCTGGGTGTTTTGAAAAGGTATGATTAGCGATACCTGTATATTGCTAATCATTCCTTTGATAAAAAGCTGTTGCAAACCTAGTATATTGAAATAAATAGTAATTTTTCACTTTTCTGCCATCTCCCAATTATCATGATTTTTTCATTTCAAGAAAATTAGTATGCATTAGACAATGGTATAGTTGTCACGCTTACTGCTTCCTCTACACTTCGCGCCGAATTTGGTATGCGGCATAAGTCATTAATTTCTAATGTTAAAAAAATTGATGGCAAATTGGCGATAATGGCATTTGTGACTAATACTTACAGCGTCGTAAAACGATGGGCTACACGGCACTAAAGTCGTAAGAAAGCCTTGGAGTTCGTTTTTTATATAACGTGTCGTTGAGCGACGGTGATTATTAATCACAATAGAATTTAGAGGAAACACTCATGAAGAAATGGATACTTGCAGCAGCATTGTGTTGCAACGTAGCTTTTGCTGAGGTAGCAGTCATCGTTCACCCTAGCAACACAGATAATCTGGATAAAGACAGTATTAGCCGGTTGTTTTTAAACAAAGCTAAAGCATTTCCTAGTGGAACCCAAGCCAAACCTCTCGCATTATCTGAAGGTGAGGCGGCAACAGAAGAATTCAACGGAAAGGTGTTGAATAAAACTGCGTCTCAGTTAACAGCATTTTGGTCAAAACTCGTGTTTACCGGAAAAGGTCAGCCACCTGAGTCAATGGGAAGCGACGCGGATGTCGTTGCTGCCGTTGCAAGCAATCCCAATGCAATTGGTTTTATCGATGCAAGCGCTGTGAATGACAGTGTGCGCGTGGTTGCGACTTTCTAAACTCCCATTATTCAAAGATTTTAAGGAACACGTATGAAAACCAAAATAGCACTCTTATCTTTGGCGAGCGCGTTGGCACTACCTGCTTTCGCAGATATCCAAGTAAACGGTTTTGCAAACTTAATTGGTGGCATGACGTTAGACGACGATGAATCTGTATACGGTTATGACAGTGATTTTGATTTTGAGCCGGCCAGTGTATTTGGTCTGCAGGTCCGTGGTGAAGTTAGCGACAAGCTTTCAGCAACGGCGCAGCTTGTAGGTCGTGGTAGCGAAGACTACGAAGTAGATTTCGAATGGGCGTACATGACATACGCGCTCAACAATAACGTTAACATCAGCGCTGGCCGCCTTCGTATGCCGTTATTTAAATATTCTGCATCACTTGATATTGGTTACTCTTATCATTGGTTAACGCCACCTGACTCAGTATACGGCATAGATTTCAATAACATTGACGGTGTTCGTGTCGACTATACAAATTATTCTGGAGACTGGGAATACGGCAGCCAGTTAACAATGGGTAAAGTAAAAGCAGACACCACAATCTCTGGAACACCTGCATTGCTTGAGCTTGAAAACGTTGTAGCCTTATCGTTTGAAGCAACTCGTGATTGGTTCAGTGCAAGAACCTTGTTTGCACGCGGCAAAACCACTGCAACTAATGAAGAGTTCGATACGTTTATCGGCGGTATGGCACAATTTGGTGCAGTCATCCCTGCTGCAGTAACGTCTGCATCTGGTTTTAGCGTTGATGGTGATACCGGAACGTTCTTTGAAATTGCCATGGACATCGACAAGTACGATTGGTTTGTGGGCGCTGAATATACGCATACCCAAGTTGATAATGCCGTAATAGCAGACAATGATGCTTGGTATGTTACTGCTGGTATGCGCTTCGGTAAGTTTACTCCGCATATTACCTACGAAGTTGAGGAAGCCGACAACGCAAACCAACTAGGTCTTGTAAGTGCATTGCCATCAACAATCACAACAGGTGATGCAGCAACCGACGCAACTTGGGCAGCTATTTACCAAGGCGCTGCAGGCATTGCTGCGCAACAAAAACTTGAAGTGTCAGCTGTAACTGTTGGATTGCGTTATGATGTTGAGCCAGGGTTTGCCGTTAAAACTGACGTAACATGGTATTCCGATGACTTGAACGGCGCTAACGATGCTACGTTGTTGAAAGTTGGTGTTAACTACACGTTCTAATACAACCAAATAAGGCTTCGGTTTAACTGCCGAGGCCTTTATTTTTATTAAAGATTTTCGTTATTTGGTAGATACATTACAATAAGACGGTATTTCAGAGCATTCTGAATGCAGTTACGCGAACAAAAAACAGTGAGATAGCCGATGAATTTCTTAAAAAAAATGCCCATTGCGACAAAGATATTTTTAATCCCAGGGATCGCAGCGCTTAGTTTTGTTATCTATCTACTCATCACTGTTTACACTGCCCTGAATAACGGCGCAACGCTCGAGAGGGTACAAGAAGTTCAGTTTCCAGCGCTTCAGCTATCTGCATCTACGCTCGTGGACATGCAAAAAGTAAGAGACACGCTTTCAAGCGCCGTTACAACCGGTGACCAAGATACGCTGACGGTAGCTAAAGAACTTGCAGAAGAAGCCAAAAATGGGCTGTCGAAAATATCATCAATAAGCCCGGAGTTCAGAGCGGAAATTTCGAGCATTTCATCGGGTTTTGATGATTATTTTAAGGTGGCATTCGACGTGTCGCAGTCCATGGTAGATGGCACCGCTGATTTCAGCAGACTAGGTGAATTATCTGCACAAATGAATAGCTCTTACGATGGCGTTATTGCATCGATGTCACGCTTTAGAGACGCTCAACAAGCAGCATTCGAAGAAGCATTCGAGAATACCGACAGTGCTAACACCTCGTTAATTAGTACAGGTGTCATCTTAGCCATTGTTGTTACCGTGCTGTTGTTTGCCACCGCAGTGCCCATAGTTCGCGGTATCAAGCAAAGCATTGACGATGTTGTTCGTTCGCTTAAAGATATTGCACAGGAAAATGGCGACCTCACGGTAAGGATAGAGACAAAAAGCGAAGATGAAATTGGTGAGTTGGTGTATTGGTTTAACCAGTTTATGGACAAGCTACAAGGCGTTGTTCGCGATGTCGTAGAAGCAAGTTTGCCACTGTCTAATCTTGCGCAAAACTTGCGTGGTGTGACTGAAGAGACACAGCGTACTATTGATGTACAGCAAACTTCTGCAACTAACGCGAAGCGCGCGGTAGACACTATGAGTGGCTCTGTAGATGGCGTGGCACATAGCGCTGCACAAGCGGCGAGTGACGCTAACGAAGCTACGTCTGCTGCCAGCGAAGGTCGCCAAATTGTTCAGCAGACGGTTACTAGCATCCAACAGCTTGCGGACAATGTGCGTGAAACCGCTGACGTAATCGCAAGACTTGAAGCGGATTCAAATAAAGTGGGTTCCGTGCTTGATGTAATTAAGGGTATCGCTGAACAGACTAACTTGTTAGCGCTTAACGCGGCCATTGAGGCAGCGCGGGCTGGCGAACAGGGCAGGGGATTTGCGGTTGTTGCCGATGAGGTGAGAACGCTAGCGTCTCGAACACAACAGTCAACGGAAGAAATTCAAAGCACCATTGAGCAACTTCAAAACGCAGCACACTCTGCGGTTGAGGTTATGGCTCGTGGTACAGAGCAAGCGTCAAACAGTGTAGAAACTGCAAACAAGGCGGGAAGTAGCCTAGAAACGATTACTAGTACTATCGGACGCATAAACCAAATGAACGAACAAATTGCTCACAACACTGAAGATCAGCGCACGGTAGCAGTTGATATTGTACGTCACGTTGATGAGATCCACGAGCGTACCGAGCAAACCGCAAACCGTTCGGGCGAACTGGGTACAATGTGTAACGAGCTGGCTGATCTGGCGCAGCACTTAGAATCCATAGCCAAGCAATTCAGAGTATAAGCGCTAGCTCTTCTTCAAAAAATGTTAAAAGCCTCCTACTGGAGGCTTTTTTGTGTCACCTTGATGTAGAACCACTACACCTGCACTACCACGCCGCGATCACGAACATGCTAACTCTCGCTGAAGGGGTAATGATCAATGCGGATTGGTATTATTAATAAACGGTAGACATAAAAAAATCCCCAGCAAGTGCTGGGGATTTTTAATTCGAAGCAATACTTCAATTATTCGTCTAAGAAGCTACGTAGCTGCTCAGAGCGGCTAGGGTGGCGAAGTTTACGAAGGGCCTTCGCTTCAATCTGACGAATACGCTCACGCGTTACGTCAAACTGCTTGCCTACTTCTTCTAGCGTGTGGTCGGTGTTCATATCGATACCAAAACGCATGCGAAGTACTTTAGCTTCACGGGCGGTCAAGCCTGCTAATACTTCCTGCGTTGCATCCTTCAAGCTACCGCCTGTTGCTGAATCGAGGGGCTGAATAATCGTGCTGTCCTCGATAAAGTCGCCAAGATGTGAATCTTCATCATCACCGATAGGCGTTTCCATCGAGATTGGCTCTTTAGCAATTTTAAGTACCTTACGAATTTTGTCTTCAGGCATTAGCATGCGCTCTGACAATTCTTCAGGTGTAGGCTCACGGCCCATTTCCTGAAGCATTTGGCGAGAGATACGGTTAAGCTTGTTGATTGTCTCAATCATGTGAACAGGGATACGGATAGTACGCGCCTGGTCAGCAATTGAACGAGTGATTGCCTGACGGATCCACCACGTTGCATAAGTTGAGAACTTATAGCCGCGACGGTATTCGAACTTATCAACCGCCTTCATTAGACCAATGTTACCTTCTTGAATAAGGTCGAGGAATTGAAGACCACGGTTGGTGTACTTTTTAGCAATTGAGATAACAAGACGTAAGTTAGCTTCAACCATTTCTTTCTTCGCTCGGCGTGCTTTTGCTTCACCGATTGACATGCGACGGTTGATGTCTTTAATGTCTGCAATTACTAAACCAGTTTCTTGTTCAACCTGGTTCATCTTGCTAATGCAACGCTCAATTTCTTCCTGGTTTACAGCAAGGTCTGCAGCGTAAGGTGCACTTGATTTAACCGCCTCATGAAGCCAAGCACTAGAGGTTTCGTTACCAGCGAAGGCCTTGATGAAGTCTTTCTTCGGCATTTTTGCGTTAACAACGCAGAACTTCATCACTAGACGCTCTTGAATACGCACCTTGTCCATCATTTCACGCATGTTTCTAACCATGCGATCGAACTGTTTTGGAACTAAGCGGAATTCTTTAAATACATCGCTTAATGCATTAATTTGCGCGCGCGAGTCGGCGTGAGCACGGCCTTTCTTCTCGATAACTTCACGAGTTTTCAGGT
Source organism: Alteromonas sp. V450 (assembly GCF_001885075.1). Classification (NCBI taxonomy): domain Bacteria; kingdom Pseudomonadati; phylum Pseudomonadota; class Gammaproteobacteria; order Alteromonadales; family Alteromonadaceae; genus Alteromonas; species Alteromonas sp. V450. Next base: position 4,024,651 of record NZ_MODU01000004.1, read on the forward strand.
ATTGTTCACGAAGCTCTGCGAAACGTTCGCGTGCCAATTCAGGGTCTACACCGCTGTCATCTTCATCGCTATCTTCGTCATCTTCATCGTCGTCTTCATCATCTAACTCTTCTTCAGATAATTCAGAACCAACGTGAGTTGCCGTTGGGGCAAGGTCTTGCTCATCATTAGGATCGACAAAGCCAGAGATGATGTCGCTCAAGCGAATCTCTTCAGCTTCGTAAAGATCCCACTGATCTAATAGATACGTGATGGCTTCTGGGTATTCTGCAACTGAACACTGTACTTGATTGATCCCATCTTCAATTCGCTTAGCGATTTCAATTTCGCCTTCACGAGTAAGAAGTTCAACCGTACCCATTTCACGCATGTACATGCGAACCGGGTCAGTCGTACGGCCAATTTCACTTTCTACAGTCGCGAGTGCTTGTGCTGCTGCTTCGGCAGCATCTTCATCAGCATTCGCTTCTTGCATGAGAAGTTCATCTGCATCAGGAGCTGATTCAGAGACTTGAATTCCCATGTCGTTAATCATGCGGATTATGTCTTCGATTTGATCAGAATCGACAATATCTTGCGGCAGGTGGTCGTTAACTTCTGCAAAGGTTAAGTAACCTTGCTCTTTACCTTTTGCAATCAGGAGTTTAATCTGAGACTGCTTGCTTTGCGCCATATAACCTACACTTCTCACATTCAATAAGTTTGCAATAGAAAAAGACAACATACGTAAATGTATGTTCCCCGTTCTGCTGTAGTTTTGCTTTGTATCACGGCCGTTAATGCTAAATGCCACGCTGGTCTTAACCATTATTTCGCGATGCACATCTGCTCGGGTTCGGTTCTGCCCGTTATGTTCGGCTATATCTTTGCTATTCGTGCTGCTCTATTTTTGTTCGCGTCAATGCGAATAAGACACGTTTAATCTGTGCCCGCAGCGAATTAGTCAGTATAGCAGAATATGCAGTGGTTTTACCAGATTGATGGCCGATTTTTTAGCCAGTAATATTTGCAAAAGCATAAGCCCCAACTTTGAAGGTTTAGGGGACTAAGTTACATCACAACAGGTTAACTTTTCTGCCTTTCCCTCATAAGCAGGTTCAATTCCTGTTTTTCCGCTTGTGTCAGCGGCTGAACCCGCGAGCGTGAAATTAAGGTTTCAATGCGGCTATCGAAATGCCCGTCCAGTAAGCGAGCGAAGCTGTCGTTATAAACCCGTTCAGCGTCCTCGTCTTTAACCAAGTGTTCTTGTAACAATAATTTCGCGATAGTAGAAGAATGGGGATGGTCGCGGAAATTTTCAACAAGCTGCGCGGTTTTTGCTTGTGGGTGACTTACACAATAGCGATGCACGTCGCGTAATAAATCCATGCCAGCAGCATTGCTGCCCGCGAAAATATCAATTTGTACATCTTCGCATAGTGTGGCTAATTCAGGTTTATCAAGTAGCAAGCGTATTAGCATGCGAAGGGGTGATAGTTTAGGCTTGTTTACTTGATTGCGATTCGGTGAATACGCTTGCTTCGAACCTTGATTGGCTTTGGTGATATCTTGCTGAAGTTTAAATCGATCGAATTCGCCGGTGTGCTTGGCTAATTCTTCCAACAACATTTGCTTTTGATCATCACCTAATGTGCTTTCAATAAGCGGCATTGCCGCTTTTTTAAGAGCAATTTTACCTTCTGGTGTACCGACATTATGCGTTTTTAACAAGTTTTCAAAAAAGAAGCGGGATAACGGCATAGCGTTATCTAATAATTCCATAAACGCATCTTTACCCACCTGACGCACCATAGTGTCGGGGTCTTCGCCATCGGGTAGAAATAAAAACGAAATTCGCACGCCGTCTTTTAGTGCGGGTAAGGCGTTTTCTAAGGCGCGCCAAGCCGCTTCACGGCCTGCGCGGTCACCGTCATAACAGCACACAATATGAGATGTGGCGCGAACCAGCATTTGAATATGTTCAGGCGTGGTAGCCGTGCCTAGCGCGGCAGTTGCAATATTAATATCGAACTGACTGAGCGCCACCACGTCCATGTAGCCCTCTACAACAACGACGGTATCTAAAGTTCGATTATTCTGACGTGCTGAGTAAAACCCAAAGAGTTCACTACCCTTATGGAAGATGCGGGTTTCTGGCGAGTTTAGATATTTTGGTCCGCCGTCATCTAATACCCGGCCGCCGAAACCTACTACACGACCCCGTTTGTCTCTAATAGGAAACATAATGCGGTCGCGAAAGAAGTCGTAGGTACGTCCTTGGTCGTTTTTATTGACCAGCTTTAAATCGACCAGTTGCTTGATGCGCTGTGGATCTTTGCCAAAGGTATTGAGCAGCGCGTCCCAACTATCTGGAGCGTAGCCAATTTCCCATTGTTTAACGATATCGCCGCTCAGTCCACGGTTCTTTAAATAGTCGATAGCTTTCTTACTATTACCGTTTTGACGTAACTGATGCTGGAAAAAACGAGCAACTTGCTCCATGACTGCGTAATCGTCTTGCTGTTGCTGCTTTTTCTCTTCGCTCATAGCAGGGCGACTGCCCTTTTCACGGGGCACTTCAAGTCCGTGATAGCGAGCAAGTTCCTCAATCGCTTCGACAAATTCTAAGCGGTCGAACTCCATAATAAACGAGATAGCATTGCCATGTGCACCACAGCCGAAGCAGTGATAAAACTGTTTGTCTTGACTAACCGTGAAAGATGGCGACTTTTCGTTGTGAAAAGGGCAGCATGCTTGATAGTTTTTACCTGCTTTTTTAAGTTTAACTCGGCTATCTACCACTTCTACCACATCGGTACGTGACAGCAGGTCGTCTATAAAATCGCGAGGTATCTTTCCAGCCATGAGGGTACTTTCAACAAGGGTTAGTTAAAAAAAGAATGAGAAACGCATGCGAAGTAATTACGCTTAAAACGACAAGTTACGACGCTGTGTAAACAGTAGAATACTGTAACAGGGAAGTGTAAAAATGAGAATAAGGAAGGTGTGGCATTACACACCTTCTATACGCTTCACTCTAAACCAAGTGCCATGCTTAAGCGTTCAAACGTGCCTTAATTTTCGCGCTTAATGCGCCCATGTCGGTGCGACCTTGAACCTTAGGTTTCAATGCACCCATTACTTTACCCATATCCTGCATACCCGATGCGCCGGTTGCTGTCATGGTTTCGTCGATAAGCGCATTTAGTTCATCGTCGGTCAAAGGCTGAGGTAAGAAGTCTTCAATGTACGTAATTTCTTCACGCTCTTTGCTGGCAAGGTCGTCGCGGTTTGCTGCGTCGTATTGTGCTGCGGCATCTTGGCGCTGCTTAACCATTTTGGTTAGCACCGCTAAGATTGCGCTATCGTCTAGCGTAATTTGTTCATCGATTTCTTTTTGTTTAATGGCAGCCATTGCCATACGAATAGTACCAAGACGTACTTTTTCTTTCGCGCGCATCGCATCTTTTTGCGCTGCTTTTAAATCATCAATTAGTGCCATGATGTTTCCTGATTTTTATTAGTTATACCAATCCGCATAGATCATTGCCCACTGAGAAAGTAATGATCTATGAGGAATAGTATTATGAAGCCCCAGGTTGAAAATCAAATGCAACCATTCGAATAGGAAAAAACCGCTCTGTTTTTCACGCCTCTCAAAAATAGAGGCCCAGAAACGCGAAAGGTGCTGCAATTGCAACACCTTTCAGACTCGTTACTTAACCCTATATTAGTAGAGTTTTACGCGACGTGCGTTTTCACGAGCTAGCTTCTTAAGATGACGCTTTTTAGCGGCAGCTTTCTTGCGCTTGCGTTCCCAAGTTGGCTTTTCGAAGAATTCACGACGACGAACTTCAGAAAGAACACCTGCTTTTTCACAAGAACGCTTAAAACGACGCAGCGCCACATCAAACGGCTCGTTTTCTCTAACTTTAACGATAGGCATTAAACACTCACCTCAAAACTTTTACTGTGTAAATCCGGGTAAAATTGTGCGCTAAAAAGGCCACCCGGGTTAAAAATGGTGCGAAATTCTAATCATATCTACAGAGAAAGTAAAGGATGAATTGCCAAAAAATAGCCAATATTGTGCATTTACCGTTCATTTACCCGTTCACTGGCATTCCATGAATGCAGGAATAAAGGTAAACTCTGCGCTCGTTAAGCACCGCGTTGTTTAACTCGGTATATATAAGCGCCCTTTTCAGAATGTTTTCTTGCTCATTTCCCTTTCGAAAAACGAAAGTGACCAAAAGAAACGAGCCAATGATCCTGAACAGGGTAGTGTTATGATCGCGGCGGGATCATAAAGATGATCGCACTAGATCGCCAGAATTATTTTCTCAGTTTTTGGAATTCGCTTAGTCATTGTGGCTCTCAACAAGTGTGTGAAAACCTGTTGTGATAAAAAGACGACAGTCATTTTAGAAACTAAGCATTGAAGTTAGTAGTAAAAGGGTTACTCCCCATGCGTATTTTAGGAATAGAAACATCTTGTGACGAAACTGGCATTGCCGTTTACGACGACGAAAAAGGGTTGTTGTCGCACGAACTATATAGTCAAGTAAAGCTGCACGCTGACTACGGTGGTGTTGTGCCTGAACTTGCGTCACGTGATCACGTGAGAAAGATCATTCCTTTAATTGAAAAGGCTATGGAAGACGCTAACACCGAGCCATCACAGATCGACGGCGTTGCTTTTACCCAAGGTCCGGGTCTAGTAGGGGCATTATTAGTTGGATCGTCGGTCGGGCGCTCATTAGCCTATGCGTGGAACGTACCTGCGGTGGGGGTTCATCATATGGAAGGGCATTTATTAGCGCCCATGCTTGAAGATGATGCGCCGGAGTTTCCTTTTGTTGCCTTGTTGGTATCGGGTGGTCACTCAATGCTGGTTAAAGTTGAAGGCATTGGTCAATACGAAGTACTTGGCGAATCTATTGATGATGCGGCAGGCGAGGCCTTTGATAAAACGGCGAAATTGTTGGGTCTTGATTACCCGGGCGGCCCACTATTAGCTAAGCTGGCTGAAAAGGGAGAAGCGGGACACTATAAATTTCCGCGTCCGATGACCGACAGGCCCGGGCTTGATTTCAGTTTTAGCGGTCTTAAAACCTTTGCGGCTAACACCATTCGCGATGCAGATCTCACAGGTGAAGATGCTGAACAAATAAAAGCGAACATTGCTTACGCATTTCAAGAGGCCGTGGTTGATACGCTGATCATAAAGTGTAAGCGAGCGTTAAAACAAACTGGTATGAAGCGTTTGGTGATTGCCGGAGGCGTAAGTGCAAATACAATGCTACGCAGTGAGATGAAAACCCTGATGCAAACGCTAAACGGCGAGGTGTTTTATCCCAGCTTAGCGTATTGTACGGACAACGGTGCCATGATTGCGTATGCGGGTATGCAGCGTTTGAAAGCAGGTGAAACGTTGGCCTTGTCTTCGCAGGCCAAACCGCGCTGGCCTCTTGATACGCTATCATCGATTTAGGTGTTTACTTGTAGTGTGGCAAGACACGGTAAAATACGGTGAATGGTACTTTGCCACTGCATGTTCATTAGGTAGATATTGAGCATAGCAAGCAGATAGAACCAAGATTTTAAAGGTTAAAGGCAATGGGAACGTCTTCCATTGCCTTTTGTTTTAATAAAATTAACACTCAGTAAGGACATAAGAAGGCATGCGCGTAACAACCAACGGAGCAAGACAAAAGGCACAATTATTACATGTTGTGATGTCGCTATTGATTTTCCTTTTTTCTACAGTGTTATCCGCGCCCAATGCATTTGCTTCGAGCAAAGTTCCGTTAAACGAATCAGCTAAATCACTGAGTCAAGACGGGCAGGACCAGTATGTCGTGCTTATCTCACTTGATGGGTTTCGTCACGACTATATCGAGTTACACAATGCACAACACTTAGGGGCCATTGCGAAAAAGGGGGTAAGGGCCTCGTCTATGACACCCGTTTATCCCTCAAATACCTTTCCTAACCATATTTCATTGGTCACCGGATTACTGCCAAAGCATCACGGTATTGTAAACAATCGCTTTTACGACAAATCTCGACCAACTAAAGACGGCTACGCGCAGTATCGATTGGGTTATGGAAAAATGGACAGTACCTGGTTAACGGCTACACCGCTTTGGAACTTGGTGGAATATCATGGCATGAAGGCTGCCACTTTCTTTTGGCCTGAATCGGATGCTCGTATATCAGGTATGTCACCGAGTTACTTTTATCACTACTCGAAATATGCTGATTACCAGATGCGTATTGATCAGATTGTTAATTGGTTGAAATTACCCGAGGTGTCGCGCCCTCGCTTTATTGCTGGTTACTTTTCACTTACTGATACTGTGGGTCATGATGAAGGGCCTTTGGCAGATAGAACGAATGATGCGGTACAGGAAGTGGATGCGCTTATCGGTCAATTATATGAGCGCATTAATGCACTAGATTTACCGGTAAACCTAGTCGTTGTATCGGATCACGGCATGACACCCATTGACGAAAACAAGCTTATTGACGTGGAGTCATTATCAATTCCTGAAAGCTTTGTTATTGAAAACGAAGGGGCCCAGGTTCATCTTTACGCCAGAGAAGGCGTAACTGATAAAGCAATTGCCAACGAGGCAACGCGTCTGACAAATATTGCTACAAACCGCTATGTTGTATTGAATGAAAAACAGCGTGCTGAGCGCCACATGGAAGTAGATGATAGAACCGGCGATATTATTATCGAAATAGCGCCGCCGGGCCGCTTTAAAAATGCCAACAGTATGCATGTAAGCAAAGGTGGGCATGGCTACATCAATACGTTGCCAGATATGGGAGCGACGTTTGTTGCAGTGGGGCCTGCGTTTAAAAGAAATATCACCTTACCGGTATTCAGCAACTTAGAGGTTTATCCCGCGCTTGCAAAGATACTTGGCATCTCGCCGATTACGCCCATCGACGGTAAGCTGAATGTGTTAGAACAAGCACTTACTCTTTAACTTTTCCTTTATCCCATACTTTACTTTCATTACCTGCTAGAAGGCGGGTAATGTTGTCTTTATGACGCAAAATGATAAGCAGCGAAAGCATTGCGACGGGAACGGTGTACAAAGGCTTGATTAAAAATGTGAATACAGGTGCAAGAGACACTGCTATAAGTGCACCTAGCGAGGAATAACCAGAAAGAAAAACCACCACTATCCAGCACATGACAAGCAGTGCTGCTAAATCGAGCCCAATTGGCAACATCGCTCCAAAGGCGGTCGCCACTGCCTTACCGCCCTTAAAGCCAAAATATAACGGAAATATGTGCCCTAAACAGGCTGAAATAGCAATGATGCCCAGGGGTATGGGGTCAATGCTTAAAAAATAGCTGCCGTATACGGGAATAGTGCCTTTCAAAATATCCATGACGAGCACAAGTAGCGCTGGTATACGACCGCCCAGACGATATACATTCGTAGCGCCGGGGTTCTTAGAGCCTGCAGTTCTAGGGTCCGGCAAACCAAATAACCGGCTTATAACAACCGCGCTTGAAAGTGAACCGAAAAGATAAGCAACGGCAATCATTAGGAGGGTAAGCGATATCATTGTTTCATTCTAATTATAAGACCGTTTGTACGACAATTACCTGTTGTTTTGCGGCAAGTCTCATGGGCGTATCAGGCAGGCGCTTGTCGCATTAAATTATAAAACCTTGGTTGCTCCAAGTTGTCATACAGCGGTATAGTTGTGCCACACAACGATAAGCTACTCCATCCAAACGCGATATACCACCGTTTAGCAAATTTTAATGCGTTTCGGCGCAGTAGTAAGACCAGTATCAGGTTATTGGGCTGGTCAGCAACATTACAAGATGAAGAAATCCATGGGAAAAATTTATATAACAGGGCTAGAGGTAGACACCCTGATTGGTGTTTACGATTGGGAGCGAGTAAAAACCACCCAATTGCTTCTTGATGTAACACTTGAAACTGATTTAAGCGCGGCGATGCAAAGCGACGATGTAGCTGACACTGTAGATTACGCTAAAGTAGCTGAATGCATTGTGCAAGTAGGCAAAGAAAGCACGTTCGAGCTACTTGAAGCCTTTGGTAGCAGAGTCATGGATACCGTGCTTGCCAATTTTTCGGTTACTGCTTTGACCCTCAAAATTGTCAAGCCAAATATTCTTCCTAATGCGCAAACAGTAGCTGTTGAAATGTATAAAGAGCGCACTTAATGTCTGAACATATCATTTTAATCAGCATTGGCTCTAACATAGAGCGAGAACACTATACCAGACAGTCACTTATCGCGTTAAAACAGCATTTTAATTCAGTAGCTGTCTCATCTGTTTATGAAAGCGAGGCCGTTGGTTTTAAAGGTAGCGCGTTCTACAACGCGGTAGCAAGCGCCAAAACAACGAAAAGTGTTGAAGAGGTCTGCGCAATCCTCAAAGCAATAGAAAAAGATAATGGCAGGGTTCACACCGATAAGAAATTTTGTGCCAGAACATTGGATCTCGATTTGCTGACCTACGACAACATTATCACCACATCACCTGTGGTGTTGCCCCGTGAAGAGATTTGCTTCAACGCTTTTGTGCTTTGGCCGCTAGCTGAGCTTGTGCCTCACCATATTCATCCAGAAACACAAACAACATATGCTCAAATGTGGCAAAACTTCGATAAACACAAACAGCAACTATGGCCAATTGACTTTACTTGGAGCTAAACAAAGGAATGACAATTTTTGAAATTATTATTCTAGCGATTATTCAGGGTATTACTGAATTTCTTCCTATCAGTAGCTCTGGGCACTTATTGTTGCCCGCCGAACTGTTTGGGTGGGTAAGTCAGGGCTTAGCTTTTGACGTAGCGGTTCATGTGGGAAGTCTGCTTGCGGTTATGATCTATTTTCGTCAAGAAATAGGTCAGATGACAGTGGCATGGCTAACGCAGGGGTTTAGCAAACAGCAATCTACCAATAGTAAACTCGCATGGTACGTTATTGTTGGAACTATTCCAGCTGTTGTAATTGGCTTTTTAATGAAAGGCTGGATAGAAGACAATGCACGCACAGCATTAGTAATAGCGGGTACCACGATTATTTTTGGTTTATTGCTATGGTACGCCGATACCACTGCAAAACGGGAGCAAGAGCTAGAAAGGCTAACGCTAAAGCAAGCCATTTATATTGGGCTAGCGCAAGTGTTGGCATTAATTCCGGGCACATCGCGCTCAGGTATAACCATGACAGCTGGCCTCATGTTAGGACTGACGCGTGAAGCATGCGCACGGTTTTCCTTCCTCTTATCTATTCCAGTTATTTTAGGGGCGGGATTGTTAGCAACACTTGACCTACTAAACGCGAACGAAGCGGTAGACTGGTATGCGCTACTCTATGGCGCGGCGTTTTCATTTGTAAGCGCCTACCTTTGCATTTATTTGTTTCTAAGCTGGATATCGCGAATAGGTATGCTGCCTTTTGTTATTTATCGTTTAGTATTGGGCGTAGTGCTCCTTTGGTTTGTGTTTGCTTAAGGAAAACACCAGGGGCGCAGATCTGCATATGAAATTTCGCACAAAGGCAGAATAGCTGTACTCAAATTTATACCTAGTTATCGTGCTACACGCTAACACAATTGTTCAACACCTCATTGGTAAGGGAAGTGAGACATGGCAGAAACAATATTTGATAAAATTATCAGCAGGGAGATTCCGGCGGATATTTTGTACGAAGATGAACTGGCGCTGGCGTTCAAAGACATAAACCCTCAGGCACCTACTCACTTTTTGGTTATTCCTAAAAAGCAAATTGCAACGGTAAACGACATTGCTGAAGAAGATCGCGAAGTGGTAGGACACTTGTCATTTGTTGCTGCCAAAATTGCCAAGGAGCACGGCTTTGCCGACCAAGGCTTTCGTACCGTGATGAATTGCAATGAATATGGCGGTCAAACGGTCTATCACATTCATCTTCACGTATTAGCAGGTAAGCCTTTGGGCTGGCCTCCTTACACGGAAAACATGAAGCAACACGTAGAGTAACGTTTTCGCTTTAAGATAAAAAATGCCGCCCTTTATTCAAAGGGCGGCATTTTTATTTACGCTGCAGCTAAATGAGATAAATAAGTGAAATCGAATGGCTTATTCAGTAAGCCCTAGCACTTTCTTACCTTGGTTAAAGTGAATATCAACAGGAATGCTTGCCGCCTCTAAGCGCGCTAGATCTGACCCAAGATCAGGCTTAATTACACCCATAGATTCAACAAGTTCTGCCACGCCTTCGTAATTACCGTCGCCTTGCAGTGTAAGAATGAGTTCAGATAGCGCTTCTACTGCGGCGCCCATTTTCTGCATATTTACGCGATACATGCCATCTTCAGTCTTCTCAAACGCGCCTTGCTGGGCGAAGAAGTTAAAGCGGATCATGTTCGCTTTTCCGTGTGCAGAGCTTGCGCCGAAACGCACAGAGCGGAAAATGCCTGCCATGAAGGTAACGTAATAATCTTCTAGCGTACCTTCTGTAATTTCGCCTTTCTCAAGTAGGCTTTGCACCATGTACAAACCTAAAATATCTGCTTTGCCTTCTTCAAGGGCAGAAGCATGTTCTTTGAGTGCGCCGCGCACGGTATCCGAACCGTCTAGGGTATTTTTAATGCCAAGGCCGTGGGCCACTTCGTGAAACATGGTGTTTGCGAAAAAGGCGTCGAACGTAATGTGTTTACGTTGCTCTGGTACAATTAACGTATCCGCAATGGGCACTAAAATAGTATCAAATTTTGCGCGCATAGCGTTTTTAAGCTGAAGTCGGCGTGTCCCTTTTTCTAGCTGCACGCGTTCGTCATTTGGCAAGTTAATGGCAATGGTTTTACTGCCGGCATTAGAATGGCCGGCATAGTAGATAACATCATAAGCGTTTAGATCTGCATCAGAACCCGGCATTTCTGCTTTATATGCCTCAGCAATCGGAAGGCCCTGCTGTAATTCAGGCAAGAAAGCCGCGTACTTGGCAAGCTTTTCACTCCAGGCTAAATCTTTAATAAGCACATAGGCTTCGAACGCTGCGCGATAGCCGTAGAGCTGGTCTTCATAGCTTTCAATAGGGCCAATAACTAACTCAACAGGGTTAGTTTTCATATCCATCCAAGCCATGTCAGAAGCTAGGTAATCGTTCGATAATAACGCTTCCGAACGCAGCTGTAAGTATTGTTTAAAACTTTCATCTTCAGCCAGTTCAGACGCTTTCTTAAGCAAGTCAGATGCCTTCATTAATTCGCTTTTAAACGCTTCAGAGTAAGGCACTGAATAGAGATTGCCCGCGTCATCGCGTTTTACCATAGAATACAACCCTTGCTTGTCGGCAAAGTCAGCCGTGGCAAATTCTTCCTTCTCCATATCGTGAGGATAAAATTCAGCGCCCGGAGTTTTGTCTGCATAACCGCTGATAAACGGTGTATCGCCGTTAAGGCGATCCCATGGTCCGTAGTTTATTGCGGCAAAGTGACGAACTTTTTCGTCGTTTATTGAAGAAAGAAAAGCATCTTTATCTTCAAAAAAGGCCTGTTTCCAAAACAGATCGTCCATAATTTTTGACGCATCTATTAGCAACGAAAGCATTTTGTGTTGATTGTCACTAAGGTGTGATAAATCACTGGTAAGATCTACACCGTGATAAATAGACAAGCGGGACTCGTCTACGAGCAAGGTTTGTGCTGTATCGGTCTCTGTCTTTGCCGTTTGAGTTGGCGTTGTATCGGCGCTTTTGCTACACGCAGTCAGCATTACTAGCCCTGCTACTGCCGCAGCAATAGGAGAGTATGTTGAAATCGTTTTTTTCATAATGATTTTTACCGTGTCGTTTAATTGTTTTTCTACAGTAGTAGGTGCGGTGATAGAAGGCTCACTATAGCTATGCTTTTGATTTAATACAAAAGTATGAAAATAATTTGTTTAATATCAATAGTGGTTTGCTACTAGTTGTCTATACTTTTAAGAAGCTCTAGTGCTTTAGCCGTTTGTGTTTATTCGTACTGAGGCTGCCTTTTTTAGTTGGTCGAAACTTAAGAGCTACTATAGTATGGTGATAGAAATACCATTATAAAACAATAAACGGTTTGTATTTTAGCGTTAAGCATAGAAGCCTATGCAAATGAACGCAGGGAATGCAACGCATGAACACTGTGTTGATTTAGCGCATTGTAATGTCAGATGCCTAAATGAATAACGGGTAACGCAACCTATTGCCTTATCAAGGCTATTTGGAACTTTCTAAGGGTAGAAATATGTCTACACAGAACGCGCTTTCAACCATCTTGGTTGAAAAAATAAATAATGACACGCTGGTCCTTCCTACACTTCCTGCTATTGCATTGAAAGTCCGTAAAGCAGCAGATGATCCCGACATTAACTTGAACGCGATGGGTGATGTCATTGGTCAAGATCCATCACTAAGCGCAAGAATGATAAAAATTGCAAACAGCGCCTACATGGGGCGAAGCGTAAAAGTGTCGTCCATCAGCCAAGCGGTGACACGAATTGGCTTACGCCAAATTAAGAATATTTCTACTGCACTTGCTATGGAGCAGTTGTTTGTATCCAAAAACGATATTGTGGCACGCTATCTTCAACAGGAGTGGGCCAATACGGTTAATATTGTTGCTAACTCCATGGCAGTACTACAAGTTTATATTGCGCGCACGAAGAAGCGCGAAATGAGCATGGATACGATGACGCTTGCGGCGCTTGTTCACAATATCGGTGTACTTCCCATTCTTACAGAGGCCGAGCGCCATCCGGAAGTGTTTGCAAACCCTTCATTTTTAGAGGTTGCCATTGATAAACTGGCGGGCCGCATCGGCGCGAGTATCATGAACGAGTGGGGCTTTGGTGACACATTTGCGAACGTTGCACAGAACTGGAAAGATTTGAGTTACATGCCAGAAACCTTGTCATATATCGACTTCGTTCGTGTGGGAGCGGCTATTTCAGGCGCCTGTAACAGCCAAAAAGATGCTATTCTCAACTTAGCTATGCAGCGCGGTGTTGTTGAAGACATGGGCGAGCTTCACTCTGACGAGTTTGAAGAATTAGCCAGCGCAGCGAAACAAATATTCATGTAAGTGACTTAGCATGTAAGCTACGCCTAGCGACATATCAATATGAGGCCGATACAGAAGTGAACCTTCAAAACGTATCGGCCTTTTTTTGTTGACTAAAGTGAGCAATTATTTATGCGAATTGTTATCAAAAAAGCATCACTTCGGGTGAGCCGGTTTCTTTTGAACCAAAAGCAATAATAAACCTAGCCCCAATCCCCACACGGCGGATGTCATAGAAAATAAGCTAAACCCTGACGCAGTACACAGCATGGTAAGCAGTGCAGCGCCTCTGTGATGTTCAATTTCCATAGCCCGCACCACCGCCCCTTGCAGCGTGGCTAAAAGTGCAAGCCCTGCAAGCAGGTGAATCATGATACGGGGCATATTAACAAACAACGCCACGACAGTAGATGCGAGTAGTCCCATCAATAAATACGCTACGCCTGCTGCAATAGCAGCTTTATAGCGTTGTGACTTTTCTTTATCCGCTTGTTCACCCATGCACAATGCCGCCGTTATTGCCGCTAAGTTAAAGGTGAAACCGCCAAATGGCGCTAAGAACCCTTGTACAATGGCGATGCCTGATAAAATTGGTTTGTGATCAGGCGTGTAACCGTGGGCATGATGAATAGCAATGCCTGGCAAGTTCTGAGAAAGCGTGGTGATAAGAAAAAGTGGAAATGCCAGTCCAAGGGCAGCACTAAAAGAGAACGTGGGCATTACCCAAATGGGCTCGGGTAGAGCGAATAATGATGACAGCCCTGCTGAATCATTTTGTAAAGCAACAACACCGTTTGCATTGCTCATAAACACACTGACGACCACTGACATGACCAGCAATATCAGCATCAGATAATGGGGGAACAGTCGGCTTCCTACCAAATAAACCGCGATAAAAAACGCCACCAAGTAGGGGGCTTCATTAACATCGCTGAATATTGCAAGGCATATGGGCAAAAGAATACCGGCCAAAAGGGCAGATGAAATAGCCGGAGGAATTCGACTTATCTGTTTAAGCAGACTTCGGCTTTGCGCTGTTATAAGAGAGAACAAGGCGCAAAGTATAAACGCACCAATAGCTTCACTTAAACGGTAGTCACCTATACTGGTTAACAAAAAAGCCGCACCAGGCGTAGACCAGGCGGTAACAACCGGTAATTTGGATAGCCACGAAAACAGAATACAGGTAATACCCATGCCTAGACCAAGGGCGAATAACCAGCTTATTACCATGTCATCGCTAGCGCCAGCTTCGCGCGCTACATCAATGATAATTACAACCGAACTACTGTAACCTACCGTAACGGCGGTAAGCCCTGCGCTGATATGACTTAACTTCCATTTGCTCATGAAAACCCTCGTGATGGCATTTCGAATGGGTAACGACTGAGCGATAAAAACACGCTTTCAGTGTTTATCGAGTGTGCTACTCTACCTTTCTGTGCGCTATAACGTACAATGGGTAACTTATCATTTGTGCGTTATAGCGCACAACTGCTTTATTAATATCAGCGACTAAATAAAAGGCCTTCATTTCATGGCAAAAGCAAATGCGCAGCCTTCTGCTATTTCAAGAAGTATTGCACAGCACCTGCAGTCTGTTCGTAAAGCTAGAGGACTTTCCCTTGATAAAACCGCCCAATTGACGGGCGTGTCTAAGGCCATGTTAGGGCAAATTGAGCGAGGCGAATCTAGTCCTACAATTGCGACATTGTGGAAAATAGCCACGGGTCTTGCGTGTTCTTTTTCTTCATTCTTATCTGGCGATGAAACCGCCCCTACGGCTCAACGTGCCGATAACAAGTTCGCTAACGACCCAAACGTAACCATTAAAACGCTATTTCCTTATAACTCAGCTACCCAGTTTGAAATGTTTGAACTATGCCTAACAGACTTGCATGAGCAGCACTCTTCGGCGCACCAAATAGGCGTAACGGAACATATTCACGTAGTACAGGGAAAGTTGGGAGTTTTGCAAGATGGCCAGTGGAAAATTTATCAGGCGCAAGAGCAATGTATATTGCGCGCAGATCAGCCCCACGGTTATCGAGACGAAGTAGGAGAGACGCGCTTTGTTGTAGTGATTCACTATCCCGCTTGAACTTAAAGCGGCTTGGCTACTTTTCTTTAAAAGCCAGAAAGACGTTTCGCTAAAAGTTGGTTGCCAGTTCAAATGAGCTAGTTAAAAAATACTTCAATGATCCTGACTAAAAGCCTAACTACCCAAAGGTAATTAGGCTTTTCGACAACTCTAGGTTATCTTTCTTATTGGCTTATTACTTACTTGCCGCTCGCTTATAAGCTTTCTTCGTTAAGATTAAGCGCTCCACGAAGGAAGTTAAGCAGTGTACAAATTTCGGCTGACATGAGTGCAAATTCGGCATCTAGGCGAGCTTCAACCTGATCTTTTGGCACATCGTCAGTTTCTTCTTTAATGCGGTCGGTGAACTTAATGCGTTTAATGGCACCATCTTCACACATAATAGCCGTTAGCGTTTCTGCATATTCGAACGCAACCTTTTGAACCAGCTTACCCGCATCTAAGTGAATACTGATTTCTTCGCTATCAAGCGGCTGGTTCTTACAGCGAATAACACTGCCTGTGTCGTCGGTAGATTTAAGTTCAGCTTCTTCAAGTAGCCCAACGCCTTCTGGTGTTGACTCAGTAACCCAATGCGTAAGTTCGCTTTGAAGACTTCTACGCGTAAAGGGAACAACCGGCAGTGAGCCAATCGCTTTTCTTACCATGGCCAAAAAGGCTTCGGCTTTGCCGTCAGATGATGCATCAACCACGACTAAGTTATCAGCAAGTGAGATAAAACCGTGGGTGTAGGTATTTTTCGTAAAGGCTTGTGGCAGTAAGCGTGTTTGAATTTCTTGCTTAAGGTCAGCCTTGGCTTTTTTACCTACAGGCGAGCCCGTTTCCATTTCAATTTTAGCCACCATCTCGTCAAGTTCGGCATTTACCACCGCACCAGGCAAGATTTTTTCTTGTTTTTTTAGCGTTATCCAAAAGCGCTGTTGAACAACATGAAACATGGTACCGTGCTTACCTGCCTGAGAAAAAGGGGAAGCAAACCCCATGGTTGCTAGGTCTTGGTTGCCACAAGGTCGAAAAGCATGCTCGTTAAGTGCGCGCTCTAAGTCGCCCTCGTCTAGCGATAAAGGCTGAGTAATTTGATAGGCTTTTACATTCTTAAACCACATAGTGTAAGCAATCTCTTGATAAAAACAGGGCGCAAGCGTACCAACGTAACACTTGCGGTGCAATTGAATAAAAGGGAAGCCAGTAAGTTATCGTTACCTTCGTTCAGCTCTGGGCTATGAGGAATGATTTGCCGGAAACTTAATGTTGTAAGTGAGACCTTTACCTGGCTCTGACTCTGCGTCTATATGTCCATTGAGTGACTGGGTAACTAAGTTATACATAATATGAGTGCCGAGCCCACAGCCGCCTGCACTGCGCTTTGTTGTGTAGAAAGCATCGAATAGTTTTTCAAGCTCTTCCTCAGTTAACCCGCGCCCATTGTCGTTATATCGCATGACAATATCGTCACCTTCACGTTTAACGTTTAGCGAAATAACACCAGAGTTATCATCCTCAAATCCGTGGGTAATTGAGTTGACCACCATGTTAGTAACAATCTGAGCGATGGCCCCTGGTGCACAGGTCACTACAATATCATTAGGGCAAACGACCTCGATATCGTGCTTAGTATGTTTAAAGCTTGGTTTAAGCGACTGGATAACTTCATTGATGTAATCGCAAAGTACGATTTCTCTGATACTCTCACTTGCCTGGTCAACAGCAACTTGTTTAAAGCTAGCTATAAGGTCTGAGGCGCGCTCTAAATTATTGAGCAGCAGGTTGGTCGTTTGTTCTGCTTCGTCGATAAAACTTGCCATGTTTTTGGTGGTTAAACTTTTGTCTTCAAAATCTGCTTTAAGATTGTTCAGTCGTTCTTGTAAAAAGCTCGCTGCAGTTACGCTCACGCCCAGTGGGGTATTAACATCATGGGTGATACCGGCAACCAAGCCACCAAGTGAGGCCATGCGCTCTGATTCTAGCAGTTGTTCCTGAGCCTGATTGAGTGTGTTCATGGAATCTGCCAATTCTTGGTTTCGTTTTCGAAGTTCAGATTCTATGTACTGTCGATTTTCATTTTCCTGCCGTAACTCTCGTTGATGGGCAATCAACTCGTCTTTTTGCTGCTCTAGGTCGAGCATTATTTGGGAGAGTGACGCTGTCTTCTTTGCGACTTCTTGCTCTAATATTAAGTTGTGGTCATCCAGTTTTGTATTTGCCAGTTTCAGCTCGCTCTGCGTTGCTTTTAGCTTGTTATTTGAGTCAATGAGGTCATCGATAACGTGATTGTATGATTCTTTTAGTTGGAGTAGTTCGTTATCGTCGTCTATTTGTGTGGTGAGCTTACTTTCTTCGGGGCGGCTTGGGTCAAAGCTTTCCATTTGATCAGCCATTCGCTGCAAGGGCTCTGACAGCATGGTTCTAAATGCTGTCATAAATAGGAAGACCAAAAATGCCGTTTTGACGATGGCATTGCCTATAAGAAAGGCGATCCCTACTTCAATACGGCTGAGTATTGTTTCATAGCTTGAATACAGCGTAACGTCGCCTACCGTAGACTCGCGGCCAGAAAATTTAAATATTAGCGGAAAGCTATAGCTAAAAACGCCTGCAGGATGGTTTTCAACGGTTTCTTTATTAATTGGGGACGGAGAGCGTGCCACTCGAACACCGAACTCGGCAATAAAATTGCCATTTTCGCCACGTACTTGCACTCCTTCAACAATAGGCAGTGCCACTAATCCTTCGGCAATTGCGCGTACTTGGTCGTCGTTAATTTCCCAAAGTGCTTGTGTTAGGCTAGATGAAAACGTGTTTTTCAGCGTTTTTAGTTCGCTCTCAACGTGGCTTTTCGTGCTCAGGTACTCGGTAAATATCTGTCCTAGCGTAACGATTAATGTGAGGGCAAAGTAGACTGAGAGTACTCTGGCAAGTAGCTTCCTTGATAAACCTGTTTTGACCGCCGCCATTGATAAGTACGCTCCTGTTCACAATTCAATCCAAGAATATGCGCAATTATATTAATAAACAAGGTTATAAGGTTAATCTTTAGACTGGCTTGATGGAAGTCATCGTCAACAAAGCAGACCTGTTATGCTTGACACATAAATGTAATCGTTTTAATAAAACTGTCACAGAGCAGATGAATAATAGCGGCGTTTACAGATGAGCAGGAAGATTACGATGTCTCGTACAGTGTTGGTGGTAGAGGACGAAGCGCCTATTCGCGAAATGCTTAAGTTTGTGCTTGAGCAATCGGGTTTCAATATAATTGAAGCCGAAGATTATGATATTGCACAGGAAAAAATTTGTGAACCTTATCCAGATTTGATCTTGCTCGATTGGATGTTGCCAGGCGGTAGCGGCGTGCAGTTGGCAAAAAGCCTAAAGCAACACGAGTTTACCCGAGATATTCCTGTCATCATGCTTACCGCAAGAGGCGAGGAAGAAGACAAAATACGTGGTTTAGATGCTGGCGCTGACGATTACGTAACAAAACCTTTTTCTCCCAAAGAATTGGTAGCGAGAATAAAGGCCGTCATGCGCAGAGTGACACCAACTTCATCTGAAGAGCCTATTGAATTCAACGGACTAAAACTTGAACCGGTATCGCACCGCGTTATGGCTAATGACGATCCACTTGATATGGGGCCAACTGAGTTTAAGCTGCTGCACTTCTTCATGACCCATCCAGAGCGTGTGTATAGCCGAGAGCTTTTGCTAGATAACGTGTGGGGAACGAATGTCTATGTTGAAGACCGAACGGTTGATGTTCACATTCGGCGCCTTCGAAAAGCTATATCTCGACACGGCCATGATGCTATGATCCAAACCGTTCGAGGAGCAGGCTACCGTTTTTCTACTAAGTTATAATGGTAGCAACCAAGAGAAAACTTTGTCTTTTCTCTAAATAGGTCTTTATTAGACCATTCATTCTAAACACAGCGGATTTATTCATGTATTACCCGTTCTCGTGGCTGAGAAGTACAATGCGCCTAGTACTGTTCCTGCTGGTCTTTGCACTTATCGGGTGGTATTTGGATGACCTGCTGTTCGCGGTAGCCATTGGAGCAACATTGTTGCTGCTGTTTAATTACTGGCACTTATATAAACTTAATCGCTGGCTCTGGCATAGCCGGAAAATGTCACCCCCTACCGTTCGAGGTGTGTGGGAGCATATCTATGAAGGCATATATTACCTACAGCGACGAAACCGCAACAAGCGCAAAGAGCTAGGCGAGCTTGTTAAACGTTTTCGGGAAGGTTCTGAGGCATTGCCCGACGCGGCAGTAGTTGTCGACTCAAAAGCATGCATTATCTGGTGTAACAGGTTAGCGAGGTTAGACTTGGGGCTGAAATGGCCTCAGGATTCTGGCCGTCGAATAGACAATTTGTTGCGTCATCCAGAGTTTATCCAGTATTTTCATGCTGGTAATTACAAGTACCCTATCGAAGTACCGTCTCCAACCAATCCAAACAAAACCTTTGAATATCGTATTATGCCCTATGGTGACGAGCATCTTTTACTGATAGCGAGAGACATTACCAGAGTGTCTCAGCTTGAGGAAATGAGAAAAGACTTTGTTGCTAACGTGTCACACGAATTACGTACACCTTTAACGGTAATAAATGGGTATTTAGAAATAATGCCTGTCGATGAAACATCAGATCCATTCACGCAAAAAGCAATGAAGGAAATGACGCTACAGACACAGCGAATGCAAAGCCTAATCGAAGACTTGCTGGTGCTATCTAGAATTGAGGCAAGTTCTGAGCGGATATACGAGAATGTGGTCAATATACCAACCGTTCTTGCGCAGGTAGAGCGCGAAGCTCAGGCGCTAAATAAAGATAAGCAACATAAGATAACATTTCATGTTGATAAAGAACTTTTTGTGTTCGGTGTGGAAACGGAGTTGCGCAGCGCATGCTCTAATCTTGTTTTTAATGCTGTTCACTACACGCCTGCTGGTGGTGAAATAAATGTTTATTGGCGACGCAGTGCTTCTGGAGCTCATTTTTCAGTGGTAGATAATGGCGACGGTATTGAGCAAAATCACCTTAATCGCCTGACTGAACGATTTTACCGGGTAGATAAAGCGCGTTCGCGTAAGACCGGTGGTTCAGGTCTTGGTCTTTCTATTGTCAAGCATGTACTAAGTCATCATAATTCTCGTTTAGATATCAAAAGCGCGGTGGCAGAGGGCAGTGTATTTTCATTTGTGTTGGACAATGAACTTATTGCAGAGAACCCTTAAAAACGTGAAGGTGTTATTCAGCCGTTACAGTCAGCAGTGGGGGAAAGTCTTATCATGCATGTTGTAATTAAAAGCGCCATTGTGTTTTTTCTCTTCGGTTGTCTTGTAACTGCACCGAATGCTTCTTCGGAACAGGCAAAGGCGCATGACACGTATGAAGTGCCTTATTATGAACGTCAGCCCGGTGTTGCCGGTAAAATTTCATCGGTAGGTTCTGATACGTTGGCCAATTTGATGACGTTTTGGTCACAAGAGTTTAAAACACTCTATCCGCAGGTAGGTTTTCAAATTCAGGCCTCTGGCTCTTCGACCGCACCGCCGGCACTTATTGAAGGTACCGCTACCATCGGCCCCATGAGTCGCGAGCTTAAGCCTAGTGAAATTCGCGACTTTACACGAGTACACGGCTATCCTCCAACGGTGCTAAAAGTGGCGATGGATGCCATAGCTATATTTGTAGACAGACGTAATCCGCTGCCCGGAATGACATTGGAACAAGTAGATGCGGTATTTTCTGAGACACAATATTGCGGTGCGCAACATAAAATAGAAAACTGGTCTCAACTGGGTTTAGATAACCCTCAGTACCAGTCGCCTATACGATTATATGGGCGAAATTCGGTATCGGGAACGTACGGCCTATTTAAAGTTATGGCGCTGTGTGACGGCGACTTTAAAAACACCGTTAATGAACAACCGGGCTCTGCGTCAGTAGTGTTATCCGTGGCCAGCGGTACTGGCGCTATTGGTTATGCTGCTTACGGTTATAAAACGGCAGGCGTTCGCGCGTTACCCCTTGGCGAAACATTATCGTCACTGGTGCCGTTGTCAATTGACACTGTTCGCAACGAAACATACCCATTTGCCCGTTTTCTGTATCTTGTTATCAATAAAAAACCTGGTGAGCCTTTACCCACCCTAGAACGTGAATTTTTGCGCTTTATTCTGTCTCGGGAAGGACAGCAGCAAGTAGTAAGAGACGGATATTTTCCTATTCGAGAGGATGTCTTGATACGACAACGCAGACTGTTAGAACAGTAGTCAATTTGGCATTTTTATGTCATTTCAGGCGACCACTCACCACGCAGGCTTTGTCATATTATCGTCACAAAATAAAGGTTTAGTGACATAATTATCAATAGGATATAACAATCTAAGGCGCTGAGGTTTCCACACGCATAACGTAACTTAAGAAACTCTTCTATTTTTACCCGTTGAAAAATAGAAGATTTTTCTTTGGCCTTTCGAGCAGTACTTTTCTTGACCGCTTAGTAGCCTAAATTTCCTGATTTTATATGAAAGTTTTGTTACAGCGTCATAATGTAACAAATGTGTCATTTACCTTCGGTAAAGTTGCCGCGTTTTCTAAATCCATAATTATACCGTACTTGGAGAAACACATGGAACTTAAGCAACTTTTCAAAGCTTCAGCGATTGCTACTGCTCTTGTGCTAGCAGGCTGTGGCGGCGATATTAATATCAGCGAAGGTGATATTGATAATAGCGTTACTAATAACAATGGTGGTTCAACTGGTGGAAATACTGGTGGTGATACAGGTAGTGATGACGCTACGCCAGGTGAAGTAAGCTCTTTTCTAAGTGGAGAGGTTTCTGACGCTTTCGGTCAAACAGTTGAAGTTCGTGTTCTCTCTGGACGTATTACTGCCGATGATGCAGATGCACAAGGCGTTGTTACACTAACTAACGATAAAGTATGGGCGCTAGAAGGCCCAGTATTTATCGGTAACGATAAAGCAGACAGCGTAACGCTAGCTATTGAAGAAGGTACTGTAATCTTTGGCCGTACGGGTGCGGACTACCTAGTAGTAAGCCGTGACTCAAAAATTGAAGCCGAAGGTACTGCATCTGCACCTATTATTATGACTTCATTTAACGATGTTGTTGGTGATGAAGTAGGTGCAGGCCAGTGGGGTGGCGTAGTTATTCTTGGTAACGGTACGTCAACCAAGTGTCCACAAGATGGTTCAGATTGTGCGCTTCAGGTAGAAGGTGCCGAAGAAGGTGCGGTATTTGGTGGTACAGACGATACAGACAACTCTGGTATCCTTAAATATGTTGTTGTTAAGTACGCGGGTTTTGAAATTGCACCAGACAACGAGCTTAACGGTATTACTTTCGGTGGTGTTGGTTCAGGTACAGAAGTTGATTATGTTCAAGTACATAGCAATGCTGATGACGGTGTAGAATTCTTCGGCGGTGCGGTAAACGCAAAGCACTTGGTATTGACAGCTAACCAAGATGACTCAGTTGACTGGGACAACGGCTATAAAGGTAAGCTTCAGTACGTTTACGTTCAGCATGCGGCTGACAACTCTGACGCCAACCGTGGCATCGAAGGTGACGGCGACGGCGGTGACGGCCTAGATTTCTCTAAGCCAATGATTGCTAACATGACAGTTATCGGTAATACCTTCGACACTGCTGACGCTGACTCTGAAGGTTTGCTTCTTCGCGACCAAACCGGCGCTAACCTAATCAACTTCCTTATCACTGGTCCAGAAGGTATGGGCGAGTGTCTAGAAATGGACACAGACGAAACGGTTCAAGCCAACCTTTCTGACGGTGACCTAACTATGACTTACTCAGCCATTGCGTGTTCTGAGCCGTTTAACACACCTGAGGGTGCGGTTGACTTAGAAGCGTGGTTTACTGGCCAGGAAGGCAACCAGCTAATCGCGTTTGAAGACCGTGCAAACCTTGGTCTTAACCCTGACGGTACACTAACAGCTCAAAGCACACTGCTTACTGCAGGTGGCGATGCATCTACCTTGCTTGATACTTTCTTTGAAGCGAATACATTCGTTGGTGCTGTTGGTGAAACAGACTGGCGTCAAGGTTGGGCGTTTGGTTTCGGTGGCGGTAACATCGAACTAGTACAATCTGCTTCTGGCTGTCCATCAGGTACAACGTCAATCACGCCAGTAGACGGTTCGACTACTACATGTGAAGTTTCAGGTACGATCACGTCAGACCTAACGCTTACTGCAGGTAATATTTACGCGCTTTCTGGTGCAGTGTTTGTAGGTGGCGATAAAGAAAACAGCGCAACGCTTACTGTTGAACCAGGTGTAACGGTTTACGGTGCGTCGGGTAACGATTACCTGGTAATTAGCCGTGACTCTCAAATCAACGCAAATGGTACGGCTGCTGACCCAATCACTTTCACCTCACGTGACCACGTTGTGGGTGGTCTTGAAGCGGGTGAAGCCGGTCAATGGGGCGGCATGATCGTTCTAGGTAACGGCGAATCAACGAAGTGTCCACAAGATGGCTCATCATGTTCACTTCAAGTTGAAGGTGCACAAGAAGGTGCAGTATTTGGCGGTACTGACAACACTGATAGTTCAGGTACGCTTCGCTATGTTCGCGTAATGCACGGCGGCTTTGAAATTGCACCTGATAACGAGCTTAACGGTATCACCTTCGGTGGTGTAGGTTCTGGAACTACGGTTGAGTACCTACAGGTACATAAAAACGCAGATGACGGCGTAGAATTCTTCGGTGGTGCAGTAAACGTTAAATACCTTACGCTTACAGGTATTCAAGACGACTCGGTAGACTGGGATAACGGCTATGTAGGTAAGCTACAGTTCGTACTGGTTAAGCAAGCAGATGACAATTCAGATGCTAACCGTGCTATTGAAGGTGACGGTGACGGCGGTGACGGCACAGCGTTCTCAAACCCTATGGTTGCTAACATGACCATTATTGGTAACGAGTTCGATACAGCTGATGCTGACTCTGAAGGTGTTCTTCTTCGCGACCAAACTAACGCGCAGCTTTATAACTTTGTCGTTACTGGTCCAGCTGGTATGGGTGAATGTTTTGAAGCCGACCTAAGTGACGGCGATACAACACTACTTGCTAACATGGACGGTACTAACACGCCGCAGCTTACTTTCGAAACGTCTGTACTGGCATGTGCGGAAAACATCAAAGATTCTGGCGACTTCAGTCAAGAAGCTTGGTTTACTGCGCAAACGGGTAACAGCCTACTTGATAACAACGCTACGGTACTTAACGGTATCTATACAGTGGATGCAACAGTAGCAACCGACGTATCGACGCTAGACAGTTTCTTCTCTCCTGTAGACTTTATCGGTGCTGTTAAAGACGCTGATAACGACTGGACTGCGGGTTGGACTGTTGGTCTTGAATAAGGCCTAGTTCGCATAGCTAAAAACAAGCAAGTGCGTTGCAAGAGTGGCGCACTTGCTTTTAAGTTTGTAAAACACGAATTATTTTCGTGTATGTATTCCTTTCTAAAGAGGTTCATCATGAACAGACCTGCTAACAGGTTTCTTCTAAAACCCATCAGCTTAGCCGTTGCAGCGAGCATGGTGCTGCCAACGTCTATGGCTTTCGCTCAATCAAATGAAGAAGAGGTGATTGAGGAAGTTGTCGCTACCGGTACACGCCTTAAAGGCACGGCAACGGCAGTAATGGAAGAACGTAAAAATCAAGCCTTCGTAGCTGATATCATGGGTGCTGAGCAGATTGCTCGAACAGGTGACAGTGATGCTGCTGGCGCGCTTCGTCGTGTAACGGGTCTAACGCTGGTAGATGGTCGTTTCATCTATGTTCGTGGCCTTGGTGAGCGTTACTCATCAACACAACTAAACGGCGCAATTGTGCCTAGCCCAGATCCTACGCGTAATGTTATTCCTCTCGACTTGTTTCCGTCGAGCATTATTGAAAGCCTAGCGGTTCAAAAATCCTACTCGCCGTCTATGCCTGCGGCATTTGGTGGTGGTAACGTAGATATTCGCTTGAAGTCTATACCCACACAGCGAGTGTTTAACGTATCTGCTGCGCTTGGTATTGATACGGAAAACTCAGGTGACGTGCTAGATTACGCGGGTGGTGGTCGCGACTGGACTGGTGAAGACGACGGTACACGTGGTGTTTCTGCTGCTATCCAAGAGCGCTGGGACTCAAAGAACTTCTTAGATGATCTAGAACCGGAAGAAGCACTAGAGTTATTCAAAGGCGTTAACCGAGAATATGGACTTGAGAGAGAGTCTGCTGACCCAGACATGCGCTTTAATGTAACGTACGGCGACAGTTACGATTATGATGATGATTGGCGCTTTGGCTTTCTCGTAACTTCACGTTACTCGGCGCAAACCCGTTCTTCAGAAGAATACGAACTACAAGATCCTGACTTAGTGGGTGATGACATCATCAATGTACGCTTCTTTGACGATATTAAGGGTACGGAACAAACCGTGACCTGGTCTTCATTGTTAACGTTAGGTGTAGACTATAACCGTCAGCATCGCGTTGACTACAGCCTGATTGTGCTGAACGATACACGTGACGAAATTCGCGAAATGTTTGGTAATACGGAAAACTTAAACCAAGCAGAAGGCCTACGTATTCGCGATATCGACGTGCAATATGAAGAGCGTTCACTTTATACCAACCAGCTTAAAGGCCAGCATACATTCCCAGAATTAAACTTTATGGGTATTGACTGGACATACTCGTTGGGTCGCTCTGTACGCTATGCGCCAGGTAATTTTAACGCCCGTTTCGTAATGGAAGATGTGAATCAAGACGGCATTTTCGACGACGAGAACGAGATCTTTTTGTCAGATGCGCAAACTGCGGCTCGTTATACCTTCCAAGATCTTCACGACCGCCTGGAAAATTTTGGCTACAACGTAACGTACCCCATGTCGTTTGGAAAGTGGGAAACAGAGTACAAAGTCGGTGCTAGCTTTGTAACAAAAACCCGTAGTGCAGAAAACCGCCGCTTTGATATCAACACGTTAGGTGTAGCTGACCGTTCAATTCTAGATGGAAACGACTTTAGCGAAATCTTCAGTGACGATGTGTTAGATACGCTATCGCTTTCTAATCGCCCAATTATCCGTGACACGACAATTGCAGCTGATGATTATGTAGCAGGTCAGAAAATAGATGCATATTACTTTGAAGCTGACTTCTTCTATGACAACAAGTGGCGCTTTACCGGCGGCGTACGTTGGGAAGACTTCCGTCAAGTAGTGGCGCCGTTAGATCCGCGCACAAATCAGTTTGACTTAAGCGATGAAGCAGACCGCTCTCAACTAGCCTTCCAAGAAGATGGTTTTTATCCAGCACTTGCTGTTACTTACTTCTTAGAAGACGACATGCAGCTAAGAGCGAGTATTGGTCAAACGGTAGTTCGCCCTGACCTTCGTGAAGTATCATCAGCAACGTACCTAGACCCACTTACTAACTTCCCAATTGCGGGTACGCCGGGTGTGAGTACAACGGATATCATTAACTATGATTTACGTTGGGAATGGTATCGTGAAGCAGGCAATAACGTATCGGTAGGCTTATTCTACAAAGACATGGAAGCGCCTATTGAATCGGTACAATCTCCTGCCCAGGATGGTCCGCCGCTTATTCGTATTGCAAATGCTGAGTCTGGTGAGGTTTACGGCGTTGAAGTTGAATTCCTACAAGACTTAGCCTTTATTGGTGACGGTATATGGGACAACTTGTTTACCACAGGTAACATTACCATCAGTGACTCTGAAATTGTGCTTGACCGCCAAAATATTGTAGAGCAAACCGGTGTATCAGCGGCAATCACTAACGTTGAACGCCGTATGACAGGTCACTCTCAGTATGTGTTAAACATGCAGTTAGGCTATGACTCAGATAACGGTGAACACTCGGCATCATTAGTTTATAACGTATTTGGTGAGCGTATCCTGATTGCGGGTATTGATGGTTTCGATGATAACTTCGAACAGCCATTCCATTCACTTGATATGGTTTACAAGTACTACCCAGACTTTAATAGCACGCTAACATTACGTGTTCAGAACATCCTAGGCGAAGATCGTGAAATTGAGTTCAACGATACGCTGCTTAGGTCAGAGACAAGGGGTACAGGTATAAGGTTGTCATTTAAATACGACTTCTGATCAGTATCTTGTTACGCGAAAAGGCCGCTTTTTTAAAGCGGCCTTTTCTGTATGTAATACCATATATGGTATGAAGCCGCTAACCATCGTTTATACAGCTTAAAATAAAGAATCAAAAAAAAATTACGGTTTTTTCTAGTAACGCCGTGTTTGTTTTTTCTGCTCGCATTCATATACAGTGGCTACAACGTTTACGGAGTTAACTTAGTTATGTCACAAGCCATTACGCAGGCCATCATTGATTGGCAAACCAACAAAAAAGACGCACAAGAACACTTTTATCTTGTGATTTACGATCATCTTCGACAGCTTGCTTCAAAAAACCGTCAACGTGTTGTCGAGCGTTTTGGTAACGATGCGATACAAGAGCATGTTAACTCGACAACGTCATTGGTGCATGAGCTGTACATCAAACTTAGTCAAAACCAGGAGTTCTACAACAATCGCGCCGAGTTCTTTTTTATGGTGTCGAGAACCATTCACAATATCTTGGTAGATCAAGCGCGTAAAAATAGTGCTGAGAAGCGCTCAGCAGACATAGTCAGTTTTGAAGATGTAACTACCGACGCACCAATAAAAGAAATAGACAGTGAGTTTATTGCATTGAGTGAGTCGATAGAGCGTCTTACACAAACCTACCCAAGACAAGCGAGAGTGATACAGTTAAAGTACTTTGGAGGGCTGCTTGCCAAGGAAATAGCAGATGTCTTAGCGGTAAGCCTGTCGAGCGTAGAAAAAGACATTTCTTTTGCCAGAGCATGGCTGAAGGTTAGGTTGTCATAGTGAGTGCTTCTTTACTGCAAATAGTGCAAACCGTTTATCACGGCATTTCGTTGAGTGTATTTTGGAAAGACAGCGACAACGCCTATCAGTTTTACATGGATGGTAAGGAAAGAGGGGCGCGGTTATTCGACGCTTCAGTATCATCTAGTTTTTCATTCGCCGTAAAGGACAGCCAATTCGTACTGAAAGTTACACCTTCTAGTAAAAAGGGGGTAGATATTATCGGGTTCTATAAAAGTGGTTTACCGTACAAACTTTCTGCTTTTCGCTCGTCTGACAAAATGTTGGTATCAGTTAGCGAGTCGGCATGAATAGACAAAATACCGCAATGCAAATGGAAAATGTCGACATGTTGGACTAACTGTGCTGAAATGAAGTCAATGACAAGGATGTAGTTGTAAGTAGCGGTGGTACTTTAGCGTGTCAGGCAGTGACCCATTAACCCAACCTTTACCCCATCATTTTGCCCAGTTGCAGGAGCTCACGGCTGAGCAACAAGCGGCATACCTGGATGAATTAGACGATTTCACATTAATCGGCGAGCTGGAAGCCTTACTTGCAGTGGGCGATGAAAGTGATTTTATTACGCTCATTGGCGGGCAGGTAGATAAGCTTACCGGTGATAAAGCCATAGAAGCATTAGCAAATACCCGCGTTGGCCCTTTTGAATTACAAGGCATTATTGGCCGTGGTGGCATGGGTGTGGTGTACGATGCCAAACGCATAGACGGTGTGTTTGAACAGCATGTGGCTATTAAGTTTGTTTACCCCAGTATTACTGCTTTAACAGGCCGTGAAACCGTATTCTTTGAGGCGCGTTGCTTAGGCCAATTGGCCCACCCCAATATTGTGACCATTCACGATGCTGGTGAATTATCACTGGGGGCGTGTTATTTCGTGATGGAGTATTTGGAGGGCGAAGCGCTAGACGCTTACAGTCGCCGACCAGAAATAACCACGCAAGATTTGGTTTGTCGCATAAACGATTTATGTGATGCCCTTGAAGCCACCCACCGTATTCACATCGTACACAGTGACATAAAGCCGAATAATGTGGTGGTTAATACCGAAGGGCGCACCAAGGTGTTGGACTTTGGTATTGCGCAAATTATGGAAGGCGAGGTTGCGTCTATCAGTCAATCAACCGTAAATTGCGAAGACTCAGAAGGGAAAGTCAACGAAGATATTTCGAGTGATACTGCTTTTGATAATTCGTCAGGAAAAAGCAGTTCACAAAGCATAAAAGGCATGACCATGGCCTTTGCGGCACCAGAGCAAAAGCAAGGCATTGTTACCCCGCTATCGGATATTTATTCTATAGGCGCACTTTTACGCTATGTACTTTCCTTAAACGCTCACTACAAAAAACTACCCAAAGCACGCCAACAAGAACTCCAACGCATTGCAGACCAATGCATGCAACAAGAGCCTAACAACCGTTATCAGCAAGTCGCAAGCATAAAACATGATTTACAACATTGGCTGGAAGGAAAGCGACTCAGTTTTGAACCCAAAATGTCGTTACGCACCGGTAGCAAATGGGTAAAACGAAACCCGTGGTCAAGCGCGTTTGCGCTCATTATTGCTATCACGCTACCCAGCGGTATTTACTATCAGCAACAGCTAAGTAGCGAAAAAGCCCAATCTCAAGAAGTTGCCAAACACTTTGAGTCTTTTATTCGCTATACCGACCCTGCTATTGCAGGGCGGCCAATGAGCGAAGCAATGCAAATGTTGTTAGACACCTACAACAATGTGGCCAATTCTACCCAGCTAACGCTCGCTAACAAGCATCGCATTGTGGTAACTATTCTCGATAGCCTAATCGGGCTAGGGGAATACGAGCAGGTATTGGCTTACGAAAAAGATGGCTTTTTTACAACCTTATTAAGCATCGACTCAGAGAACGATTTTGCGCTCACTCGTCAGCTGATCACCACCCAAATAAAACAGGGAAGCGATGCCAAAGCTTACGAACGCTATCAACGTGCGCTTGAGCAAAGTTCAGAAGTATCAGTGCGAGCATCACTATTGCTGGAATTAGCCGTTTCTCCCGTCTTTGAAAAGCTGTTGGGAAATGATGGGCTTACAAAATGGGCAGCACTTAATAATCGCATTGTTAACAATGCCCACCTTTTTAACGAAGAGGAATTGCAGGGCAACACCATCAATAAAATTAATAGGCTATATAAAACCTTATTTAGGCAAATCGAAGCTACACAAAATAGAAAAGCGTTGAGTGATGAAAGCATTCAGTCTTTATATTCACAAACAGCGGCTATGGTGAACCAGCTGCCGGTTACTCATCCAGACACTAATATCGTTCTAAAGCGCTTGTCTCATATAAGTTTTTTAATGGGGGCTGAAGAAAGGTACTCTCGTATACTTCGTGAAAACCTTGAAGTGATGGAACAGGTATATGGTAAATATCATCCTATTACCATTAAAGCGCTGTCGATAATCGGTCAAGTTTTACATAGTTATGAACATTCGCTTGCTGATGCCAACATTTACTATCAGTTAGCGTATGAACGCGCCACTCAAAGTGGCTTTCTTTACAACGGACTATTTATCGACAATTTGCATTGGGCTATGTCTTATATGGGGGAGCATCAAGCACTAAAGGAGTCAATGTTTTCCCTAGATGATACCTTACTTCAAAAGTTAGACTGGAAAGATCAGTATTATCTTAAGTTTGATCGTATCTGGTATACGTTAGAGTTTTTTCCAGAGCAGGCCTACAGCGAAGTTATCGACGTTCAAAAGTGGCTTGCAACTGTACCTGAATCGGTTGCCGTAACAGAATTTAACGTGCCGTCTGAGAAACTGTTTTTGGCAGTATTGAAATTGTCGTTAGAAGGCAAATATACCGAAAGTATAAACATGTACAACAGTGGGCGTAATGTCATCGATGGAAGCAGTCCTTGGCCCGTTGATGCTTTAGAAGAGTATTTATATCGCAAGCAAGGTGACTTTGATACAAGTCTCAAAATACTAGATGAATATGTTCCAAAGCACGATGATTTAGGGATTTTCAACCAAGACGGCTTATTTCAAGATGCTTTTTTATGGCGAGCTCAAAGCTTAGCAGAACTAGGAAAACCAGAAGAAGCTGCCGCAATATTGCAAGCGTGTTTCGATTTTAGCTACAACCTGCGGGCCGAGCCTGATAATTTCTGGCTACAAGTGGTTGCCACCATGGCCGATTACTACAACTTGCCCCTTGATACATACGAATTAACCGTACCGCTGATGGACACTAACTTTTTATTTACCGGTGGTAAGCAGCGCCTAATGCCGCAGCAGTAACATCGACTTACTGCTGCAGCATGGTTATAAGAGCTGTTGCGTTAATTTTCTTGCTGTTCTTCCAATGCATTTTGCTGTGCAAGGGCCGCTTGTTGCATGGCATCTACAGCGAAAATGCCGGTAGTGTTAGCTCGTGAACCTTCGTTCATTTTGTGCATGTGTGCAATGGCTTCTTCGGTGTCTTTGTCATTCATGCTAGCCACATACTGCCTATTGGCTAAGCTGGTTTTAAGCTCATTAACAATGGTATCTAATTCTGCTTGGTTTTTTTGCATAGACATTAAAAAGCGAGGATGTTCCAAATTCTTTTCTCCCGACGTAGCAAAAATAGAGGTGGTTGCACGCGTACTTACAAACCAAGGCGTAATAGATGAATTGACCACTTTGTTCTCTGTCAGGTTCGAATCGTTCATGCCGCGGCCAATTGACATCTTTGATTCGAGATAAGTACCTTCGATTTGCGCCCACATTAGAAGGCTAGAGAAATGTAATTCTCCCCAATAAAGGTGGCTGGCAGCGCTTAGTATTTTGCTGCCTGCTCGCACGGCAAAAAACGCAAACAACGTAAATACAATACCGTTAAAAGCAGAAACTACCGGCGCTAGTCGCTCAAAAGAAAGGTTTTCAATCTTGAGCGCAACGAGTGAGTTAATAAAACCAGCTAGCTGGTAGCCTAACCATAGAAATAAGGCGCTGCTTACTACCAGGCTTGCTGATGCACCTACTGTGGCAAGCACTTTGGCAAAGCGAGGCAGTTGAGTATCGCTTGCCACCGCTGGTTGGGTTTCAATCATAACATTGCCGAAAAAGCTGCCTTTGCCGTCAGCTTGCTGGCGCATGTTAGTAACAAACGGCTTATATATGCGGTTAGGAATTTCTTTGTACCGCCTATTCGCTAAAACCATGGTCTCCATATTGATGAATAATTCTTTTGGATTTACTTTTTCTTGAAAGTTATCACGGTATTCAGCAACCGCCGATGTTGGCGTGGCCATTTTCATTCTCGCAATCAACCCCGGTAACGCTAAGCCGAAAACCAAGACGGTTACAGCGAAAAATATCAGCAAATTAGGCAGTGCATTGAATATGTCAACTTGCGCTTTAATAAATTCAACTTGTTCGAACAGCTTACTAGGTGCAGCATCTAACGCAAAGCCAGCGCCAATGGGAACTAAAATAGCCATAACCAGCATAGGGGCCAATGCCCAACTGCCTTCACTTTGCACCGTAACCGCACTAATACTGTTCTGCTGGGCCGAGGTGCTAAGCCAAATTACTGAAATGTAGATAAGCAAAAGTAGGGAAAGAATAGGCATAGCGATAAGGCTTGCTTTTTCCCCGGCTAACCCGCTAGATACTACGAACCACGCTACCATAAAAACCGTTATGGCAACCACGATATCTATGGCAAGCGAGGCCAGTGTTTGCGCTAAATTTCTGAGGGGGTAGGGTAGAAAAGTCAGTTTTGGAAATAATGAATGTACAAAGCGTGCAACCCAGCCACGTGGCTCAATGAAGGTAGTATTCTTTCGCCCCATCAGCATAGAGTGCAAACTTTCTTCATTGTAAAGCACGCTGTTTTTTTCAGCCTTAGCGTTTTCTTTTTCTGAGTCCGCTTTATTAAAGGCAAGAGATGTTGGTACAGAACGACCAACAAAATAACGGAATAATTGAAACATGCCTGAACCAATAACGCGTATACCAGCGATTAATAATACGGCACCTAAACACGCCAACGTATAGCCCATAATAGGATCTTGCTTTAGTTGGCTGGCTACAGAAATTAAAGGCACTACGCCCATAATGGCAATGATAATGCCGGCCATAATGCGCATAACACCTTCAAAACGAAACGGATTATTTATACCAAGTGTTTGTGAACCATAATCGTATGCCATTTTACTTCCCTTTTATCTTCAAATACGCTGCGACAACCTAAAGCGTTGTTTACCAAGTTTAACGCTGCTAAAGCGCTTTTCTTTTATGCCCGAAGATCGCGTTTGCGAAGACAAGTTACCAGACACGTAATTGAAAAAATAAACCGTAAAACAAATATCAAACTGATGTCGACATGTTGGACTAACTGTTCTGAAATGAAATCAATGACAAGGATGTAGTTGTAAGTAGCGGTGGTACTTTAGCGTGTCAGGCAGTGACCCATTAACCCAACCTTTACCCCATCATTTTGCCCAGTTGCAGGAGCTCACGGCTGAGCAACAAGCGGCATACCTGGATGAATTAGACGATTTCACATTAATCGGCGAGCTGGAAGCCTTACTTGCAGTGGGCGATGAAAGTGATTTTATTACGCTCATTGGCGGGCAGGTAGATAAGCTTACCGGTGGCAAACAGCGCCTAATGCCTGATAATTAAACTATCGTTATCAGGGTAGGCGCTCTGCCGTTGAGTTAAAACAAGCTGTCATCCATGCCCATTTGTGATTTCGCTGAATCTAGCGCGTCAGCGCCTATCTTGGCCACTCTGTTGTATTCACCCCTTAACCAGGTATTAAACGCCGCTTTCATTTTGCCGCCTTTAACATGGCGCGCTATGCTCATACCTATACTTACCGAAAAGCCTATTCCCAGCTGGGTAAGTGCGGTAACAACTTCGGCGTCGCTATTAAAATCGCCCATAAACATAAAGGCCGTAGCCAACACCCATGGTAGGTGCCACCAACCAATAGAATTTGAATGTACAACATTAAAAAGTGTATCAGAGGCTATACCTTGAAAAGCCAATTCATGCCGAGACTCTGTATCGCTGTGATGCACAATAACCGAGGGCTGCGTGGTGTCATTCCAGCTTTGCCCAAAAACGTTGCCTGATGCAATAACATCGGTGGTTTCTGATTCTGCACGTTTGTGGTAAAGCCAACCCAAACTCACCAATTGACCCGAAGAAATTTTATCAAGATCTAAATCGACCAAGCGAAATTTAGCGATGTTACCACTTGCGTCTTTTACGGTAAGGTAATCGTAGTAAGTAACGATAGTTTTAACATCGACATCTTTTACGTAGGAGTGGCCTTTACGTGTTACTCCTTTTCTTTTAGTAACAACATTGCGGCTGCTTTTATCTTTTTCGTGTTCTTGCACCACATAGTGTTGCCACTGAACCTGCACACTTTCTATCTTCCCTTTGCCTTTACTATTGTAAAACTTGGTATAAACGTCGCTTTGTTGTGTTTTTTGTAAGGTCTCAAAAATACTTTTCTTAATTACCTTGGCCAGGGCAATTTGTTTCATTTCGCCTTCAACCAAGCTTTGTACGTCAATATGTTCCATTTTTCTCTCCTGCGTGTGTCTATCACTACACAAAATACAGAGCAAGAAAAAAGCAGCCAGACACGTATTTGTTTTTAAATACCGTAATTTATAAACAAATAAATTTTTATTACTTTTACGGTTTTTTCATACCTTTACGTGGTTTCTGTCTCCCCTGTTTTAAGTTTAAGCTTAACATCAAGCCAGTTTAAGGATGGACAATATGAAAAAGCTCATTGCAACACTTAGCGCAGTTTTACTGATAACCGCTTGTGGTGGAGGAGGTGGTGGTAATTCCAACCCAGTACCACCTGTGAATTCGGGGGGCGGAAATGGCGGTGGCGGCAGTACTACGAATAATGCGCCAGTTCTGTCATCATTCGCAAACATTGAAATAGATGAAAACACTTCAACAACCATTGCCATTGCAGCTTCCGACGAAGATGGCGACGCGCTTAATTACAGTGTTACTGCGGCAAATCCAATTACTGCAAGTGCTTCCGGAAATAACCTTAATATAGCAGCAGGTGAGGTAGAGTCTGATATTAATGTGACTGTGACAGTAACCGCAGATGATGGAAAAGGCGGTACCGATAGCCAGCAATTCACAGTAATAGTGAAGAACGTCATTATTAATACGCCGCCAAGCGTTGTTTTATCCTCCGAGCAGCTTGAATTAGTGCCACAACAACAAGAAATTATTACCGCAACATTGTTTGATGCCGAAAGCGATGTCACGGACTTATTTGCAGGAGTCTCAGTCAGTGACACCAGTGTAATAACTGCAGGTATTATGGGTGATGGCAGTGTGGAAGTGACTGCGTTAAGCGAAGGGGCTGCTACGATCACCTATTTGGTAAGAGACGAGGGCGGGCTTTCTTCGACGGCCGAAATAAATGTAACGGTTTTACCCGTTCCGGATGAGCCCAATGAAGCCCCTGACTTTACCATTGCCAATGAACTCGAAGGGAATGTACTTCAGACTTATCATGACAAAACTACGGTATTCAATGTCTTGATTACCGACCCCGACTCAACTGCACATTACATAACATTATCAAATTTCGACAGCATTATTGGTACGATTGACTATTTAAATTACTACGAGATAAATGATGTCAATAAAACGATTACGTTTGACTTTGCTCCGATGGCGCGAAACATAGATGAAATGCGTTTTGTAATGGAACTTGGTGTAGTAGATGACAGTGAAAACAAAACAACCAAGGTTTATGAATTGATTGTTGAAAAAACTGACAATGCCGTACCTATTTTCACGCTTAATGAAAAGGAAGGGGCATTTATTGTTGTTGAGCAAAATGGAACAACAGAAGTCACATATACGATTGAAGATGACGACGTGTCGAAAGTTGAAGTGACAGGTATTCAATATTGGTATGGCGACGAAGAAAAGTTCGATGTTCAATTAAACGCTGATACGAATTCATTTACGGTTACTACCGAGAATGTAGAAGTTCAAGATACCTATGGTTTTGTTATCCAATATGTTGACGTTAGCCTTGTTGGTAACGTGAATGTTGAGCTAATGGTGGGCGCAACCTTTGGTGAAGATGAGCAAGATATGCTCGAGCTTCAACATCGTATGATTAAAGCGCGGGAGTCGATTAAAGAGTATCTACATATTGGTGTGTTTTACGCGCAAGTATTAGAAAATATTGGCGCTATTACTCAGCAACAAGCGATAGACTTTATCGAACGACTAGACGTAGATGATTCAAGCAATTTAGGCTACAGCAGATTTAATCTCTACATCAATAATATTGATTACAACATTAGTATTGGCGAGTTTAAAGATGAAGGCTTTAAGGGTTCCTACATAACAGTGCTCAACAATTTATTTGAAGAAGCGATGTCGATGGGGCAAGAACGTTTTGCCATTTTAAATGAAA
This sequence comes from Alteromonas sp. V450, assembly GCF_001885075.1. NCBI lineage: Bacteria > Pseudomonadati > Pseudomonadota > Gammaproteobacteria > Alteromonadales > Alteromonadaceae > Alteromonas > Alteromonas sp. V450. The sequence goes on from NZ_MODU01000004.1 coordinate 4,061,276, forward strand.
TGGCTGACATGTCTTTAGGCGTCCTTCCTGAAATTACCTTCGAGCAAAGCGTGAATGAATACGATGAAGTTAACAATTATTACAGTCGGTTTGTAGGTAATGAACGTTACGGCGAATACATAAATGACGAATGGGTATTTAATGCAGAGTTTGCATTTATGCACGCAGTTCAGGAGAGGATGATTGAAAATGCACAGCGCTACATCGATGAATAATGGGTCGCAAATTTTGAAGTTTGTTACTTTTTCGTTCTGTTCAGCATAGTTAAAAAAGGAATTAATCGTGAAACGTTTCATAATTGCGTTAGTAATAGCGATGACAGCGTCGTCAGCAGATGCCATAAGCGAAACATTGTTAGAAGCACCGCTGAAAAATGCCCCTACCCCCACATCTCGTCAAACGACAATCGATGGATATTTTATTGTTAAATTTAAAGATAAAGACGTACACCAGTCACTGAGAAAAGAAACTGGTGAGCGACAAACCCTTGGAAATAAAACGACGTCGTTTGAACATGCTATCTTCGACACGTTTGAAGCTGAGCATGTTAGAACGCTTGCTTTGGGCACAGACCTTATTAAAGTCAAGTTATCAGATAAAAGCAGCGATGCTATTGCCATTGATTTGGTCAACACTGGGCGTTTCGAGTTTGTTGAAAAAATGCGCGTTTATTACCCTTTAGATTTCGATAGCTCTGAATACAATGACCCTGAATATCACAACCAGTCGTATTTTGGGGATTATAGCGAAGACTTAAAAAGAGGCTCGGGCTTCGCCAAAATGCGGGCATCAACAGTCAATAACCTTGGCAGGAAAGTACGAATTGCGGTAATTGATTCGGGGTCGTATCGTCATGAAGATGTTGATTTTGTAGGTGGCTACGACTTTGTCACCTATGAAGGTTTTGATGAAAAAGGCGACATTAATACGGTAGAACGAGATTCAGACCCCACTGATGAATATTTCAATGAGACAACAGGTGAAACGTGCAATGTCGGGCATGGTCTTGCTGTCTCGAGTATGATAGCCGCTAAAGCCAATAACGGTGTTGGTATGGTTGGCGCTGTCGATGCCAATATGGTCGAAATTATCCCGGTGCGCGCACTAGGTTGTACTGGTGGTTCTAATACCGACATTATGGAGGCCGTGTTGTGGGCGGCTGGCGAGAGCATAGAGGGTGTGCCAGATATAGATCAGCCGGTCGATATTGTTAATATGAGCCTTGGCGGGGGAGCTAATGGAGGTTGTCCTGAATGGGAGCAAGCAGTGTTCGATCGTTTACGCGAACTCGGTGTGGTAGTTGTTGTTGCAGCGGGCAACGAAGATATGAATGTCGTCAACTCGATACCAGGGGCTTGTACCCGAATTGTTACTGTCGGGTCAACCGACGAACGCGGAGATAAGGCAAGCTTTTCTAATTACGGCGAGAAAGTGGATGTATCTACATTTGGTACCAATGTAGTTGGCGCTTTTCTTTCGACAACTGAAGATAATCTATACTCTATCGGTAATGGAACCAGCTATTCAGCACCACTAGTTGCAGCAACCGCCGCAAGCTTGCTGTTGAAGTACCCCTTCTTAAACCCTGAACAAATTGAATCTATTATAAAGTCTAGCACTGTCGACAATAGTGTAATTGAAGGCGCCCAAACGGTGTGTGGTAGAAGGGGATGCGGAACGGGGATCCTACAAGCCAACACTGCGATCAAGTCAATAAGTGATGCGATGGAAGTATCTAGCTATAGCGTTAGCCACAGATATGAAGGATATGATTCTGCAGCGGACGTTAAGTGGTTAGACGCAATGTCTAGCTACGTTAATGCGTGCGAACTTGTCAGGTATCAGTGGGGTAACTTAGGTACAGAAGTCCAAGGTATTACATACAATTTGTTTTTAACAGAAACCAACGGGGAGCGCGTAGAGCTTGAAACTGTTAGCATTCCGCAAAAAGTTATGGCGCTGCCCCAAAATGCTACTCTTTCTGTGCAAGCGTGTGTTAACGGAGATTGTGGTAATTTAGTTGAGATGGAAGTGAGTAATCTGAACTATCCCGCAGCATGTAGCAATAACTCGTAATAACGATTGCAAGAGGGGGAGTGTATGCCTCTTGCCTTTGTACGCTTACAAAAGAACGTGCCTTATTAGGTACGTTTTTTTGTTCGTTCTTTTAGTTAGCAAGTGAATTCACAACTTCTACATTTTATCAGTCCGCATGCATCATTGCCCACGTAGAGAGGCTTAACATGTTCGTAATCGCGGCGTGTTACCGCAGGTAAGGTAATTCTATCTAACGGTTACAGAACAAAGAGTGGAGACATTTAAAACGCGCCCCTCGGGAGGTGCTGGCAAATGTTTATTCAGACCCGTATAAATCTCCGCCGTCATCGATTTATGACAGTTTCGTAATAAAACTGTCACAGAAAACTCCTATCCTACGCGCAGAAATTTATAGTCGGACAAAACCGATTTCTTTTAACTTTAAAGGTTTGAATGTATGAAGCTTATCAATGCCTTGCTTGTAGCAGGTGCGCTAGCAGCGACACCCGTGCTTGCACAAGACGATGAAGTCTTAAAACCCGTTGTCGATGAGGCAGCGAAAATAAACGAGTCAGCGGCGAAATCGCAAGAAAAGATCAACGGTATTACCGACCAAATTGACAGCAAACTTCAACAGTTCAAAACATTGATGAAAGAAATCGAAGGCCTTGAGGTTTATAACACTCAGCTTCGTAAGCAAATCAATAACCAAGAACAAGAAATGGCAGACCTAAACTCGGCTATCGATGAAGTGTCTGTTGTTGAACGTCAAATCACGCCACTAATGATGCGCATGATTGACGGTCTAGAGCAGTTTGTTGCGCTAGACGTACCTTTCCTTCCAGAAGAGCGCGCAAACCGCGTTGCTGACCTTCGCGCCATGATGGACCGAGCTGACGTTGCTGCGTCTGAAAAATTCCGCCGTGTAATGGAAGCGTACCAGGTAGAAATGGACTACGGCCGCACTATGGAAGCGTACAGCGGTATTCATTCAATTAACGGTCAAGAGCGTGACGTTGAATTCCTACGCCTTGGTCGTACAGCGCTAATTTATCAAACACGTGATGCAAGCATGCAGGGTGTTTGGAACAAGCAAACTCGTCAATGGGAAGAGCTTGATAGCAGCTACCGTACACAAATTACAAAAGGTCTGCGCATGGCGAAGAAACAACTTGCACCAGACTTGCTAATGCTGCCAGTGGCAATTACAGACTAAGAGGTTGATGAGAATGTTTAACACAGTAAAACGTATCGCTGTTGGTCTAGCAGCCCTTAGCATCAGCGTTGGTGCTTTCGCACAAAGCGACCGTGCTATGGACTTAGACGCGCTTCTTAAGCAATTAGAAGAAGGTCAGTTCGCACAGTCTCAGCAAAACAAACAGCGCGAGCGCGATTTCCAAGCGCAACGTGCAGAGCAAGATCGCATTCTTCGCGAAACCCGTGAAAAGCGCGACCAAATGCTTGCACAATCAGAGCAGCTTGAAACTCAGTTCGAAGAAAACGAATTCAAACTGGCTGACTTAAACGGTGCACTAGACACGCGTCTTGGTTCACTTAAAGAGCTATTCGGTGTGCTTCAGCAAATTGCTGGCGACACCAAAAATAAATTCTACAACTCTGTTATTTCTGCACAAATTCCAGGTCGTGCTGACTTCCTTGATCAAATGGCGCAAGACATGGGTTCAAGCTCTAAGCTTGCATCAATTGAAGAAATTGAGCGCGTTTGGTTTGAAATGCAGCGTGAAATGACGGAAGCCGGCAAAGTCACCACCTTCACAACTGATGTTGTTGAAGCGGGCGGTGAAAAAGTGAATAAGTCTGTTGTTCGCGTAGGTCCTTTTGCACTTGTTGCTGATGGTAAATACCTAGAGTACAACGGCGTAACCGGTACCGTGTCTGAACTTGTACGTCAGCCTGCTGATCGTTACATGGACTCTGCTGCTGAACTACAGGCATCAAGCGGTGAATTAGTGCAGTTTGGTATCGACCCAACGGGTGGTTCAATTCTAGGTCTTCTTGTTCAAGCGCCAAACCTTCAAGAGCGCGTAGAGCAGGGCGGTGTAGTAGGTTACATCATTCTTATCGTTGGTGCGTTCGGTTTACTGCTTGCACTTGAGCGCTTGGTAACACTTACGCTTACGCGCATGAAAGTGAACAAGCAGCTTAAGAGCAAAGAAGTTAACACTAACAACCCGCTTGGCCGTGTACTTAAAGTGCGTGACGAGCATCCAGACGCTGACGTTGAAGCACTTGAACTTCACCTTACAGAAGCGATTTTAGGCGAAGTACCTAAGCTAGGTCGTAACCTAACTATTATTAAGATTATCTCAGTAGTTGCACCGCTTATGGGTCTACTAGGTACGGTAACCGGTATGATCAATACCTTCCAAGCAATTACCTTGTTTGGTACAGGTGACCCGAAACTGATGGCCGGTGGTATTTCAACTGCACTTGTAACAACAGTACTAGGTCTTGTTGTAGCGATCCCGATGACACTGCTTTACGCAATGCTAAACACACGTTCTAAGAACATTGTGTACATCCTACAAGAACAGGCGTCTGGCGTAATTGCAGAGCGCGCTGAGCGAGGCTAATCATGATCGAGTTTCTAGAAGCAATTCGCGATTTCACAGAAACAGGTGGCCAGGTTCTCCTGGTCATCGGTCTGCTGATATTCGTTATGTGGCTTTTGATCCTCGAGCGTGCGATGTATCTGATGGTTTGGCATAAGCAAGCCAAGAAAGAAGCGATAGCAATGTGGACAGCACGTGCCGATCGCTCTTCTTGGTTCGCCGAGCAAGTTCGTCAGAAAACAATTTCACAGTTAACCATGCGCCTTAACGGCAGCATCCCAATTATCCAGTCACTGGTTGCGCTATGTCCGCTGCTAGGTTTGATGGGAACGGTTACCGGTATGATTGAAGTGTTCGATGTAATGGCAATTGCGGGCTCAGGTAACGCTCGTTCAATGGCATCAGGTGTATCGAAAGCCACTATCCCCACAATGGCGGGCATGGTTGGCGCACTTTCAGGCGTATTCGCCGCTACCTGGTTAACTCGTATGGTGAAATCAGAACGCACGCATCTTGAGGATGCATTGATTATTCAACGTTAATGCTAGCTAAGCGTTAAGGTAAGGTATTTATTATGAAGCAGCACTTTCAAAACTTAGTCGATGAAGAAGAAGCAGCCATCGACATGACGCCCATGCTGGACGTTGTATTTATCATGTTGATCTTCTTCATTGTGACTGCGTCATTTGTGAAAGAAGCCGGTATTGATGTTAACCGTCCGGAAGCAGCTACTGCTGTGAAAAAGGACCGCGCTAACATCCTTATCGCTATTTCAGATAAAGGCGAAATTTGGATCAACAAACGACGTATCGACGTTCGCGCAGTACAGGCGAACATCGAGCGCTTACACGCTGAAAACCCTCAGGGTACTGTTGTTATTCAGGCCGACAAGAAGGCTACAACAGAAACCTTGATTAAGGTTATGGACGCGTCGCGAGCCGCTGGCGTTTACGATGTTTCGATTGCAGCCCAAGAGCAATAAATCATGCCACGATATTTAATCGCATTTGTTATTTCCCTTGCGATCACGTTAGGCCTGTTCTTCTTGATGCAATCGCTTATCAAGATGGGCGGCAGTGCATTAACTGAGCCGCCAAAGGGAAGCGTGCTTGACTTTGTAAGGGTTAAGCAGGATGAACAGGTTGAGAAAAAAGATCGTAAGCCGAAAAAGCCACCTAAGCCTGAAGAGCCGCCACCGCAAATGGAGCAGCCTCAAATGGACTCACCTTCTCCAGATGCAGAAGGTACGTCTATGGACTTTGGTGCTGAAGTTGGAGACGACATCTCGCTAGAAGGCGGGTTGGCTCTTGAATCTGGTGACGGTGAATATCTACCTATCGTTAAAGTAGCGCCGGTATATCCACGACGCGCACTTCAACGGGGTATTGAAGGCTTCGTTATTGTTGAATTTACAGTAACTAAGCAAGGCGCAGTACGCGACCCAATAGTTGTTGAAGCTAATCCAGAAGGCATTTTTGAGCAAGCAGCGATAGATGCTGCTATGAAGTTCAAATATAAGCCTCGGGTAGTAAATGGCGAAGCAACAGAAGTGTCTGGTGTGCAAAACCGTATTACGTTCCAAATTGACGGGTAACAGAACATGATGAGAAAACAAACGAATACCTTGCTTAGTGCACTGGCGTTTGCATTTGCATCGGCCACGGTATCTGTACCTACTATGTTGGTTGCCAGTGACGCTGTGGCACAAGAGCAAAAAGCGAGCGAAAAGAAAACTCGTCGTGTGCCTACACTTCGCGGCAAGGTTTACGAGCAGCTGGCCCGTGCACAAACAGCGGCAGATGAAGCGGGTAATGTTGAAGAAGCTATCGCTATTTTGAAAGAAGTAGAAGATAAGGCTGACTCTATGAACGCCTACGAAAAAGCGATGATGTATAACTTTTTCGGCTTCATTTATTACAACAACGAAGACTATACAAAAGCGCTGGAATCGTTCGCGAAAGTCGTAGAGCAGCAGCCTATTCCTGAAAAGTTTGAAATGACCACGCTTTTCAGTTTGGCTCAGCTTAACCTTATGCAAGGTAATTACGACGATACCATCGCTTATTTAGAGCGTTGGGAAAGCCTAAATACAGGCCCTGTACCGGTTAAAAATAAAGTGATAAAGGCTCAGGCGTACTACCAGAATAAACAGTACGACGAAGCGGCAATGTGGATTTCTGAAGCCGTTGCCGATCACGAAGCCGAAGGCATGATCCCCGACGAAGGCTGGTTAATACTTCAGCGTGCTATTTTTTACGAACTCAAGCAGCCTCAAAAGGTTAAAGACGTTCTTATTAAAATGGTGAAGTTGTTTGACGAGCCTAAGTATTGGATCCAGCTAGCCGGAATGTACGGTGAGCTAGGCGAAGAGCGCAAGCAGTTGGCTATTATGGAAACTGCTTACCAGCGCGGGTTTGTAAATACATCTGCTGATGTGTTTAACATGGCGCAGCTTTATTACTATCATCGCGTGCCATACAAAGGTGCTAAGTTGATGGAACAGGCGATGAACGACGGTGTGCTTGAGAAAAACTTGCGCAACCTTAAGTTCTTAGGCCAAAGCTGGTCACTTGCTAAAGAGCAAGACAAAGCCATTCCGGTTATGATGCAAGCGGCTGAACTGTCTGAAGACGGTGAGTTAGATGCACAGTTAGCGCAAATTCTTCTTAATGAAGAGCGTTTCGACGATGCAATTGCTGCGGCAGACCGCGCGGTTGAAAAAGGCGAATTGAGAAACCCTGGTTTGGTTTACTTGATTAAAGGCATGGCGCTGTATAACAAAAAGCAGTATGCCCTTGCGCTTAACCAATTAGCAGAAGCTGAAAAGCATCAGAAAAGCCGTGCTATGGCACAGCAGTGGAAGCAGTTTGTCCAAGGCGAAAAGCGTCAGGCCGACGCGATAGCTGAAGAGCTAGGGGCCAGTTAGAAACTGGTACTAAAAAATGAAACCCGTTGAAAGGTCGATAGAAAATATCGACCTTTTTTTTACTCTGGACTTTAGGCTTTGTCATGTACCGGTCTGGTAGGTCTAGCGCCTACTGAGTTAGCAAGTAGGAGGCAGTAAGTCGCTTACTGATGCCATTTTCCCTTCGGCTTCTAATTGGTTCCAATACGCTTTGGTGTCCAAAATTTCATGTTTAATAGAGATAAAGCACGCCACTAAATCCGGGTCGAAATGCTTGCCTGCGCCTTCTAATAAATAATTAAACGCATCGTCATCAGACCATGCTTTTTTGTAGGGACGCTTCATGGTTAGTGCATCGAAGACATCGGCAATGGCGACAATGCGCGCGCTTTGAGGTATGTCTTCACCTGCTAAGCCTTCGGGGTAGCCTGTGCCGTTCCATTTTTCGTGGTGGCATAGTGCAATCTCAGCCGCAAGGTTGAACAAAGGTGTATCGCACTGCGAAAGAATTTTATGGCCAATTTGTGCATGTGTGCGCATCACCTCCATTTCGCTGTTTATTAGCCTACGAGGTGCTTTCAAAATAGCGTCGGGAATACCAATTTTCCCAGTGTCGTGCATAGGTGCTGCTTGCGCTAACAAGCAAGCATCGTCATAGGACCAGCCACAAGCAATAGCTAAGCATTTGCTGTAGGCTGCCATACGCCAAATATGATGCCCTGTGTCCGTATCATTATAGTGACCAGCTGCAGCTAGCATAGTAATAGCGCTTTGCTGGCTTTTGCTGAGTTCTTCAGTGCGTTTAGCGACTAAGTTTTCGGTGGTACGCATTTGATGAGCAAGGCTTATATGCGTTTTAACACGAGCTAGCGTAATGCTAGGTGAAACCGGCTTAGTTATGTAGTCGACAGCACCAAGTTTAAACCCCTTTTCTTCGTTCTCGCCTTGAGCTAACGCCGTGACGAAAATGACCGGAATTTGGCTTAGCAATCTGTCAGATTTAAGCTGCTTACATACTTCAAACCCATCCATCCCAGGCATCATAATATCCAACAAGATAATATCTGGTGTAAATTGCTGCACTATTTTCAGCGCCACGGCACCCGACGGTGCGACCTTAACGTTATAATAAGGGCTAAGTATACCCAGCAAAATATCGATGTTGGCGGGTTCATCATCAACAACTAGTACGCTGAATTTATTATTTAGCGGTGTCGTGCTATTCATTGTTTATTGTGTCTATCAATTGGTTGATTAATTCTAGAGCGCCTTCAAAATCATAAACCGAGGCCAATTGCTTTAGCCGATTTACGTTGTGCCCGTAGTGTGACTCAGCATGCTGAGCGGCAAAATTAGTTATATGCTCAAGCGCTTTTGCGTCGTAGGTTTCTAATGCCTCCTTTATTGCGTTCAAACTTAGCAAAATAGATGCTTCGTCTAAATTGTTGTCATTAGGTGTAACCGCAATAAGCGAACTTTTGTTGATTGTATGCGCAATAAGGCGCAGCGTGACATCAAGCTCGAAAGACAGTGTGGCAACGTGTTTTGCCATAAGGGTTTCTGGGCTTTCGTCAGCTCCTATTAAAAAGTGAAGACATCGAGCTAAGGTAGCAGCACCAACCTGCTGTGCATCCTCATAAAGTTCGGTGAGCAGCTGCGTGTCGACAGACGACGAGTGAAAAATGTTAAGCAAATCTGACATAACGCTTCGCTGACTGTATTTTTTATAAAAATTCATCAATGAACTAATGAATGGGCTAGGTACATCAGGCATCGTTACCTCAATGTAGCCGTCGTGAATATTGGCATCTATGGTGTGAATAATTTCATCAGCCTTCGCCGGTTTCACTAAATGAAAACACATACCAGCAGCTAAGGCTTTTTCCGATGCTTCCGGTGTTTCGTCTGCACTTAGCGCAATAATAGGCGCTGACCAGCCGTATTCTTGTGTAAGTGTTTCTGCTATGTCGTAACCAGAAATATCGGGTAAATGACAATCGAGTAAGAGCGCATCAAACTTCGACGCCTTGCACAGTGCTAAAGCTTGTTTTCCTGTTGTGGCGGTGACTACATTTATACCTAGGTCGGTGAGTATCTGCTGACTAATTTCTACACTTATCGGGTCGTCATCAACCACTAATACCTGTTTATCTGCCAATCGGGCGCTGCGCCACTTCTTGCTCTCCAAGCCATTGGCATCCAGCTTTTTTCTTGATGGTTGAAGCGGCGATAAGGCAGAAATAAGGTCGCTATCGATAAAAGGGAGTTCTACAATTCTGAGGTCAGCAGGCAGTGTGTTTTTCAATCTTTTTTGCACATCTTGGTGGCTGAATGAACTAACTAAAACACGCAGGCTCATATTGCTATATCTTCCTGCCTCTAAATCGCTAGTGAAGCGTCTCCAGCTATCTTCATCTTCGGTCAAAAATACAGCGCTTATTGACGCGCTATTAGGAAGTGAAGCGTTGATTTTGTCTGTTACTATCTGACAGTTAATACCCAGTCTTTCTAACGTGTTCTTGAGAACTTCACAGCCTGCTTTGGCGCTCTCATGGGTCTGAATACAAACGATGTCTTTAGGCAGCGAAAGCGACAATAACGACGTGGTATCGTCCTTATCTTTTCGGCACACAGCTAATGAGAACGAAAAACAGCTTCCTTGATTAACTTTGCTTTCTAAGGTCAGGTTTCCCCCCATAAGCTCTACCAAACGTTTACAGATTGCCAACCCTAAACCCGTGCCACCAAACTTTCTTGAAATCGATGCATCGGCCTGAACAAAAGCATTAAATAGCCTCGCTTTACCTTCATCGCTTATCCCCATTCCTGTGTCGATAACGGAAAATGTCAACATTGTATTTTGCTTTTCTATTTTCAGCGTTACGGTACCTTTTTCAGTAAATTTAATAGCATTGCTCAGAAGGTTTAGTAGTACTTGATATATTTTTTCACTATCTCCGTGGCAGGGAATACTATCGCTGCAGCGAATATCGAAAAGAAGTTGAAGTTGCTTTTGTTGTGCTTTGACTTGAAATACCTGTGCTAGCTTTTCAATGGTTCGTGTTAGCGTGAAAGGTTCATCAATAATGTCAATTTTGTTTGCTTCAACTTTTGAGAAATCTAAAATACTGTCGAAGAGTTCAAGCAGTGCGTTGGCACTGTTTTGAACCTTTTCTAAATACTGTTGCTGTAGGTCACTCTCCTTTGACTCAAGCGCCAAGTGTGTAAGCCCAATAATGGCATTCATTGGTGTTCTTATCTCATGGCTCATCGTAGCCAAAAAATCACTCTTTGCTTTGTTTGCGCTTTGTGCTTCATCGTAGGCTTTCTGAAGCTTGTGCTCGATGGCTTTTTGGCTGCTGATATCATTGAAAACACCAACATGGCCATCTGGTTTACCTCCTTTATCGAAAAGTGGAACGGCAACTATAGAAATGGGAAACAAGCGCCCTCGTTTATCAGTGAAAAAATCTTCATAAGAGGTGTAAGACGCGCCGCTTCTAATCGTTAGGTTTACAGGGCATTGTTCTCTGGGAAGCAGCGTTCCGTCGCCTTTTTGGTAGTGAACGGTGTCGTGAAATCGTCTGTCTTTTAATTCGTCTAGCGTCCACCCCAGTAAGCGAGAAGCTGCGGGGTTAAGAAACTGCGTTGCTCCCTTCCCATTAACCGCGTACACGCCTTCACCGATACTATTGGTGATGCTTTGATGAAAAGATCTATCTTCTTTCAATTTTTGGGCGAGGCGCTTTTGTTCCGACATGTCGGTACAAATCACCACAAGACGATTTACCTGCTGGTTGTACTCAACGATAGGGACAACGGTTGCAAACACAGTCCAAGGGTTATTATCTTTAGTAACGCTGTTGAGTTCTCCTTGCCAAATTTCTCCTTTAACGAGAGTTCGCAGTATGTCTACCTGTTCACTATGCGAAATATTGTTAACGCGAAAAATAGCGGTACTTTTCCCGATTAACTCTTCGCGAGAATAGCCAGAAAGCTGACAGCATTTATCGTTTGCAGACAACAAGGTGCCGTTGAGGTCGATGGTTGCAACAATGCCGTGCTTGTCCATAGCTTTGCGCTGCAATAGTAGCTCATTATTTGCATTTTTTTGCTCGCGTATGAGTTCGTACATGAGCGAAGAAAGGTCTGATAAATTAGTAAAGTTTTCGTCTATGAGCGGTTTATTTCGCTCTTCTAAAAGTTGATTTACTGCAAGCCTCAGCGTTTCTACTACGGCTTTTTGTTGGTTAAATTCTTCGCGTACTTTTTTATTTACCGCAGTGAGCTCTTCAGAGCTTATGTGTAAGCTTCTATCTCTTAATTTTATGTCTCTTTCGTTGAACGAATATGACTCGTCTATTCTGGGGATAAGCGCAGCAAGGCCTTGTTTGAGTGTTTGCTGACTGTGGCTTGCGCTATTGTCGTTTGCATCATTGAGGCTGTTCAACCACGCCTGTATCGACACGGTGTCGTCTAGCTGAAAAGCTCTGCGCAGCTGCCGCTCTAATAGTGAGTTCAATGATTTTCCCTCATTAACATGAGAGTTAACGTTTGGTTATGCAGTTCACAGTGAACTTTACTGTTTGACGTACTGATTTCGCCGTAAGAATAAAACCCCGCAATTGTGGTATTACGGTTTAGTTGTCTGTCTATCTCCTCAATTTCCTCTTCAACGCGATCACCCATAACTAGTTTTCTTCCTACACAGCTCGTTACCAACGCCAGGCAATGTAAGTTTTCATTTGAGCTGTTTTTTCCAAGCGGTGTGATGGCATCAATGGCGCCGCTGATAAGGTCGTCGGTTGACGCGTTCATAAGGCGTAAATATTGGTTTTCGTTGACTTCACCTGCAAGCACTAGGCTTTTACTTTGCTCATCAATACCAAGAATAGTTCGGATGATACCTGTTGGCTCGCTGCTTTCCTCCAGCACTTCAAAAGGGAATAAAAGTCCACTTTCTGGCAAGTCTTCTGCGTATTCACCTAGATACGCTTTATAAATATCCAGCGCTGGTTTGTCGTCAAGTTCAAACAGTAGATTGGCCTTTGCTGATGTAACTCGTCGGGCTGGGCCAAACGAACGCCAACCTCCGCGCGCACCATATTCAAAAGTCAATGTATCGCCATAGAAAGCCACCGCTACAACACTTCGGCTATCAATGCCGCCGGGGTGTAACACGTAGGTTTGTTCGAATGCACTGTCATCGCCGGCCAAGCCACCGCTCAGACCAATGTCGTGCAAGAGATGTGCTGTAATACCTTCAAGCAGCGCTGAGCCATTAATATCAACACCGGGTGCCAAAACATAAAGGCCTTTAAGACCAGTGGGGTCGATTTTTCTTGCAAGAGACTGACCTGCTGCATAAGACGACTGCATATCAGGTAATGCAGCTTGATGTATTTTAACGTATGACGAAGACTCAAAGCGCACCACAACAATAGAAATACCTCTTGTCGTCACTCTATTGCCTGATATTTCACCTGCGGTGCTACAACCCACGAAATTGCGGCAGATACCGCTTAAAATATGATGAAGTTGTGGGGATTTAAAAAACGATACCGATGCATAAGCAATGAGCATGGAAGGCGCGAAGGCACTCAGAGCTTCACTTTCTTGTTTTAACTCATCTAAACTATGAAAAAAGACGGTCTTTGAAAGCATGATAGATAGCGATTAATGGCGGTATCTTTTATATATAGTAAGAGGCGTGTCAATTTACAATGTAAGGGCGTTATTCTTTGGTAGCAATAAACTGATTTTTAAGAAAAAAGCCGACGCCTGAAAGGCGTCGGCCGTTTCTGTGCTTTTATGCGCTACGAAGTTCTCTGCGAAGTATTTTACCTACCGTAGATTTAGGCAATTCATCTAGGATAGTAATCGATTTTGGCACCTTGTAGTTGGTAAGGTGCTGCTTACAATGCGCCGTTATGCTATCAATGTTAATGTCATTGGCGACGGTGATAAAAGCACACACGCGTTCACCGGTTTTGTCGTCAGATTTACCCACAACGGCGGCTTCCATAACGTCGGGATGAGACGTTAATACATCCTCTATTTCATTAGGGTAAACGTTGAAGCCGGAAACGATAATCATGTCCTTTAAACGGTCTACAATTTTGATGGCACCAGAGGCTGTTCTTACGCCAATATCACCGGTTTTAAAGAAGCCGTCTTCAGTCATCACTTTCGCCGTTTCGTCGTCTCGGTTCCAATAGCCCATCATAACTTGAGGGCCGCGCACGGCGATTTGCCCTGATTCCCCCTCTGCCACCGGTTTATCATAACTATCGAGCAGCGCTACTTCAGTATCTTCTAGTTCGTGGCCTACCGAACCTATTTCTTCTTTACCTGGAATGTTAAAGGAGACGACTGGCGCAGTTTCAGATAGCCCATAGCCTTCGGTGATGGTATTTCCTGTTACGTCTTGCCAAATTGAAACCGCAGCTTGGGTAAGTGCAGTGCCGCCAGACATTGTGAGATGCAGATTCGAAAAGTCGAGTTTTGTAAATTCAGGGTGCCGGCCAAGGCCAACAAAAAGCGTATTTATACCCATAAAAGCAGATATTTTGTGCGGTTTAAGCGTTTGTATGAAGCCGTCAATGTCCCGTGGGTTGGGGATAAGTAAAATATGAGTGCCTTTCCCAAATAGTGCCATCATACCCACCGTAAACGCATAAATATGATATAGCGGCAGTGGGCACACAAGCACTTCTTTGCCTTCTTTGAATCCGTCGCCAATTCTATCGAGCATTTGAATGCAGTTAGCCAACACGTTCTTGTGACTCAGCGATGCACCCTTTGATACACCGGTTGTCCCGCCTGTGTACTGAAGCATTGCAAGGTCTTCTAAGCGACTGTTATCGCGCGTGATGCTTGGCGCATGCGACCCTTTGGTAATAGCCTCCGAAAAAGACGTTACTCCTTCAACCATGGGTGCAGATGACGGGTCGAGAAGCTCTGTAGCTGAGGTTGCGATGACGGTCGATATATTCGTGTCAGCTTTAATATTGTCGAATTTGGGTAGGAGATCGCTCAATATGATTAACGCTTGTGCATCGCTATCGGTAAATTGGTGCTTCATTTCCCGTTCAGTGTAAAGCGGATTTGTATTAACGACCACTAAGCCAGCGCGAAGCGCACCGTAAACAGCAATGGGATTTTGGATAAGATTAGGTAGCTGTATTGCTACCTTCATACCAGGAGATAACTTCGCTTCATGGATAAAAAAACGAGCGAGCGCTGCTGACTTTTCATCAATGTCTTTAAACGTGACTGTTTGTCCAAGCGCGGTATACGCTGGCCTGTCCGCAAATTTTTCAAGTACACTTTCTATATAATCAGCTAAACACGCAACGTTGTCAGGATACGAAATCATTGTTTTTTCCTACTGGATTCATTGATAAGAACCCTACAACAGTAGCAAAGTTAACTTTTTATTTACATTGTTGTTCGCTTATATTTCGCTATAAAAATGATTAATGAAGAAATGAAACGATAGCGAGTCAACACGGCGAAAGATAAACCACCCATGCATCCCGCTGCGCATTGTGCTAAAAGACCTGTTATGCCGCGAGCGCCGGCGATGAGGGTAACGTTCAAAATAGGCTGCATGGCGGATAACATAACCAAAAAGCCCACTGCGCCAGCAAGTGCGTAGGTAAAAAGTCTGATGTCGCCGCGCTGGGTATGCCTAAGGAATGAAAATCTGGCAAATGAAAACGCTAGCGCAAGCGTGAGTAAAATAATAACGCCGTAGGTAGGCAATAGCCCTAACATATCTTGTAAAAGCATGGTTAGCGCGTCAAAAGGCCTTACATTAATGCCAATATCAATCAGTCCTTTGAGCACAAACGCAGAGTGCAAGGTACTCGCCAGCACAAAGGTAAATAAGCATGTGGCAAGAAACGGAAGCGCAACAGATTTCACAAATTGAACCATAAATTTACCTAAACAACGCTGTTTCTTTTTGGTATACCATAAAGAAAGCCCTTGTGAGTACCCTTTATGAAGTCTATTTCTGCCCAGTTTGTCGTTTTTTGCTGTCTTTTATCTTCAATTATGTTGTCCGCAGATGAAATAACCGGTGATTACGTACTGCAAGACATTGCTACAGGTCTGCAATTCCCCAAAGCAATGACTATTCTTCCAAGCGGCGAGGTACTCATTGCAGAACGAGACGGGTTTTTAACACTAATTTCAAGCGACAGTCGCCAAGCCCGCTTCGCGCTGGACTTGCCTGATCTTTATACAGAAGGGCAGGGAGGGGTGCTGGATGTATTACCAATTAACGATGAGTTATTAATCTCCTATTCAAAAGGAAGTGATGATAGTAATGCGCTGGCAGTTGTGCTTGCCCAGTTTTCCACTGAAACGGGCGCGGCACAGGTCGTGCCGGTTTACGAGGTGCAGGATACAAAAGATACGCCGGTACACTATGGCGGGAAGTTGCTAGCGTTAACCACAGGCGGTTATTTGGTGACGACAGGAGATGGTTTTGACTATCGTGAAAAGGCGCAGCTACCCTCTTCTCATCTTGGAAAAATTATCGGTTTTACGCTTAGCGGAGCCCCTTTAAATTCACCGTCATTTGATGATAACCCTTATATTTACAGTTATGGTCATAGAAACCCTCAAGGGCTTGTCTATGGTGCAGACGGTAATATTTACCAACATGAGCACGGGCCAGATGGAGGTGATGAGCTTAATCTTATCGTAAAGGGTGCCAACTACGGTTGGCCCGTTGTTACGCGAGGAAAAGACTATTCAGGCGCAAACATTTCACCGTTTACTTCTTATCAAGGAATGACAGAGCCGCTTATCAACTGGACACCGTCTATTGCTCCCTCTTCAATGGCTGTGTATAGCCATGACGCGTTCCCGTTACTTACCGATGCGTTTTTGATTACGTCTTTAAAGGCGAAAAAACTGTTCGCGGTTAAGGCGTCTAAAAACGAAACGGGTAAAGCAATGTTTAACGTATACCCCATTATTAATCAACTTAACACTCGACTTCGAGATGTAAAGGTAGATGCTAATGGCGATATTCTTGTCCTTACTGATGGTGCTGACAGTCGACTCATCAGAGTTTCACCTAAGCCATAACTTTTGCATTTGACGGGCGGGCTTGTGGTTTGGGCGTCACTGGATGACGTTATGGCTGGCGGTTATTTGAACTGGTAGTACCATAAGCTCTGAAAATGTTTGTCATAAATGCAACACTATTATTTATTAAAGTGAGTAAGCTTCTGATAGCGGTTTACGCTTTAAGTATCCGCCATATTTTTTGTATTACACTGATTAATAATAATAATTTTTTTATAACTGGTGTGTGTGCGAGCGCAATAAGACGTTAGCATCACACACAATAAAGTTAAATAAATGGAATAGGTGTCTATACTGATTTTTGACCAAGCATTACGTAAAGCGTCAAAATCAGTTAAAATATAGTCCATTTTCATATGCGTATAGCTAAGACCGACTTAACACTACGCCCAAGTAAAACTAAGACCGAGAGAACTATATGAGTTTGTATTCAGAATATCTGGCAGAGATCGAGACCCGTAAAACGGAATTAGGTCTTAACCCCAAGCCAATTGACAGTGCAGACCTGCTGTCTGAAATTATTGCTCAAATTAAAGATACAACAAACGAGCACCGCGAAGACTCTCTAAAATTCTTTATCTACAACACGCTTCCAGGTACTACACCTGCGGCAGGTGTGAAAGCACAATTCTTAAAAGAAATTGTACTTGGCGAAGAAAAAGTAGAAGAAATTACTCCTGAATTTGCGCTTGAGCTACTTTCACACATGAAAGGTGGCCCGTCTGTAGAAGTGCTTATCGATTTAGCGCTTTCAGACGATGACGCCGTTGCTAATCCAGCTGCTGAAGTATTAAAAACGCAAGTTTATCTATACGAAGCCGATACTGAGCGTTTAGAAACAGCATTTAAAGCGGGTAACGCGATTGCTAAAGACGTACTAGAAAGCTACGCAAAAGCTGAATTCTTTACCAAGCTTCCTGATGTTCCAGAGAAAATTGAAGTAGTAACTTACATTGCTGCTGAAGGTGATATTTCAACTGACCTTCTTTCTCCAGGTAACCAAGCGCACTCTCGTGCAGACCGTGAACTTCACGGCCAGTGCATGATTTCTCCTGAAGCGCAGCAAGAAATTGTTGAGCTAGGTAAAAAGCACCCTAACGCAAAAGTTATGCTTATTGCTGAAAAAGGCACTATGGGTGTAGGTTCATCACGTATGTCTGGTGTGAACAACGTTGCACTGTGGGCCGGTGAGCCAACAAGTCCTTACATCCCATTTGTTAACAAAGCGCCAATTGTTGCTGGTACAAACGGTATTGCTCCAATCTTCCTTACTACGGTTGACGTAACCGGTGGTATTGGTCTTGACCTTAAAAACTGGGTTAAGAAAACTGACGAAAACGGCGAAATTGTTCGCGATGCAAACGGCGACCCAGTACTAGAAGAGGCATACTCTGTAGCAACAGGTACGGTATTAACTATCGATACCAAAGCGAAGAAGCTTTACAACGGTTCAGAAGAACTGGCTGACGTATCTGCTTCGTTTACTCCTCAAAAAATGGAGTTCATGAAAGCGGGTGGCTCTTACGCTGTGGTATTCGGTAAGCAGCTTCAGTCTTTCGCAGCGCGTACATTAGGTGTTAAAGCGCCAGCCGTTTACGCACCTTCAAAAGAAGTTTCACACGAAGGTCAAGGCCTTACAGCTGTAGAAAAAATCTTTAATCGTAATGCGGTGGGCGTAAGCTCAGATGCGCCGCTTCACGCGGGTTCTGACGTTCGCGTTAAAGTTAACATTGTAGGTTCTCAGGACACCACTGGCCCAATGACCTGCCAAGAACTAGAGTCTATGGCGGCATCAACTATTTCACCTACTGTTGACGGTGCATACCAGTCTGGTTGTCACACGGCATCAGTATGGGATAAGAAAGCACAGGCTAACATTCCTAAGCTAATGTCATTCATGAACAACTTTGGCGTAATCACAGCACGTGATCCTAAAGGTGTTTATCACTCAATGACTGACGTTATTCACAAAGTGCTTAACGACATCACGGTAGACGACCGTGCAATCATCATTGGTGGTGACTCGCATACACGTATGTCTAAAGGTGTAGCATTCGGTGCCGACTCAGGTACGGTTGCGCTAGCACTTGCCACAGGTGAAGCGGCTATGCCAATTCCAGAGTCTGTGAAAGTGACCTTTAAAGGTAAAATGAAAGAGCACATGGACTTCCGTGATGTGGTTCACGCTACTCAAGCACAAATGCTTAAGCAGTTCTCTGGCGAGAACGTGTTCCAAGGCCGTGTTATCGAAGTACAAATCGGTACTCTACTGGCTGACCAAGCGTTTACGTTTACCGACTGGTCTGCTGAAATGAAAGCGAAAGCGTCAATCTGTATCTCTAACGACGAGACTATGATTGCGTCACTTGAGCTTGCTAAGAGCCGTATCCAAATTATGATCGACAAGGGCATGGACAACGAAGCTAAGATGCTTCAAGGTCTACTTGACCTTGCTGACAAGCGTATTGCTGAAATCAAGTCTGGTGAAGAGCCAGCGCTTGCGCCAGATGACAACGCTAAGTACTACGCAGAAGTGGTTATCGACCTAGATCAAATCGATGAGCCAATGATTGCTGACCCTGACGTAAACAACGAAGACGTGTCTAAGCGTTACACGCACGATGTTATCCGTCCGGTTTCTTATTACGATGGTAAGCCAGTTGACCTAGGTTTCGTTGGTTCTTGTATGGTGCACAAAGGCGATATGCAAATTATTGCGCAAATGCTACGTAACCTAGAGAAGCTTAACGGCTCTGTAGAGTTCAAAGCACCGCTAGTAGTTGCGCCACCTACATACAACATTGTTGACGAGCTTAAAGCAGAAGGCGACTGGGAAATCCTTCAGAAGTACGCTGGTTTTGAATTCGACGACGCTAAGCCTAAAGAAGCAGCGCGTACTAAGTACGACAACATTCTTTACCTAGAGCGTCCTGGATGTAACCTATGTATGGGTAACCAAGAAAAAGCTGAGCCGGGCGATACGGTAATTGCTACGTCTACTCGCTTGTTCCAAGGCCGTGTAGTAGCCGACTCTGCTGAGAAGAAAGGTGAATCTCTACTAGGCTCTACGCCGCTAGTAGTACTTTCAACTGTTCTTGGACGCTTCCCAACAACTGAAGAGTACAAGCAAGCGGTTGCAGGCATCGACCTGACTAAGTTTGCTCCGCCTTCAGAAGACTTAGCGGTTAAGCCTAAATTTGAAGCTGATGTAGCGGTTAAGCGCGTATAAGCAGCAGATAAAAAAGTAAAATCATAAAGCCCCGATTTCTATTGGGGCTTTTTTTTTACATCAAATTAGGGCAATCTTTGCGCATTGGTAATATCAAGGACAGAAATGCGTATATTTTATAGTGCCGTTATGGTGAGTGCTTTCGCATGTTGTTTTCAGGGATGCAGTTCTACTCAGTCACATCAGACAGCGAAGTGCATTGAACAAGTAAGTGAAAGAGACGTTTACAGCAAGAGTAACGCTGAACAAACGTTGCAGTTGTGCTTGGATAATGAGAAAAAGAGGCGTGAAAAGGAGCACT
The DNA here is from genome assembly GCF_001885075.1 of Alteromonas sp. V450. Taxonomy (NCBI): domain Bacteria; kingdom Pseudomonadati; phylum Pseudomonadota; class Gammaproteobacteria; order Alteromonadales; family Alteromonadaceae; genus Alteromonas; species Alteromonas sp. V450. Next base: position 4,081,426 of record NZ_MODU01000004.1, read on the forward strand.
CAACGGGAGAAAAAGTCGCTGATGTGTTAATCCCCCTCATAATAGATATATTTACAGAGTCATAGCACTTTGAGACGCGCACATACCATGACAAAAGCGTAGCAAACAGGAAACGACGGTTTTGTCACTTTGTTAAATCAAAAGTTTCCCTTTGATTTAAAAACTATTTAACACACTGAGTAGCAAACTATTGGATGGTTTAGTATAAATATCTTTCTTATCAACTCTCTATTAAAGCGGCCCCATATGATTTCAAGTTTAAAAAAATTGGCAACAGCAGCTTCAATAACTGCACTCTTCTCATTTTCTGCGCATGCAACTATTGTTGAATTCGTTACTTCACAAGGTACTGTTCGCGTAAACCTTCACGATACCACTACGCCTAAAACCGTTGAAAATTTTCTTGAGTATGTCAATGACGGTGCCTATACCGATACTATTATTCATCGCCTAGAGCCAAACTTTGTTGTTCAGGGGGGCGGCTTCAAATATGACAATGGATTTAATCATATTGCCGTGGAGTCTCGTTCACCGGTAGAAAATGAGCCAGAACTGTCGAATGTTGCAGGGACAATAGCAATGGCTAAAGTGGGCGGCGATCCAAACAGTGCAACCAATCAATGGTTTTTCAATTTAGAAAATAACAGTGGAAACCTTGATGTGCAAAACGGTGGATTTACCGTATTTGGCCAAGTGTTTGCTGAAGATATGGAAATATTAGAAGACATGCAGGATCTGCTGCGTTGTGGAAACAACTTCGGCAGTACGCCAATGGTTAATTTTACCAGCGAACAGTGCACCAGTGGTGCCGTGCCTGGTTATGAGAACTTCGTTACTGTTTATGCTGTTAATGTTGTTGATAGCAACGAAGTGACAGATAGCGATCTTAACAAAGTACGCAACACGCTAATTGGGCAGCAACCCGGTAACGGAGGTGGCAGCGGCGGCGGTGGTTCGGCGTTCTGGCTGTTGTTATTAGGTGCAGCCGGCCTTGTTAGAAAGCGCATTAAATAGGCACATTGTTACGCAATTAAATTTTGAGCAAAGGCTACGTGAGCATTGTCTCAATATTGAATGTTACTTAAAATAGTGTATAAACTACGAAGCCGGTGTCCACTGTGGTTGCCGGCTTTTTTTATGGCGAAAAGGACAGTCTAATGGGAAAAACGCTCTTTATTATTGCTGCATTTATACTCACTGTAGCGTGTGCAAAAGCACAGGTCGACTCTACGTCGCCCGACACTCCCGTTACATTTGACGCCGTAACACTGAAAATTGGTGACCAGCAGCTTGACGTTGAGTACGCCAAGACCTTTGAACAACGGGCTCGAGGTTTAATGTTTCGCAAAACACTGTGCGAGAACTGCGGCATGTTTTTCAAGTTTTCTAGTCCCCGCCTCGCGGGCATGTGGATGAAAAATACCTTTGTTCCCCTAGATGTAGCATTTATCGACAGAAACGGCGTAATCACGGATATAAAACCTCTCACTCCACACAGTTTGGAGTCAGTCGGATCATCGAAAGAGGTACTTTACGCGTTGGAAATGAACCAAGGGTGGTTTGCCGAGAATAATATAACAGTAGGCGACCAAATAACGATTGATTAATTACGTGGAATGCGTGGTTATAACTAGCATGAGCTAGTTTTATTCTGGAGTTAAATATAGTGACAAATGCCTTATCGATAGCGAAGTTCGGTGGAACTAGCGTTGCGAATTACGAAGTAATGCAAAACTGTGCCCGAATTGTTGCCGGTAATGAAAAAACGCGCATCGTGGTAGTAAGTGCAGCAGCGGGTGTAACCAATCACTTGGTAAGCCTTGCGCACACACCTATGACGCAACAACAAATTGAAGACACCTGTCAGGCTATTATCAATATTGAACAAGCGATATTGAGCAAGTTAAAAGATAAAGACGCAGTTGCGCCGAAGCTTAACGACTTGTTAGAAGAAATGCGCAGCTTGGCATTTCACGAAGAAATTCTTCACCGAGATGACTTGAAAGATCAGCTGCTCTCGATGGGTGAGAGAATGTCATCGCTGATGTTCTCTTCAGTGCTTGGTGAGCTTGGCGTAAATACAATGAACTTTGATGTGCGCAAAGTGCTGCGTACTGACAGTGAATTTGGTGAAGGTGCCCCCCAAATTGACGAAATTGAGAAGCTGGCTAAACAGCTGCTCGCACCAGAAATTCAAAATGCGATTGTTGTAACTCAAGGCTTCGTTGGTGCCGATGAGCAGGGACGTACGACTACCCTTGGACGTGGTGGCTCTGACTTTACTGCGGCCCTACTTGCAGAGGCGCTTGACGCCGAGGCTTGTGAAATTTGGACGGATGTAACAGGGGTGTATACAACCGATCCGCGTATTACTTCTGCCGCGCATCCTCTGCCAGAGCTCAGTTTTGAAGAGGCGGCCGAAATGGCGACCTTTGGCGCAAAGGTACTTCACCCTGCTACCATGGAGCCTGCGCTACGCAAAGACATTAAAGTGTTTGTGGGCTCAAGCAAAGAGCCTGAAAAAGGCGGCACTTGGATTGTTCGAGATTGTGAGCACGAGCCGCCGTACCGCGCTATAACGCGCCGTAAAGAACAAGTAATGGTAACAGTTAAAACGCCTAAAATGATGTATGCCCAAGGTTTCTTACAGCAGGTGTTTGCTATTATTGCTAAACATAAGCTGAGTGTTGACTTGGTAACAACGTCGGAGATTTCGGTATCGTTTACCTTAGATAACCCCGCTAATTCAGTGGCTCAGCGTTTGAACAAAGAAACCATTGCTGAACTTGAAACGATTTGTGATGTTAAAGTTGAAAAAGGGTACGACCTGGTAACCGTTGTAGGTAATAACATGCAAACCGCCGTTGGCGTATCAAGCAAGATTTTAGCAGCAGTATCTGATTTCAACTTACGCATGATTTGTTTTGGTGCTAACCCGCATAATTTATCGTTCTTGGTTAATGAGACCGATAGTGATGATGTGGTTCGAAAGCTACACGTTGCGCTTTTTGAATGATCAAATGCTGCAAAGTATAAAACCTTAAAAATGGCCGCAAATTCGCGGCCATTTTCTATGGTGTGTTTTATGGCTGGCCCTGTTGGTATTTTGTCACCGGAATTATAATTTCATGGCGTTTGTTCCATGGAAGCGTAAACGGTGAGTCGTAGCCTAAATAGCTCGGCTTTCCAACAATATCGAAACCATTTTGGGCAAGCAGCGCCATTAATTCATCCATTTTCTCTTGTTGTTGCTCTTGGTCATTAAACCCACTATACGTGATAGCCGCAAGAGTGCGTTGTGGTATTTCTACCAACACCACGTCTGGGTGAGTTGGCTTTGGCGCTGTTTTTATCGTGAATTGGCTAGGTAGAAAAAACATCATGTCATAACGAGTAGAGCGCTCTACCGGTGACGTCATTGCAATTTTTTCTCCACGCTCTGTCTTTTCATCAGTCATTACTGGAGATGTCATAGCTATCTCATTGTTAGCTGTGTTGTCGCCTGATATATAACGAAAAAGAAGCTGAAAGGCACCAGTAGAGCTATTACCGTTTGTCGCAACGGCAAGTGCAGGTGGGTAATCCCTTACTTCTGCGTCTTCAGAAAAGCGCATTGTCACAGAATAGGGAAGGGTTTCCGTGTCTTTATAGTAGGTTTTTTCTTGGGCCATGGCAGGTGTCATAAAGTAAAGCGTGATAATTAAAAGCAGAGTAGTGCGTATAGGCATAGTGTTTATTGCTCTTTTTAATTTTTTATATGTACGTTATGAAAAGCCGTTTCGGTCAAAATGAAAGCACCATTGTGCGCAAACATCGATGCTAACGAGAGCGTGTGCGAACTTAAGAGAAGGCATTGAAAACAAAAAAAAGCACTGAACGGGTGTCAGTGCCTTTTATGTCGTTGAGTTGGTTTTCAGTGGGCTATGCAATAAAGGCTATACCTTGAACTGTCTGATAGATTGCTGTAGCTCATCAGCTAGACGCGCTACCTCGTGGCTAGACTCAGAAGTTTGCTGAGCGCCAGCGGTTGTTTCTTCCGCTATGCTAACTATTGTTTCTAGCTTTTCACTAATTTCTTGCGATACCGTATTCTGCTCGCGCGCCGACTGCTCTATTTGTGAGCTTACATCATGTGCACGATGAACGGCATCGGTAATGACATCTAGCGCTTGCGTAGCTTTTTCGGTTTGCGCAACGCAGGCGGCTGTTTGCTCTTTGCCCTGGTTCATTACGGTTACTGCTTTCTCTGCCCCAGCTTGTAGCATTTCAATCATGGCGTTAATTTCTTGCGTAGATTGCTGTGTTCTGCTTGCTAAGGTACGGACCTCATCAGCAACTACTGCAAACCCTCGGCCTTGTTCACCGGCTCTGGCGGCCTCGATGGCTGCATTAAGTGCAAGCAGGTTAGTTTGATCGGCAACGCCTCGAATTACATCCAAGATCCCACCAATACTTGCGCTGTCTTGGTGAAGCTTATTTATTACGTCTGCGGCATCCTGCACGTCCTTGGAAAGGATCTCTATCGTGTTTTTATTTTCAATCGATATTTGACGTACGTTTTCAGCTTCTGCGTCAGCGTGACGAATTTGGCTCAATGTATCTTCGGCACTCTGCACCACAATTTGAGACGTTGAATGCATTTCAGTGGTTGCAGTAGCAACTTGACCAATTTGAGACTTTTGATCTTGTATCGAGTGCGTAGTTTGCGCGGTTACTGCTGATGTTTGCTCTGACGCTGCCGCGAGTTGTTCAGCGCGAACATTAATGGCTGTAATAAGCGCTTTAAGATTCTCAATAAGCGTGTTGCAGTTTCGCGCTAATAGGCCAAACTCATCTTGTGCAGAGTCATCTAAGCGGTGTGTGAGGTCGCCTGATGACGCGACGGTAAGTAACTCATTAACACGGTATAACGGACGCGTGATAGCGCGAACTGTTATTAGACCAATCAACGCGGCCATTGTAATAGACAACAACACAACAACAATAACGATAGTGTTACCGCTGGTAATTGTGGCGTTAACTTGTTTCTCTACATCGCTTGCTTTTTTGTCTGCCAAATTAAGTAAGTTCTCAAGTGCTACAACGCCTTGAGTGATATTTTCATCAGATGCATTAAGGGCTTTCTCTGCGTCGTTTCGACGAGATAGGCGATCTACATGGAGTTGAATAACGCCATTATTCGCTTTGATCGCATTTACGGCTTCATTAACGAGATCGTTTATGTCGTCAAGCGTGCCAGAGTCGTCTTTTCCTCCGGCCGTTTGTACCATGTCGCTGAGCTGCGTGGTAACTTTGTCGACGACTAAGTCGACTTCATTGCCTATGGTTTGCGCGCGAACAAGGGTTTCGGTTTTTATATATTCGTAGGAAACGGTCAGGAGTGATAAAAGTGATGATTCCAGTTGACCACCAATATCGGCGGCACGTCTCAGGCTTGCATCATTTTGAACGGCATCGAGATCAGAAAAATCGAGCAAATAAGTTGATGCATCGTCGGCATTATCTTCAGCATCTCCGAGTTTGTCATTGATGCTGTTGCGAATATCAAGGTACTGTTGGTGGTTGCTATACATAGCTTCTACATTATCAATGTAGGCTTCATACGCATTTCGTACGGTATTTAAGGTGCGATTTAATTCGGGCTCATCACTTACTGCCTGCGCCAACTTTGTATATTCGTTTTCAAAGTTGTCCTTAGCACGAGTAAAAGCTTGACGCTTATCACGAAGTCCACTGACATTTTCCTCAATATAGCTCTCAAAGGTGAGGCGTCCCATGTTGAGAAAGCTGGCTTTTAGCGCGTTGCTTCCTGCAACAGTCGGCAATGCAACTTTGTTGACTTCTTCGGTTGCCGAGCCGATAGAGTTCAGATTTATAAGTGAAACTGCACTTATGATTACGAGAAGGGCACTGATTGCAATGAACCCCCCAATTATGCGTTTTGCTACCGTAATTTTCATCGGAACTCCTAGATGAACGTTTTTATAGTTTTATCGTACGATGTTACCCGTCAGCAAAAGAAAATACACGCGTTAAAAAACGTCAGCAACGCATGTCTTCTTTCAAGTTGATGAATAGGGTTTTTCCTTTCCTAAAATATTGTATCGGCAACAACGATTTAATGTTTATCTAATTTGCTATAAATTTTGACATTATCAGCTGGTAATACCAGTTGTCATACTCAATGTTGAACTAGCGCGCTGCAACGATAGTGCTTGTTTAGTTTTTATGTGGGAAGTAAGAAAGGTTAGGCGTTTACCGAAATGCGCGTTGAGGACTCAAGGTGAAAGAGTGTCATACTTTGCCCCCATACATACCCTGTGTCCAGTCCGATGAATTGACTATCACCTGTTTGACCTGATAATGCAGCCCAATGTCCGAATATTACCCTCTGCGATTTTTTTAAGTGTGGGTTTTGACATTTAAACCAAGGGAGCAGCTCATCAGCAGAGTTAAGTTCTACCGCACTCGGATGAGACTTGTTTTCAAAGTCTAACTGGCCATTTTTGCCAATGAATCGCATTCTTGTGCACGCGTTGACAATAAAGCGCAACCGCGCTTCTTCTTTTAACGTACCAGACCAGACATGCGGCTTGTTTCCATACATGCTCGATAGAAATTTGGCGTAATCTCTACCGCGCAGCACGGAACTGACTTCTTGGCTCAGTTCAACACTCTGCGCGATGGACCACTGTGGATAAAGCCCCGCGTGAACGAGAAGGGTATCGTCGTCGAGTGTTTGACAAAGAGGAAATTGGCGTAACCAATCTATCAACGTATGACAATCAGGAGCGGCGAGTAGAGAAGAAAGTTTATCTGATTTCTTGGCGTTACGTATTCCATTTACTACGGCAAGAAGATGAAGATCGTGGTTGCCTAACACACTACTAAAACTGCTTCCTAAGGACTTTAAAAAACGCAGCGTAGCTAACGAGTCTTCGCCTCGCGCGACTAAATCACCCACGGCGTAAAGTCTGTCGTTAGCCTGGTCAAAATTTACCTTGTCCAACACTCGGCACAGGCCGCTGTAACAGCCTTGAATATCGCCGATTATGTAGGTGTTCTTCTTTTGCATATTCACTCAGTGCAAAATATTTGGTTTTGCTAATCGAAACGCGTGAATAGGAACACGAATTCGTTCGCCGCTCTCAAGCTCCATTTCGTAATAGCCTTCCATACTACCGACAGGCGTATCTAAAACCGCGCCACTGGTATACTCAAATTGTTCACCAGCTTTCAATATTGGTTGCTTACCTACAACACCGGCACCAGATACCTCTGATGTTTTGCCATTCGCATCAGTGATCCTCCAATACCGGTTCATCAGCTGCACGGTTTGTTCGCTGTTATTAACTATTTCAATGTGATAAGCAAAAGCAAACTGCTTAGAATCTGAAGGAAGATGGTCAGGAAGGTGACGGGTTTTCACTCGTACCTTAATATCAAGTTCATCCATAGTGCCTTACTGCTCTTGTTGACTTTCTTTGGCAGTCACTGCATTTGCCAACGTAGCAAAATCGTTCAACGACAACACTTCTGCGCGACACGTTGGGTCGATGCCCAAAGCGGTGATCTCTGACTCTGTTAACGCATCTTTGAGAGAGTTACGAATGGTTTTACGTCGCTGATTGAAAGCCTGTGCACAAACGCGCTCTAACGTGTTCACTGATTCAACGTCAACAGGAGGAGCTTGGTGTGGTACCAATCTAACCACAGCAGAGTCTACCTTAGGAGCGGGTTTGAATGCGCCAGGAGGCACATTTAATACAGGGATCACGTGGCAATAATACTGAGCCATAACAGATAATCGACCGTAGTTTTTCGAACCAGGCCCAGCGGCAAGGCGATTAACCACTTCCTTTTGAAGCATGAAATGCATGTCTTCAATACTCGAAGCATGGTCGAACAAATGGAACATGAGTGGCGTTGAAATATTGTATGGCAGGTTACCAAATACCCGAAGTTTCTGCTCTGGGAACGGCATATCTTTGCGCAAAGCACCAAAATCCATTGTCATTGCGTCTTGCTCTATTACGGTGAGCTTGCCACCGTTAAAAGGGTGGTGACGTAATCGTTTAGCAAGGTCACGGTCTAGTTCTATAACCGTGAGTGCGTCTACATCCTCACAAACGGGATCGGTTAATGCACCAAGCCCAGGACCTATTTCCACTAAATTCTGTTGGTTTTGCGGCGATATAGCTGCAACGATTTTTCCAATCACATACTCGTCATGCAAGAAGTTTTGTCCAAATCGTTTTCTGGCCGTGTGGCCTAAGTGTGTTTTACTCATTGTTGATGATGTGCAAGCTCAATGGCTTTTTCCAATGCTTTTCTGAAACTACCTGCATCTGCTTCACCTGTCCCTGCTAAGTCTAATGCAGTACCGTGGTCCACCGAGGTACGAATAAAAGGTAAGCCTAACGTAATATTCACTGATGCCCCAAAACCTTTATATTTTAACACAGGTAAGCCTTGATCGTGGTACATCGCAAGAACAACATCGGCTTTTTCAAGGTATTTTGGTTGAAATATTGTATCGGCAGGCAATGGACCCGTAATATTCAATCCTTCCTGCCTAAGTTCTTCAAGGGCAGGTATGATAGTTTGAATTTCTTCCGTGCCAATATGCCCATCTTCGCCGGCATGTGGATTCAAACCGCACACGTAGATACTCGGCGATTTTATTCCAAATTTTAACTTTAAATCGGTATTGATAATGTGGATGACTTTATGCAGTCGCTCTCGCGTTATGGCTTTGGCGACATACTCTAGTGGGATGTGTGTCGTAGCTAACGCCACGTTTAGCCCTTCGGTTGCAAGTAGCATGACCACATCGATGGTATTTGACTGATACGCAAAAAATTCAGTGTGTCCGCTAAAAGATACGCCTGCTTTATTAATGATGCCTTTGTGAACTGGTCCTGTTACTACCGCGTCAAAGTCACCGTTAATATTAGCTTGGCATGCTTCGCGTAGGGTTTCTACTACATACAGACCATTTTCGCTGTCTAGGGTGCCTGGACTCACGCTTGCAGCTTTGTCTATCTGACAGATAAACAGTGAACCCGCTGGCTGAATGTGCGAGGTTTCCGCGTCGTAATCAATAAGCTTGAGAGGCAAGTTAAGCATTGCCGCTCTCGTTTCAAGCATTTCTCTGTCGGCAAAAACAACCAGTTGCGCATGCCATGATTCCTGGGCCAGTTTTATAATTAAATCTGGCCCAATACCCGCCGGCTCACCCGGCGTAATTGCTATTTTAATAGGTGTATTCATGTAAGCGTAAAAGGTTATGAATCGAGAACTTCAATATAAGCTGCGTCACGCATTTCTCGCAGCCAATTTTCAGTCTCTTCGGAAAACTTTCTGTTAAAGATCAGCTGTGATGCTTTTTCTTCTTTGCGTTTTTCTGTTGCGTCATCAATACGGCGATCTAATAACTGAATAAGGTGCCATCCGTGAACAGAGCGTACAGGTTCGCTATACTCGCCAGGCTGTAATTTTGCCAATGCTTCTTTAAACGCCGGTACATAGTTGCTTGGATCTGTCCAACCAAGTTCGCCACCTTTTAGTGCAGAGCCAGGGTCTTCAGAATGGGCCTTTGCAAGCTCAGCAAAGTCAGCATCGCCATTAATGACGTCTTGTTTAAAGTCTTCTAACATTTTTTTCGCTTTATCATCGCTAAGAATAATTGAAGGCTTAACAAGGATATGTCTCGAGTTCACTTCTTCTACTTTTACCTTTTCGATACCGCGGGTGTCGAGAACTTTCAATATGTGGAATCCAGCACCACTTCTAATTGGACCTACCAGGGTATCTTGGTCCTTATTCTGTACAGCCTCGGCAAATAAGGTTGGCATGGCATTGATATTTAGCCACCCCATGTCTCCGCCTTCTAGGGCTTCGTTACCCGAAGATGAGGCGATCGCTATTTTCGCAAAGTCAGACCCAGACTCTAGTAGCGCGATAACTTTGTCAGCGCGCTCGCGCGCTGCGGTAATATCTTCATCTGTAGGCTCAGGTGGGAAACCAATCAGAATATGGCCTAGGCGATATTCAGCTTGTTCGGCGCCTTGTTGCTCCATTAATTCGATAAGCGTATCTATTTCTTGCTGTGTGATGTAAATGCGGCGACGTACGTTAGCGCGACGCACTTCACTCATGATGATCTCTTCGCGCACTTGTTCGCGATAATCGTCATACGCTACGCCATCAGCAGCAAGCTGCGCACGAAGCTGCTCCATAGTGGCGTTTTGATTAGCCGCGATATTGCCAATTGTTTGTTCGAGTTGCGGGTCGCTGATGCGGATACCCATACGCTCTGCCATCTGAAGCTGTAAGCTTTTTGTAATGAGTCGTTCAATGGCCTGAGTACGCAGGGCACGATCAGAAGGCAATTGTTGATTATTAGCTTCTGCATTGCGTCTTACTTCTTGTACAAGCGCATCAATTTCGCTTTCAAGCACGACGCCTTGATCGACAATTACCGCAACGCGGTCAAGCATTACTTGTTGCGCAAAACTGCTAAAGGAAAGCAGGGCTCCCAATGTCAATGCACGGATAATGAACTTCATACACACTCTTTTATTTTTGGTTAAATGCACTTACTTGCGCTATTGCGCACGTTACTGCGGGTTAATTTAAACTGTAAGGCTGTCGATAGCCAAACATTCCGTCTTGCAGCATATTTCTTCTAGCGCCAGACGAACCAATACCTTTAAAGATAAATTGCAGTGAAATACCAGAATCGAAGTCGTCAGTATTCTGTAATCCACCCTCATTATAGCGATTATTTAGGCTGCGCTGAGCAACTAGCCTTATAGCCCAACAACAAGATTCATATTGAATGCCTGTATAGGTCTCTACGCTTCGGTCTCGCTCAAGATCGCGGTAAGTTCTTCCAACCCAATGCCAGTTTTCAGACAATGGCCAGCTTGCCGACAAACCAATTTGATCTATCGTCTCACCACTTAAATCACGAACGTAACGATGATTTAGTTGAACAAACCGGGAGTCGTCTTTTCGATATTCCACACCCACGCTGCTTAAGTCGACTTTGTCGGTTTCAGTTGTAACTTGAACGTCGGTGTGTAAAAACCACCTGTCGTTCAAACGCCAGTCAACCTCGGCCGCTAACGCTGAACGATCTTGATTTTTCGTTGCTGCAATAACTTTATTATCTTCAAGATAGAATATCTGACCTACGCTAAGAACGAATTGTTCCCGATTGTTTTTATCAAGCGTGCGCGTTGTTACACCCAACGTGATTTGGTTATTGTCGCTGATTCGGTCTAAACCTGTGAACTCTTGACCTCTGAACAGGCCTTCAACGTCTGTTAACAAAGGGGTTGAATCGTAGAATCCGATTGCGGTCTGGTCTTCGTACGACGTGTAAAGATACTGCACTTTGGGTTCAAGAGTCATTGACATATCGTTACTGAAAAACGAGGTTTCTCTTTCGAAATAAAGCGCACCATACAGTCTTGCTTGACCTAGCGTTCTATCCACACTCTCGTCTAAATTAGTGCCTTCGACATTATCTTGTTGATAAACAGTTTGAAATAACGTTGTTTCAGCAACGAATTCTCCCCAGGCGGCGCGCACAGGTAATGATACCGTCGGTGCTATGTGATAGCGCGTTGCCGTGGGTGCAGTACTTGAATTGTTATCAAAATGCGCAATTTCAGACTCAAGATCAAACTCTACATAGTCACCTAAAGACGTTGTGTATCGCATCTTTAACTCTGGGAGCGCGCGATAGCTATCTGCTGTGTCGCCCAGTACTTCAAAGTCTTTTATCTGCATGTTGACAGACAAATTCTGAGAGTAATAACTTAAGCCAATACTTCTATACAAGTGGGTGTCGGCGCGGCTGTAATAATCAGAGCCCAAATCTAACAGATAGTTGTTGTCGCTTAGGCCATTAAAGTCGACATTGAGTAACCAATCCTCGGCGATGACTCCCTGATGTTCAAGCCGGTAAAAGTAACGGTCTGGGTTTCCGGAAATATCCGAATCGCTTGGCAAATATTCTACGTAGGCTTTGCCTTGACTGTTATCTGTTAAGTAACGAAATTCAGTATTTAATTGAACCCCTCGACGTGTCATTACTCTTGGCGATATTGTCATGTCGTAGTTTGGCGCGATGTTCCAGTAAAATGGCTGAGTGTAATCCACTCCCGTTCGGCTTGAACTCGTTAGCTCAGGAAACAAAAGGCCGGTTTGACGTTCATTACTAACAGGAAATGCAAAATACGGCAGATAAAAAACCGGCACGTCAGCAATATAGAAACGGGTGTGTTTGGCTTGCCCCCACACGGTACCCTTTTCAAGGCTTATTTCACTTGCACGTAGCAACCAATCTTCCTCTCCATCTGGACAGGTTGTGAAGCTCACATCTTTTAAAACGATGCCTGTATCTGTATCAAGCAGAATATCTTGAGCTGCACCTTGACCAACAAATCCCGTCAGCTGATAACGGGTGTTTTTCATTTCCAATCGTTCTTCTTCAGAGCGCAGTGAAACGGAGTCGCTTTCTACTTTTAGTTGGGCGTCTTGGTAAGTCACATCGCCCTTTGCTATGAGGTCTTTGCCATTGCCGTTAACTTGAGCTTGAGATGCACTGATAGTGGCAGAGTCTGACGTAATATCGACATTGCCAGAGAACAAGGCCACCTTATTTTCTACTATTTCCGTTCTGTTGGCTTCTACTTTGACGTGACCTTTTGGCATCAATGATTGCGAGGAAAATGCGATGGGTTCGGCAGAGCAAAGCTCAAGTGGCACTGCACTTGAAGCTGTGTTTAAAGCTGATTTCGTCGTTTCCTGTGCAAACGCGACAGTAGGCATAAGGGTCGCGGAAACAAGCATGGCGCAGGTTTTTTTCATGCGTTAATGGGTGGCCTGTTTTGTTGTTTATTGTTAGAGCTATCTACGTCAAGCGGTCAATTCTAAGCGCTTTATCCATTTTTACCAACCATTCAGACAAAAAAATGCGCTATGCGTCTATTTTATAGACGACTTGACTGTTTTAAAGCGGTTGAACCTTGATTTCAATACGTCAATGCATACTTCTTAAACCTAATGGATTTGATATAGTGATGTTAGGTTCAATCGCTAAAAGCTCGTGTTTATGCATCTACGGAGCACAATATAAATGTCAGTGTGGGGAAAAATTCTCGGCGTTCTGTTCGGTTTTATGTTTTTGAAGTTTTTTGGGGCTGTTTTGGGCCTCATCGTTGGGCACTTATTTGATAAGGCTTACAGTCAAGACTTCAATCAGCTGGGCGGGTTTGGGCGCTTTTTTACCGATCAAAATAGCCTAAAACAGCAAGCAATATTTTTTCATAGCTTGTTTAGTGCACTGGGCCATTTGGCAAAGTCTGATGGCAGTGTAACTGACCATGAAATCCAGGTAGCGACGGCATTAATGGATGAAATGCAATTATCTGGTGAAGCAAGAACTGAGGCGCAAAATGCGTTTAGAGAAGGAAAGGCGAGAGACTTTCCGTTAGAAGAGAGCCTCAAAAGCTTCTACGACGCGACTCATGGGAGACGCGATATATTGCAAGTATTTCTTGAGATACTGATTCAAGCTGCATTTGCTGATGGCAAGCTCTCGCAAGAAGAGTACCGGGTTTTGGAGAAAGTGGCCAAACCGCTAGGATTTAGACGAAGAGATCTGGAGTTCTTAATTTCTGCTTATGAAGCTGAATTGCGTTTTCGACAGCGAAATGGGCAGCGCTATCAAAATTATAGTCAGCATCAGCGCAGCCGAAACGAACAAACCTCTTATTCGGAGCAGGCAAGCGTTGACGATGCTTACCGCATTCTTGGCGTGAGTGCAAAAGACGATGAAAAAACCATAAAGCGGGCATACCGTAAACGAATGTCAGAGCATCACCCTGATAAACTGATATCTAAAGGTCTTCCTGAGCAGGCGATGGAAATTGCCAAAAAGAAATCACAGGATATTCAGGCCGCTTACGAACTTATTAAACAAAAGCGTGGTTTTTAGTGGCTAAACAAGCGCGACAACTCACCTATGTACCCGCTGCAAGCCAGTCACATATTGATGGCTTCATTGAGATGTTGTGGTTAGAAAAGGGGTTGTCGGAGCACACTCAGCAGAGTTACCGAACAGATTTGACTAAGCTAGCGCTTTTTTGCAATAACCAAGGCATTAAAGATATTAGCGTGCTAGCGACTGAACAGTTACAAGATTATTTGGCTTTTAGGTTTGAGCAGGGCCTGTCAACAAGAAGCACGCAGCGTGCGTTGAGCGCTATTCGCGCTTTCTTTGTTTATCTCATTAACCGGCAAGTTAGGGTGGATAGCCCTGTATCAGCGCTGTCTAATCCGAAAACGCCTAAAGCGTTGCCCACATCGCTTAGCGAAAAACAAGTAGAAGAACTTCTTGCAGCACCGAATTCTGAAGACCCCATCGAATGTCGAGATAAAAGCATGCTTGAAGTGCTTTATGCAACGGGCCTTCGGGTAAGTGAATTGATCAGTTTAACGATGGATCAAATCAGTCTGCAGCAAGGTGTGGTAAGGGTGGTTGGAAAAGGCAATAAAGAACGGCTTGTGCCATTAGGTGAAGAGGCCATTGAGTGGTTGCTTACCTATATTAAAACAGCTCGACCAGTGCTTTCATCAAAGCAGTCAGAGTTTGTATTTTTGAGTAGGCGTGGGCAAAAGATGACACGGCAAACATTTTGGCACCGCATTAAATACTATGCCGTAAAAGCCGGTATTGAACAGCATCTGTCACCTCACACATTGCGTCATGCTTTTGCTACGCATTTGTTAAACCACGGTGCAGACTTACGCGTTGTACAAATGCTATTAGGGCACAGCGACCTGTCTACAACGCAGATATACACTCATGTAGCCACAGAACGATTACAAACGCTTATTCATAGTCACCATCCAAGGGGATGACGGTAATATGCACAAGGCTCAAAGAATGGTGAAAGCAGTAAAGGCTGCGATAAGTCACCGTTATTTGTATTTTAAAATTAAGTCGCTGTGTTACGATAAGCCGATAATTAATGAACAAGTTAACAGCTAAGCGTAATGAAAATATCTCATTGAAAAATGAAAGGTATACCACGTGGCAGCGGTCTATTAATTTGTGCAGTAATTTCTTTTCAACAAAGAAATAAGTGAAAGTAAAACCCGCATTAGGGATTGGAGTAGTTTTGTGAAATTTATGAAAAATGTGGTACTTGCAGGCGTACTCGCTGTTTCATCGTTAGCAGCGTTGAGTACCAATGCAGCGGATGAGGCTGCTATTAAAGAAAAGCTTAGCAGTACATTAGGCCTTGAAGTTGACGCTATTGCTGACTCTCCTGTCTCTGGTCTTGTGCAAGTCTCTACTAATAGAGGCTTATTCTACGTTAGCGAAGACGGCGGATACTTGCTACAAGCTCGTGTTTTTAATATTGACGAAAATATGCGAAATGAGACCGAAATAGCACTATCTTCTATGCGCCAGGAAAGCGTGCGTGCAATGGAAGAAGCGTCTATCTCATTTAAAGCGAAAGACGAAAAGTACGTGATAAATGTGTTCACCGACATATCCTGCGGATATTGCCGAAAGCTGCACAATGAGATTGGTCAGCTTAACGATGCAGGGATTACCGTTAATTATCTGGCATTTCCACGTGCAGGCTTAAACAGTCAAAACTACGATGACATGGTGTCAGTATGGTGTGCCGAAAATCCGCAAAAAGCGATTACTGAGGCTAAAGCAGGCGAAAACGTAGCGAGTGCAAGCTGCACGAACAAAGTGGCGGAGCAGTATATGTTAGGGCAAAAACTGGGTGTCAATGGCACGCCGAATATTATACTGCCTGATGGTACGCTTATTCCTGGATATCAGCCAGCAGCGCTAATTGTGAAAGCGTTAGAAGAAGCCGGTTAATAGCCCTACACAAAACAGAGTAATGTTAAAAGCGCACAAGTGTTCTCACTTTGTGCGTTTTTTAATTTTTGTTGCACTGTTTTTTAGTCTATGGCGCCCTCAAACCAATCCGCTTAGAAAATTAGCCTGGCTAGACGGGCAAATTTAAAATGTCTTTATTCTTCTTTGTTTCACCTTGATGTAGAACGAATACACCTGCGATATCACGCAGCAATTACGAACATTTTAAGTCTCGCTGAGTGGGTGATTATCTATGCGGACTGGTATAACATGCGCCCTAATTCTTTTGAAAAAAGTTAATAGCAGTTTCTATGATTTTACCTGTAGTGCGCCGAGTTGTGACCGGCGAAAGTTTAAGTGAAGACTTACACCCCGTTATTGACAGAATTTATCGGGGGCGTGAGGTACGGTCACTCAATGAGCTTGAGAATGGACTGAAAGGCTTAACGCACTTTAATGAACTAAAGGGAATGGCAGAAGCAGTTAGCTTGTTAGCGCAGGCGGTCAAGCGCAACAAACGCATTATTATTGTTGGAGATTTTGATGCTGATGGTGCAACCAGTACGTCAGTATGCATTTTGGCATTGCGCGAAATGGGATTTTCCAACGTCGACTATCTGATACCAAATCGTTTCGATTTTGGCTATGGTTTAAGTGTTCCCATCGTTGATGTGGCTGTTCAACAAGGCGCTGACGTTATTGTAACCGTGGATAACGGTATTTCGTGCATTGACGGCGTAAAACACGCGAAGGCGCAAGGACTTGATGTCATAGTGACCGACCACCACTTACCCGGTGACACACTGCCGCCCGCTGACGCTATAGTCAATCCTAATCAGCCTGCGTGTACCTTTCCATCAAAAAACCTCGCCGGTGTTGGCGTTGCGTTTTACGTCATGTTGGCATTAAAGGCTGCACTTCAAAAAGAAGGGTATTTTGAACAGCGCCGACTTGTGCCGCCAAATTTAGCCACATTACTTGATATCGTGGCAGTCGGAACCGTCGCGGATGTGGTGCCATTAGATAAAAATAATCGGATTTTGGTTCACCAAGGCTTACAGCGTATTCGTGCAGGTAAATGCAGGCCGGGCATAAAAGCATTAGTTGAGGTGGCGAACCGCGAATGCGGATATTTAACGTCAACAGATCTTGGGTTTGTCGTGGGGCCTAGACTCAATGCTGCAGGTCGACTGGATGACATGTCGCAGGGCATTGCCTGCCTATTGGAAGACGATGTAATTCAAGCGCGCATGATGGCCAGTGAGCTTGATGCGTTAAATAAAGAGCGCCGAGAAATAGAGGCTGGAATGAAAGCGCAAGCCGAGCAGGCGCTAGAAAAAATGTCGTTGAATGAAGGCGATATGCCTAGCGCACTGGTGGTATATCGCGAGGATTTCCATCAAGGGGTAATTGGTATTGTTGCAGGAAGATTGAAGGAACAGTATCTGAAACCCGTTATCGCGTTTGCCCATCAAGATGACGAGGTAGTTAAGGGGTCGGCCCGCTCCATTCCTGGCGTTCATATTCGAGATGTACTTGACGAAGTAAATACGCGCTATCCGGGAATAATCGATAAATTCGGTGGGCATGCCATGGCGGCGGGATTGAGCCTTGCTGTGACGAACTTACCGGCATTTGAAAAGGCATTTATTGAAATAGCCGGTGCGTATGTGGCTAAACTTGAGGGAAGTCACGTATTGATGTCCGACGGCGATCTAAATGCCAGTGAACTTTCTCTCTCCTTTGCCCGTTTGCTTCGACAAGCAGGTCCTTTTGGACAAGGTTTTGAATCTCCAATGTTCGACGGTGAATTTTCGTTGGTTGATCAGCGACTTGTTGGGCAAAAGCATCTTAAAATGGTGTTAAAAACAAATGACGGTAGTGAAGTTGACGCTATTGCATTTAATGTGGACTTAGCACAATGGCCAAACGCTTCGATAACGCATATTCACATAGCATACCGACTTGATATCAACGTATTTAGAGGTCAAGAGAATGTACAGCTTATCGTTGAACAGTTAGAAGCGCGGTAGTAACAACAGTGAAAAGTGAACGACAAAAACTCGTTGAAAAACACAAGCAATTGAATCAAACCGACAATGTGAAGGTAGTTTCTCACGTTCAAAGAGAGGAAAAGGACGGCGACTGGATCCGTCATACGTTAATGCTAGAGAACATTGATGTTCCTTTTATCTACCGTAGAAAGCAACAATATCAAAGTTTGAAAGGTGCACGCGTTAACGTGACGTACTATCGTCATATGGAAGAGGTGGCGGGCGTCGCGTTTGAAACGATGAAGGTAGTGCGCATAAAGCGCAGCTAAAAGACCTGAAATATGAACACTGAATGGCTTAATGCTTACGTATTGCACCGACGCCCTTACCGGGAAACCAGTTATATTGTTGACTTTTTTACACTGGAAGAAGGTAAGGTTAGCGCCGTAGCCAAAGGGGTAAAAAACAGTAAGTCAGACAAAAAAAGTCTATTACAGCCATTCCAACAATTGCGCTTGCAGCTTAGCGGCAAATCAGACTTGAAGAACCTTCGCCATGTTGAAAGTGTAAGGCCATCAGTTTCGCTTACTGGTAACGCGCTTTTTTGTGCGATGTACTTAAATGAGCTTACTAATCGAGTTATGCCAGCAGAACTTGCCAGTGATGGTGTATTTTATGCCTACACCGATGCATTGACAGCATTGCGCGATGTTAGTGACGTTGAAGCGACCCTTCGACAGTTCGAATTTGCCCTGCTTGACGAAATGGGGTTGCTCCCTGATTTCACGTTTGACGTAGAGTATGAATTACCCATAGTGGCCAATGAACGCTACAATTTTCAACCTGATGCGGGGTTTATCAAGTTACCCCGAGATTATACCGTCATAAAAGGGATCCCCGGAGAGGCGCTTTTGGCTTTGTCTGAGGGGGCGTTTACGCCCTTGAGTAAAAAAGTAGCGAAGGTGCTGTGTAGGGAACTTTTAAAGCCGCTCATCGGTGATAAACCGCTTAAAAGCCGAGAACTATTTACGCAAAAATAAGCGGCGTAAATTATTTTACTTTAACCCAAGGCAGTACCACGCTTTTCGGCCATAAACTTTGCTACAATTGCGCCAAGATTAGATACTGGCAGTCGATTTAATACTCTGAGGGTTACTATGAGCACAATATTATTAGGCGTTAACATTGATCACATCGCTACCCTGCGTAACGCGAGGGGAACGCACTATCCGGATCCTGTTCATGCTGCCGTTATTGCCGAACGAGCGGGCGCCGATGGCATAACCGTTCATCTACGTGAAGATCGTCGCCATATTAAAGATCGCGACGTGCGTATCTTGGCGCAAACTATTAATACTCGTCTCAATCTAGAAATGGCAGTAACCGAAGAAATGTTGGCTATTGCCGAAGAAGTAAAGCCTGTCTTTTGCTGCTTAGTACCAGAAAAGCGCGAAGAGCTAACTACCGAAGGTGGTCTTGATGTGGCAGGGAATTTTGACAACATCAAAGCGGCGTGTGAGCGACTTGCTAATGCGAACATTTTGGTGTCGCTATTTATTGATGCAGACAAAGCGCAAATTGACGCGGCCGCAGCATGTAACGCTCCTTACATCGAAATTCACACCGGACAATACGCAGAAGCCACCAGCGAAGAAGAACAGAACAAAGAGCTAGCTCGCTTAGTTGAAGGTATTGAATACGCAGATAGCTTAGGACTTAAAGTGAATGCAGGTCATGGCTTGCACTATCACAATGTTAAACCCATTGCGGCCATTCCTCAGCTAATCGAGCTTAATATTGGGCATGCTATTATCGCTCGCGCAGCGTTTGACGGCCTTCATACGGCCGTGGCTGATATGCGCAAGCTTATGCTTGAAGCGCGAGCGGGCATTTAACGTCAGATTCAATAGGGTGTAGATAACGTGGCGATTGCGGGGCTAGGTACTGACATTGTAGAGATAGCGCGACTTGGTAAAGGTGACGGTGCTAATGCGCGTTTAGCCAAGCGGGTACTTACACCTGCCGAGTGGCAGCAGTTTAACGAGCACGGTACGCCAGTTCGCTTCTTGGCCAAGCGTTTTGCCGCCAAGGAAGCGGCGGTAAAAGCCCTTGGCACTGGAATTGGAAACGGGATCAGCTGGCAGCATATAGAAGTGCGCAATAACGATTTAGGTGCGCCAGAGCTTTATTTTTCTGGCGAGTTTGCTGCAATGTGCAAAAGCCGAGGTATCACGCGAAGCGTGGTCAGTATTTCAGATGAGCAGCATTATGCTGTTGCAACCGTTATACTAGAGTCTGAATAGATCAACTGCCTTAGACCCACGTAGGCGACTTCTATGTGGTGAGCACACGAAAAAACCTCTACTCACATCAAACCATGTAAAGCAAGTAATCGGAGTCACACTTGGCAAACCTTTTTAAACAATCTCGCAGCAAGCAAAAAGGCAAAACGTCGCTTACTGAACGTGCAACTTCAAAAAAAGGGAATGCTAGAGCCAACGCACAGGTCGCTGGACTTCGATTTGGGAAAAGCAAAAATGCAGCGGATACCAGTGAAACTCAAAAGCCTAACACGGTCACCATTGAAGATTTAGACTGGATGGGCAATGGCGTAGTGCGCGGCAATCCGATGGTATTTGTTGAAGGTGCCCTTGTAGGAGAAACCTGCGACATAGAGGTGCTATCTAGCAAAAAGAAAGTCATTAACGCTAGGGCGACAAACATTCTTTCGCCAAGTGATGAAAGACAAGCGCCTTTTTGCCCTGTGTTTGATGTATGTGGTGGGTGTCAGCTACAGCACATAAAGCCCGAAGCTGCGCTTGAGCAACGTGACCGTGCTCTTAAAGTGATGATGGAACGTCACCTTGCAATGAAGCCACACGTTTGGCAAGCACCTCTAGTGGGGCCGCGCCCTCAATATCGCAGAAAAGCAAGGTTGGCTATAGATGCCCGCAACCCAAACCACATAAAGTTGGGCTTTCGCGAAGCAAATAGTAACAACGTTATCAATGTAGAAACCTGCCCAATATTGGTCGACCCGCTATCTGCACTTATCGGCCCTTTACGTGATGCGCTTACGGGGTTTGAGTCAGCACGCCATATTGGACATATTAGCCTTATTGCGGGCGACAACATCTCGCACCTTGTTATTAAACACACCAAAGCCCTCGAGGCTGAGCTTATTGATGCAGTGAGCGAATTAGTGAACAACAGTTCATCGATAAATGGCGATGTTATCGAATTAAAGCTTGAAAATAAGCAGGGGCAAATTCGCAGTGTGGGTCGTGGTACTGATATGGTTATGAACACGGTAAATGGCTGCTCAATTTCCCCAAGTGCTAACGACTTTATTCAAATAAATAAAGTGGTTAACGAAAAAATGGTTAATCAGGCAATAGGATGGCTAAACCCAAAGCCCAACGAGCGTATCGCTGATTGGTTTAGCGGGCTGGGCAATTTTACTTTACCTATTGCTAAGTTAGGTGCAAAGGTGCAGGCGGTAGAAGGCGTGGCAGAGATGGTGCGCCGCGCCAAAGACAATGCACAGCAACAGGGCATTGAAAATGTTGAGTGGCTGCATTTAGATTTGGCCGATAAGACCAACGTTGAGGCTTCATTACAGCAAGGCTTTGATAAAGTATTACTCGACCCTTCAAGAGAAGGGGCGTTGACCGTTTGTCATGCGCTTGTAAAAGCACTACCAAAAACGATAGTGTATGTTTCTTGCAACCCAAGTACGTTTTCTAGAGACGCGAAGGTGTTGATAGACGGAGGTTATGAAATGGAAAAAGCGGGCGTAGCAGAAATGTTCCCCTTCACCCATCACATGGAAATGATGGCCTTGTTTACGCGAAAGCAGCAGTAACGAGTAAAGGATATGGTATCAACAAGAAAGGTCCACGAAGCAGACCGGCCCCCCTTTGAAGCCTGGCTAGACAGTCTTGAGCTAAGTGCAGAAACAAAAGATAAGCTAAGTGCAGTGTCAACTATCCCTGAGCGACTGTTGGTTGGGCAGGAAATGGTTGAGATTTTGTGTCAGCTTAATATGGATGATGCAACGCTTCAGGCTGCCCTTGTTTTTCCTTATTGCGAACAGCACGCTTTAAGTGAAGAAGATATACATGAAGAGTTTGGCGGAGAAATACGCGACCTAATCGTTGGCGTGCGCCGAATGGATGCCATCAAGTCGTTACATGCCCGTAAAGTGAATGGCTCTGGCTTTGCCGAAAGGTCAGACGAACAGCATATAGACAGTATTCGCCGCATGCTGTTAGCGATGGTGGAAGACGTGCGTGCCGTTGTGATCAAAATGGCAGAACGTATTTGTGCATTGCAACAGGTTAAGAAAGCCGATGAAGAAACCCGTGTTATGGTGGCCCGAGAGTGTGCCAGCATCTATGCGCCTTTGGCAAACCGCTTGGGCATTGGGCAGTTAAAGTGGGAACTTGAAGATCTCGCGTTTCGTTACTTACACCCTGTTACCTACAAACAAATTGCCAAGCAGTTAGACGGCAAGCGCAGAGAGCGCGCCGAGTACATAGAGACCATAGTAGGCGACTTGCAAGGCTTACTTGATAGCGAAGAAATTCGCGCTGAAGTTTATGGTCGCCCAAAGCACATTTTCAGCATCTGGAAAAAAATGCAGAAAAAGCGCCTTACGTTTGAGCAGCTTTTTGATATTCGTGCGGTGCGTATTATTGCTGAGCGACTTCAAGACTGTTACGCCGCGCTTGGTACGGTTCACGCCAGCTATAAGCACCTACCGAACGAATTCGACGACTACATTGCAACCCCTAAACCTAACGGTTACCAGTCTATTCACACGGTTATCGTGGGGCCTGAAGGGAAGTCGGTAGAGATTCAAATTCGCACGCAGAAAATGCATCAGGATGCAGAGCTGGGTGTGGCTGCTCACTGGAAATATAAAGAGGGTAGCACGGGCAAGCAGTCAGGCTATGACGAACGCATAAACTGGCTTCGCCGCATATTAGCGTGGCAAGAGGAAGTGGCCGAATCTGGCGATTTAGTTGAAGAACTTCGCAGCCAGGTGTTTGACGATAGGGTGTATGTGTTCACACCAAAAGGCGATGTTATTGACCTTCCCCAAGGCGCTACGCCGCTTGATTTTGCTTACTATATTCACAGTAATGTGGGACATCGCTGTATTGGCGCAAAAGTGAATGGGCGAATAGTCCCTTTCACTTATTTACTGCAAAGTGGCGATCAGATAGAAGTACTCACCGGAAAAGAGCCAAATCCAAGTCGCGACTGGATGCACCCAGGCCTTGGCTACGTGCATTCATCGCGGGCCCGTGCAACTATCCATTCCTTCTTTAAAAAGCAGGACAGAGACAAAAACCTTGCTGCCGGTAAAGAGCTGCTAGAACGTGAACTTCAGCGTGCCCACTTGCCTGCCAAAGTACCTAATGAAGCATTTGAGAAGTTTAACTTACAAACCCTCGATGACTTGTACACTGCGGTAGGTGCCGGTGATGTACGCGTTATGCAGGTGATTAACTTTATTCATCACTTGCAGGAGCCCCCAGCCCTAGAACCCGAAATTAGTCCTAAGGTTAAAACGCGCAAAACTGCGGCCGGGACGGGCAAAAAAGATGCAGTGGTGGTGCAGGGCGTGGGTCACTTAATGAGCCAGCTGGCGAACTGCTGTAAGCCGGTTCCCGGCGAAGCGATTTTAGGCTATATCACACAAGGCCGTGGTGTAAGCGTTCATAAAGAAAGCTGCGACCAGCTGCAACACTTGTTGTCACAGCACCCTGAGCGTCAGATAGAAGTGAATTGGTCACAAGAGCTTAAAGTAGGTTTTGAGACGGGTATTGATATATTTTGTCACGATAGAACTGGCCTGTTGCGCGACATTACTACGGTATTGGCGAATGAAAACGTACCGCTTTTAGGCGTGAACAGCCTAAGTGACAAAAATAGACAGACGGCGCTTATCACTATTTCTATAGAGGTTCAGGACCTCGATACGGTGTCTAAAGTGTTAACCCGATTGCGACAGCTTAAAGGCGTGACCGATGCAAAACGCAAACAAAACTAAGCTTAGCGAAATGCAGCGGCTGCTAGACATTATGGCGCAGCTGCGCGACCCGCAATCTGGGTGCCCGTGGGATGTAAAACAAACCATGGAAAGCCTAACTCGCTACATCATAGAAGAAGCCTACGAAGTGGCCGATGCTATTGCCAATGGTGATATGCACGACATCAAAGACGAGTTAGGTGATTTGCTGTTTCAAGTGGTGTTCTACGCACAAATCGCTAGTGAATCGAAGGCATTTTCTTTTGACGATGTGGCGCAAAGCATTAGCGATAAGCTTGTGCGCCGGCACCCTCATGTGTTTGCTAATTCGCATGCTCCTGAGGGCGTTGGTGACACAAATGAAAACGTCATGGTCGAACGTACCCTATTGAGTGACAGTGCTTTAAACGCGCAGTGGGATGCTATTAAAGCCCAGGAAAAGCAGCTTAAAAAGCAGCGTTTAAAGCAAGACAACGAAGCAATAGAAAACAGTATTCTAGATAATGTGCCTAAAGGTATGCCAGCACTTATGTACGCGCAAAAGCTGCAGAAAGCTTGTGCAAAGGTAGGCTTTGATTGGCCTGATGCCGCACCTGTCATAGATAAAGTGCGTGAAGAAGTGGAAGAGATTCAGCAAGAGCTTGATTTCAAACAGCGAGCACGAGGGGCACTGAAGACTGGTGTTGCACCTTTAAACAGCGGCGTGCCCGACAACCAACAAGCTATTGAAGAAGAAATTGGCGATGCACTTTTTGCCATGGTTAATTTGGCAAGGCATTGCACGGTAGATGCGGATGCCGCACTTAGAAACGCCAGTAACAAGTTTGCTAACCGTTTTAAAGGCGTAGAGCGCTTAGCGGCTGAACAGGGCGACAAGCTCGACGCATTGACGCTTGATGAGATGGAAGCGCTGTGGCAGCAGGTTAAGCAGTCGTCTAGTGCTAAGTAAATTGCTCTAGCAGTGCTCTAAAAACACTGTCTCCAATTAGTCCACGACTAATTTGTCTCAAAGGTATTGGGCTACGTTTGTATCAATACACTACTGGTAAACGCAAAAAAATTAGACCAATGTAGATGGAAACTTTACCATTTTGACATATGGTTAATGAGTAGGGTTGATTTACAACAAGGGCATCAAGATCCATTTTGTCTATAATCTGTTTATATAACTAGCACGTTGGAATGGTGCTTAGCCGGTGTTAATTGAGAACACTGACCAAGGAGTTGGACTGAATCGGGCGTAACCATTTTATGAAAAAAGTAGTGTATTTAATACTTGGGCTGTTTTTAACGCTACTTGGCATTGTAGGCGCGTTTTTACCAGTAATGCCAACCACGGTATTTTTGATAGGCGCGCTTTTTTGTTTTACGAAATCCTCACCACGCCTTGAAAACTGGTTACTTCAACACCCTATATATGGCCCCAGTCTTATTGCATGGCGCAAGCATGGAGCAATATCGAAAAAGGTGAAATGCATAGCCTGTTGCAGCATGTTGGTGAGCTTTATTTTGGTTTGCCTGTTCGCATCAATGCCTATTCCAGCTTACATAGGCATAGGTGTATTTATGGGAGTAGGCGCATACTTTGTGGTCACGCGCCCCAATATTCCTGCTGTCTAATAGATTGACTGTTGAGCGCCTTTAACGGTTTCTACCAAGTCGCTCGTGACTGCTCACCCATTCATCTGCTACCACAGCAGAGCCCAGAGACAGATCGCCACATAGCACGGTTGCCGCAACAATTTCCGCAAACTTGTTAACGCTGCCTCTTTCTGTGCAGCCAAGTACACTCAAACATTCGTTTTGTGTAGCCAGACCCGTTCCACCTCCATAGGTAGCAACGATGAGCGATGGAATAGTAACAGAGAAGTAATAGTCACCATTTGGCATAATTTCAGCGTAGGTAAACCCCGCCGACGACTCAGCCACATTAGCGACATCTTGCCCGCAAGCGATGAACATGGCGGTAATCCCGTTAGCGAAATGCGCACCATTGTTAACGCTGCCTGCCATCAATGCGCCCATATTTGAATATTGGCGCTGTTTAAACAAAGCCTCTGGCGGGCAATGCATAATCTCCGTCATAAGTTGTTTTGGCAGGGTGATTTCTGCTACAACGCGCTTTCCGCGGGTATGCAGCGAGTTTAAGTGTGAGTGCTTTTTATCGGTATCAAGGTTTGCTGCCAGTACAAAGTGTTCAATAGGGCCCGAATAGTTTGCCTGTATCCAATCGCAGCCTGCCTTCGTGGCTTTACTTACCATGTTTTGCCCAGCTGCATCACCGCAGGTGAAGTTGAACCTAAGCCAACGAAGCTTAGAGGCAGCATACTGCTCAATATCCTTGAGCTTGCCCACGCTGGTGGTACTATCACAGGCTTGTTTAATGGCTTCAAAGTTTTGCTCGACCCACCTGCCAAATGCGAGTGCTTCACGTGCATCGGAAAACGCAAACATGGGCGCTCGCTGCATAGCATCGTCAATAACGGTGGTCGTTATACCGCCTGCTTCTCTTGTTAGACGCATGCCCCTGCTGTAGCTAGCTGTTAGCGTACCCTCTGTTGTGGCCATTGGAACGTAGAACTCGCCTTTGGCGTGTTCGCCGTTCACTAGCATCGGGCCTGCAAAGCCGATAGGAACCTGTGCAACGCCTGCGAAATTTTCTATGTTTCCCGACAATGTTTCGGGCGGTATAGAATAGTGTCCTAAGTGATTTAGCTGAGTGCCGGTTTCGCGCGCAATAAATTCGCGGCGTGTTCGGCTCATGTCATGGGTATAGTCGTTGTCTGAAGAACGTGGGATTTTAGGCATTGGGCCACTCCTTTTTTCTTTTATAATAGGAGTGCTGATACCGAATGAGAACTGTTTACAATTTATACATGAGGATAAGTGCCACCTATGTATGCGCATTTTATGTAGAAAGGCGTTAAATTCACCTTTCTACACGCAAAAAGCGGGGATATTGCTTATTTCGAACTCATTAGCGACGCGCGATAGCCCCGCATAAAGCAAATGATACTATGCTTTTTTATCTAATTTTTCCTGAAGTATAGCAATCTCTTCTCTGCGTTTTTTATCGGCTAGAGGGCGGTTGGCTTTTTCAGGCGCGTTTTGAGCGCGAGTTAAAAAGGCTTGCGCTTCTTTGTATTCACCTTCATCGAAAAGGTACTCAGCATAAAAGAAGTTTTGATCCATACCTTCTGGGTTAATTTCCAATGCACGCTTAAATAATTGTTTTGCCTTCTTATCGCTTCCAAAGCTAACAGGCCAGCCTGGTACTTTGTGATAAAGGGCAGCTAAAACGGTTAATGCCGTGCCGTCTAGCACCGTTTCTTCTTTATCAATGGCGCGTTCCAAATTTTCCTTCGCACTTTCAGCAAAGTCCAGGGCACCTAAACCGCCTTTGGCACTTGCAGTACTTGATTGAGAGATAGCTAGCCAGGTCAGTGCTTCAGCGCTATTTTCTGATTGCTCGACTAACACTTTCGCCTGCGCAATCAGTGCAGAAAATGCCTCTAATTGGGCTTCACCTTCAAGCTCATAGTTCGTTTTTGCCCACGCGTGTTGTAACGGTAGTAAATCAGGGGTGGTTGCATGAACCGTAGATATCGACAACGTAGTATTAAGGATGAATAGAAAAGGAAAGAAGAAATTCTTTTTCTGCATGAAAAGTCGCCTTTATAAGATAGAGGTAGTTAGGAATAAACGAGATAACTTGACGAAATTGTTAGTAATTTCATAAATTATCGTTGAATCGGCGGCTAATCTAACGGTATTTGCAGCGAAAATCTAATACTTGTTGAAAATAGAAAGGCAATAAGAGCATTGCCTTTCCCTGTATACCTTTGGGGTGACTAACTTTTTCTCGCTATTTTTGCTTCCAATAAAGCGATTTCTTTTTTGCGACCTAAGTCTGCAATAGGGCGATCTGCACGACTTGGAGCGACCTGTGCCTTTTTGGCGAATTTAAGGGCTTCGTCATATTTACCGTTATCGAATAAATACTCCGCGTAGAAATAGTTAGGATCTATTCCGTCAGGGTTTATTTCAAGCGCATGCTTTAGCAATTTTTCAGCTTTTTTGTCGCTACCGAAACTAATAGGCCAGCCCGGAAGCTTATGGTACAGCACGCCTAGACTGGTCATTGCAGAGCCAGAGAGTGCGTTTTCGTCCAATCGCATTGCTTGTTCAAAACTCTTACGAGCATCCTTTGCGTAGTCCAAAGCACCAAGGCCGCCCTTGGCACCAGCTGTACTGGATTGAATTATGCCTTGCCAAATCAATAGCTCAGGGTTGTTGGGTTCTGCCTTTACGAAAGATTTAGCGGTATTAATAAGGGCGACGAATGCTTTTTCCTTTTCTGCATCATCAAGTTCATAGTTAATATGTGCCCATTGATGCTGAAGTTTCTTTAAAGGGCTGGTTGCTGTTTCGCTTAAGGCTGATGTCGGCGCTGTACTTTCTGTGACTTCGTTAGCTTGAGCCATAGCAGTGTGACTTAATGCCAGACCGAGTCCCAGAATTACCGTGGTGCTAAGCATGGTTAATTTCTTCATAATAATGTCCTTGTGTTAAACCAGCTTGTTACCCAGGCGGGTATCGTTTTGAGCGCTGGTCGGTTTGTCTTGTGATTGCGTTTTTTGAAAGGCATAGCGTTTAATTGTTGGAAGTTTCTTTGCCAACGCATTGTCAACAACACTGGGAACTAGCGCGTTAAGCTTGGCAAAAAAGCGTTCAGCACGTCCGAGCGCGACCCTTGGCAAATTGTTTTCTAACTGTTTAATGAATGCTTGCGCTACTGCATCAGGCTCGTCTGTCTGGTTTCCCAATGCCTCATTTAGCGCATTAGCGCGATCGTCATTTATATCGGTACGCGTTGCGCGTGGCGCTAGATAGTGAAATTTGATTTTGCTATCGCTGAATTCTCTGTGCATGGCTTCCGTCCAGCCTTTCAACGCGAATTTAGTAGCGCAGTAGGCTCCGTGCGCAGCAAAACCGATACCTCCAAAAGCAGAGCCTACATTCACAATGTGCGCAGACGGTCTACGTTCTAGTAACGGCAGCAGGCGTTGGGTTAGTAGCATGGGTGCCAGCATATTTGTCGACACAATCGACTCGATAGGGGTGCCCTCAAACTCGCCAACATAGGTAATACCGGCATTGTTAACCAGAATACTTAAAGGAATTCGTTGGCAGGCACTTACTACTCTATCTCTACCTTCATCTGACGTAATGTCAGCCATAACGGCGGTATGATGAAGGGTTAAATTTTGTTGCAGCTGTTCGAGCTTCGCCTTACTTCTGCCAGTTAGGATAATGTGCGCGCCTTTTTCATCAAGCGCCTTGGCTATTGCTTTACCAATACCGCCAGTAGCACCTGTAAGAAGCACCACTTGATTACGCCACTCAATATTCATTGTATTTACCTTAACGTGTTAGCCGTTTACCTCAGGAGATAAGCACCAGAGGTACACCCTTGAATTTAAGCAACCTGTTCCAAGCCGTGTTCAGGTGTTAATTCGCGAAAGATATCTCCGTATAAGCGATAAAACATGTTCGCGCTGTGAATGATCATTTGCTGCTCTTTAGGGTCAGTAATTTTGTTCATAAGCCCTTCAAAGAAAACAATGTGCTCTTGGTCTAGCGCACCGTGAGAGGTAAGGTATTTAAACGCTGATTTAGGCAGAGATAACTTGTCTTTGATTTGTTTTGCAGCGGCGTCGGCAAGCGCGATACTTGTGCCCTCTAAAACGAATACCATGCCGAAGAAATACAGTGGGCTTTTGCGTGCTATTGCATCAAAAGCATAGGCAACCATTAATTCGGTGGCGGGTGCGGGCTGACTTTTCCTCGCCTGTTCTTTATCAACGCCACAGGCTGCAAGGTCGTTAAGGATCCACTCTTGGTGACCCATTTCTTCTTCAATGTATTCACCAATTGCTTCTCTTAGCCATTCCTTATCTTCGTTGAGTTTGGCACCTGTAGCCATAAGCAGGGGAACAGTAAACTTAACGTGATGATAAGCCTGTTGAAGAAAGGCAATATAGTCGTTCAGGTTAAAATCACCGTTAAAGCAGCGTTGTATAATCGGCGCCTGTAAGAATGACTGTCTGGCATGTTCGGTGTTGCTTTGAAGTTGCTGATAGAAATTCATAAATTATTCCTTGATAACAAATTGAAAAGAAAATGGTGTTGTACTTTGAACGCTGTATTGGTGTTGGTCTTGGCCCTGGTAGAGCATGTCTAAGTCAGTCGCGTAGCGGGCAATTATTGCGTCACGCTTCAGTTTTCCCGTTGGGGTAAGCAGTTGGTTTTCTGGCGTACAAAGACCGATGGTGGCGAAATTAACAACTTGCGCATAGTCAGGTAACTGCTTATTGATAAGCGCCACGGTGCTTTGAATCTGTGTATAAGAAATAGTATTGGAAGCGGGTACGAGGAGCGCGACACAGTAGGGTTTAGCTTCGCAATACACCAGAGCCTGCCTAAACAGTCCTGTTCCCAGCAATAAAGATTCAATCCACTCTGGCGATACATTTCTGCCAAAGCTGTTCACCATTATGTTTTTTATACGCCCATTCAGCGTAAGTGTGTTGTCAGAAAAAAAGCCTAAATCGCCGGTTCTGACCTGGGTCGGATAAAATGAGGAAGGTTGATTCAGATAGCCCAGAAAGTGGTTGCCTGTAACTACAATTTCACCCTCTTCGATGTGCAGTTGATTATGACCAAGCGTTTTTCCGGCACTGCCCATCGTATTGCAATTGGGCGTGTTCAATGTTGATACTGATACCGCTTCAGATAAGCCATAACCTTCAAATACTGGTAGTCCCTTCGCTTGAGCTTGCGCCAGCAAAGTGGGCGCTACATGTGCACCGCCAACAGCAATGAACATTAGTGATGAAGGTGGTGTCCAGCCCTGATTACATGCCTGTACTAGCACCATTAGCAAGTCGGGAACCAAGATCACAGACGAAGGTTGAACGCGGTCTATCAGTGACAGCAGTGCGTTTGGATTGACGAGTTTGCTGCCTTGAAATCCTCGCTCAGATGCCGTGGCTAAATAAACCGTGCCGCCGTGGTGCAGAGGGGCGTAAACACCTGCAATATTTTCAAGCAGGGTAGACAATGGCAGTAAACACAGATGGTTCACTATTTCTGGTTGAACAGCACGCTCAATAGAATGGGCAACTTTCCATTGCGATTCAGATGACAGACACACGCCTTTCGGTGTGCCCGTAGAGCCAGAAGTAAAGGTTATTTTGTTAGTACCTACAGGTGTGTATACACGAGAGTCATGTTTGAGTGAATGAGCGACAATGCCATTTTTGCTATCAATAATAGTCGGTGACTCACTCCATTCACTTAGTTCACCACCGCGATTGGTCAATAAAAAGTGACACTGGCTCTCATTTAATACATGTTCTTGTTGGGAAGCGCTAAAAAATAGCGG
Organism: Alteromonas sp. V450; assembly: GCF_001885075.1. Taxonomy (NCBI): domain Bacteria; kingdom Pseudomonadati; phylum Pseudomonadota; class Gammaproteobacteria; order Alteromonadales; family Alteromonadaceae; genus Alteromonas; species Alteromonas sp. V450. The sequence continues at coordinate 4,112,832 of NZ_MODU01000004.1, forward strand.
AACGGGGACGCAGCAAACGTTAGCCTGTTGGCAGGCTAAATCAGCAATCACCCATGCAAAGCTATTGTCAAAGGCAATGCCGACCCTCTCGGCATTGTGGTTTGTTATCCAGCTTGCGAGGTTCTCGACGGCGCTCAAAAGGGCGCGGTAAGTCATTGAACCGTCTTTGCATTTAAGCGCAACGTCATCGTCATGCCCGTTTATATACTGATTAAGCAACATACGCTGTTTCCTTTTTTGTGCAGATATTTTGCGTTAACGCATCCACATTTGCGGAAATAAGCTCAATTGCACGTTGGTAATGAGCATTAAGTTCAGGGCAGCCAATTATGTGTTGGGTTACGTGATGTAGTGACAGGGCAGTAACCTGAGGAGCGGTGTCATAATAGGTGCCCCAATCATCGCTATTCCCTTTAAGTTTTGATACCTCGGCTTTAACAAGGGGGAGGAGTTGAATACCTGCGCCCATGAGTAAAGAGGTAAGCTGTGAGGTCGCACTGAAAACCAGATATTTGCTACCACATCGTTTTAAAACGAAGAACAGGGCAAATAACAAGGGGAGGGTATAGCGCGATGCACTGCTAAAAAGGTTACCAACTTCAGCAATATGTGCTCTGTTTACGGTTATCCCTTGTAAGGTGAGGGCAGTTTCTACCGAAGTGTTAAGGTATTGCTCTATAAAAAGAGAATTATACTGCCCATCATAGGCGGCAAATCTTGCGCCTGCGGCGGCTTTAACTCCCTTAGCTTCAAGAGCAAACAGCATAGGCATAAAGGAAGTCACTCGTGCGTTGTAGCGAGCTTTAAAACCACTCGCTATAAACGCTTCAATACGGCGGCGGGCATTATGTCCATGTTTTGCCGCGATAAAGGTTATAGCGGGCTTTTCCTTAGAGACAATCGCAGATTGCTGACTAGCAATCTGGGTTGGAACTGAAGCTAAAACGTGACTCATAAACATGCTCATTGGTTTTGCGATGTTATGAGTATTTACGCGAGACCTTAAGAGAACCTTAAGTGGGAAAAACTTTTATAAATGTCAGTCCAAAATGTTAAGAACGCCCAAGCTAATTAATCGCTGAGCCGTCATAGCTATTAAAAACTGGGCCGTTAGCCGGTAAATCACAGGTAGCGTTTGCAGCAGTGGCAGGAAGCAATAACCATTCGTCACGGTGGGCTGCGCCCATTGAAGTGGCTTGTGATAAGTCTACACATTGAAATTTGTAGTCACTTGGAACTAACAAAAAGCGTTGACGCATTGGCGGTCTAACCCGCCGGCCTGAAATCTTTGTCTGCTCGCGGGAAGGCTCGGAAGTATCGGTCAACCAAGCCCACGCTGTACCGTTTTCTACTTCTTGAGGGGTATGGTAACCAAAATGAGCCATTTCAAAGGGTGAATAAAGAAAATACTGTTCTTTAAAGCTGACTATCCCTACCTCGAAGGCAGTTGAATCCTTCGTCAACATATTACTTATTTGGCTTTCTGCATTTTGAAGGACTATACGGGGAGTACGGTAGTCATTTAGCAGCCATGCACCGAATGTGGAAGGAATTACAGTTAAAATGAAAAGCCATGCCAGTAATTGGCGGGCGAGTAATTTTCCATCCCCTGCGTTGCGCTTTTTATTGTAAACATAGTAGACAATATGAGTACAAAGCCCAGCGATACCGAGTACAAGTAATACTATGCTTAAACGAACAAGGGTTTCGCTGTCGCTGTCAAAGCGCGTCATCAGCTTAACAGCGGTGGGCTCGTGAAATAGCAGTGCTAAGCCAGCAATCAATAAAACGGCAGAGATTAACGAAGTAACTGCGCGCGCAAAAAGCACCAAGCCTCTTGATAAAGTTGAATTAGCAAGTACCAGACCTGCAACCATACTCAACGCAGGCAGTGCCGGTAAAACATAAACACCACGTTTACCTGGGCTGATGCTAAAGAAAATGACAACCAATATTACCCATATCAACAAGGATGAGTAAGCGGGCTTGTGAATAAGTACATCTTTTAACGACTTAGCTTTTGATACAAGTATGGCAATTGGCGTTATCCAAAATACAGGAATAACTTCAACAATATAATAATACCAAGGCTCTATGTGGTGCCAGGCATTGGCATATCGCTCAGCCGTTTGTTTAAACAAAATATTCGACAAGTATTGTTGTATTTGAGGCTCTTGTTTTATCAAACCAAGATAAAACAGAGGTGCAAGCCACATCGCCACAACTGATAGCATGACTAAGGGGCCAAACAACATGCGCAATGACCACTTGCCGCGATGTGAGCCGCTGGTAAATGCGAAAAATGCAATGGGGATAAATAAAAGAACAGGTAAAAAGCCAACGCCTTTGGTTATGATCCCAAGCCCCATAAAGAACCATGCTGCAAAGTACCACCGCCAATTAACATGCAAGTAAAAGTGCTGAATGAGTCCGTAGACACCAATCCAGATAAAGCAGGCGACAAGGGCATCTATTTGAGCAAATTTGGCTTGAATAAGAAACTGCGGGCTCAGTAGAAGTACGAGCATACTCAACATTGCCGCTTTTTCACTGGCAAGTCTTAGCGATAGCCTGTAGGTTATCCCCAAAGTGACAAGGCTTGCGATAGCGTTAGGCAGGAGCATAGCCACCTTCAGGCTACCTGTAATAAGGTAAAATAAGGCAATACACCACATAAACACAGGGGGCTTGTCTGGATAAATTTCGCCACCGCGCATGGGCACAAGCCACTGTCCGCTGTTCACCATCTCTTTTGCGACCAATGCGAATCGAGGCTCATCGGGGGGCCAAGCATCTCTGAAACCCAGACCGACAAATATCAGAGCACAGGCAAAAAAGAACAGGGTAGATGCATGGCTATTTGAATTAAGCACAAGCCTCACGACGGCTCACTCCTACGAGAAATACCTGATAAGGATAGAAGTAGAAGAAGGCTAATGATTAAACCACCAATTTGTAAAGGCTGTTCGAGGGAGCTGACAAATCGAGAACCGCTTCCAAGCAAGGTAAACAAAAAAGTTTGAGGCGCAAAGCCGATTGCACTTGCAACAATAAACGGGGCAAACGGAACGCTTAGCACACCTGCGACGGCGTTTGTTATTAAGTTAGAGCCAACAGGGAATAAACGAACAATTAGCACATTGCGAAAACTTCGCTTGGCCAGTTTGTTTTCAACAGGCTTTAATTTTGTACCTAAAAGACGGACGGCAAGTGAGCGCAGAGGGCCATTTGCTAATGCGTAGGCTATGCATGCAGACAATACCGTTAGCAACAAGGCAATTAATCCTCCCTGCAATGCACCAAAGCCCACTCCGCAAAAAAAACTGACAGCCTGACGGGGAAAACCCATGGTTAAAAGTACAACACAACCACTCAGTATCATGCACAGCGATTGCCAATTTAAATTTGAAATATAGGCATTCAACCAATCTGTATCATCACCGTGCTTCCATACTTCACCAGTGACCTCAAACGACACATAGCAGATAAGGGCAATGCTTGCTGCCCCGATGAAAAACCGTATGAAGCTTTTGAGGCGGCGAATATTAGTCTTCATGACCCATTCCGCTGGCAATGTGATTAAGCTTATTTCTGTACATTAGCCATCTAACGCCAAGCATATCGATGATCCCTGCCCAGCCACGATTCCACGCTGTGTAATTTGATTTACCTTCTAAACGCGCGCGATGATTGACCGATACACATACCACTTCTCCCCCAAGCCTTTTAGTTAAAGCGGGAATATACCGGTGCATATGGTCGAAGTAGGGTAAAAGTAAAAAGGTACTTCTTGGGAGGAGTTTCAAGCCACAGCCCGTGTCTGGTGTGTCATCTTGTAGGATCCACTGGCGAACACGATTGGCAACTTTAGACTGAAATCGCTTCCACGGGGTATCTTTTCGCTTTTTACGATGTCCGATAACGCAGAAGTGCCCTGCATTAGTCTCTTTAGCTGCGCGAATCAGTCGCGGTATATCAGCAGGATCGTTTTGCCCATCAGCATCAAGGGTGATGATCCACTTTCCTTTTGCCTGTAAAACGCCGTGAAAAACCGAAGTGCTTTGACCGCAGCTAATAGGGTGGACGATGACACGACAACTTACCGGCAAGGTGCTTGAAAGGTTATGCAGCAAGGCTAGGGAGTCGTCGCTGCTACCGTCATCAACAACAATAATTTCTGTTGTTGTACTTGGAACCACTTCTGCAATTTCTCGTAACAAAGCAGAAAGGTTTTTGGCTTCATTTTTAGCAGGTAAAACAACACTGACGTCAAACTGGTGCATAAGAATATTTGGTAAATCATCGAATGACGTGCACTTTAAATGTTGAACCTTAAGGAAAGCTTAAGTTAGGCGCTAAAGTGCAAACTTGCATTAAAATTCGTATTCCAACGACATGCGAAGTGTGTGATCTTTACTGTCACCATTTAGTCCGGCAATAAAGCCCAGTTCCCATTTTAACTGTTTCTGTCGGTCAAAGCGTTTTATGCCCATGAATGCTGGACCAACCCCGATAAAGTCCTCTGCTACATACACTTCTAATCCAGGTTGTACTTCAGGGATCCAGCGATACCTAAACTTGGCTTTAAATTCGCTTTCCCATTCATTCTCAACAGTTTGACCCCACTCGTACACCAAGCTAATGTTAGTTGTTAAACTGAATTGGCCAAATTCTTTTTCTGTTAATAACCCCGCTTTAACTTCCCAGTCATCGGTATTGTGCTGCTTTTCCAGCTCAAACAGCGTTGCCCAGTCAGCCCAGTATCGCCCTTGTTCAGTCATCATCCAGCGTAATTCTACTTCGTAGCTTTCTAAGCCAAAATCTTCATTTTCATCTCGCGCACCGACAAGGTATGTCTCGAGGATCATAAATTCTGAAAGTGCATGGCCGAACGAGAAGCGTTGCATTAAAACATTGCCATCGTCATTTTGTCTTGAGGTAAGTCGCCACTCAAACTCACGTTCAAAGGGTAATACATAAGGGTGATAAACCTTATCTACGGTAAAATTATCTGCATAACCGTTACTTGAAAACACGGCGTATAATGCGATAGCAGTAAGGAGAAAACGTCTCACTGTGCGACCTCCTGAATTTCATCAGAGAATCTCTTTTTTGAAGAAAAGAAAGCAATTAAATTAGGCACGATAAGTGCGAAGAAAAACACCAATAAATAGCTCGTCGAGGGCGTAGCCTCATAGCCAACGAGAGAATTCAGAAGATGACCATATTCGCTATTGTCGCTAATTATTGTGCTGCTATCCCATAGTTGCCTTGGCGATGGGAAGGTGTCAGTTTGTTCCAATAGTAATGCGATATTAGCGGTTTGAGCTGCCACAAATGTGGTTGCAAAAAAGCATGTTGCTCGCTTGCTAACAAAGTGGGTGAGCAAAATATTAAGTAGAATAGCGATGCTAATACTTATACCCAGACCAATGATAGTGCCCAAGAGTAATAACGTACTATCACTATTACGTGATAACTCGGAAACAAAATAAACTAAAAAGTGCAGCGAATTGGGTAAGCCAATACCTATTACTAGTAGGGTGAGGCCTAGACTGAACCAATTTGAGATACGTGACGGCAAAAGTACAACAAGGCACATGCCCAACCACGCAATAAAAAACAGTATTGATTTGAGATACTCAAATCCGGCACCTTCTGATAGCTGCGATACCAGTCCTAGCTGGGGGTAGGTAAATACAGCGAGCAATACCAGCAGCGACACCCGCCACGCAACGGCAAGCGTAGACACACGCGGCAGCGCCAGCAATACACTAATGAGCAGGAATATGGGCAAGGTGTCACGCAAGAAGAGAACGACAGTATTAATTAGCATCCAGCGTGTCCTCTTTGTTTTTAACTATTACCTTTCCTACCGCGCTATTAGGATGAAACTCGCCAAAAAAAGGATACTCACCGGCTTTTAATGGGCCAATAAAGATGGTCCCTCGGCTTTTCGCAAATATCACTTTTTCTCTGTTCAGCGAAAAGCTATCTATTTCTTCGGGGGTATCATCGAAATTAACAAAGGTTAGCTTTACTTTTTGCCCTGCAGGAACAATCACTTCCTGGGGAAAGAATAAATGCTCTTTTATTTCCACCACTACTTCAGGTAAGGCGAACACAAGGGGCGTATAAAAAGCCCAAAGGGCTGAAAAAAAGAATAAAGAAATTTTAGAGTATGCAGTCATTGGAAAATGCCACCCTAACTTCTAATCCCCCGAGCGAACTTTCATGTAAAGAGAGTTCAGCCCCGTGTAATACAACGATTTGCTCTACAATAGCTAGTCCCAAGCCGCTTCCAGAATGAGGGGAGCTGTTAGATGCTCTTTTGAATCGGTTTAGCACGACAGCGCGCTGGTCAGCAGGAATGCCTGGCCCAGAATCGCAGACGCTCAAAATAAGCTCGTCTTTCCGTCGTTCAATATTAATTATTATTTGTGCACCGCTAGGAGAGTATTTACTCGCATTGCTTACTAAGTTTTGAAGCAAGGTGTAAAGGACAAATTGGGAACTGAGCAACCAGGCTTCATCTCCTTCCAGTGCAATTTCTTGGTGCTTATTTTCAATGGCTCCGTATAAGTCACTAATTACCTCTTGCGCGACCACATACACATTTACAGGTTCTCGCTGATCTGCAAACGTTTCTGGACTGGTGCGAGTCAGTAAAAGGAATTGATTTACCGCGTGGATCATTCTGTCGGTGTCTGCTTTGAGGGGAGCCAACACGTGGCCTTTCTCACCTAACTCGCTCGCAATATTGTGAATGTTTATCTTCATCACGCTAAGCGGAGTTCTAAGCTCATGCGCCGCATTTGATGCGAATTGCTGCTCTCGTTCGAATGCTGAATTCAGTCGCGTGAACATGGTGTTTAACGTAGTGACCACGGGACTAAGTTCACTGGGCTCACGGGATAACGCAATGGTAGAAAAATCATTTCCCTGCCGACTGGCAAGGAGTTTTGAAAGGTGTTTTAACGGCGATAGTCCCCAAGTAATGCCAAAAAAGAGAATGAGCGCAAGAATAGGCACACTAATTATAAAAGGGGTGATGGCGGCTACAGTTAGCGAGTCAGTTAAAGTGAAGCGACTACTTACGGGTTGAGCCACCATATACCAGCTATCATTATTCGGGTTAAACCGGGTATGTACCCGCCAACGTGTGCCCAGTGCGTTTACTTCAGAAAAGCCCTCGGAAAAGCTGGTTAACGGCGTACTTAGCGCGTCAGTAGATGAGCTGGCCAGCTTACCTTGTTTCCATACCTGGAAGAAAAGTGTCTGTTGCTGTGTGCGGGTGCCGCTATCTACGTAAGAGATTGCGCGGGATAGCTCAACTAACTCGTTATCTAACAAGGTATTCGATATACCCAGCGTAGCGCGGTAGCCTTTAAGTGCTGCACTAAATATCACTAAAACAAGCGCGCTGATCAGCGTAAGAATTAGAAAGCGGCGAATTGAAGACAATTCACTCCCCCGATTTTGAAATGCAATAACCGACGCCTCGAATAGTCTTAATAAACTCAGGAGGCATTTTTTTACGCAAATTACTCACGTGTACTTCTATTGTGTTGCTTGCCACTTCCTCTCCCCACTCATAAAGTTTACTTTCCAGCTGATCTTTACTCAGTATGCGCCCTGCGTTTTCAATAAGCGCTTTTAGTAGCATGAGTTCACGTCGAGGTAAGTGAATGTTTTGATTGTCGATAGTAAGCGTATGATGGGCAGTATCAAGTCTAACATTCTTAACACAAACAATGGTGTGAGATGCTGTGCTCAGACGACGCTCAAGTACTCTAATCCTAGCTAACAGTTCTTCTATTTCAAACGGTTTAGGTAAGTAGTCGTCGGCGCCGGCATCTAGGCCAGAGATTTTGTCTAGCGTTTTATCCCGTGCAGTTAAGATCAACACAGGAAGCGTTGCGTTTTTCTTTCGAATAGATTTTAGTACGTCGAGGCCATCAGTATCGGGTAAACCCAAATCAAGAATGACAATGTCACTTTGGCCCGCTCTAAGTGTTGCAAGAGCATCTGCGCCTGAATAAACACAGTCTACTGTGAAGTTGGCGTTCTTTAGTGAAATGGCGAGGGCGTCAGACAACGGCCTATCGTCCTCTACAAGCAGTACACGCATAAAAAACTCTTTGATAAAAAACAAATCAAAACACTAAACAAGAAATCTTAAGAAAACCTTAAGCGCTTAGTATTTTACTCTAACATCTCTTTTTGAGCGCGCGTATTGCAAATTCTTTGTATTTATTCTACCGCGCGTAATCTAGTTTGTGAGGTATTGCTGGGTTGCCGAGATTGTGTACTTTTCTATTTTTAGCATCGGCAAGTATTTCTGCTTTTCTGTGCTCTTCGAAATTATTGAAGATGCGTTCGAGTTCTCCATTTTCTAGTATCCTGATAAGACCTAATGTCAACTTATTCGCTAGGGTCGGGTTATCTGGGCTAACAAAGAAGTATTCGTAGTTGGGGTATTTTAATAAATGAAACTGCTCTAAAGTGACATACTTATCTTTGTGGCGCTCCAGATCGCGTTGTACTTCGATGACATTGCAGGGAAAGGCGTCGCCGAGATTGCGAGAGACCATTGAGTACATTGAGTCAAACCACAAACTCCAATCTTCCCCTTCAACGCTGTACCCATTTGCCGTTAATACGTCAATATCGGGCCAATCGCTGCCTTGAACCATCGTAAGGCTTTTTAAGGTTCGGCTATCTGCGCCTTTGGTGAGCTCCTCTCGCCGTGATGGATTAATGACAAGTACTCTGAATCCAGAAAAACCTTTGAGTAAAGGGAGCTTAATAGGAATAAGTTTTTGCTCTCGAGCTTGGTTTGTTACGCTCCACATTATGTCTGCTTCTCCCTTTGATAAGGATAGCATCTGTCGACTTTGCGTCATTGGCTGAGGATGAGGGACAAGGGTTACATCGCCATATTCCTTTGTTGCGTTCAATACGGCATGGAGCACCGCTACATGATAAATGCCATAATCATCATCAGCAAACGCACGTGTGTATACGAATTCCTTAGCATTTACATCTGCGGCAAGCAACGTGTGTAGCATCATCATTGAAGCTACGAAGCAGGGCATTTTCATTTTTTATTAAGAATTCTGAATAAGTCTTTTCGACGTTACCCTAAATCGTTTTTTTATGTCATCGGCAGATGATGGAATTTTATCCATATTTTTTGTTATTGGGGGTTCGCATTTTTATCAATTCCTGTATAATTCGCGCCCTGCCCAGTTACGCCCACCTTTGGGAAGGTGGAAGAATCAGCCGGCTCGAAGGGGTCATTGTGTTGATTTTAAGGTGATTTCTGGTGTTCAGAAATCAGTAACGACGATATTATTCGGGTGAATTTGAAAATGAAAACTTTTGTTGCTAAGCCAGAAACGGTACAACGTGACTGGTATGTGGTAGACGCCACAGACAAAACTCTAGGCCGTTTGGCTTCTGAAATCGCACTACGCCTTCGTGGTAAGCACAAGCCAGAGTACACGCCTCATGTGGACACTGGTGATTACATCGTTGTAATCAATGCTGAGAAAGTTGCGGTAACAGGCCGTAAAGCGCAAGACAAAATGTACTATGCGCACTCTGGTTACCCAGGTGGTCTTAAAGAGACAAACTTTGAAAAACTAATTGCTCACAAGCCAGAAATGGTTATTGAAAAAGCAGTTAAAGGCATGTTGCCAAAAGGCCCTCTAGGTCGCGCAATGTTCCGTAAAATGAAAGTTTACGCAGGTGCAGAGCACAAGCACACCGCACAGCAACCACAAGTTTTGGACATTTAAGGAGCTATTAACATGGCAGATACTCAATACTACGGCACAGGCCGCCGCAAAAGTTCTACTGCTCGTGTGTTCCTACGTCCAGGCACAGGTAGCATAAAAGTAAACCAACGCGCTCTTGACGAGTACTTTGGTCGTGAAACAGAGTGCATGGTTGTTCGTCAGCCACTTGAACTTGTTGAAATGACTGAAAAGTTTGACGTATACATCACTGTTAAAGGTGGTGGTTCTAACGGTCAAGCAGGTGCAATCCGTCACGGTCTTACTCGCGCTCTTATGGAGTACGATGAGGCACTACGTCCAGCACTTCGTAAAGCTGGCTTCGTTACTCGTGACGCACGTCGCGTTGAACGTAAGAAAGTTGGTCTACACAAAGCGCGTAAGCGTCCACAATTCTCAAAGCGTTAATTTTTACGCTTTTTGTATTGCAAAAACCCGGCTTGTGCCGGGTTTTTTATTATCTAAATGTTAATCCAGCCCCGCGTTTACTGGCGCTCGACATTACCTACATGGTGAGGTATTTCATAACAAAGGTTTAATTTGTAGGGGTTATCTTACCAAATATTCTTCAAAACCTTGATTTTAGGCCTTTCCCTCACTAAACCTTAACACACTATTTGAATTAAATTATCGCTTAAATATCAGTAAAACCTTGTGTTTATAAGGGCTTTTCTTTTATCATTTGCGGTCGAAAATTTTGAAAACTTTCGTGACCTCGTAAACCAGTAAATTTTTACTGCTACGATGGTGTCATGACAAGCCATATGATGCATGACACAAGCGTGATAAAACCAGTATAAGCTTGGGTTACACATCATAATTATCCAAACCTGGAGAAATGTGGATGAGCAATGTATCTGTAGATGCAACAGAGTCTGCACAAAACAATAACCAGCCAGAAAACAACAATCGTCGTCGGTTCTTGACCGTTGCCACGTCGGTAGTTGGCGGTGTAGGTGTTGTTGGTGCTGCTGTGCCTTTTATTGCGTCCTGGAATCCAAGCGCCAAAGCGAAAGCCGCCGGTGCTGACGTTGAAGTTGATATCAGCGGGATTGAGCCTGGACAGTTAGTACGTGTAATGTGGCGAAGCAAGCCTGTATGGATTGTACGTCGTACGCCTGAAATTCTTGAAGAACTTGGCACGCACGAAGATAAGCTGAAAGATCCTAACTCTGAAGCTGAGCAGCAACCAACTTTTGCTCAAAACCGTTTCCGTTCAATGAAGGAAGAATACCTAATTCTTGTAGGTATCTGTACTCACCTTGGCTGTTCTCCTCAGCACCTGAAAGACGGTGCCTTTGAAGAGATTGTTGAGGGTGTACCAGACGGTTTCTTCTGCCCTTGTCACGGTTCCAAGTTTGATATGGCAGGACGTGTATTTGAAAACGTACCGGCACCATTGAACCTGGTTGTGCCGCCTTATCAGTTCGTTGATGACACAACGGTTATCATCGGCTCAGAAGCGGAGGTTGCTTAACATGAATGCTTTCCTCGGTTGGATTGAAGAACGCATCCCACTGATGCGCGTTGCAAATATGCACGCTCTTCAATACCCGGCTCCAAAGAACATGAACTTTTGGTATGTGTTCGGATTCCTAGCTACTATCGTTCTGGTAAACCAAATTGTTACTGGTATTTGGTTAACCATGAACTTCGTTCCATCTGCAGAAGGTGCCTTTGCCTCTGTAGAATACATCATGCGTGAAATCGACTACGGTTGGATAATTCGTTATATGCACAGCACTGGCGCTTCGGCGTTCTTTATTGTTGTGTACATGCATATGTTCCGCGGCATGATTTACGGTTCTTATCAGAAGCCTCGTGAGCTTCTATGGGTGTTTGGTATGTTCATTTACCTTGCACTTATGGCAGAAGCATTCATGGGTTATGTATTGCCTTGGGGCCAAATGTCTTATTGGGGTGCACAGGTAATCGTATCGCTATTTGGTGCTATACCTGTTGTAGGTCCAGACCTTGTTGTATGGCTACAAGGTGACTATGTAATCTCTGGAGCAACGCTAAACCGTTTCTTTGCACTGCACGTTATTGCATTGCCATTGGTTATCGTAATTCTTGTGTTCCTGCACATTATTGCGCTTCACGAAGTGGGTTCTAACAACCCAGATGGTATTGCTATTAAGCACAAAAAAGGTTCATTACCTGAGTCTGAAAAGACAAAATATGAAATTCACGAATACTACACAAGCAAATACGACATTGCTGATGACGTGTTGCCGTTCTTCCCACACATTGTTCTTAAAGACCTTGTGGCGTTTTGTGTATTCTTAGCACTGTTTACTTATGTGCTGTTCTTTGCGCCTGAAATGGGCGGTAAATTCCTAGAGCACCCTAACTTTGAAATTGCTAACCCGCTGAAAACACCTGAGCATATCTTCCCAGTGTGGTACTTCACGCCGTTCTATGCGATTTTGAAAGCAGTACCTGATAAGTTATTCGGTGTACTCGCAATGTTTGGTGCAATTGCAGCGCTATTTGCCTTGCCTTGGGTTGACCGCGGTCGCGTTAAATCGTGGCGCTATCGTTGTGGTTTGCACAAAGTAAACCTTATTGTGTTTGCCATTGTGTTTATCTTCCTAGGTTACCTAGGTGGTACACCACAAGAAAACTGGAAAATTATCGCGTCGCAAGTAGCAACGGTAATGTACTTCGGTTTCTTCATTGCACTGTTCTTGTACAGCAAAAATGAAAACACTAAACCTGTGCCAGAGAGGATTTCTAAATGAAAAAAATGATGTGCTTTTTAGCCTTCTTCCTACCTGGCGTAGCGCTTGCGGCAGGCGGAAACGTACACCTTGATAAAGCGCCTATCGATTTAACCGATAAGGCGTCTTTACAGCGCGGTGCACAGTTGTTCATGAACTACTGCTTAGGCTGCCACTCAATGAAGTATCAGCGCTATCAGCGTTCATTCCAAGACTTGGGTATTCCTGACGAACTAGGTCAAGAATACCTGCAGTTTACGGGTGAAAAAGTGTCTGACTACATCACGCGTGCAATGCCTGAAGAAGCCGCTGCTGGCTGGTTTGGTGCTGCTCCACCAGATTTAACGCTAGTGGCGCGTGTTCGTGGTGAAGACTGGATTTACACTTACCTGCGCTCTTTCTATGTTGATGAAAGCCGCCCATTTGGTGTGAACAACACAGTATTCCCAGAAGTAGGTATGCCACACGTACTTCAACCACTTCAAGGTACGCCAACACGTACGTATGAAGAGCAAATGGTTGATGGCGAAATGGTTAAGCGTTATGTAGGCATTAAGTCAGATGGTACTGGCGCAATGTCTCCTGACGAGTACGACCAAGCTGTTGCCGATATCGTGAACTTCCTAGAGTACACAGGTGAGCCTTCAAAGCTTGAATCTCACAAAATCGGTAAGTGGGTACTTATCTTTATCGCAGTATTGTTTGTATTTGTTTACTTACTGAAGAAAGAATACTGGCGAGAAGTGCACTAATCGCACAGATTTATGTATAATATGAAAAGGGGGCTTCTCGCCCCCTTTTTTTGGTATTTACTCGTGCTATCTGAAAATCCTTAAAATAGGGTCTTCAGATAGCACGAGTTAACGTAATAAGCTTACTGTTATGTAAGCGTAAACTTGTTTCTCGACGGAGGAAATTGAATGGCCGTAGCCGCGAATAAACGTTCTATTATGACGTTGTTCTCTGACACAATTGATATTTATAGCCACCAGGTGCGCATTGTGTTGGCAGAAAAAGGTGTGGGTGTTGAAATCAGCTACACAGATCCTAGCAACTTGTCTGAAGATCTGTTGGAGCTAAACCCTTACGGTACTGTTCCAACTCTAGTTGATCGCGAACTTGTACTTTACAAGTCGCACATCATCATGGAATACCTTGATGAGCGCTTCCCTCATCCACCACTTATGCCGGTATACCCAGTATCACGTGGTCAAAGTCGTCTTATGATGCACCGCATCGAGCAAGACTGGTACTCGCTTGCTGCCCGTATTTTTCGTGGTGAAGGTGACGTTGAAGCGTCTCGTAATGAACTGCGCGAAGCGTTGCTATCGCTTGCACCAGTATTTGGTGAAATGCCGTACTTCATGAGCGAAGAATTTAGCTTAGTTGATTGCTACCTTGCTCCGCTATTATGGCGTTTACCTGCATTAGGTATTGAGCTAAATGGTGCTGGCAGCAAAGAAATTAACGCTTACATGAATCGCATTTTCTCTCGCAGTTCATTTAAAGCGTCTTTGACTGACCAAGAGCGTGAGATCCACAACCCACTATGACATCTATGACGTCAAACCAGCCCTATTTGCTTAGGGCTTTTTATGAGTGGATTGTTGATAACGACTTAACGCCGTATATTGTGGTTGATGCCACTAACGAGTTGGTTGAAGTGCCGCAGGAATTCGTTAAAGACGGTCAGATCGTTTTAAACGTCTCGCCAAGCGCGTGTGTTAACTTCTCTCTCGATATTGATGGGTTGTCTTTTCAAGCACGATTTGGTGGTCAACCTCGTCGATTGAGTATGCCCTGCGAGGCTGTAATAGCAATTTATGCTCGCGAGAATGGTGCGGGTACGGTGTTCGCTACCGAAGAAGATGTCGCTAGAGCGCAGCAAGAGCGCAGTGATGATGCCCAAGATGATACATCACCCAGCGGCCCAACGTCTTTGGAAGACGCGGATACTAACGATGTACAAGATGCGCCTGTTCCGCCTAGAAAGGGCAAGCCTACTTTGAAAGTAATTAAATAATCCATTGGGTTAAAGAAATAAAAACGCTGGTTTAGTTGCACTAAGCCAGCGTTTTTTTGTTTTATCTTGTCCTTGTAATTATTATTCGACTTGTTGGGAAGTCAAAGCGATGTTCTTCACCGAGGATAGATGAAGCCAATCCTTCTCTGCTGGGGTCGTTAGCATTAGCATTGGTCACAACACCTTGATGCAGTCTTACCATATCAGACAAGTCATTTCTTACTGGATCATAACCTGCACTTGCGCCTCCGCCTCCTGCGGCTGCAGCGGCCGGTCCAGGTAATGTAGCAGCTGTTTCGCTGTTAGCTTCGGTACCTGCATCCCACGTTACCGTCATAAACGTTCTGTGTTCACCGATTGCCATGTCGCTTACATTTGCTGCATTTAGCCCAGTAAATGCGTCATTTGTGTTTACTAACATCGTCGTTACCGTCAAACGAAGGTCGTCACTGTCCAATTCGGGAACGACCAGGGTAACGCTCTCACCGGTAGTTTTAGGAGGCAAGATGCCCCCAGAGTTCTGAGCATCAAGAAATGTGGTAGATGCCATTGCTTCATCAATTACCATTGAAGGGTCGCCACCCTCAGCCATTATTTCTATACCTGTCGTCGCGGGCTCCCCTTCGTTAAACGCTAGGTAACCTGACTCGTGAAGGATAATTGCTGCAGGTGCAAAAGGTTGAGCAAACGTCAGGTTGGTTATCTGTACTGTGTAGACTGCAGAATTTCCATTGGAGCCGTTTTGTCCGTCGGTACCATTTTGACCGTTAGCGCCGGGCTCTCCAGGAGGACCTGGTGGTCCAGCGGGGCCTTGTGGGCCAGTGTCACCATCATCACCACATGCAGATAGCAATGCAGAGAGTATTAACAGAGCACTTAGCTTTAATTTTGGTGTAGTCATTTTGCGCTCCTTATGGTGCAGGATCAGTAATGACAACACGAGCGACTGGGTTCAACCAACGATGTACAGTTGAATCTAGATCACTTGCTCCGGCTGTATTGTCGGTATCACCCAGCGTATTTCGGTGGATGTGAACAGGGCCATCTTCTCCGTCTTCAACCTCACCATTTGTTACTTGTGCACCAACGCCTGTGCCTCCGGTACCTAAGTCAACAATTCTTGTTGGCGCGCCACCACCTGCCACGCCAGGAACACCATAACCGCCTAAAGCGTTTCCGGTACCGGCTTCAACAATGTCTGTTCTTGCACTATTTAATTCGTCGTTTAACTCTGTACCGGCGTCGTACGCGTTTAAGTAGTAGGTATAGGTACCTGGTACAACAGGAATTTCAATGCTATCCATGCCAACAAAGGCATCATTGGTTGGAATAAGCATAGAGAGTAGCGAGAGCAAAGGCTTGTCCATGGTATCAAATGTGTAACTCAATGACGCTTTCGGGGCCAGTAAGCCGCCGAATCGGTGCCATGTATTAGTGCCGTTATCGGTATCTGCTGGGCCGAGTAACGCTTCAAAGTTTGCTCCCGCAGAATCAGGGTTTTGCTCATCGTCAATAACGCCTGCTTCAGCTAACCAAGCCAGTGCTGATGAAGCGGGTTGGCCTACTTCGAAAGCATCGACACTTGCCTCGTGTGCAATAACCAAACGGGGTGTGAAACTTTGTGCCTGCGTTAAGTTAGTGATTTCTATGTCGAGTGTGATGGCCTGACTGGCAGACATTGTCGCTAGCGATAATAAAGTAGCGCTAGTAAGTGAAGCGAATTTCATTGTTCTTGATCCTTTTTCAATTGTAAGGGCAACGCTTGTAATGCACTTAAAAATTTAGGGCAGTGGAAATGACAATTCATCACAGAAGTATCACAAAATGAGCACAGATTTTTGTCGAAAAATAACGGAAGTAATAAATAAGAAGGTGAACATTAGAGTGTTTTTCTCTCCTTGTTGCGCGTTTATTGTTTAAGCGCTGATTGCAAAAACAACGCACCGGGAGAGTATTTTCGGTCGAAAGATAAACGTAGGTGAAAGAAATTTTTTACGAAAATGGAATAATAAATCAACTTTTCCGGTCATGTTCTTATCGGCGCATAAGGAGAGGACCATGATCTTAGTAATCTACAGAGCGAACGCGTTTCAACAAACCATCACTCAGTGTTTGAGCGAGCAAGCATTTTTGTATGATGCCGTATCAAGTTTTAATACGGCGGCTTCTTTGCTCAGCATAAAGCACTATGCGCTGATCATTGTTGAAGTAGGGGCTTGCGCAGACTGCCTTGCTAGGATTGAGCTACTGGTTAAGCAAAATCCAGATAGCTGGATCATTGCCCTCGAAAGCCAAGATACTCTTTCCTTAGAAGTAAAAGCTGATGAAGTTGATTATTTTGATGCTGGTGTAGATGACTTCCTAAAAGGGGCATTCAACGAGCGTGTGTTTTTAGCACGCGTTCGCTCGCATATGCGGCGTAGCATACCTATTACGGATGCTAAAAATCAATCCAGTAACGTTGTTGACCATATTGAGGTGGGACCGCTACAGATAGACCAGCGCTACCATAGCGTTATGCTAAATGGCCAGACCTTGTCACTCACGGCACGTGAATTTGCTTTGCTCGACTATTTTTGCCGTCATCCAAACCAAGTATTTTCTCGAAACCAGTTGTTGAGCGCCGTGTGGGGGTATAATCACGAAGGTTACGAGCACACTGTTAACACTCATATTAACCGTTTACGAAGTAAGTTAGATAAAGTCACTAGCATGCAAAATGCAGGACAACTTGTACAAACTGTTTGGGGAGTAGGCTATAAGCTCAATGTCTCTGGCTACGTGGCTAAAGCGCTTAGTGCATAAACGTGTCGCGACTAGATCAAAAACAACGTTGCTGTCCCTAGAAAAGCGAAGATACCAACCACATCAGTGATTGTGGTAAGTATAACGCTTCCAGCTAGCGCAGGGTCTATTTTGAGTCGCTTCATGATCATGGGAAGAGTAGCGCCTGCAAGTGCCGCAGCTATCATGTTAACCATCATTGCAAAGGCTATGATTACGCCAAGCATATAGTCTTGTTTCCACAGTGCAATTACAGAAGCAATGAGTACAGCCCATATAGCGCCATTTAAAAATCCGATGGATATCTCTTTACTTATTAGCCACCGCGAGTTACTGGCGTTCACGTGCCCAAGTGCCATACCACGAATGACAAGAGTTAACGTTTGGTTGCCCGCAACGCCACCCATACTAGGCACAATAGTATTGAGAATGGCCAAAACGGCTAGCTGGCTTAGCGTCGCCTCAAATAAATCACTCACCATTGCAGCCATAAGCGCGGTAACTAAATTAACAGCGAGCCAAACGGAACGGCGTTTAGTACTTTGCATTACCGGAGCAAAGGTATCTTCATCATCCTCAAGACCAGCCATACTCATCATAGAGTGCTCTGCATCTTCGCGAATAATATCGACGACGTCGTCGATTGTTATTCTTCCAACCAGCCTATGGTTTTCGTCAACGACAGGGGCAGATAACCAATTATAGCGCTCAAACAGGCTTGCAACTTCGTCGTCTGGCATATTAACGGGTATTGCTTCAGACTCTGTGTCCATTACATCAGATACTTTGTCGTCAGTATCTGCGGTTAATAATCGTGTAACTGGTACTATACCAACTAAGTTGTCGGTACGATTTACTACGTAAAACGTGTCAGTGTTCTCTGGTAAATCACCTTTTAACCGAATATAGCGCAACACTACGTCAACAGTAACGTCAGGTCTAAGCGTTATTGTATCGGTATTCATGATGAAACCGGCAGTTTCTTCACCATACGATAACGCCTGCTCTGCACGCATTCGATCTTGCGCATCCATCGAATCTAATATGTCTGCAAGCACGGTTTCAGGAAGACTGCTGAGTGTCTCCGCTAAGTCATCGGTATCCATTTCCTCTAGTGCATCAACCACATTGGCCGGTAGCATTTTCGAGATAATACCGTTACGCACATCGTCCGACAGTTCTTCTAAAATATCGCCGTGAAAGTCACCATCTATGAGTTCCCACAGTTCATCTCGGGTGCGGCTTGGACTAGATTCTAATATGTGTGCTACATCAGAGGGAGGAAGTTCAAGTAACAGCTTACGTACAGACACGAATTGCCCATTAATCAACGCGGCATTGATTGAACGTAATTGGGTTTGTACGTATTTAGAAACGAGCGCTTCTGCCATAAAGGGATATTTCCGCTAAGTCATCGATATATAGAAATAGGCAATGGGGCCTAAGAACGCGTGCTGTCCACAGTTAGAATATCGCACTTATGATAAAACTGTTATGACAAATCGGCTTATTTTAAGACATCATCCTCCGACTGCTGAATTATTAATCGGCTTTTTGTGCTTCACCTATTCGTCTTCGTTGAACCTGCCTTCTATTAAAGACTCTATGGCTGACATTGCGGCTTCAGCATCGTTGCCGTTAACAATTACGTCAACTTGCTCGCCTTGATGGCTTTCAAGCATCATAAGGCCTAAAACGCTGTTGGCATCGGCTTCTTTTTCACCTTTTTTAAGCACAATTTTCGCATCGAACTGATTGGCCAACTGCACAAGCAGAGTAGCAGCTCTCGCATGTAACCCTAACTTGTTAACGATTGTAAGTGTTTTTTGAATAGTCATTACTGGTTAAGTTCTCGATGGCGAATTTGGACGTCGGGGTGAAGTTCGCCAAATGTTTTAGATAAGCTTTGAGCGATGTAGACAGAACGGTGTTGGCCGCCTGTGCAGCCAATTGCTACCGTTACATAACTGCGATTGTTGCGCTCTAAGTGCGGTAGCCAAGTAGTGATAAGGTTTTGTATCTGCCAAACAAACTTGGTCACAACAGGCTGAGAGCCAAGAAAAACTTCGACGGGCGCATCCAAGCCCGTTAAATGTTTTAAATCGGGTTCCCAGTGTGGGTTAGGTAAGAAGCGCGCATCAAACACATAGTCTGCGTCTTTCGGGATCCCGTGTTTAAAACCGAACGATTCAAACACCAATACGAGCCTAGAACTTTTCTTTCCTAATATTCGTTCACGTATAAGCTCTGCCAATTGATGGATGGTTAGTTTGTCGGTATCGAGGTATAGGTCGGCTCGTTCAACAATAGGCGCCAGTAACGCTGATTCTGCTTTTATCGCCTCAGATAAGGACTTATTGAGTTTCGCCAGGGGGTGTAAACGCCGTGTCTCGCTAAAACGCTTTACAAGCACATCGTCGCTTGCATCTATATATACTATCGTCATTGACCAAGAAGACGGTAAATAATCCAATATCTCAACAAGATCGTTTGGGTTTTTAGGTAGATTGCGCACATCAATACTGACAGCGACTTGGTCGTATTCATCAACAACAGTGTGCGTTAGCGTAGGTAGAAGATTAACCGGAATATTGTCTACGCAGTAGTAACCTAAATCCTCTAACGCACGCAAAGCGACAGATTTGCCAGAGCCTGAGCGGCCACTGATAATTATCAGCTTCAACTGAATTCTCCCTTTAAACGCTACCTTTCCCGAGTTAGCGATTAGAATAGTGGCAAACTGTCTTTGCCCTTCACATTAATTTAAGGCTTTAACAATATCGTCGCTGGTCGTGGCGCGGCGTATGGCTTTAATCGTTTCTTTATCGCTGAGTTTACCTGCCACCGTTGCTAGAGTTTGTAAGTGGCCCTCAGTTTGATCTTCTGGAACTAACAAAGCGAAGAAAATATCAACAGGCTTTTCATCTAGGGCGTCAAAATCAATTGCTGGTGTACTTGTTACTACAATAGCAATCACTCTATCTAGACCGGCAAGACGACCATGTGGAAGGGCTATCCCGTTGCCAATTCCGGTGCTGCCCATACGCTCTCGTGCCAATAAGCTGGTGAGCACGGTAGCTTGTTCAATGTTTTGGTTATTTTTTGCTGCAATTTCAGCGATTATTTCTAAAATTCGCTTTTTACTATTACATTGAACCGCACACTCGGTGCGGTCCAAACTTACGATGGCTTGTATGTCCATACTTGATTAACTACTAGTGTTTTTTAAGTTTTTCCTTATGCTTGATTACCTGCCGGTCGAGTTTATCAACCATGCTGTCAATCGCCGCATACATGTCGGTATTTTCTGAGGATGCAAATACTTCAGCGCCACTTAAATGAACGGTCGCTTCCGCTTTTTGGTTTAATTTTTCAACGTTCAGGATGACATGCACATTAGAAATGTGATCAAAGTGACGTTCAAGTTTGCTGAACTTCGTATCGACATAATTACGCAAAGAGTCGGTGATTTCGACATGATGACCAGTTAGGTTTATTTGCATATTTCGTCTTCCTTATATTATTAAGCCAATTAAATAAGGCTTTTGCGTTGGTTCGACGGCGGGATCGACAAAGACTCCCGATATTTTGCTATTGTTCGCCGGGCAACTTTAATGCCTTGTTCGGCCAACAATGAAGCAATCTTGCTATCACTCAGTGGTTTCGCCGGCTTTTCTGCCGCCACTAGCTTTTTAATTAGTGCACGGATTGCCGTGGAGGAACACTCTCCACCTGATTCTGTTGCTACGTGGCTTGAGAAAAAATACTTTAACTCGAAGATACCGCGTGGCGTATGCATATACTTTTGTGTTGTCACACGTGAAATCGTTGATTCGTGCATGTCTACCATTTCTGCGACATCGTTAAGCACCATTGGTTTCATCATTTCCGGACCGTGCTCAAAAAAGCCCATTTGTTGCTGCACAATGCAGTTCGCAACCTTCATCAATGTTTCATTACGTGACTCAAGGCTCTTGATGAACCATTTGGCCTCTTGCATGTGTGAGCGGATAAATTGCGAGTCGCTACTGTTTTTGGCACGGCGGCTCATGGCTGCGTATTGCTGGTTTACGCTTAGCTTTGGCAGACTGTCGGGGTTCAGCTCAACCACCCAACGGCCATTTTTCTTTGTTACTGAGACATCAGGGATCACGTACTCTGGTTCTTTAGTAACTAAAGCACTACCTGGTCGAGGATTCAAGGTTTGAAGTAAACGCATTGCTTCACGTAGCTGGTCTTCTTTTAAACGACTCTTACGCATTAGCGTGCGATAGTCTTTGCTGCTCAGTAAGTCAGAGTACTCTTCAATCAGTTGTTTCGCTTCAGCTAGCCAGGGCGTGTCTTCAGAAAACTGACGTAACTGCACCATAAGGCATTCTTGAGGTGAGCGAGAACCTGATCCAATAGGGTCGAACATTTGAATGCGTTTAAGTACACACTCTATTTCGTCCATTTCAATTGGCTCTTCCATGTCATCGTCGTTAACCGCTTCTAAGATCTCGTCAAGCGTAACGGTTAAATAACCTGATTCGTCAATAGAGTCGATAATTGCCGTAGCGATAGCGCGGTCTGTATCTGAAAAATGAGTGAGGCGCATTTGCCAAAGAAGATGTTCTTGAATGTCTTCGGTGGTCTCGCCTTGGAAGATTTGTTCGTCGTCGTTAGACGGGCCTGGCGCCGGCGCAGAAGATGCAGAGTAATATTCATCCCACGTGCTGTCGATTGGCAGCTCATCGGGAAGGTCGTTCTTCTCAAGCGCATCGCCTGCTTCTAGGGTATCACTTGAGGCAGAGGCGGTGGCTTCAGGCGTACTATCGTCGTTGTCGATATTGTTTTTTTCTAGCTGAGGCTCGTCTGGGCTTTCTTCCACTTCTAATAGTGGATTAGAGTCGAGCGCTTCTTGTATCTCTTGCTGGAGATCAAGCGTAGAAAGCTGCAGCAGTTTAATCGCCTGCTGTAGCTGAGGTGTCATTGTGAGTTGTTGGCTAAATTTTAGCTGTAAAGATGGTTTCATCTACGTCTTATTTAAATGCTCTAAATTGAATATACCAGAGCTAAACTGAAAAATGACAATTCGGTTACACTAACTATAGCCTGAATTGTTCGCCTAGGTATACATCCCTTACTTTCTGATTACTTAAAACCTGTTCCGCCGTTCCTTGCGCAATAAGCTCGCCATGACTAACAATGTACGCTTTCTCACAAACATCCAATGTTTCGCGTACGTTATGGTCCGTGATAAGAATACCAATACCCCTATCGCGAAGATGTTGTATTATCTTCTTTATATCATTAACTGATATAGGATCAACACCAGCAAATGGTTCATCAAGCAAAATAAATTGAGGTTTCGCTGCAAGTGCTCTCGCTATCTCAACGCGACGACGCTCCCCGCCCGACAAACTCATCCCTGTACTATTACGTATATGGTTAATATTAAATTCATCAAGTAGTGCGTCGGCTTCTTCTTCTTGCTGTTGTGAATTCAAATCTTTACGGGTTTGAAGAATGGCCATGATATTTTCATGTACAGTAAGCTTTCTAAAAATAGAGGCTTCTTGTGGAAGGTAGCCTATACCGCGGCGTGCACGTTCGTGCATAGGTTGATGGGTAAGTTCATTGTCATCAATCTCTATCTTACCTTTATCCAAATTAACCAGACCAACAATCATATAAAATGTAGTGGTCTTACCAGCTCCGTTAGGGCCAAGTAGCCCGACAATCTGCCCGGTAGAAACGGAAAGGCTCACGTCGCGAACGACCTGTCGAGATTTATAAGCTTTAGCAAGGTTTTTAGCGCTCAAAGTTGCCATTGCTATTCATTGTCCTCGTTGTCTTTCTTAGACGATGTTTTACGAATGGTGTCAGGGGTAAATACTGTAGTTACACGACCTTCACCATCCTTACCAGCGCCACCCGTTGCAAGCAATTGTTCAGTAACCATATCGAACGTAATTTTATCGCCTTGCACCTTACTGGTATCTTGCTGTAGCTCAGCATTACCCGCCAGAGAAATAGTGCGATTAATTACTTCATAGCGAATTTCATTGGCTTTCGCTGATACTGGTGTACCATCTTCTAGTGATTGAGAATAGCTTGCAGGGTTGCCACGGGCGATAAATATTTCACGGCCGCTGCCATCTGTAGCTATTACTTCTACTTCATCAGCTTCTATTAGGAGTGAACCTTGAGTAATGAGCACGTCTTCCTTGTACAAAGCCGTTTTGTTTTTACCATCAATAAACTGGGTATTTGACCCTATTTTTATGGGTTGTGAAAAATCTTCTTCACTGGCTTGTACCGCACCGCTAGCGATGGCAAGTAGAAGGCTAGTTGCTAGGGGAATAAGTGGTTTGTACATGATCTAAAAGCTCGTATTCTTGTTTGCGTAAGTCTGCATTGAATCCATTACTTAAAATAACATACTGCGTGCCCAGTATTTTAACCGGTTGATCAGATGTCATTTGCTTGTTCTCTAAGTTTATTTGAATATATTCGGTAGTGATATTTTTAACAAAGTCATTGTCAGTTTTGTTTTCAATCGTTACCGCTTTTTCGAGTTGAATCAACTCGTTGTTATACAGCGTACCTTCCTTAGCGGTAACAACCCACGGAGCATTCGCATTATCCGTATAAAGTGTATATCGGGGTTGTTGAAAGAAAACAAAGCCTAACTGGTCGTAGTGCTCCATAGATTCTGCAAACACTTTGTGGTTAAGCATACCGTCTTGGTTGTACAAGGTTGTTGCTAAATTTTTCGCTTTGTAGGATGGTTTTAACGCATCGCTTTGTTGCTGACGCACATCTTTCTCTGGCTCTTCCATCCACGTAGGGAGATACATGAGCACGGCTAAACTGAATAAGGCAGAGATACTCACGCCCAAGCGGTTAAAGCCGAACCGGCTCATACGCTTGCTCCAAATATGGCGTTTTCTATGTTTTTGGCTTGTAAAATCGTATCTGAAATTTCGCGCACAGCACCAAAGCCACCGGGCAACGTTGTTATCCAGTTTGCTTGTTGCGCCACTAAAGGATGAGCATCGTGCACGGCTATTTTCACTGTCGCATGCTGAAACATTCCAGTATCAGGCATGTCGTCGCCTACGGTGGCAACGTGATCCGCAGTTAGATTCAAGTGTTTTAACAAATTACACAGAGCGTCCGCTTTGTTCTCTTCGCCCTGAATAATGTGTTCTACATTTAATGACTTCATTCGATTTTCGACAATAGTAGAACGTCGTCCCGTAATAACGGCAACACTTACACCGTGCTTAACCAATGCTTTCACGCCGTAGCCATCTCGAGTATGAAATGCTTTCAACTCTTCGCCATCGTTACCAAGGTAAATGCGGCCATCTGAGAACACACCATCCACATCACATACAAGCAACTTGATATTCTCTAGTTTAGAAAATAATGCATCATCGAGTTCAGTATAGAGTGTTTGTACCACTTAAAGGACTCCTGCTTTCAACAACATATGCATGTTAAATGCACCTACGGGTTTTTGTTCACTATCGATGACCATTAACGCGTTAATCTTATGGGCTTCCATGAGATTTAACGCCTCAACAGCCAATTGGTCTTGTTGTGTTGTTTTTCCGCCTTGGGTCATTACATCGTCTACGCGTGCTGAGTGTAGATCAATACGAGCGTCTAAAATGCGCCGCAAATCACCGTCGGTAAAAACGCCGCAAAGGGTTCCTTGTTCGTTGACGATGCCTGTCATGCCCAGCCCTTTTTTGCTAATCTCAAGGAGCGCGGCGGCTACCGTATCACCAGATTTAACTAGCGGTATATCTTCGCCAACTAACATAATATCATGTACTTTAAGCAGCAGCTTTCTGCCTAAGCTTCCACCTGGATGGGAGAGGGCAAAATCATCTGATGTAAACCCTTTATGGTCGAGCAAAGCTATCGCTAATGCGTCACCCATAACCAGTGTTGCTGTCGTGCTCGATGTAGGAGCAAGGCCCAGAGAACACGCCTCTTTGTCAACACTGATATCAATGAAGACATCTGCATGCTGACCCAGTGCACTATTGGCGCTATTGGTCATGGCAACAACTTTAATCCCTAGTCTTTTTACGACGGGGAGAAGGTTTATTAGCTCAGCGGTTTCACCAGAGTTTGAAATAGCAAGCAGAACGTCGCCTTTACCCAGCATGCCTAAGTCTCCGTGATTCGCCTCGCCAGGGTGCATGAAAAAAGCAGGTGTTCCGGTGCTTGCTAGCGTTGCTGCTATCTTGTTACCAATATGGCCTGATTTTCCCATACCACACACAACCACTTTGCCCTCACAAGATAGTAGGATGTTGCATGCTTTAACAAAATTATCATCAAGACGGTCTGCTAAATTTGCTATCGCTTGTGTTTCAATGTCGATCACACGTCTAGCCGACGAAATATAATGTATTTCTTGGTTTTTATTTATCATTATCCAAATAACCAGAACTGATAGCCGATGAAACAGCTTAAAAGTATAAGCCCATTAGCACGAGAAATAGTACGCTTGCCAATTAAATCAAAGCTAAACAAAAACAGCAGCAGCGTTAGCCCTAACATTACGTACATATCACGATTATAAACGTCTGGGTCGAGCAGACCTGGGGCAATTAGTCCGGGCATGCCCAAAACTGCTAACAAGTTAAAAATGTTAGACCCTATAATATTCCCCAGCGCAAGGTCGTCTTCGCCTTTTAGCACACCTGCTACGCTCGCTGCTAGTTCGGGAAGACTGGTACCAAGGGCAATAACGGTGAGACCAATAATGAGGTCAGAAATTCCCATGTAGCGCGCAATTTCTACCGCAGAGTTTACCAAAAAGTGGGCGCTTAGCGGCAGGATAACAAGCCCAACCCCAATCCATATAAGCGCTGCAGTGTTAGATACGCCTTTGGGGATTTCGTCAGCAGTTTCAGCAACGAGAGGGTCTTCTTTATCTACTTGTAAAGAAAGCCAAGCCATCATTGCTAACACGAAGATAAAAAGCCCTAACAGAATAATACCCTCGTACGATTTCAACTCACCATCAAATAGAAACCCAATGGCAATTAATGAAATAATAAGGAGTGCGGGAAGTTCGCGCTTCAATGTTGTAGACGAAACGATTAATGGCTTTACCAGTGCGGTTATTCCAAGAACTAAGGCCACATTAGTGATGTTTGAACCCAATGCATTACCAACAGCAGTGTTCATGTTGCCATTGACCGAAGCGATTGCAGAGACCACTATTTCGGGCGCAGAAGAACCCATAGCAACGATGGTTAAACCAATCATCATGGGGGAAATACCAATGTTCTTCGCTAATGCAGAGGCGCCGTATACGAATCGGTCCGCGCTCCAACTTAGCACGACAAGGCCGACAATGAAGATAACGATGTTTAGAAGCACAACAACCTTTGATAAACAAAATTTTGCAAGATTGTCGCAAAAACAGTGCCATTTGCCTATGGGGCTAACGCTTTATTTTGTATTAAACACTATTTTCTATGCTCAAACCTTTTATTCAGGTTCGATTAATAAAGCACGCTGTACATTTTAAATTAATCACACGCCTTATAGAACGTACTTTTGTGGTTACTTTTGAGAGCAGCGCTGCATTTAATGAAAGTTCATTCGTTTAATTCGAACATACCTTGTAACTTTTTGCTTTTGGCTGCGCCCTTGAAAACGCGTAGAATGACAATAAATTACACACCCCAGTAAACTTTTCGTATTTTGTTTTCACTAAAAAGTATACTGTTTAGTGTACTTTTTGTATTATGTTCGCCAGTATACGATACAGGCACGAAAGTTGAATATTGAACTTCAATAATTGTGCTTAGTGTCCAATGAAAGCACGCACATTTGCTTAAATGAACGAGGTTTTTGCGCTCATTTGTTAGCGAGTAAGAACGTCAGAGGTCGACAATTTATAAGTTATGGATCATTTAGTCGAGATAGATAACCTTACCTTCAAACGCGCCGAGCGCGTTATTTACGATGGTATTTCGCTGAAAGTGCCTAAAGGGAAAATTACGGCAGTAATGGGGCCTAGCGGTATTGGTAAAACGACCTTGCTACGTCTTATTGGTGGGCAGTTGATGCCAAATGAAGGCGACGTGAAATTCGATGGCAATTCAATCGTGTCTATGTCGAGGAAGTCCCTTTATCAAACACGCCGAAGAATGAGCATGCTGTTTCAAAGCGGCGCATTGTTTACGGATATGAGTGTATTCGACAACGTTGCGTTTCCATTAAGAGAGCATACATCACTTAGTGAAGACCTTATCGCAACGATTGTCGCATTAAAGCTACAGGCTGTTGGTTTACGTGGAGCAGCACATCTTATGCCCAGCGAACTGTCTGGCGGCATGGCCAGAAGGGCGGCGTTGGCAAGAGCGATAGCCTTAGATCCTGATTTGATTATGTATGACGAGCCCTTTGCCGGGCAAGACCCTATCTCGATGGGCGTGCTGGTAAAGCTTATACGTGAGTTAAATGATGCATTAGGATTAACAAGTATTGTGGTAACACACGATGTAACCGAAGTACTTACCATCGCTGATTACATCTACATACTGGCCGATAAACGCATTATCGGCGAGGGTACGGCTCAGCAAATTAAAGAGAGCGAATCGGAGCTCGTTCAACAGTTTTTAAAAGGGAAAGCTGATGGACCTGTGCCGTTTCACTATCCTGCCTCTAGTTTGGAAGAGAGTTTTTTAGGAGCAGGTAAATGAAACTACTGCAAACTATCGGCGCTAAGACCATTTCGCGAGTTACCGCTATCGGCAGAGCGGCGTTAATGTTATTTGGGGCATTAATTGCTGTGCCTCGCTTAAAGAACATTCCTTTAGTCATCAAGCAGCTTTATGTTGTGGGTGTACAATCGCTGCTTATCATTATGGTTTCTGGTTTATTTATTGGCATGGTAATGGCGCTCCAAGGCTATACTATTTTGGTCGATTATGGCGCTGAAGGTAGCCTGGGACCAATGGTTGCGCTATCGCTGCTGAGAGAGTTAGGGCCCGTGGTAACGGCGCTTCTTTTCGCTGGTCGGGCGGGGTCGGCACTGACTGCTGAAATTGGACTTATGAAAGCCACTGAACAGCTTAGCAGCTTAGAAATGATGGCGGTTGACCCGCTGAGAAGAATTGTTGCGCCTCGTTTTTGGGCTGGCATGCTAGCGATGCCTATGCTTGCAGTTATATTTAGCGCGATAGGTATCTTAGGAGGACACTTAGTTGGTGTAGACTGGCTAGGAGTAGACGCAGGTAGCTATTGGTCAATCATGCAATCGACGGTCGATTGGAATCAAGACGTGGTAAATGGCGTAATAAAAAGCCTGGTTTTTGCCTTGGTTGTGACCTGGATTGCCATATTTAAGGGTTATGATTCAATTCCTACATCGGAAGGGATCAGCAAAGCGACTACTGAGACAGTGGTCTATTCATCATTAGCAGTATTGGGGCTGGATTTTGTACTGACCGCCCTCATGTTTGGCATCGAGTAGGGGTGGCAATGAATAAGTATAAAACGGAAGTAATGGTTGGTGTGTTTGTCTTGCTCACGTTTGGCGCCTTGTTGCTGTTAGCGCTCAAAGTGGCAAACCAAACAGTGGCGACTGAAGGTGACACTTACACATTGTATGCAAAATTTGACAATATTGGCGGCTTGAAACCGCGCTCTGCTGTAAAGGTTGGTGGCGTGACCGTTGGGCGAGTATCTTCGATATCGCTCGATCAGGAAGATTTTACTCCTGTAGTCACGTTGTCTATTTCAAAGGAATATAAAGACTTTCCTGAGACGAGTTCTGTGTCGATATTAACATCAGGTTTGCTAGGCGAGCAGTACGTAGGTTTTCAACCCGGCTTTTCTTTTGATGGTGTCGCTAATCTGAAAGATGGTGATTATTTACAAGACACTAAATCTGCGTTGGTGTTGGAAGACTTGATAGGGCAGTTCCTCTTTAACCGTGGTAACGACGACGATTAGGTAACGAAATTTCAGCGACCTGTGAAACTTAATAGGGTTTTAACGGGTCTGCTTTGTGTTGATGTTTTTTAGGAGAGTAACATTGAAAAAGTTTATGGTAGCAGTTGGGCTGTTCATGATGTCTGTGGTAGGCGTTGCCGAGGCACAAGACGTTAATGAGCAAAACCCTTATGAATTGGTACAAGATGTAGCAAACAGAACGTTTGACCGTATTAAAGCTAACCAAGATGCGATCAAAGCAGACCCTGAAATGTTACGAACCATTATGGAAGAAGAGCTCGTTCCGCATATTGACTATAAGTTTGCTGCTTTTATGGTGCTGGGAAAGCACTTTAAATCGGTGCCACAGGAAAAAATGGGCGAGTACATCAGCGTCTTTCGTCAGTACTTAGTGACAACCTACGCTGTTGCAATGGGATATTACGACAATCAAGAAGTGGTTTTTGAGCCCGAGTCGAGTTTTGACGATAAGAAGTCGGTGACCGTACGCGCGGTAGTTCAGGATCCAAACAGACCTGAAATAAAGATTGCATTTAAGGTTCGTAAAGACAGCAAGACAAATGAGTGGAAAGCGTATGATATGGTGGCTGAAGGTATCAGCATGCTAAACAGTAAACGCAGCGAGTTTGAGTCTATTCTTCGTCAAGATGGTATTGATGCGGTTATTGCGTTAATGCGCGATAAAATTGGTAAGCCTGTAGAGCTAAAACAAGGCGAGCCAATTGAAATTAACGGAGAGGCTGAGTGAGCCTTTTTGAAGTAACTGAACAAGGAAATGTCGTTGTTCACGGTCACCTTGATCGTGACACACTGTCTTCGAATTTTTGGACAGAACTGTCTTCACAGCAACGGGAAAAGCTACGCAGCCGTAAGGCTTCAACAATTGATCTCAGTGATGTGGAGCGAGCAGACAGTGCTGGTTTAGCATGGTTAATCAATGCCGTTAGGGACTCAAGGCAAAACGGTGTTAGCATTACACTGTATAAAATGCCTGAAAAGCTTCATAAGCTTGCCAAAATTAGCGATGCTGATAGCTTTTTACCCTTAGAATAAGTAGATGACACTGAGTTAAGAAGTGAATTATGGAATTGTCTGAAATCGAGAGAATATTGAAAGAAGCGCTTGACCTTCACGAGGTACACGTGAAAGGCGAAGGTTCGCACTTCAACATCATTGCTGTGAGCGATGCATTCAACGAGATGAGCCGCGTGAAGCGCCAACAAGCGGTTTATGCGCCCCTTGCCGACAAAATTGCAGACGGCAGTATGCATGCCATTACAATTAAAACATTTTCGGTGAAAGACTGGGAGCGCGAGCGCCAGTTCAATATCCCACAATAAAGGTTTTTCGTGGACAAACTAGTAATTAAAAAGAGCCCTGCGCTCTCTGGCACCGTAAGGATTTCTGGTGCAAAAAACGCAGCGTTACCGCTGCTAATGACAAGCCTTCTTACTGACGAGACTTGTCGTTACACTAATGTCCCGCGCCTGCGTGATATCAATACCACAGTGGCTCTGCTTCGTGAATTGGGTGTAGAGGTTGCGCTTCCCGCCGCTAACGATGTTGTTATTGATGCAAGTACGCTAGCAAGCGTAACCGCTTCCTACGAACTGGTGAGGACAATGCGCGCGTCAATTCTGGTTCTTGGCCCTTTGTTAGCCAAACAAGGCAAGGCGAATGTGTCTTTGCCTGGTGGCTGCGCGATTGGCGCTCGACCGGTGAATCTTCA
Source organism: Alteromonas sp. V450 (assembly GCF_001885075.1). Classification (NCBI taxonomy): domain Bacteria; kingdom Pseudomonadati; phylum Pseudomonadota; class Gammaproteobacteria; order Alteromonadales; family Alteromonadaceae; genus Alteromonas; species Alteromonas sp. V450. The sequence continues at coordinate 4,143,870 of NZ_MODU01000004.1, forward strand.
TTTAACTGGCCTGGAAAAAATGGGCGCTAAAATTGAAGTAGATGAAGGGTATATTCGCGCAGAAGTTGACGGCCGTCTTAAAGGTGCCCGCATTTTCATGGATATGGTAAGCGTTGGTGCAACTGAAAACTTGTTAATGGCAGCAGCGCTTGCCGATGGTGTTACGGTACTGGAGAACGCCGCTCGAGAACCTGAAATTGTTGATCTTGCAAACTGCCTCACGCAAATGGGCGCTAAAATTTCAGGTGCCGGTAGCGACAAAATCACCATTGAAGGGGTTGAAAAGCTAGGTGGCTGTGATTACAGCGTGCTGCCCGATCGCATTGAAACAGGCACATTCTTAGTGGCCGCAGCAGTCACTGGTGGTAAAGTACGATGCACGCATGCGGCGCCTGATACTCTAGATGCCGTGCTGGATAAACTAGAGCAAGCGGGAGCTAAGATCACTACCGGTGAAGACTGGGTTGAACTTGATATGGAGGGGAAAAAGCCGCAAGCTGTGAGAGTAAAAACAGCGCCGCATCCTGCTTTTCCAACCGATATGCAGGCTCAATTCGTGACACTTAATTGCGTTGCACAAGGTACGGGCGTTATTACAGAAACTATTTTCGAAAACCGCTTTATGCATGTGCCTGAGCTCCAGAGAATGGGCGCGGAAATCGCTTTAGAGGCTAATTCTGCCGTGTCTAAAGGTAGCTCAAAATTAAAGGGCGCGCCTGTAATGGCGACCGACTTAAGGGCTTCGGCGAGTTTAGTTATTGCAGGTCTAATTGCAGACGGTGAAACTCATGTAAATCGTATTTATCACCTTGATAGAGGGTATGAATCGATTGAAGAAAAATTGAGTGGGCTTGGCGCTGTAATTAGTCGCGTAAAAGAATAGTTCAGCGAGCAAACGCGGTTGGGATAAGCGTTAACGTCAGACTTTGTTACTGAATCAATAAAGAGCTACTATTTTCTAAATGGTAGCTCTTTTTTTGTCCTGAACTTTATATTGTTCAAACATATAACCGTCAAGTCGCCTGTAAAAGCAGCGGCCTTAGTTTTTGTTGTAGAGAGCTGCTGCTATACAAAGCGGCGTGAATTGAATCTGAACGTTTCTCAAACCTAATTGGTACGTAGTTCAGTAACGGTTGCTGAAAGTGAAAGTGGAGTACCGTCTCGGCTAACGTCGATTGTAATCGTGGTTCCGGGTTCAGTTTCAGCAATCATATCTTGTGTTTTAGAAGCGTTTTCTACACTAACACCATCAATTGCTAGAATTATGTCACCAGGGCGAATACCTGCTTTATCGGCTGGCCCCCCCTTGGCAATGGCCGAAACGTAGATGCCTATTTGATTACGGTTTACTCCCCCAGTAAATCCGAGCTGGCCACGGACTACTCTTCCGTTGCTGATAATCTCATCCATAACGCGCTTGGCGAGCTCATAAGGTACTGCGAAGTTTATGCCGTCTATATTGTGAACGCGATTTTTTGAATCTCTCACTTGAAAGTTAGCGTTAGTGATCCCGAGTAAGATCCCGTTACTATCAACAAGTGCGCCACCGGAGTTACCTTGATTCAATACCGCGTCGGTCTGGATGAAATCAAAATACTGCGATAAACCGTTTCTACCTGCACGACTAACAATCCCTTGAGTAATAGTCTGGCCTAAGTCAAAGGGGTTGCCGATAGCCATAACAACATCGCCCACATGCGTGTTGGGCTCGGGTACTTGAGGAATAATATGCAAGTTATCGGCAGTAACTTTCAATACCGCTAAATCAGTAAGGGGGTCTGTGCCCACTATCTGCGCCTCTAATACACGACCGTCTTGAACGGCAACCCAGATACTATCAGCATCCTTAACGACATGATGACAGGTAAGTATATACCCGTTTTCAGTCATAATTACCCCGGAACCAAGATTCGTTCTCTCTCTGACTTGGTTTCTGAAAAAGCCGGCATCGTTTTCTATACTAAAACTATAAATATTGACAACAGCGGGCGCTGAACGACTTAAAGCCGTAAAATAGCTTTCTCTACTGGCGCTTACGGAAGGTTCTGAAAAAAAGCCCTCTGTGAAGCGATTTCCCTGGCGTAGGTCGGGTAAGAAAAACAACAGCAGTGCAGCAACCGCGAGCCCTAAAAATACGGATTTTAGTAAAAAGCTAAGCATTGAACGACCAGTCACAAATTACACTTCACAGTTAGGTATCACGTACATCAATGGCTGATACAACAGTACTGCTTGTTTGTATCGCCTTAACGCATGTAGATAGTTAATGATGCTTTGTTTAAAGTAATGTTAAATTCTACCTAAAGCATATCACTTTATTCAATAAACTACCGTAGAGAAAAGCATTTTTTGTGATTGCGTTTAGTGCGTCAGTAAACGTGTTGATTAGGTTATGAAAATTGAGTTAAAAAAACAGCGCCGCGAAGGCGCTGTTTCTAATATTACTTTTATCACTACGTTCTCGTAATGTTTTCAGGGGAAGGCTACTGTCTTATCACCAGATAAAGCGTTGAATTATTGCGTTTCACGTTCAATGCAATAACACCTTTTGCCTCATCAAGTGCATTTCTAAACTCTGCTACGCTTGACGTGCGAACGCGGTTAACGCCTATAATCACGTCGTCAGCTTGCAGACCAATTCGCGCAGCCGGTGCACCTCGCTCAATGTCTGATACCACAACGCCTGCGTTACCCGCGTTGTCGGTACCGTTGACGAGCGTAGCCCCTTCAAGTGCAGGGTGAATTTGGGCTGCGGTAACGGTGGTGTCAGCAGCATCATCAAGAACAACATCAACATTCATTTTCTTGCCTTTTCGCATGATGCTAATTTCAACTTCAGCACCGGCGCCCATGCTAGCGATACGTGCGCGCAGTTCTTGGAAGCTATTCAACTGCCTTCCATTAATGGCCGTGATGATATCACCTGCTTGAAGGCCGCCTTTTTCTGCTGCAGAGTCAGGTTGAACTTCGCTGACAAATGCACCTGTATTGACTTCTGCGTTCATTGCTTCGGCGAGTCCCGCATCAATATCACTACCCAGTATACCTAATAGCCCGCGACGCACTTCACCGAATTCAGCTATTTGGTCAACAAGGTTTTTCATCATATTAGCGGGAATGGCGAAGCCTATGCCCACATTACCTCCGTTTGGCCCGAATATAGCGGTGTTGATACCCACTAATTCACCGTGAAGGTTCACCAACGCGCCACCAGAGTTTCCTCGGTTAATTGCAGCATCTGTTTGAATGAAGTCTTCATACCCGCCTATGTTCAAACCAGAACGGCCCAGCGCACTGACAATGCCGGATGTTACCGTCTGAGATAATCCAAATGGATTTCCGATAGCGACAACAAAGTCGCCAACACGCAGTGCGTCTGAATCGGCAAGGGGCAACGCTTTCAAGTCATCAGGTTCAATTTTAAGCAAAGCAATATCGCTTTGTTCATCTGAACCCAATTTTTTTGCTTTGAACTCTCGGCCGTCAGTTAGTTTAACCGTAATTTCATCGGCATTATCTACAACGTGGTTGTTGGTGACGACGTACCCTTTGTCGGCATCGATAATTACACCTGAACCCAAACCTCTAAAGGGTCGTTCCTGAACTTGTTCTTGTGGTGCGCCAAAGAAATAACGAAACATTTCTGGGACGCGCTGACGAGACGTTTGCGTACCTTCAACAGCAATGCTTACTACCGCAGGGGTCGCTTCTTCAAGCATTGGCGCTAAAGAGGGCACCTCATCTTTTTTATCGGAAAAGAAAGGCAACGCCGCCTGAGTACTCGCAGTAAAGCCCAATGAACTTATAACAACGGCAGACGCCAATAAACAGTGGCGGAAAGACATTTTCATGTTCGCTTACACTCCTTCATGTTAAATGCGACATAGCATGGTTTCACTAAAGAGTCTCAGACAAAAATAAAGTTCCTTATATTACTGTTTTTCTGCGTTATTCTGACCAGAACCGCCGACGAACAACCCAGAGCCTGAGTTTGCAAAGTCTTTTGGTTGTGTGTCTGAAACGCGCTTAACTTTAGCTTTGTCAGACCCTTTTAAGTTATTACGTAAATAGGTCGTGGCTTGATCCCCATAAAAAGGAACCTTGCTTTGTTCTTCTTCAGCGCCTTGTTCGAGAAGGTTTTCGTATTCCTCGACGTGTTGCTTTAATACTTCACATTGATTTTCAATAGCCTCTAGACTTTGTCTAGTTTGATGAATGTGATGTTGGGCTTGCTGAGCAAGGATTTCTTTCACTTGCTTTTCAGTCTGTGCTGCGTTCCCAGCGCCCTGCTTTTGTTGAAAGAAACGACCTACAAAAAAGCCGATAATTAAACCAACAGCCAACAAAGCAAGAGATACTAACAATTCCATTAAATTCTCCGAATCAATCTATATCTAACAGCCAACCGCATAGATACGGTTTTTAAACTGCTTTCGACCATAATCTGAATATAGCAAGGTCGACCTTGAAAAGCGCATACCAGATAGTATTTATTCAGTGTATGTCGAATTTCAATGTGAGATTCTACCGTGATTTCCATTAAAATTAAGGTCATAATTGAGAAATTCAAGCAGGTCGGTGCAGCAAGCGCCGCTATTGACTTTTGTACGGAGTAGTTAAGGCGATGACGCCATGGGAAAAATATCAGTTAGATCTTCAGTCGTCTGACTTCCATTACGATGCGGCGCAGGAAAATGCAGTAAAAGAATTGCAGCGTTTATTCGACGAGCTAACCCAGCCTAAAAAGAAAATGACTTGGCGAGTAAAGCTTAAGGCGGCGTTTGGCAAAGGCCATGCGAAGCCGGGCATTCAGGGTATTTATTTTTACGGCGGCGTAGGGCGCGGTAAAACTTATCTTGTCGATACATTCTATGAGTGCTTACCTTTTGACAGAAAAATGCGCGTGCATTTTCATCGATTTATGTACCGAGTACATGACGAGTTAAAGCAACTGAAAAACGCGCAAGACCCACTTAAACTGGTAGCTACTAAGCTGGCTCAAGAAGCGCGAGTAATATGCTTTGACGAGTTTTTTGTATCTGACATTACCGATGCCATGATTTTAGGTACATTGATGGAAGAACTCTTTAGCCATGGCATTGTGCTGGTGGCTACCTCTAACATAGTACCTGACGATTTGTACAAAAATGGCTTGCAGCGTGCGAGATTCTTACCAGCTATCGACTTACTCAATCAGAATACTCGTGTGGTGAATGTAGATAGTGGTATTGACTATCGTCTTCGTACTTTAGAGCAAGCGGAAATTTATCACTATCCACTAGATAATGAAGCTTTAGAAAATTTGCATGGCTATTTTGCTCAGTTAGCGCCAGAAGAAGGCTCGCAAAACGAAGAAATTGAGGTTAACAACCGAAAGATAAGTACGCTTAGAAATGCCGATGGGGTATTGATGATCGACTTTCAATCACTGTGTGGCGGACCGCGTAGCCAGAGTGACTATATCGAATTAAGTCGCTGTTATCATTCGGTGCTTTTAGCCAATGTTAGGGAAATGGGGCAACACAATGACGACGTGGCACGCCGTTTTATTGCTATGGTGGATGAGTTTTATGAGCGCAACGTTAAGCTTATTATCTCTGCCGAGGTAGCCTTAGAAAATTTGTATAGCGAAGGATTACTTAATTTTGAATTTAGGCGTTGTTTAAGTCGGTTAAAGGAGATGCAGTCGCACGATTATTTAGCGACAGAGCATTTGCCTTAAACCTAATCGCGCGTTATTGCTAGCGCAATAGCAACTAAAACGCCATAAGGGCTGTATTGTTGGGGGGGAAATAGGGTAGAATTTTGCCACTTTTTTCTGTGTACCTGCGACAATGTCGTTATCCGTTGTGATAAACGGGTTTCTACAAGTATGTAGAAAAGCTTAGGTGATAGCACAGTAGCCTTATAAAACCCAACGCAGCGTTTCTAATTGCGAGAAAGAGAATTTTAAGATGGGAAGAGCATTCGAAGTACGTAAAAACGCCATGGCAAAAACTGCCGGCCAAAAGACTAAAGTTTATTCTAAGTACGGTAAAGAGATTTACGTGTGCGCAAAAAATGGTGGTACCGACCCAGACACTAACCTTTCACTTCGCCGCCTCATGGAGAAAGCAAAGAAAGATCAGGTGCCAAGCCACGTTATTGAAAAAGCTATTGATAAAGCGGCCGGTGGCGCTGGCGAAGACTTTCAACCAATGCGTTATGAGGGCTTTGGACCAGGTAACTGCATGGTAATTGTTGACTGCTTGTCTGACAATGCCAATCGCACCATTACCGAAGTACGTAACTGCTTTACTAAAACCAACGCGAAACTTGGTGCACAGGGTGCGGTATCGCATATGTTTGACCACCAAGCCGTTTTCCAGTTCGAAGGTGACGACGAAGATGCCATCTTAGAAGTACTAATGGAGGCAGACGTTGACGTGACTGACGTTGAAGTAGAAGACGGTAAAGTGACGGTGTATGCACCACACACAGAATTCTATCAAGTAAAGACAGCGCTAACTGAAGCCTACCCAGACATTAGCTTTATTGCCGAAGAAATGAGCTGGATGCCGCAGACTGAGACAGAAATTAGCGAAGAAGACATGCCTATGTTTGAAAAATTCATGGACATGCTTAACGACTGTGACGATGTACAAGACGTTTATCACAACGCGATTACGCCTAGTTAAAATAAGAATACAGCTCGATTTTTTAATGTGAAAGCCCCTCAATAGAGGGGCTTTTCGTTATAAACAGGATGTTATCTTAGTTTTGCTTTTATCCAGCTAGGCGCTTAAGTAAATCATCCCAAAACAACGGTCTCGATAAAAAATACCCTTGTGCCCAGTCACAGCCATGTCTTTTCAAATAATTTAACTGCTCTTCAGTTTCAACCCCTTCCGCGATAACGCGTAAACCGTAAAGCTCGGCAAGGTTTTGTATGATTAACACCATTTTGCTTCGGGGCTCTTTTTCAGAAAATAAATCACTAACAAAAGAGCGATCAATTTTAAGGCAGTGGGCAGGGTAGTGGATAAGTTGGCTAAATGCGGTATAGCCCGTTCCAAAGTCGTCGAGTGCTAAGGAAACGCCTAATTCATTTAACGCATTAAGCGTTTCTAAGCAGGCTTTATCTCCAGCAACCAATGCGGTTTCAGTCACTTCTAATTCTACGCTGCACGGATTTACCTTGTGCGTCTCAAGTAAACGTTTAACCAAAGGTGGAAAATTTTCGTTGTGTAACTCAACGCCAGATATATTGATGCACATTTTTCCTGTAAAGTTGTGTTGCTGCTGCAGTACTACAAGTCTTTCTAAAGCGTGTTCTAATACCCACAAATCAATCGCTTTGATAAGTCCCGTTGATTCGGCAACCGGAATAAATTGATCAGGCCCTACACCCTCTAACTCTGGGGCTTTACATCTAAGCAGTGCTTCTATGGCAACAATATCATCGTTGTCACAGTTGAAAATGGGCATGAATGCCAGTGTGAATTGGTCGTTTTCCAACGACGTCCTCAATCCATTCTCTATTTTTTGGCGCTGTTTTATGGTTTCCGCAATTTCTTGGGTAAAAAATCTATAACAATTTCTACCGTTTTGTTTCGCGTCATACATTGCTGTATCAGCGTAATGAAGTAGTTCACTAGGCTCAACTGTGTCATCGGGGAAAACCGCAATACCAATACTGGCGTAAGTTAAGTGAGTAATGCCATCCACCTCGAAGCCACCATCGAAAATGTTCAGAATACGTGCTGCCACACTACCCGCATCGAACGTATTTTTAATATTTGGTAGCAGTACTACGAATTCGTCACCCGCGAGCCTGGCAATACTTTCTTCTTGAGGTTTCAGTAGTTGGTCTGATGGACGGATTTCTCTCCATAATTGTTCACTAAACTTGAGCAAGAGTTTGTCACCCATCTCATGACCATATTGATCATTGACCTGTTTGAAGTTATCGAGGTCTATATAAAGTAGCCCTACCTTCTGTTTATCTTTGGTTGCTCTATTGATAACTCGTTGCAGGTTTGTTTTGAAATTCCATCTGTTCGGAAGACCGGTCAACGTGTCGTAAAACGCCATTTGCCTGATGTCATCATCGTGCAGTTTAATGATCGTTTCGTAAGACTGTTCTTCAGAACGTAGTGCGGCTAGACATATGAGGTTTAGAGCCAACGTTGTGAGAATAAAACGTATGGCTTCGACAAGGGTGTAGCTCGTCATCAATAAGCTAGAAAGTGGCGTGAATAAAATAACGATGCTGGTAATACTAAAAATGCAGAAAACGACAACCGCAGGCCAAAACCGATTAATAAATAAGTTAATTGCCGCAATGGGATATATCCACAGCATTCCGGTGTTGTCTTTTCCCCCTGTAATAAGCAAGCTCATACATAAAACAAACAAGATGCCGCTTAATACTATGGCGGCTCTCTCAACATTGCCGGTGCGCTTTAAAAGATAAAGGTTGGCTAAACCAACTAGTGCACTACTTACTAATATGGTCCCAAGCAACAAAGCTTGGCCATATAAGCTGAGACTACCTAACGCGAAAAGAAATACTACGCCTATAACAGTTAAGATCTGACAAAGCGCAAACCGACGTCGATGACGAACCTGCATCATCTCTTGTTGCCCTGTGGTAGTTTCGTGGGGTTGGGTCATATCAATGTAAAATTGTTAGATTTCCGAATGAAAAAGTTGCAGGCGTTAGTCTTAACTGTGATTGTGATAGTTTGTCCATAATAGGTGAGTTATTTAAACTTATCAATGAACCTTTAATTTATGAGTGTGGCATGAAAAGTATTGAAATTACTTACTTTTACATAAGGCTTTTCTAATTAGAGACCCATCAAACTTAACGCTCTGCAAGAGAAATCTATTCTAAGCGGGCATCAATAGACATTTTTATTACCCCCTCATTATTTATCTTTGCTAACTCAAACTATTGTCAAAATAAATTTGAAACTGATTCGTCTTTTATCGGGATTATCATTGAAAAGCTTAAGCGATACTATACGTACAACTTTTAATTTAACCCCGACTATGTATTGAGGAGTTAGTAGTGTCTCATCCTATTATTGAAGATTTAAACAAGCGCTATACCGTAAAGCAATACGATGCCAACGAGCGTATTTCAGCCGACGAGCTAACGACGATACTTGAAGCATTGAGGTTGTCAGCGTCTTCAATTAATTCACAGCCCTGGAAGTTCGTCGTTGTCGAAAGTGACGAAGCTAAGCAGCGCTTACATGATAGCTTTGCCAACAAACACCAGTTCAATCAGCATCATGCAAAAGAAGCTTCGCATACTATTTTGTTTGCTTACGACCCTAAGTTCACAAAAGAGAAATTTGTTAAGCGTGTTGATGCAGAAGTATCTTCGGGTCATCTACCTGAAGATATGCGTGAAAACTTCATGGGTGCTTACGCATTTGCTGAAGCGAACACCGATGACAATGGCAATAACGCAGCGTGGACTAAAGCCCAAGTTTATCTCGCTCTCGGTAACGTACTACATACTTTGGCTCGCCTAGGGATCGCTTCTACACCTATGGAGGGTGTTGACTCTGATTTACTTGGTGAGTTGTTCAAAGATGAACTGGATGGTCACATCTGCGAGGTAGCGCTTGCCATGGGTTACCCTGATCTTGAGAAAGATTGGAATCACGGTCTTCCAAAAGCACGCCTAGCGAAAGAAGACGTTATTACAATCGTGTAACTTGTAGTAACGTGACGTTTAAACAAACGCACGTCACTCATATATACGAGATGTAAAAAGAGCCCTTAGCATGGGCTCTTTTTACTACAGCAATTGAATTTGCTTTTTTAGCCCCCACTGTACTTTGCTTACAGACAACAATCACTGCTTCTAACTGCGAATGGAACTCTGGTGAATACAACCTTTAAACGCTTTTACCCCTCTACATTTGCGCCTTTCCTCATGGCGTGGGTATTGTCGTATCTGGTTGTTAGTACTGGGTTTCAGCCACCCGATGTAGCGAGTAATGCCGAGGTAACATCACAGTCACCGCTTGCTAAGTTTGTTCATAACTCGCAAAGCTATTCTCTGCGGTTTAACGCCAGCAAGCTGACAGACAACAACAGTGAGCAGCCTACCGATGCGGATCTCTTAGGGCTAATACCTGCTTCGTTGCACTCGGTTTATGTAGGCCTTTTTGCTGTCAATACACGTTCAGCAGACGTTCCTTTTCAGTCACAAAAGTGGGTTAAACCAAGCCCTCGCGCACCGCCTTCTATCCTGATTTAACAACTCATATGCGTCAACGTGGGGCACACCTATTGTGTTCTTAAATTTGGCGACCTTAAAAACATTATTATTCAGGATTTCAAAATGGCACGATTTTCATTTCGTGGCTTTGTGTATGTGCTCATCGTTATGCTTGGTTTACTGAGCGCTGCGCCCAACATACTGCCACAATCAATTAAACAGCAGCTACCTACATGGTACACCACTTCCACGCTATCTTTAGGCTTAGACTTACAAGGTGGTTCGCACCTGTTATTAGCCGCAGACACCAACGCCCTGTTTGAAAAGCAGCTCAACAGCTTTTCGAGTGACTTGCTTAGCGACTTGCGAAGTCAAAACGTGCGCTATTCAAAAACATCTCATTCACTTACCCATAAAGCGGGAAGCGACAGTAGTCAAGGTAGCGTTGTCTTTACGTTGCGTAATACAGATGATGCGAGAAAGGTAAAAGACGCCGCATATCAAATTTCTGCTCAGCCAAATGGAACAAGCGCACTTGATGTAGAGATAAAGCAAAGCACCGTTACCCTTACGCTTAACGAGCTATATACCGAACAACTGGTTAAAGACACGTTAAGTCGAAGTGTTGAAGTAGTTCGAAAGCGTTTGAACGAAACGGGGCTTAATGAGCCTAGTGTTACGCTACAAGGTAAAGACGCCATTTTAGTTCAAATGCCGGGTATGTCTGACCCCACTCAAGTTAAAAAATTATTGGGCACTACCGCACAAATGACCTTTCACTGGGCCGCGAACAGCCAGTCTGAGCAGGTAATGAATAAGCAAGATGCAGCAGGTAATACCTATCGCTTAGAGCAAAAAGTGGCGCTAGAAGGTGAGCATATTACTGATGCAGCAGGTGTCTTAAGTGGTGAAAATGGCCAGCCAGTAGTGACGTTCCGATTAGACAGCGCAGGTGCCAAGCAGTTTGCTACTATGACCCGTGACAACATCGGCCGCGTGCTTGCCATTGTACTTGACGATAAAGTGGTTACCGCCCCCGTCATCAATAGCGTGATCCCAGGTGGTCGTGGTGAAATAACCGGTAACTTTACGTTGCCCGAGGCGGGTAATACCGCATTAATGCTTCGCACTGGTGCGCTACCTGTGCCACTTACCATTATAGAAGAACGCACGGTTGGGCCCGATTTAGGCAGCGATGCCATTCAAACCGGAGTGGAAAGCGGCGTGGCAGGGGCGTTACTGGTATTGGCATTTATGGTGGCGATTTACGGCAGGTGGGGCGCTATCGCAAGTTTTGCTCTGTGTATCAACATGGCACTGGTGTTTGGCGCATTAACCCTGTTTGGCGCAACACTGACGTTACCGGGTATTGCAGGTTTGATCCTGACCATGGGCATGGCGGTCGATGCGAACATTTTGATTAATGAACGTATTCGTGAAGAAAGTAAAAAAGGTCGTCCGGCAGCCAGTGCAATAGAAGTGGGTTTTGATAAAGCATTCGCGACTATTGTGGATTCAAACTTCACCACACTAATAGCGGTAAGTTTGTTGTTTATGTTTGGTAGCGGCCCCATTAAGGGCTTCGCCATTACTATTGCCCTTGGTTTAGTGTCCTCGGTATTTACTGCTGTAGCCTTAACTAAAATGTTAATGCTAAGAGTAGTTAAGTCGAAGCAAAAGAATACGCAAGATCGCGCGCAGCAGCGCGTTCCTTTGCGCTTTTCATCTCCACTTTTACGGTTAAGTGATAAGCTGAGCGGTATCAATTTTCTGGCAAAACGGAAAATTGCACTCGCTGTTTCGGTAGTGCTAACCGTGCTTTCAATCGGCTTGTTTGCTAAGCCTGGCTTACATTACGGCGTCGACTTTACCGGTGGTACTATGGTTGAGCTGACCGCACCAGCTCTTACTACCGATGAGCTAAGGAACGTGATTGAAAGTAATGGCTTTGATCAGATAGCTATTCAAGAATATGGCAGTGAACATCACTATTTATTGCGAGCCCCTGTTTTAGAAAGCAGTGGTGAGCTTGAAAATAGTAATGCAAAACAGACTGACGCCCTAAAACGAGCGATTTCGCAAGCTGACAGCGAGGTCAGTTTCGATAAAATTGATATGGTTGGACCCAAAGTCAGCGGGGGCTTTGCCGAGCTATCTATTCTAGCATTGCTAATTGCCGGTGGCGGTATGCTTGTGTACCTGTGGGCACGCTTTGAAGCGCATTTTGCAACTGCGGCACTACTTACGGTACTACTCGATTTAACCAAAACTATTGGCTTTTTCGCGCTTACAGGCATTGAATTTAACTTAACGGCTGTTGCGGCACTATTAGCACTCATTGGTTACTCAATAAACGATAAGGTGGTGGTGCTTGATCGCATCCGCGAACTATTGCGTTTAGATCCCAACAAGCCATTGGCAGATACCATTAATGAGGCCGTGAACAGCACGTTAAGCCGCACGGTTTTTACCTCGGTAACTACGCTGCTAGCGCTGCTTCCTATGGCTATTTTTGGTGGTGATGCAGTAGAAAGTTTTGCAGTGCCTATGGTCTTTGCTGTCGTAATTGGCACGTCTTCAACCTTGTTTATTACCTCCACTTTGCTGTATTTATTGGGAAGTAGACGAGAGAAGCAAGGTAAAGCGCAGCTAAAGCCCACTGCAGAAGAGATTAAGGCTTCGTTGTCGCACATCCCTTAGGCGGCACAAGTTCCTTAACCTTTATGTCTTAGCGCGTTTTTGTCTTTCAATACCCTTTGTATCTCAATACTTTGACACAAAAACGCGATAAGGTAGCAGTATTAACAGGAATCCTTGATGCGTGCACGCATAACGCTATATTTTGCGTGTGAGCATCAAGGGCAATAAGGAACGTATAATGTTTGCAGTTGATCACATTATTTTACTTAGCGCAGTGCTGGCCATCTTAGGTGTGCTGGCCAGTAAGCTATCTCCGCGCTTTGGCGTACCTGTATTGGTGCTATTCCTTGGTGTAGGTATGCTGGCTGGTGAAGATGGGATTGGCCGAATCTTCTTTGATAATGCCGATGCCGCCCATGCTATAGGTACATTTGCTCTCATCCTTATTCTATTTGATGGCGGTCTTCAAACATCTAAAAAGTCTATAATTCAAGCGTGGAAGCCAGCGGCTTTGCTCGCCACCTTTGGTGTAGTGGGCACGGCAGTGCTCACTGGCGTGGCGGCAATGATTATCCTCGATTTACCGCTTTATAAAGGCTTATTGCTTGGCGCTATTGTGGGGTCAACTGATGCAGCTGCGGTATTTTCGGTTTTGCGTAATGCCGGTATACGCATTTCCGCTAAGATAAAGTCGACGCTGGAACTGGAAAGTGCGTCGAACGACCCTATGGCTATATTCCTCACTATTGGTCTTATTACGCTTATTCAAGACAGCACCACTAAGCCAGTTGACTTACTTTCGCTGTTTGCCAGTCAAATGGGAGTGGGGGCGATAGTGGGCCTTGCCATTGGCGGTATTGCAGTATGGCTTTTCAGACGCGTCACCTTAATGGCGATAGGTTTGTATCCCGTTTTTGTGATGTTATTTGGTGTATTGTCTTTTGGCCTTGCTGCGAATTTAAATGGCAGCGGCTTTCTCGCTACCTTTATTACGGGGGTTATCGTGGGTAACAGTCGCTTTGCGTATCAGCGTAATACCTTTGTGTTTCTCGACGGGCTGGCATGGTTGGGGCAAATTGCCATGTTTGTTATCTTAGGTTTGTTGGTAACGCCCACCGAGCTGTTTGTTAATTGGAAAGAAGGCCTTTTAATTGCGTTTGTGCTTATTTTTATTGCACGTCCGCTGGTGGTTATGCCTATTTTGTTGCTCTCAAATTTCTCGTTCAAAGCATCATTGCTCATATCATGGGTAGGGTTGCGCGGTTCAGTGCCAATTATCTTGGCTATTTTCCCGCTGATATTCGGTATGCCTTACGCAGAGCTAATTTTCAATGTGGTGTTTTTTATTGTTCTGATCTCAGCCCTGTTACAGGGCTCAACCTTGCCCTACGCGGCGCGCAAGTTAGGCTTAGTGCTAAAAGATGAAGTAAAGGAATCGAGCACGCTGGAAATTGTGAAAGTTGCCAAAAGTAAACGAGAGCTTATAGAAATAGAAGTTTCTAAGTTATCACCGGCGCTAGATAAAACTATCAGTGAATTATCGCTTCCTGACAATACTGTAGTGGCGATGATTGCCCGTGGTGAAGAAACCCTTATACCCAAAGGAAGCACTAAGATAGAAACGGGTGATCAGATTTTTATTATCACAAAACTGCTCGATAAAAGCGCCGTTGAGCAATGCTTTTACAACGAGCAGGAATAGGGTGCTATTGTAGGGCACTTCATGTAGAATGCGCCGCGGAGTTGGCCAGGCAATCGCCGCTTTCGTAAGAAAGGGGAGGAAAGTCCGGGCTCCAAAGGGCAGGGTGCCAGATAACGTCTGGGCGGCGTGAGCCGACGACAAGTGCAGCAGAGAGAAGACCGCCTAAGCATGTTTACATGCCGGTAAGGCTGAAAGGGTGCGGTAAGAGCGCACCGCACCTCTGGTAACAGAGTGTGGCAAGGTAAACTCCACCCGGAGCAAGACCAAATAGGATCCCTCAACGTGTGGCCCGCATGGGGATCGGGTAGGTTGCTTGAATCAGTGAGCGATTGCTGATCTAGAGGAATGGTTGCCCACGACAGAACCCGGCTTACGGCCAACTCCACTCTTTTCTTAAATAGCTTTTTAAAGCGTGTTTATTGTGCCGCTAATAGATGAGACTTTTCCTAAAGTAGGCGAGGGCTATTCCTGTAGCAGGTGAGGCCTCTACCTGAAAGTAAACCCTCAGGCAGAGACATTTATCGCGCGTTACTGGAAGAAGTAGCGGAACGTTGCGCCTACTGTGCGAGGCTGGTTTACCGTAAATCCAAGTCGAGCACGTCCACCACGTTCTCTATCAAACGAAAGCTGTGCGTTTTCATCAAACAGGTTGTTGGCGTATAGCAAGATTTCGTAGTCATCGTAGGTAAGACCAAAGCTCATGTTCATTGTGCCGTAGTCGTCTAGCAACAAATCTAACTCTGTTGTTTCTGTACCGGTTGCACCACCAAAGGCAAGTCCTGAAGTGAATATACCTGCACCTGCAACTTGGTCACTAGGTTGTGTAATACGGTCACCTACATACTGGTAAGAACCTTGGAAGTAGGTGCTGTTTGACGAGAATAAAGGCTGCGCTAAATCGTAGGTAAATGAGATAGCGAAGCTTTCTTCTGGTACTGACGCCAAACGGTTGCCATCTTCAACGCCACCTAGCACCGCACCATCACCATCAACAACGGTTGAATCGAACTCAGCTTCGATGATGCTACCGGTCAATGAGAAAAAGAGCTGGTCGGTAAACTGACGTGTAAGTTCAAACTCAATACCTTGGGTATGCGCTTCAGGTACGTTAAATGACACACGTGACGAGCAAGAACCGGCATCCAATGTAACCTGAAGATCCTCAATATCGTTATAGAAAGCTGAAACGTTTGCTGTCCAGCCCCGTCCTGACGACTTCATGCCTATCTCATAGTTAGTTAGCTTTTCATCGTCATAGTCTTGGAACGAACCAAAGATGGCTTCGTCTTGGTCGGTACACAAGCTTCTATTCAGCGGGTCATTTACACCACCAAGCCTAAAGCCTTGCGATACTTGGGCATTTAAATTCACGTTTTCGTTAAGGCTATACTGACCAATTACGCGTGATGTGAAGCCGTCTGATTCTGTGGAATCAGTTTGGTTGTCGCCATTAGCAAATAAGCCGCCGGAAATAAATTGACGCTCTTCTTCATAATCGTAAAAGCGAGAGCCCACGGTCATCTTGAAGTCATCGTTAACTTGATAGTTCACTTCACCAAACACAGCAAGCTGCTTTAAGTCATAAGGCAAGTAGGCGTTGTACGGCGAATCGGCTTCAAAGCCATTGGCAACCGCTGCTGACGTGCCTTCACCTAATGTAGCATCTGTAAATGCGTCATACCCTGGAGTTGGAAGGGATTGATCGTAAACCCGTTCAGTTGAAGAGTAGAAAGCGCCAACTAACCAGTCTAGTGCGCCATCGTCATTAGACGCGGCGCGAAGCTCAAAGGTATCTTGCTCTACTTCCGTTCTGTCTAATAAGTTCGACGGTAATAGTACGGCTTCATCAGGAAAACCTAAGTCGATACTTACTGAGCCCGAAAGCGCGCTGGCATCGCGACTTACAAGAATATCTCGGTCGGTATAGCTATAAACAAAGGTAAAGTCGGCAACATCAGCTTGATATTCAGCGGTTACATCAGCTATCAAGGTTTCATCAGTAAACCCTTCCTCAAGCAACAGATACTGTTCGCGCTCACCTAATTGAATAGCAGGGCGTGTCGTGGTGTAAGGGTTTGCAAACACGTTATAGACTTCTTCTCTGTTAAACCCGTTCATCTCGAGTTCTTGGTAGATCAGTCTTGGCGTTATGGTGAGTTTATCATTAGGTGCGATAATAAATGCTACTCGTCCGCCAGTTCTGTCACCGTCATTAACGTCTTCGTTAAACGCGCCATTTTCACCTAACGCATCAATAAAGCCCGCGTAATCAGTGCGGTAGACCACCGCGCGCATAGCAACTGTATCTGAGATTGGTACGTTCACCATACCTTTTACATGACCGCCCACACCGCCGTCTGTCACACTATTAAGGTTAGCTTCAAACTTACCTTCAAATGTGTCTAATTCAGGCTGGTTGGTAATGTAACGAAGGGTTCCGCCGATAGAGCCAGATCCGAAAAGTGTACCCTGCGGTCCACGTAGAGTTTCTATGCGGTTAAGATCAAAAAGGTCGAGATCTGGGGTAAACAGCGATAGCGAAATAACGCTTTCATCAAGATAGACGCCTACTTGCTCTTTAACGCCAGGTTGGTCACGCACTATTTGCCCTGCCGATACGCCACGCATAGAAACCTGGCTTTGGCCTGGCCCCAAATTTTGAATAGAGACGCTTGCCACATTTCTAGCTACATCTTCTAAGTTCCCCGCGCCGCTGCGTTCAAAGTCTCGCTGCGTTTGCGCGTTAATTGAAAAAGGAATGTCTTCAATGGATTCAGCGCGCTTTGTAGCCGTTACTATAATCTGCTCAAAGTTATCGTCATCCGCTTGTTGTGTGTCCTGTGCAATTGCACCAGAGCTAAGCAGCCCCATTACCGCAATACTAAGCGTGCTTCGTCTAAACGATTTTTCTAATGTAAACATAAGTCCATCCAGGTTGGTTGTTTCTATTTTGTTATCAGGCAAGAGCGTAATGTGGCAAAAAAATGCAGGTATTTCTAGGTACTGTGAAATAAATATTTCTACTTTAGTATAAAAGAATGTATCTCATTCCTCGTGTTAATGGCGTGTTAATTTTTTGGCCTGCTTGGAATGTGCGTCTAAAAAGTCAAAAGAAGCGTCTATCTGGCTAATTACAAACCAAATATTCTCAGTATGATCACAGCAAGATTAAGTTACCCGTTGAGCTACACTTTACCTCTTTCATTAGAATTAGTATGAGGGATGCGTAGATAAATAAAACTTTATCGGGCCTTGGCAATAAAAGAAAAAGCGAAGTGAGAGAAGCGTAGTGGTTAAAGAAATAAGTGCAAATGATTCGTTCAAAGGTGCCTTGGCAATCATTATTGCAAGTTTTTTATGGGGAACGACAGGCACGGCAGCACAGTTCGCACCAGATATCAGCCCTTTAGCTATCGGCGCTTTTGCGATGGGAGTAGGCGGTGTGCTGCTGTGTGTAAATGCGCGAAGAACGTTGATAAAAGACATACGTATTCTTTTGGCTGCGCCTTTGACCTTTTTATTTGGTAGTGCCTGTGTTGCCATTTATCCACTAGCTTTCTACAGTTCCATGCGGCTGTCTGGCGTAGCAATTGGAACCGTAGTGTCCATCGCCAGTGCTCCTTTGTTCGCTGCGCTATTAGAGTACTTTGTAACCAAAAAGCCCGTGTCTTTAAGGTGGTTTATTAGCTTCGTTTTCGGCGCATTGGGAATTGGTTTATTAGCCGTGGGCAAATCACAGAGCACGCTCGAACTCACATCACCTCAAAGCGATCACATGTATGGTGTAGCATTAGGCCTATTTGCGGGTTTAACTTATGCAGGGTATTCATGGGCAGCGAAGCAACATATTGACGCGGGCGCGCACTCAAAATCAGCCATGGCGGGATTGTTTGGCTGTGCGGCAATTGTTTTATTGCCTTCCCTTTGGTTTACAGGGCAGAACATGTTCGCTAATGCTATCAACACTGGCGTTTCACTTTACATGGCTGTAGTACCTATGTTCTTGGGTTATTTGCTGTTTGGATATGGACTTCGCACTACAGAAGCCAGCAAAGCCACGCTTATTACGCTAATAGAACCGCTGGTTGCAACCCTTTTTGCTGTTTTCTTAATTGGCGAAGCATTTAGACCCGTGGGGTGGGTCGGCATGATGCTAGTGTGTTTGTGTCTTTTAATCCAATCGATAAAAATCCCTTTTGCTTTAAAGGGCCATGAGCGAGAGGTAACGACGTAACTTCGACACCGGAAAAACGCGTGTCGCTTATAATAAAAGATCAGAATACTTGTTAAGTATTCTATCAATTTCCCCTGTTTTTTTTAGTTCAGCAATTGCGCGGTTAATGTCGGGGAGCTTATCTTTATGTCGATTGTGAACACGCAAAGCCATTTTTCCAGCAGTATGGATGGGGCCCATTGTGATGTCTACGTTGTGTATTGAAGACCAGTAACGCGCCGCTGCTTCTTCCATTATGATGACGTCTATCCTTTTCATGCCGAGGGCTAAGATAAGGTTGCTCTCAGCTTGAAAGTCCATTCTGACGAACTTATCTGAATCAAAATACACATAGCCAGAAATCATCCCAACGGTTTTACCGTAGATAGAGGCTATAGTGTGGTATTGACTGTGATTTTCAGGCAGAGTTATAAAGTATTCAGTGATGTCTATAATTGGGGCTGAAAAAGTGAAGTCGCCCGCGGGTTCATCTTGAGACAACCAGCCTGGACTGAAAAAGTCGAAATCGAGAGCGCCTGTTTTAAATGCAAGCATGGCACGTTTGGTAGAAAGCATGACTTTTTCTGTCTTAATACCTGCTCTATCCATTATAAGCGGAAGGATCTCCACGAGGATCCCGGCCCTATCTTTGTCGACAGCATTTTCGTAAGGGATAGAGCTGCCTGATGTTCCGAGGTTGTATCGAAGTACTTCATCGGCAGTTGCGACACTGCAAAAAAGCGATATGCTCACTAACAAGATTAAGGAAAAAACTTTTTGTATGTGAAGGACTAATCTTGCTAAGGCGTTCACTCAAGAAGCTCCTCTATACTAAATTAATGAACCGCGCTTTCTTCACGGTTTCTTTCAATACTTGCCCAGTGCTCCACCTTATCAATAAGGTCAACGGCATCGAAAGGCTTACTTAAATAATCGTCCATTCCGGCGTTAACACAGCGCTCCTTATCACCTTTCATTGCATTAGCAGTGAGCGCAATAATGGGAACATTAACGTATCGTTCTCCTGCTTCACCCGACCGAATACGTTTGGTGGCTTCGAATCCATCCATATCTGGCATCTGGCAATCCA
This sequence comes from Alteromonas sp. V450, assembly GCF_001885075.1. Taxonomy (NCBI): domain Bacteria; kingdom Pseudomonadati; phylum Pseudomonadota; class Gammaproteobacteria; order Alteromonadales; family Alteromonadaceae; genus Alteromonas; species Alteromonas sp. V450. The sequence continues at coordinate 4,163,737 of NZ_MODU01000004.1, forward strand.
TAAGTATGACATCGAACGTTACCTTCATTTTGCTGAGAGCCTGTAACGCTTCAACCCCTGATTTAGCACTCAGTGTAGTGTGTGCGGACAAGTGTTGTTTTACGATGATTTGGTTTATATCGTTGTCCTCGACTATGAGGACCTTATGTTTTTTCTTCTCTCCACTGTCATTTTTTAATGCTTTAGTGACAGTCGTTAGCTGTGATTCATCAGCTTCGCTTAACATAACCCTAAACGTGAATGTGCTGCCTTTATCTTTATCACTTTTAAGTTCAATATTGCCGCCCATCAATTCACACAGCTGTTTACTAATCGATAGGCCAAGGCCAGTGCCGCCGAATTTACGTGTTGTAGAGAGGTCTTCTTGAGTAAACACATCAAAAATAGTGTCTTGCTTTTCTTGCGCGATACCAATGCCAGTATCTTTTACGCTGCATGACAGAATGAGCTTTCCATTGGGCAATTTTTCAATTTTTGTTGTAACGTCTATGCTGCCAGCGTCAGTGAATTTGACAGCGTTACCAAGCAAATTAGACAAAATTTGTCGGAACCTGACATCGTCTCCTTGCACAACGTGATAATCTTGCAGATCGAAGTGAAAATGCAGAGCTAACCCTTTCTCTTGGCACAACACGGCGTATTGACTTTGCAAGTTTTCTAACGACTCAAGAATATCAAAAGCGCTTTCTTCAATTTGCAGTTGGCCCGCCTCAATTTTAGAGAAGTCTAATATGTCATTGACGATATGGAGAAGCCCCTGGATACTGAACTTTGCAAGAGATAAGTAATGCTTTTGACCGTCGTCTAGCTTTGAATCTGCCAGTAACTGCAGTACACCAGATATTCCATGGATAGGTGTTCTTATTTCATGACTCATACTGGCGAGAAAGCTAGACTTCAAGCGGGCAGATTCCTCAGCTTTGTGTTTAGCTTCTTGCAAAAATAGCTCTGTTTGCCGCTGTTGAGTAACGTCTTGCTGGAATCCGATATAGTGTGTCACTTCACCATTAATTTTTACCGGCGTTAAGTTTAGGCGGTTGTAAAACGTGCCGCCATCTTTGGAATAATTTAGTAACGTCGTTTCGATAGGTTCCCGATTATTTATGGCGTGCCGTATCGCCTCTACTGAAGCTCTGTCGGTATCATCACCTTGCATAGTGCGGCAATTATGGCCAATGATTTCCTCTCGGGTATACCCTGTCAGTGCTTCAAACGCATTGTTCACATAAATAATAGGCTGCCCGGGCTTCGTAATGTCTGAAATTATTATTGATACTGTTGCTTCATCTATAGCGTGAGAGAGAATTTTAATATGACTCTCAAGTGAGCGTTGCTTTGTTTCATCGCTTCCCACGTAAACATTTCCGCGCACGTTGCCATTTGCATCCGATAGTTGGGTCTTCGACCAGCGAACAAATTTATCTTGTCCCGTGGACACCGAAAAATGGGTGAGCTCACAGTGTTCTTTTGAAGCCAGTTGTCGAGTGATGTGCTTGAGGATGCTCTCTCTTTCCGTATATTGGTCGTTGCTAAAGTCATCAAAGCGTTTATTCGAAAGTATCGTTCGATTATTTTTGTCGACGACGACTAACATATCGCCCATCGACTCCAATACATTTGAAAATTGTTCATTTGATAGAGAGACCTCGGTGAGGTCCCAAAGAAGCTTATCAAAAGCCTTGCGTATATCGAGTAGCTCTTTAGCTTCGAAAGCCCTGAGTTTTCTCGGTTTCTCGGGGCGACTATTCAGCTTGTTTTCAATATCGTCAAATAATGTAGAAAGGGTGTTTTCTGCTAGCGTTCCTGTCATTTTTATCATGTGAAGTGTGATAAAAACAAAGCCGGCTATCATGCATAGAAGTACAACGCCCGTCCATGCAATCTCGCGATATGTTGTAACGGTAGGTTTTACGCTATACAAAACTAGGTTTTGCCACGCGGACTGCTTCAATGAATAACCACTATCGTCAAATGCATTTATGGATGATTGCGGTGCAATTAGTTCCGGCTGACTGCTAAAAAGGACATTCCCACTTTCGTCTGTTACCACTTGTTTCGTTAGGCGAGGAAAGGGGGCAAGCAGAGACTGCAAACTATCTACATACATTACCAACGCTCCTTCAGCTACGCCTTGCAGTAACACTGGTACGCTGATTAATACACCATACTGAGAAACAGAGGAAAATGCGTTAGAAGAGCCCAAGGTTTGTTGCCGCCATGTTGTGTCGAGCGAGGCGGGAAGATTGGCATTCCAGTTTTTGTTGATAATTTGCTGACCAGCAAAGTCGAAAAGCGCAAACTCGACGCTATTAGCTTGCGTTAAGTTCAGCGAACGGAAGAACATTGGTAAGTAATTGTCTCGCTGGCTAATGTCAACAAAGGAGTTAATGATTATATCGTTCGCTGCGAGGTCGGCGAGTTGGCGGGTAGTATCGTCAACTATAAATTTTAAATCCTGCTCTAAGCCCTCTATCGATTCTTGCTGTAAATCATCGGTTTGTTTAATAATAAAATGAAGTGACAGGGCGAGCAGAACGGTCGAAAACACTACGACTAAAACAGCCAGCCTAGGTAGCATATTTGATATGAGAAGCCTTCGTAACCTTTTAGGTTGCTTTTCCATGCTTACTGGCCCGACGTGACCAATTGGCCTTTTTTGTTAAATGTTGTCATAAAATAATCCTTTGACCAGAGCGCATCATGCCTGTCTTTTGTAAACGGTGGAGCGTACGTCTTCACTGCGCCCTCAAATGTTTCAAGTGACTCTAGAGCTCTGCGTAGTGCATCGATTTCTATACTACCTGCTTTATCGGCAGCCGTCGCGATTAAATGAACCAAATCATACGCATGTGCTAGACCCGTTACCCCTTCAATTGCATTGGGTTCTACCAAGCCGTATTGACTCACATAACGCTCATAAAGATGCTTCGCTCTATCATTCTTTTGATGATTAAAATGAAAGGTTTGTAAAACCGCGATGTCATATTGATCGATGGGTGTTGTTAGCCGTTCGGTAAGCTGGCCGGATGCAATGCCCCAATGCGAAATGATGGGAAGGTCTAGCAGCATGTGATTATTCATTTCTTCAAGTACCACAGCCGCTTCAGGAACATTAGTGACTAATATAATGCCATCAACCGCTGCGTCCTTGATGGCGTTAATATCCTCTGAAAAATGCTTTTGTTGCCAGTTTATCCAGTGAACGCCTTTAATCTCTATGCCGATTTCTTTTGCTGATTTTTGGAGTGATTCAAGGTTAGAACGCCCCCAACCAGTGCGCTCTAATACAAGTGCAACGCTACGTAGATTTTTTTCAGCCGCATGCTTAAGCAAAACCTTTGCGGCTTCAGCATCACGCACTGAAATACGAAAAACATTGTTAGGAGACATTCCATTGTCAATGATGGGGGTACCCGCAGCCCAAGGGACTAGCATTAAAATGTCCTTCTTGTGTATTGTTTCTATTTCCTCTAACAATACTGGTGTGTGGACACCGCCAACAACGGCAAGGAGATTTTCATTCTCGGCTAGCTGATTGAGATGATGTATACCACGAGCAGGGTTACCGCGATGGTCTTTAACCACAACCCTTACAGGTCTTCCTAAAATTCCACCCGATGCATTGATTTCTTCCGCTGCAAGTTCTACGCCTCTGGTTATCGCTACACCTCCTTCAACAGCTACTGCTGATAAGTCTGCATCAACACCTATAACTAGCGGCGTTGATTCTGCGCTCACTTGAAACGGTGCAAGGCATAACAATGCTGTAAATAACGAAAATAGAAGACCAAGTGAACGCATAGCAAGCAAACCTCAAGTGAATACCCTTAAAGTTTATAATAATGCGTTGCAGGTTTTTGAATTTGGATCTTGTTCTTTAGTCTAATTTTTGCGAAGTAAGCACGTTGCCATCCGTAGACATGGCAGGCAAAAATGTTTCGACCCAGGTCGTGTGATTTTGTTTGTAAAAATTAAGTTGCAGATTGGCACGATTCTACCATTGCTACGTAATACTTATATTTTGAAGCGTTACAAAAAAACGCTCACTTAGCGCGGTATCTCACTAGCGACGAACGTGCTTAAGATCTGAAAAGCGATACAACTGTGAATAGACTCTGCTGTTCTTACTGGTGTTTACGATGTTGGAGAACTGGTGCATAAAATAAAAATGCCATCAATTATTGATGTTGAAGCTAGCGGCTTTGGCGCCGCGAGTTATCCTATTGAAATAGGTGTTGTGCGCTATGATGGTGCAAAATGGTGCAAACTACTTAGGCCTCTGGATGATTGGACCCACTGGGATGTAAAAGCAGAACATTTGCACGGCATAACGCGAGAGATGTTGCAGTCAAGAGGTGAAGCACCTGCGGTGGTCTGTAAAGAGCTGAATAACTTTTTGGGTAATACAGTGGTATATAGTGATGGATGGGTAGTCGATCATCCATGGCTTATAAAGCTATTTGCATCAGTACAAATGGATATGTCATTCAGTTGTCGCGCACTCGAGTACATCTTGACCGAAGAGCAAATGGCGAAATGGCATGATGAAAAACAGAAAATTTCAGAGTGCTATAATACCAAACGACACCGCGCTAGTTCGGATGCCTTTATCATTCAGAAAACATTTTGCGCAACCCAGCAATACACAGAAAAGTGAGAACTAAAACACGTATTGTACGCCCAATGAAAGTGCAGTGTTTTCTTGCTCTCCCACCTCACGGCGTTCTAATTCAACCGCCATATTAAGACCACTATTGCCTCCGAGCAGCCAACCTAAGCGAGTAAAGGTGCCCACGTCATCAGGGATATATAACCACTCTGCGTAGTGAAGAATAGCGGTGTTGTTCGTTTTGTATACGGCATAAACGCGATTAGGGATACGCGTGTCGAATTGCCTACTTGCACTCATGACGCTTTGTGAGCCAGCGGGATAAGAATAGCTGTTGTCATAAATGTAGGCTTCGGTAGATGTTCTTTGCCGAAAGTCACTCATTATTCGCCAGTTTGCAATTTTTTCGCTTTTATAGGTTATTGGCCCATAGTTTGTGCCTAACACCCTTTCAAACTCTGCTGTTTGTGCTTGCAACGAACTTGCGAATAACGCCAATCCAATTACAAGGGTATAAATAATGCGATAGGCTATCTGCATGGAGAGTATCTCAAGTGAATGTTATCCCTACGTGAACCAACTGTATGAACAGTCGACTACTTTTTAAGCATAGCTGTAAAAAATAGATCATCAAAAGAAACTTGATGAAATTTTAATTCATGAGCTAGCTTTAACGAAAGTGCTTTTTTCTGTTGGAAACGGATGATGAAAGTTGAAGGGGAATTGGCTCGTAAATTTTTGGTGTCCTATGTACCAGAAGGGTTATTGGAAATTAGAAGCCCTGTGCTGGTTCGCCATGGTTACCTTACAAGCGACGCTGAGAGATATATCTGCGTATGCGACGAAGGTGGCAGTTATAGCATGACAATAAACCAAGGCATCGGTGGAAGGCGAAAGCACACGACCATTGCCCTTAGCGATTCACAATTTAGCGACTTGTGGCCACTCACGTCACATATGCAGGTTGAGAAAGAGCGATATCGAATTGCGTTTTTTGGCGACCAACTGCTCATTGATGTTTTCAAAAAAAGCCTAGCGCCATTAACGATGTTGGAGGTGCAATTTGATAATGAGATCAGCTGTCGACAGTTTTTACCCCCTGACTTTGCTGATATTGAGGTTTCTCATTATCGGGAATACACCAGTATGTCACTCGCGAAGTTTGGGTTACCAGACATGATGAACACGCATACGCGCGAAAATACGCCGGTATTTTCGGTGTGATACTGGGTAACACAATGCTCGCAGATTGAAGTTAACTGCTCTCCTAGAAAAAAGCCGCCAGATAAACTCTCTAGCGGCTTTGTTTAGGTGTGAGGAATTGCTAAATTGATGCTTTTAATGCAGCAGCTTTATCTGTCGCTTCCCATGGAAATTCGTCACGACCAAAGTGACCGTATGCAGCCGTTGGTCGATAGATAGGACGCTCAAGGTCAAGCATTTGAATAAGTCCGTAAGGACGTAAATCGAAGTGTTCGCGCACAAGAGCAACCAGTGTTTTTTCGTCCACTACGCCAGTACCAAAGGTATCGATGCTGATAGACGTCGGCTCTGCCACACCGATGGCGTAAGACACTTGGATTTCGCAGCGCTTAGCAAGACCTGCTGCAACAATGTTTTTTGCAACGTAGCGACCCGCGTATGCTGCGCTGCGGTCTACTTTCGATGGATCTTTTCCAGAGAATGCGCCACCGCCGTGTCTGGCCATACCACCGTACGTGTCCACAATTATTTTACGACCTGTTAAGCCGCAGTCGCCCATTGGGCCACCGATAACAAATCGACCTGTTGGGTTAATGTGAAAGCGCGTATTTCCATCAATCCATTCGCTAGGCAGTACTGGCTTAATGATTTCTTCCATGACCGCTTCGCGAACTGTTTCAGTGCTCACTGAATCACAGTGCTGGGTTGAAAGTACAACCGCGTCGATGCCCACAGGCTTGTCGTTTTCATATTTGAAAGTAATTTGGCTTTTAGCATCTGGGCGTAACCAATCTAGTTTGCCAGACTTACGCACTTCGGCTTGCTTTTGTACAAGGCGGTGAGAATAAGTGATTGGCGCTGGCATTAGTACGTCAGTTTCGTCGCTTGCATATCCGAACATCAGGCCTTGGTCACCTGCACCTTGTTCTTCTAGGCTTGCGCGGTCAACACCCTGGTTGATATCAGGAGACTGTTTACCAATTGCATTTAATACAGCGCATGAGTCAGCGTCAAAGCCCATATCTGAATGCGTATAGCCAATTTCTTTAACTGTTTTTCGGGTAAGCTCTTCAATATCTACCCATGCAGAGGTGGTCACTTCACCTCCAACTAAAACCATACCGGTTTTTACATACGTTTCGCAGGCCACCCGAGCGCGAGGGTCTTGTTCTAAAATAGCGTCAAGAACCGCATCTGAGATCTGATCAGCAATTTTGTCCGGATGTCCTTCAGACACTGACTCGGATGTGAATAAATGCGTGGCCATATATGCTCCGTAAGCGTTAAATTACCAAAATAGTCGTATATTGTACTAAAACAAGTTATAAATACCAGTCTTTACTTCTAGACGTCTAAAAGTCTTATCGTTACGAATTGTTGACACAATCTGATCACTTATACCTTGTTATAGGTTGTCGTTAGTGTTGTAACTCACATCGTTATTAAGAAACGAAGTGCTAGATGTAATTGTTTTTACTGCAAATGGAATACGTAGTTATTAAGGTATAGACCATTTTTTACTATGACTTTCACTATTGGCAATGAAAACCCATTGAACTGTAAGGTGGCATAGGTAAGAATAACGCCACATTCATTCGTATGAAGAAGTAGAGCGAACGCCTTACCTCTAGGTTCGTCTAGCTTGCCTAGCCCGCTAAGATACGAAACAAAAGATACAAAATAAATCAGGAGACAACATGCCCTCTCGTCGTGAACTCGCCAATGCAATCCGTGCATTAAGCATGGATGCCGTTCAACAAGCTAAATCTGGTCACCCAGGTGCCCCAATGGGGATGGCTGATATCGCACAGGTACTATGGGGTGATTTCTTATCACATAACCCTGCAAACCCATCTTGGGCTAACCGCGATCGCTTTGTGCTTTCAAATGGTCACGGCTCAATGTTGTTGTACTCTCTTCTTCACCTTTCAGGCTATGAACTGCCAATTGAAGAGTTAAAGAACTTCCGTCAATTGCATTCAAAAACGCCAGGCCATCCAGAATATGGTTATGCGCCAGGCGTTGAAACCACCACTGGCCCGCTAGGTCAGGGCATCAGTAACGCAGTGGGTATGGCGCTTGCCGAGAAAGTGTTAGCGGCACAGTTCAACAAAGACGGTCACAATATTGTTGATCACTACACTTACGCGTTCTTAGGCGACGGCTGCTTAATGGAAGGTATCTCACACGAGACATGTTCACTCGCCGGCACGCTAGGCCTTGGTAAGCTTATCGCGTTTTGGGATGACAACGGCATTTCAATTGATGGTGAAGTAGAAGGCTGGTTCACTGACGATACACCAGCACGCTTTAAGAGCTATGGTTGGGAAGTGATTGATGGCGTTGACGGTCACGATGCAGAGCAAGTAAAAGCCGCCATTGAAAAGGCGCAAGCGAATACGGCGCAGCCTACGCTTATTTGTTGTAAAACTACCATTGGTTTTGGCTCGCCTAATAAAGAAGGTACCGAGTCTTGTCACGGCGCGCCGCTAGGTGAAGACGAAATTGTTGCCACTCGCGAAAAGCTTGGCTGGAGCCATGGCGCGTTTGAAATACCAGACGACATTTATGCGGGTTGGGACGGCAAAGACAAAGGTTCAAAAGCAGAGAGCGCATGGAATGAAGCCTTCGCTGCCTATGAAGCCGCTTACCCTGAGCTTGCAGCAGAATTCAAACGTCGTGTTAATGGTGAACTACCTGCAGATTTCAGCGACAAAGCAGATGCTATTATTGCTGAGCTTCAAGCTAACCCACAAAATATCGCGTCACGTAAAGCGTCGCAAAATGCACTGAACGCGTTTGGTCCTCTACTTCCTGAGCTACTAGGCGGCTCTGCCGACCTTGCGGGTTCTAACCTTACCATTTGGGAAGGCAGCAAAGGTGTTGAAGCGAATGACGCATCAGGTAACTACATCTATTACGGTGTACGTGAATTTGGTATGTCTGCCATGATGAACGGTATTGCCCTTCACGGTGGCTTTAAAGCATACGGTGCAACCTTCCTAATGTTTATGGAATATGCGCGCAACGCGGTACGTATGGCAGCGCTAATGAAGCAGCCTGCAATTTTCGTTTACACCCACGATTCAATCGGTCTAGGTGAAGACGGCCCAACGCATCAGCCGGTAGAGCAGGTGGTTGCGCTACGTGCAACGCCTAACCTTGATAACTGGCGTCCTTGTGATCAGGTTGAGTCTGCTGTGTCGTGGAAGTCTGCCATTGAGCGCACTGACGGCCCAACAACGCTAATCTTCACGCGTCAAGGCTTAGCGCAGCAAGAGCGTACGGCTGACCAAGTGGCTAACATTGCCAAAGGCGGTTACGTACTTAAAGACTGTGAAGGTACGCCAGAGCTTATTCTTATTGGTACCGGTTCTGAGGTTCAGCTAGCCGTTGAAGCCGCAGCGAAACTAACCGAGCAAGGCAAAGCCGTTCGCGTGGTATCTATGCCATCAACTGACGTATTTGACCGTCAGTCTGCTGACTACCGTGAAAGCGTATTGCCTTCTAGCGTTGTTAAACGCGTTGCGGTTGAAGCGCTGTCTAAAGATAGCTGGTACAAGTACGTTGGCTTTAATGGCGCTATTGTAGGCATGGACACCTTTGGTGAATCTGCACCTGCCGGCGACCTGTTCAAGCACTTCAACATTACCACTGACGCTGTAGTAGAGGCTGCACTGTCTCTGTAAGAGGTAATAGATAAGCCTATGGTAAATATTGCCATAAATGGGTTTGGTCGCATTGGTCGCAACGTGTTGCGCGCGCTGTATGAAAGTGGGCGCAACAACGAATTTAACGTGGTGGCCATTAACGACATTGCTAAACCCGAAGGCATAGCACATTTACTTAAATACGATACCGCCCACGGGCGGTTCCGTTTTGATGTGGCCTTAAAAAACAACACGCTTAATGTGGCAGGCGACGATATTACACTGCTCGCGATAAGCGACATAAAAGACCTTCCGTGGAAAGACTTAGGCGTTGATATTGTGCTTGAGTGTACGGGGAAATTTGATGACAGGGCATCGGGGCAAGCGCATTTAGATGCAGGTGCTGGTAAAGTGCTTTTCTCGTCACCTGGAACACCCGATTTAGACAATACGGTTATTTTTGGTACCAACGAAGACACGTTGACCAGTGAACAAAAATTAGTCTCTAACGGCTCTTGCACCACAAACTGCATTGTTCCTGTTATTCAAGCGCTAGATACCGCGTTTGGTGTTGAAAGTGGTACGATCACAACCATTCACGCCTCTATGCACGACCAGCAAGTTATCGACGCCTATCACGAAGATTTGCGCAGAACGCGCGCTGCAAGTCAGTCGATTATTCCCGTTGATACACGCCTTGCTGCCGGTATTGAGCGCATTTTGCCTAAGTTTGCGGGTAAGTTTGAAGCCATTGCGGTTCGCGTACCTACTATTAATGTTACTGCTATGGATTTAAGCGTAACGCTTCAATCTAAGGTAACGATTGAGCAAGTAAACCAAGCCCTTCGCAATGCAAAAGCGGGGCGTTTACAGGGCATTTTGGATTACACCGAAGAGCCTTTGGTGTCGGTAGATTTCAATCACGACCCTCACTCGTGTATTGTAGATGGCACACAAACAAGAGTTAGTCACAAACAACTGGTTAAAACACTAGTGTGGTGTGACAACGAATGGGGTTTTGCAAACCGTATGCTCGATACCGCAAAAGTGATGTTCGACGCAAAATAAAGCATAGATGCTGCCAAGGGTTGGTGGCACCAGCCCGCGCAGCTTTCACCGTTAATTTGAGCGTGTTTTATTATTACAACGCGCTCTACTGAATTGAAATTAACTTAGGAAAGACGATGGCAATTCCAAGCATGAACGATATGGCCCTTAAAGGTCAGCGCGTATTAATTAGACAAGACTTAAACGTGCCGGTAAAAGACGGCAAAGTAACTTCTGATGCGCGTATCAAAGCATCTATCCCTACGATTAAAGCTGCCCTTGATGCAGGTGCGGCTGTTATGGTGATGTCTCACCTTGGCCGTCCTACTGGGGGCGAGCCTGCTGATGAATTTTCTCTTCAACCTGTTGTTGATTATCTTAACAACGCTCTAGATGTGCCGGTAAAGCTAGTAAAAGATTACCTGGACGGTGTTGAACTTAGCGAAGGTGAGCTCGTCATTCTTGAAAACGTACGCTTTAACAACGGCGAAAAGAAAGACGATGAAACGTTAGCAAAACAGTACGCAGCACTTTGCGATATTTTTGTAATGGATGCCTTCGGTACTGCTCACCGTGCACAAGCGTCTACCCACGGCGTTGCCAAATTTGCACCAAAAGCCTGCGCTGGCCCACTACTTGCGGCAGAGTTAGATGCATTAGGTAAAGCATTGGATAACCCTAAGCGCCCAATGGTTGCCATTGTTGGTGGCTCTAAAGTATCAACAAAGTTGACTGTGCTAAAAACGCTGGCTGAAAAAGTTGACCAGCTTATTGTTGGTGGCGGTATTGCCAACACTTTCATTGCTGCTCAAGGCCATAATGTGGGTAAGTCACTAGTAGAGATGGACCTTACCGAGCAAGCCACGCAGCTTATGAATGAAGCGCAGGCGAATGGCGGTAATATTCCAGTGCCAACAGATGTGGTCGTTGGCAAAGCGTTTGATGAAAATACCGAAGCGACGCTTAAACTTGTCAGTGACGTTGCCGACGACGATATGATTTTTGATATTGGTCCAGATTCTTCAAAAGCGTTAGAAGATATCATCAAAAACGCGGGTACTATTGTATGGAATGGCCCTGTAGGTGTATTTGAATTTGAACAGTTCAGTGCGGGTACAAAGGCGCTGTCTGAGGCGATTGCGGCTAGCGACGCATTCTCAATTGCAGGTGGCGGTGATACACTAGCGGCAGTTGATAAATACGGCATTGCCGATAAGGTTTCTTATATCTCAACAGGTGGCGGCGCGTTCCTTGAGTTTTTGGAAGGCAAAACATTACCTGCGGTAGCGGTACTAGAAGAAAAAAACAAATAAGCCTAAATGCTGCACATCAACGCAGCGTCGTATAGCGCTTGCGAGCCCGTATAAGCTCACGCAAGCGAAGGCCTAGTACAAATGTTACCCCAAAACGCGTCACGCTCAGTAACAGCACTTTTTGAGCGTGACGATTTGATCGGAAACGATTACACCTGCGATACAGTGACGTGCGCAGGCATAAATACCACGTTTATTACAGACATGTTTACTTAAGATACTGAACTTCCGTGTCTGAGAAAAACAGGTCTTTAATAAGATTGGTATAACAATAAACCCTACACCTGCCTGTTAAGGCAGTAACACACAAAAGGAGTGTTGCAATGGCATCACAAGCTCAGCAGGCAATGCTGGATAAACTGAAGACGCAAACCGGTTTTATTGCAGCGTTAGATCAAAGCGGCGGTAGTACCCCTAAAGCGTTGCGCTTATATGGCATTGAAGAGTCTGAATACAGCTCAGACGAAGAGATGTTCAACCTTGTTCACGAAATGCGTACGCGTATTATCACCAGCACCCCTTTTAGCGGCGAGCGCGTTCTTGGCGCAATTTTGTTTGAAAATACCCTTGATAGAGAAATTGAAGGTATGTCTTCTGCCCATTTTTTGTGGCAGAAAAAGCGTGTTATTCCTTTTTTAAAAGTGGATAAAGGGTTGGCAGAAGAAAGCAATGGCGTGCAGGTAATGAAGCCAATGCCAGGTCTTGATGCACTACTTGCCAAAGCAGTAGCGCAAGATGTATTTGGTACTAAGATGCGCAGCGTTGTTAAGCTTGCGAACCATCAAGGCATTAAAGATGTTGTTGCTCAGCAATTTGAAGTGGGCAAACAGATTTTAGCCGCTGGCCTTGTTCCTATTATCGAGCCAGAGGTTGACATACACAGCCCGCAAAAAGCTGAAGCTGAGGCGCTTCTTAAATTAGAGATCCTAACGCAGCTAAACCTTCTAAACGAAGGCCAGGAAGTGATGCTCAAGCTAACGCTGCCCACAGAAGCTAATTTCTATAAAGAGCTTGTAGACCACCCTCGCGTACTTAAAGTGGTTGCGCTTTCTGGCGGCTATAGTCGTGAAGAGGCGAATGCTAAGTTAGCGGAAAACCAAGGTATGATTGCAAGCTTCTCTCGCGCCTTGACGCAAGGCGTGTCTGCCAAACAATCTCAAGAAGAGTTTGATGCAACGCTTGACGAGGCCATTGAAGGTATTTATCAAGCGTCAAAAGCCTAATGTTGGTCTAAAAACGCATAAAAAAGAGAGTGCAAAGCGCGCTCTCTTTTTCATCACGCTGAAAAGTCAAACCGCTCAAAGAACCGTTGGGCCTCTGCTTTGTCAAAGCTATACCCTTTTTCGCGTAACGCGTCTAATGCCAAATCTACTGATTCATAAAATTGAAAAGGCACATCAGCTGCTTCATAACAATCAGAAACTTGCTGTTTTGTAGTAAGCATTATATCGGTATCTAAGATAACAACGGCGAGAAACGATAAACCACGCGCCTTGCGAATACGCGTGTGTTTTACAAAAATATTGAAAGCAGAAGGTGGCATTAAGCTTTCGCCATATAAGCAGCTAATTTGTGCCCAGCGAGTATCATGAGGAAATCTGGAAATATCTTCCGATAACTTCATTACCCCATTCCTAAGTGTTTCTTCATTCCACGGCCCTCTCGCAGAAAAAAATAACACGTGGCCATTAGTACTTGACTCAAACTCTCCATGTGGACGATTCATATAACAATATCAACAATGAGTTGTATTTAAACGGTAGCACCGCGAATAGATGATGCAACTATACATTGGATGAAATTTTAGTGATTTAGTTTTAATTTGGTGTGATTAATCGTTTGCACAGGGCGCTTCACCGCTTTGAGAAGATGCGCAGAATTTATCCAGTAATATATAAATCTAGGGCTTAGAAATAATCAAAAACAATAATGTTAAGGTAAATTATGATTGCTAATCAGAATGATGGCCTCCCTACAAATGGGTATAGGCAGGGGTTATGGACTTTCTTGTGTTGCCTCGGACTTTTGGCCTTCCCTATTTACGTTATGGCTGCGGCGCAATCTGGCGTTGACGATACGCGTCACTTTTTTAAGGCAGAAGATATTTTCGATTTGGAATACGTGAGCGAAGTTCAGGTGTCACCAAACGGGAGAACTATTGCGTACGTGCGTCGTTCAAACGACATCATGTCGGACAGTAGTAGAGCGAACGTCTGGCTAGCATCGGTTGATGGGAAGTCACACCGCCCCTTACTTTCATCGAAAAAGAGTTACTATTCTATTCGCTGGTCACCAGACGGCAGCCGTTTGGCCTACCTTTCTAACGAAGAAGGTAAACCGCAATTGTATGTGCGTTGGATGGATACAGGGCAAACGGCACTCGTAACAAATGTCACTTCAAACCCAAGCAACATTACTTGGTCTCCTGATGGTAAACATATTGCATTTACAATGAGCGTGGACGCAAAGGAAAAGCCGCTCGATGTTAAAATGCCCAAAAAGCCAGACGGTGCTAAGTGGTCTCCAAGCTTTCAATACATCACCAAAGCACGCTATCAAGCAGACGGACGAGGCGTGCTAGAACCCGCTTATACCCATATTTTCGTGGTGCCGTCAGACGGTGGTACGGCCCGCCAACTCACTTCAGGTAATTACCATCACAATGGCAGTCTAAGCTTTTCTCCTAATGGGGATAAGATTTTCTTTTCTGCAAATCGCAGTGATAACTGGGAGTATGAACCTGTTGAGGGAGATATATATTCAGTTGATATGAAAGGGAATATCACACAGCTGACTAACGAGAAAGGCCTTGAGTCATCGCCCGTGGTGTCGCCTGACGGTAAACATATTGCTTATGCACATCGCGATGATGAAAAGGTGATGTACAAAAATAGCTATCTGTATGTAATGAAAAGTGACGGGAGCGGCGCTCAAAACTTAACACAAGACATAGATAACTCTGTGTCTAATTTTCACTGGAAAGACAACAAACGTATCTATTTTCAGCAGTCGGTTCGCGGTTTAGCGCAGGTAAATGAAGTGTCTTTGTCGGGCAAAGTGAAGACGGTAGCCGGTGGTTTAGGTGGAACAACACTAGGGCGTCCTTATGTGTTTGCAACCTATCATGCAGTTGGCGATGTTGTGGCGTACACTAAAGGACGGACCGATCGACCCGCCGATTTGTTCGTTACCGCGGGCAAAGAGCGTCAGCTAACGGCACTCAATGAAGACGTTTTAGGTCATAAGCAACTTGGTGAGGTGAAAGAAATTGTTTATCAATCTTCTATTGATGGCGAAGAAATCCAAGGCTGGTATATTCTACCGCCAAACTATGATAGCGCAAAAAAGTACCCACTTATTCTGGAAATCCATGGCGGGCCAAACCTAGCTTATGGTCCCGTTTTTACTGCTGAGCTTCAGCGCATGGCAGCAGAAGGTTATGTGGTGTTTTACGATAACCACAGAGGCAGCACCGGTTATGGCGAACGCTTTGCGTTACTGTTGCAAGGAAAGTACAGCTCAGAATATGACTTTTCTGATCACATGTCAGGCGTTGATACCCTGATTGAAAAAGGGATAGCCGATCCAGAGCGCTTATTTATTACAGGTGGTTCAGCAGGGGGGATTGCTTCTGCTTACGCTATTGGTCTGACTAATCGATTTAAAGCAGCAGTGGTTGCTAAACCTGTTATTAACTGGTTGTCGAAAGTACTGACTGCTGATTCTGGGCTATACCAAATTCCGTTTCAGTTTCCTGGTAAACCTTGGGATAACGTTGAGCACTATTGGAAGCGCTCCCCGCTATCGCTAGTAGGGAATGTTACAACGCCAACCATGCTAATCACGGGAGTAGAGGACAAGCGCACACCAATGTCGGAAACCGAGCAATTTTATCAAGCACTTAAACTTCAAAAAGTCGACAGTGTATTAGTAAAAGTACCAGGTTCATCACACGGAATTGCATCAAAGCCTTCTCGAATGGTGGCTAAAATTGAAAATATTCTGGCCTGGTTCAAGAAATATGATGACAAAGCACTTAATGCTGATACGGCTAGATAATTACTCACCAAGCATACGTAAAATGTTTGTAATCGCAGGGTGTTACCTTAGGTATTGTGGTTTTACCTCAAGGTGACACAGCAAACAACACGGGCATTTTAAACGCGCCCTTTGAGTAAGCATTTCTGACACGGTCTTATATTAGGAATAATGTCGTGGCCAAAAGAGCAAGTTTTTTCATACTTGCTCTTTTGGTTTCTACAAACAGTGCCGTCGCGAGCGGTGAGCAGTTTAACTTTCGATTTGATGCAGCTGTGTGATGTCTGGGAATATAGTCAGTTTCAGTGCTAAGGCTTTCCAATACTGACTTTCTCTAAGTAGATCTGCAGAAATAATTGGTTTTTCGTCTAGCCACCCGTCAGGGAACGTAATCCGCAACTCATTTTGCTCCACCTCAATAATAAGGTCAGGAACAAACCCTTCTTGACGCTTGATATTAAGCAATACGCCCAACCGCAATAATGCGATGAGACGTTTTATAGCTTGCTCATCAAACAGGTTAAAACCTGGTAATTCACTTGTGCGGATTTTTTTGCGATGAAAACGCACTAAGGTCGCCAACAATAGCTGCTGCTCTTGGGTAAAACCAGGCATGTCAACATTGGCTAGTATGTAAGCACTGTGTTTTTGAATACCACGAGAGTTAATTTGCATACCTACTTCGTGCAGCAAAGCCGCCCAGCCAAGCATACTTTTAAAGTCCTTTCCGCGAAGCTTCCAGGCGCTTTCAGCCTCACTGTAAAGTGTTAGCGTTGTATTTAATACCATCGTCGCTTGTGAGGTATCAACGTCGTAGCGTGTTGCTAAGCTGCTTGCCGTTCTTCCGCGAATATCTGCGTGGTGCAACTCATCTTCCATTTGATACAGTACGCCCTCGCGCAACGCGGCTGGGGAGTAGACTAATCCTTCGATTTCTAGGGCTTTAAATGCGGCAATCAAAATAGCAAGGCCGCCAGCAATAACAACTCTGCGGTCTTCACTAAGGTCTGGGTAGTCGAGTTTATCGATATGACCTGCATTCACGAACTGTTTCATCAAGTGTCGTAAACGCTTAAGTGTCACTGGGGTATCGTGACCATTTGAGCGGTCTTGCTGACATAGTGTAAACAGTGAGCGGATGGTACCCGACGTACCTATACACTGCACCCAGCCAAGACGGCGATATTTATTGTCAATCAGTTCGAGCTCTTGTGCCGCTGCAGTGATTGCTCGCTGAAAGGCTTTCGATTTCAACTCTCCATCGGGGAAAAAACGCTTGGTGTAGCTGACGCATCCCATCTGTAAGCTACGGCATAATAGCGGCGTAAATCCTTCTCCAATAACAAATTCGGTGGATCCTCCGCCGATGTCAATGACCAACTGTTGGCCGTCGGCATGATTGGTATGTGCTACACCGGAATAAATGAGTCGCGCTTCTTCTACGCCCGATATGACCTCGATAGGGTAGGGAAGAATGTGCTTGGCTGCGTTAATGAAGTCTCTAGCATTTCGCGCTTTTCGCAGTGTATGGGTAGCAACAATGCGAACAGAATCTGGTTCGAAACCTTTAAGGCTTTCTGCTACTACCTTAAGCATAGCAAGCCCGCGCTCCATTGCCTCATCTGATAAGATATCGTCGTCGCTGAGCCCCTCAGCCAAGCGCACTTTTTGCTTTACCCTATGCAGAATTTGCACAGACCCGGCCACAATGCGGGCAACAACTAGGTGAAAACTATTTGAGCCAATGTCGAGTGCTGCAACTTTGTTGACTTCGCGGGTTTCCACGTCATTAAAAACTGATTCGTGTTGGGTCATGTACTAATTTTTTATCCTACAATGTGTCTTCTAACTTCTTTAAATAGCCATAAATTTCTATTTGAGAACGAAGCTTTTTACGATTTCCCCTTTGAACGTACTTGTTGCTCTGATCCTTGTCAATGACTCGCGCTTTCAGGGTATCTTTAAACTGCAGTTCCATGATATCAACAATGCGTTGTTGAAGCCCTTTGTCATAAACCGGGCAGCCAACTTCAATGCGGTTATCCATATTTCGAGTCATCCAGTCTGCAGATGAAATATAAACTTTTCTCTCGCCGCCACCTTCAAAAATCATCACCCTTGGATGCTCTAGAAACCTGTCAACAATTGAGATTATCTCTATGTTCTCACTGATGCCTTTCAACCCAGGGTTCAGTGAACACATACCGCGCACTATCCCGCGAATTTTCACTCCCGCTTGACTTGCACGATACAAATCATCAATTAATTCCTTATCAACAAGGTTATTAATTTTGAACGTGATTTGAGCCTTTTGACCTTGATTCAGATGTTGAATCTCTTGTCTAATGAGCGACTGAATTTTGGTTCTGGCGTTTAATGGCGATATTTGCAAATGCTGGAACTTGTAGCGGCGGTACGGGTATTGGATAAGATCAAATACCGCTACACCTTCATCGGCCAGTTCTTGATTGCGGGTGAATAAGCTGTAGTCGGTATAAATTTTCGCTGTTTTCTCGTTAAAGTTACCTGTACCGAAATGCGCGTAATTAATTAAACTTCCTCGCTCTTCACGCGTAACAATACACAGCTTAGAGTGAATTTTAAGGGTAGGCACACCTAGCACTACACGTATACCTGCATCGGTCATACGTTTCGACCATTCTATGTTGGCTTCTTCGTCAAAACGTGCGCGAAGCTCCACAACAACGGTTACTTTCTTTCCATTGTCGACTGCATCTATCAGTGAATTAACGATCCTGGAATTGCTCGCAACGCGATAAATATTAATGCGGATCGCTTTTACGTTAGGATCAAATGCCGCTTGTCTTACAAATTCAGTAAAATGCAAGAAGCGGTGATAAGGGTAGTACAATAAGATATCACCAGCGGTTATGGCATCGAAAACAGTGTTATGTTTAGAAAAAGCATTACTGTCAATGGCTGGAAGCGGGGCGTGCTCGAGATACTCGCGCCCTACGTTAGGAAAGCCTATGAAATCTTTAAAATTGCGGTAATGTCCTGCGGCATGCATGGTATCGAGTTTAGTGATTTTTAAACGCTTGCGTAGGTCTTGCTGCATATCTTGCGGCATATCATTATCATAAATGACCCGAACAGGCTCTGCTATCAAACGCTGCTTCATACTTTCAGACATCTTTTCTACAAAACTTTCATCAATTTCTTCATTGATTGAATATTCTGCATCTCGGGTCATTTTAAATGAGAAAGCTTCAATTTCATCAAACTTTACAAAACCGCGAAAAATATCTTCTATACACAGTTGAATCATGTCATCTAGCATAATGATATTTTTCTTTTTACGGCTTTTCTGAGGCGGAATAAGCATGAACCGTGACATTTCAGATGTGGGCACCTGAATGACCGCAAATTTGGGGTTACGCTCAGTGCGTCGCAGTGCCACATAAAGATAGACTGAATTGCCGTTTAATCGGCTAAGCAAGTCTGTCTTTTTGTCTATCAGAATAGGCGCAATATGTCGAAGGGCTTTATTTATGAAGTAGTTTCTAACCCACTGCTTTTGATAGTCATCTAAATCGTCTTTTCGCAAAATATGTATGTTATAGCGGGCGAGTGCCTTAACCACGTCTTTGTGAATTTGATCAAATTTTTCAGAGAGTTGAACCACTTTCTTCTGGATTTGTGCCATAAGCACGGTTTGTCGTTCAGCTTCTTCTTCATTACCGTCATTTTGGGCAATGGTAATCTGACGCTTTACGTCTGCGGCGCGAACGCGATAGAACTCATCAAGGTTGTTGGAGTAAATACCAAGAAAGCGAATTCGCTCTACAGCGGGGTTATTCTTGTCAGCGGCCTCTTGCAGTACGCGTTCGTTAAATGCAAGCCAGCTAAGCTCTTTGGGATAATATAAAACGTCGTTATCCATAATGTCTCAATTTACGTTTATAAAATGGCTCAAAGAGTGCCACTAGTCAGTGACACTTCTGTGACAAGCCGCTAAAACTCAAGTGTCAGGACAAGGTGAACACAAGGTAAACCCACCCTTTCAATTCGGCAAACGCGGGTTAATCGCGATTAGCAGAGATATCCACGACAAGGTCGTTGGCAAGGGACTCTAATGCTCTTTGCAGGGCATCGTCGTCAAAATCCTCAGAAACCGCTATTTCTGCTTTTGCCTTGAAGATCAAACTTCCCCAGTTTGGCGCGCTTTCACAGTGAGATGAAAAAGTGAGAATATTTAGGTTAAATTGGTTTAAAACCGAAGTAAGTTCCTGAACGATACCGGTTTTGTCATTACCCATAACATCAACTGTTAATTTTGTCGTATTCGTTGTTATGTCTTTAGTGGCACTCACTGATTGTACAGACAAGTCCTTCAAAGCATCCAGCGCATTGATGAGGTGTTGTTGATGTTCTTCAGACACGTGAACCTCAACGAAGCCGGTAAACATGCCTGCCATGTGTGCGAAGCTCGAGCCCTGCCAGCTTCCTTGATGCTTGTATATGCACTTAGCAAGCGTGTCTACCAAACCCGGCTTATCTTTACCCATAATACTTATAACCAATGACTGCATGTGTAGCTCCTTTGTGGGCGACGAGAGAAATGCTTTGATCGTCTTTCTTTTGGGTAATACCATAGACGAAAAGTTCGTGGTGCTTGAGTAAAAACTTTCACTTGCTATTAGCATAACAAAACTTACACTGCTCACCAGTGCAATTTTGATCTTAATCTCATAAAAAACAAGCAATTCAGTAGATAAGAATTATAAGCATGAGTTTCATAAGCAACAGCATCACTAAAAAGCGTTTGCGTACAGATAAATGGGCACGGTTAGTGATAGCTGGCTTTGGCGGTTTGGTGCTTTTGACTCTCGTTATTTTAATAACGCACCTTATAAGTCAGGCACTCCCCCTAGCGTATATCCCTTCTTTAAAACATCTCACTACGCTATCTGCGCCTCGCGGCGAGCCAATAATTAGTGCCGGGGATGTTATTAACGGACAGCCATTGCTGGTTAAAGCAGAAAATTGCCGCATTTCGCTTCAATTACTACAAAACGACAATAACAAGGGAAGCGCGCTGCAAAGCCACCATGAGTACATTCGTCCGTGCGAACATGAGTTAATAAGCCACAGCGTTATGGGCGAAAATTATATTGTAGATGTATCGCCAAAAGGTCAGGTGCGCGTTCTGCCGGTAAGAACAGTGCCATTAAGTGGTATCAATAAGCCAATGGGCGATGGCGCTGAACTGAACGATACATTGGGTAATGGCGCGTCAAGTTTCAGTTTGCCCACAGACCAATGGGCCAAAAGGGAAAAATGGAGTTTTGCCTTGTCGACGCAGTGGGTTGTAGTTGCCATAGAGCGTAACGAGCACGTTTTTGTACGGTGGGTAAATCGCGAGCGCCCCACGCAAGTTATCGATAAAGTTCTACATAATGTTGATAGATTAACTTTGCTGCCTGGAAGTGAAAATATGCTTTTCCAGCGCGGCAACGCACTTTTTCTTAAAAGGCTTCGCGATACTGGGGAGACGATCACGCCCATAGTGGGTAATGTTTCGCAAGAGCCCGGCGCAATCGCTATTTTTCCATTGGAAAAGCATCGTGCGTTTTTTCTCTTTAATCAATCGGATGGACTGTTAACTCGCTGGGTATTAAGCAGAGGGACAAAGGGGCTCACTTTTGAGCAAACTTATCAGGTTGCGTTAGCAAAAAATGAACATGTGGTTGATGTTGCTGAACATGCCAGTATGAATGTATTAGCAATTTTGGTTGGCAAGCACGTAGCAGGGCCTGAGCAAAGTCAAATGCAAAAAATGCTATTGGTCAATCGTGTATCAGGTGATGTGGTTAAAACAGAATCACTAAAAAACTCTGCAACAGAGCTTACGTGGTTCGGAGATAAGCTTTACGGTACAAGTCGCGACACCTTAAGCATCTGGCAAGGAGAGCACCTTAGCGGTATTACAACCTGGTCATCACTGTTTGAACCTCAGCATTACGAAGGTTATGAAACAAGAGAAACCGTATGGCAAACCACCAGTGCTTCTGATTATCAAGAAGCAAAGTTTAGCTTAACGCCCTTAATAATAGGCAGTGTAAAAGCCTCATTATTAGCGCTATTAATTGCAATCCCGGTAGCCATTGGTGCTGCGGTATATACGGCTTATTTTGCCAAAAATAAACTTCGTAACGTGATAAAACCCGCTATCGAACTACTTGAAGCTATTCCTAGCGTACTTATAGGGTTTATTGCGGCGATATGGTTATCGCCAAAAGCTGAGCAGTTTTTGTTTTCTTTTGCATTTTTTCTTATCGTTATTCCCTTCATACTAATTGCCGTTTCTGTAGTGCAACGTCCCATTGCCGAAAAACTGCCAAAGCGCTTTCGACACGGGGCTGAACTCTTATTTGCAATAGGCGGCGCGTTCATTCTTGGGTATGTAAGTGTGGTGTTTGCTCCGTCTATTGTATTTTCCATTTTAGGGGTCGACGGTTTTACTTTGCTGGCATCGGAGTCAAATAGCCCAATTGGCAAAACCACGATCGTTGTGGCACTTGCTTTGGGGGTTGCTATTTCACCAAGTATCTATTCATTAGCAGAAGACGCCATTAACGGTGTGCCCAATGATTTAAAGCATGCCTCTTTTGCGTTGGGCGCTACGCGACTTCAAACGCTAATGCATGTAGTGCTTCACGTTGCTCTTCCTGGCATAGTTGCAGCCATCATGCTCGGGTTTGGTCGGGCTTTTGGTGAGACAATGATTGTTTTAATGGTGACAGGGAATACACCGATATCAAGTTGGGGGCTTATAGAGGGCTTGCGAGCGTTGACAGCTAACTTGGCTATCGAACTTCCCGAAGCTGATGCGTCCTCGGCTCATTATCAAATTCTGTTTTTTACCGCCTGTATTCTGTTTTTATTTACCTTTTTAGTGAATACCGTTGCTGAGCTTGTTAGACAAAAAATAAGGAGCAAAACCTTCAATGGGTAATCGTTCTTTTGTTGGTCTGAATACCGTTCAGCGGCAGTCTTTGATAATCAGTCTAACCGCGTTTTTTACAAGCCTTTTGTTGATTGCGCTAGTGAGCGTGTTGTTGCTTATAGGATTTAGAGGAACATCGTACTTCTGGCCAGAACGCATTTACAACGTTGAGTTTAAAAGCGGTGACGGTGCTGTCGAGACAGTGCTAGCGAACTATTTTGATAATGCTGAAGACGAGATAATTTTAAAATACGCAGATAGCCAACATCCCTATGGGTCGCAGTTGCTCTTGTCTAAAGCGCATATTGTATCAAAGCAGTTAGCCATAGATAGCGCAGAAATTAAGCTTAATGATGGCCGGCGTATTCTTGCGGTTCCGCAGCACATCGTTTTACCTGATGAGAAGTTTCACGATCTGTCAGAACTTGCGGATGTTATGAGTGAAGTAACATCAATTACTGCGCAAATCGAAGCATTAAACGAGGCACAACTAGCGCCTATTCATGAAGCGCTTTCTCAATTTGATAAACGCAACGTAGCGGTTGATGCGCCAGCACGAGAAAAACTTGTTACATCGTTCAAACGCTATCAGCAGGAAGTGTTGGCACTAGAAAACAGAAGAGCAGAATACCAGCTCCAAGTGCGCTTTGCCGATGGCATATCTTTTTCTATCCCCATATCAAGCATTCAAGACCTCGACTTTGTTAGCCGGTTAACAACGTTTGAAAAGTGGCAGGTTGCTGTCAGCGGAATAGGGGTCTTTTTAAGCGATTCCCCTAAACAGGCCAATACATCAGGCGGTGTTTTTCCTGCACTCTTTGGAACCGTTTTGATGGTATTTTTGATGACAATAATTGTGACGCCTTTTGGTGTGCTTGCTGCAATATACCTGAGTGAATATGCCCCTAATACAGCGTTAACAACAGTTATTCGAGTTAGCGTTAGCAACATGGCAGGCGTGCCTTCAATTGTTTATGGAGTCTTTGGGTTAGGCTTTTTTGTTTATACCCTAGGTGGCAACTTAGATGAATTGTTCTTCAGCGATACGCTTCCTGCCCCTACTATGGGAAGCCCTGGCGTGTTTTGGGCAGCGCTAACAATGGCAATTTTAACGTTACCCATTGTTATTGTAGCGACCGAGGAGGGCTTGAGACGCGTTCCAGAGGGGTTAAAAGCAGGAAGTTACGCCTTAGGAGCAACTAAAATAGAAACGATTGTACGCACGGTAATTCCTATTGCTTCTCCCGGAATTATGACAGGGGTTATTTTAGCAATAGCGAGAGCGGCTGGCGAAGTCGCTCCGCTTATGTTGGTTGGTGCAGTAAAATTTGCGCCTGCCTTGCCTATAGATGGCGAGTTCCCGTTTCTGCATTTAGATCGGCAATTCATGCATTTAGGCGTTTTGATCTACGACGGCGCTTTCCATAGTCAAACGGATGCTAAGAGTGCAAGTATGATGTTTGCTGCGTGCTTGTTATTACTTGTCGTCGTTTTCGTACTCAATATTCTGGCTGTCTTGCTACGAACGCGTCTGCGCAAGCGCTACCTTAAAGGATAATAAAGGTGTCTTACCCATGTTGAAGTTGTTCGAGCACAACACGTTAAACGTCAATGATATAAGTGAAGAGCAAACTGCGGTGGACGTAAAGCAGTTGAATTTGTGGTTTGGCAACAAGCATGTGCTAAATGATATCAGCATGCGTATACCAAAAAATAAAATTACAGCACTCATCGGGCAAAGTGGGTGCGGTAAGTCGACGCTTATTAACTGCTTTAATCGACTTAATGACTTACATGACGGTTGTCGTTATACCGGTGAAATCGTTATTGATGGACGTGACATAAATAGTCGGAAAGTCAATGTTTCTAGACTGCGCACTAAGGTTGGGATGGTGTTTCAGCGACCTAACCCGTTTCCAATGAGCATTTATGAAAACGTATGCTACGGGTTAAAACTTCAGGGCGTTAAAGTGCGTCGTCATCTTGACGACGCCGTTGAAAGTGCACTTAAACAAGCAGCACTTTGGGATGAAGTGAAAGACAGACTATTTGAGTCTGCGCATGTGTTGTCTGGTGGACAACAGCAAAGACTTGTGATTGCAAGGGCGCTAGCCCTTAAGCCTGAAATATTACTCCTTGATGAGCCGACATCTGCGTTAGACCCGCTTACCACGTTGTTCATTGAAGAGCTTATGGACTCGTTAAAAAAACAATGCACTATTATTATCGTTACGCACAACATGCAGCAGGCGGCACGCGTTAGTGATTACACTGCTTTTTTTCATCAAGGTAAGCTGGTGGAATACGCCGATAGCGATACCTTGTTCACTATGCCTGATAAAAAACAGACAGAAGACTATATTACCGGGCGTTATGGATAAATTAACGAGCGCAGAAGAATAACCAGAGGACATTGCTATGCGTCAAGTTGCACTTAATACGCACATCTCGGGTACGTTTAATATCGAATTGGAGAATCTTAGAAATTCGGTGTTGACCATGGGAGGAGAAGTAGAGCAACAGTTAACGGATACACTCAAAGCGGTAAAGCATAATCATGCCGCGCTTGCCGAAAAGGTGGTGCTAAACGATCTCAAAATCAATTCAATGGAAGTGCAAATTGACGAAGAGTGTTTACGTATTATCGCTAAGCGTCATCCCACGGCGAGTGATTTGCGTTTGATCATGACCATCTCAAAAGCCATTACTGATATTGAGCGAATGGGGGACGAAATTGAACGTATTGCCAAGCTGGTGACAAGAAATAAGCTCCCTGCCTCAGACACAATAAGAAGTAGCATGTTGCTTATTGGAGAGCGCGTAGCGGCGATGATGCGCGGTACATTTGACGCGTTTGCTCGTCAAGATGAGACGGCAGCACTTGATGTTTATGACCAAGATAACCGAATAGACAGTGAATATAAGCGGTTGCTCTCGTATACCACATCAGAAATGGAGAAAAGCCCAGAAGGTATGCAAGACTGGCTTGATGTGCTCTGGGCATTACGTTCGCTAGAGAGAATTGGCGATAGATGTAAAAATGTTTGTGAGTATGTTGTTTATTTAACACGAGGCACTGATGTTCGTCATACCCCACTTGAAAATATTCAGCAGAAGCTTGAAGATTTGACGTGATCTTGTCCAGTTGGTCAGGGTAATTTTCTATAGTTGACGATTATAGTGAGTGTTTACGAAATTTATTTGTCATAAAAGTGCAATATTTGGTGGTTTTATCATCGCTTTCAAATAATTCCGCATACTTTTATCGTTTTTCGATGATTTTCTCTATGGCTTCGAAGACGATTACGTTATCATGCGCCGCAGCCAAGAACAGATCGTGCAAAATTTAATCGAACCTTATGATAAAACACAATTTGTCTTTAACTTTATTCTCTCACCACAGTGGTGAAGAGAGCGTGCTACAACGTCGTGTAGCATCCAGCCTAAATCGCGTTTAGCTCGGGAGCGATTATCCGTGGAATTTTTTGAAAGTTATGGCCTAATTCTTATTCTTCTTGCCGCTGGCGTAGGCTTCGTCATGGCATGGGGTATTGGAGCGAATGACGTTGCCAACGCAATGGGTACGTCTGTAGGTTCTAAAGCTTTAACTATAAAACAAGCGATTGTTATCGCAATGATATTCGAGTTTGCTGGCGCTTACCTTGCGGGTGGCGAAGTAACCTCAACTATTCGAAAAGGGATTATCGACTCATCATTCTTTGTAGACATACCAGAATACTTAGTACTTGGTATGATCTCGTCGTTACTTGCAGCCGGTATTTGGCTTGCTGTTGCGTCATGGCTTGGATGGCCTGTCTCTACAACTCACTCAATTATTGGTGCGATAATCGGCTTCACCGCAACAGGTGTAAGCATGGATGCCGTTGCGTGGGATAAAGTCGGCGGGATTGTTGGCAGTTGGGTAGTTACACCAGCGATATCGGGCATTATTGCATATTTCATCTTTATGAGTGCGCATAAGCTAATATTTCAAACCTCGTCTCCGTTTGAAAACGCCAAACGCTACGTGCCGTTTTACATGGCGCTTGCGGGCTTTGTAATGTCACTTGTGACCATCAAAAAAGGGCTGAAGCATGTTGGTCTTGAACTAAGCGCCACAAACGGCTATTTACTTGCTATCGCTATAGCTGTGCTGTTAGCGCTGTTGGGCAAATGGTTCATAGGGCGTATGAAATTTAGTGGCTCTGAAGACGCTGATCTTCAGGCTGCGAATGTTGAAAAGGTATTTGCATTGCTAATGGTGGTTACGGCATGCTGCATGGCGTTTGCCCATGGTTCGAACGACGTAGCGAATGCTATTGGACCGCTAGCAGCCGTTGTAAGTGTTGTCAGCAGCGGAGGCGCCATTAACTCCAGTACAACATTAGCACCGTGGATCCTTCCGCTCGGTGGCTTGGGTATTGTTGCTGGCCTAGCCTTGTTTGGACATCGAGTTATTAAAACAATTGGTCAAGGTATTACGCATTTAACGCCAAGCCGAGGTTTTGCAGCAGAACTCGCGGCGGCTTGCACCGTTGTTATTGCCTCAGGTACGGGCTTACCTATTTCAACAACGCAAACCCTAGTAGGGGCCGTGTTAGGTGTTGGATTAGCTCGTGGTGTGTCGGCACTAAATCTAGGTATTGTTAGAAATATCGTTGTATCTTGGATTGTTACACTGCCAGCAGGTGCAATTCTTTCGATTATTTTCTTCTATATATTGAAAGCGGCATTCGGTGTAGCGTAATTAATTTGTAAAAGAAAACCGCGTTTTGCGCCAGCAAAACGCGGTTTTTTACTTTGTACCGCAGTTATTTTTTTACCGATATAGGGGTTTCAAACCCTCTTGGCTTCACACCCACCACGGCGCACTGCAATTGGTGAATGGTTTCTTCTGCTGTTCCGCCCATTATAAAGCCTGGTACACCGAGTCTTGCCACAGTACCCATAACTACAATGTCAGTGTCTAGTGAAGTGGCTGTTGCCGCTATTTCCCTGCGCGGGTAGCCGTGAACAATATGCTGTTGTGGTTTAAGATAATCGATGACGTCTTCATCAAGTTCATTCGATAACTCACTAAGTAATCTGTCTAGTTCGGTTTCTCGCTCAGCGTGAATTTTTGCTAAATCTGTTTCCATTCTGTCATTGTCGACTGAGATAAAACCGTCTCTTGCTATATTTTCTGGAACCGCATCAAACACATGCACAATATGCAGTTGCGCAAACTCCAACAACGCTATTTGACTAGCGTGTCGTAGAATGTCTCTATTGAGATCTCTGCGCACAGACACTTCGTGCTGTGGATAGTGATAATTAAGGTCAAGTGCAGCAACTACGTTTTTATACTGACTGCGAGGCTTGTGATTAATCACCCATACAGGACAAGGACACTTTCTGAAAAGCCGCATATCTAAACTGCCAAACAGTTTATCAAGGAAGCTTTCCTCAGCACGCTTGATCACGAGGTCAATATTGTTCTCAAGCACGTAGCTCACAATATCAATAAGTGGTTGGCCTACCGTCACTTCTGTTGAAACTGAGTAAGATTGTCCCCAGCCTTGTGCTTGTTCTGCTAACCAATGTTTGGCTTGTGTTTCCATCGTTTGTTGAGAATCAACATACGAAAAAGATTCCATTACCATACTTGCATTAGGAGGCAGTGATTCTAGTGAAAGCATGATAGTAAGCGACGCCTGATGCGATTTAGCAATGTGCAATGCTTGAGCAACGGTGTCATCCTGTCGATGCGAATCACTCAAAACACACAATATATTTCTGTAGTGTCCTTTCATAGCGTTCTCTTAGGTAAAAATAATAGTCTACATAATGTAGTTTTCGCGCGCTGTTACTTCTTAAGCGTAATCGACCTTTAATTCGCTTTCCAGCGTTGCAGAGGTAAAAAAATCAAATCCAGCAGCCTTCAT
Organism: Alteromonas sp. V450; assembly: GCF_001885075.1. Lineage (NCBI taxonomy): Bacteria > Pseudomonadati > Pseudomonadota > Gammaproteobacteria > Alteromonadales > Alteromonadaceae > Alteromonas > Alteromonas sp. V450. The sequence continues at coordinate 4,192,491 of NZ_MODU01000004.1, forward strand.
TTGAGTGTAATGGTGGGCGCGTCATAATCTTTATGATAGATTAAAGATAGCTATCTTAATCCATTTTTATTTTGATTAATTATTTTGTGAGAAGTCTATGAAGTGGCCAAACCTTAAGCATTTACATTACTTAGTTACGCTTCATCAAGAGCAGCATTTTCATCGTGCGGCTCAACGCTGCAATGTAAGTCAGTCAACTTTAAGTACGGCAATTCAAAATTTAGAAGAACACTTTGGAAGTCAGCTACTTGAGCGCGAACATAAAACTTTCGTTTTTACATCATTGGGTCTCGATATTGTTGAACGCAGTAAAGTGTTGCTCCAAGAAGCGGGTGAATTAGTTGAATATGCACAAAACGCTGGAAATTGGCAACGAGGAACGTTGAAACTTGGTGTTATCCCCACTATCGCGCCATTTCTCTTTGAAGGCATGATGGGAGCATTTTCAACATTTCTTCCCGAAATAAATTTAGAAATGCAGGAAGATACGACAGAAAAGCTTCTGCAGCAGTTAACGGATGGCAGACTCGATTTGCTTATTCTAGCGCTCCCTATGGAAACGCCTGGCTGCAAACAAATGGTGTTAGGACACGATCCCTTCCACTTGATAGCGCATAACGACATGGCGACACAGCTGCCAAACCCTGTTGATATATCAACATTACCTAAAAAAAGCATTTTTCTTTTGCAGCAAGAACATTGTATGACCGGTCATGCAGTAAGTGCATGTAACTTGCAGCACAGCGACCAGATAAGCAGTGTAGCGGCAAGCAGTTTGTACACGCTGGTTCAGCTTGCCAACAGCAAGCTTGGATACACTTTTTTACCGGAACTTGCGATAAACCAGTCAATATTAGCGCATACCGGGTTAAAAAGTTTTCCCGCAGAAGAGCAGGGATACCGTGAAATTGGATTAGTGTGGCGTGCAGGAACTACGCGCATGCAGCTTTTTCGTCGTATAGGAGAAATTATTTCGCCTTTGCTGCCTATCCCTACCTTAAAGTAGGCAATGTAACAAACTTTAAACCTTCGGGGCGGTATGACCAAGAGCTGCCGCCCATGCAAGCTCTCCTCTGACTAAACCGTTTGCGGCGTTTGCGCCAAAGCTATGAAGCGCGTTGTAGGCACTATTAGAGGGAATGCGACAATAATGGCATAGCGCGTAGAAAAGTAAGCTGCAGCGATGTTGAGACCCATCGCAATGCAAGTATATCTTTGCACCCTCAATCAGCATTTGCGAAAGCTCATGAAGGTATTGGTGAAGGTGGACATCTTCGGTAGGCGACGCTGATAAAGGGTGCGCAAACGGGACCCATAGCCATTCTAACCCTGCCGCTATTGAACGGTCGCGGATAACAGGCGCTTGCTCTTCACTGGTTTGTACTGTCGCGATATGCGTTACTCCCAGTGACCTGAGTCGGACAAAATCGTTTTCGACGGGCTTTTTACCTAAGCATATATGACCGGCGCCCAGAGAAAACCACGCGATACTAGGCGTTGCTAAGTTGCTACCTTTTTTATTCTCATCTTCTTGCATACAGCGTTATCAAGAGCCTTTTTTACACGACAAAATAATAAATAGAAAAGTAATGACAGCTACATCCGCCAATCACAAACAAGTGCCATATTGCATGAGTGTACTTTACCTTTTTTGCTACATAAAAGCACACGCCTACACTAAAACACAGCCCGCCCGCTACTAATAACCAAAGACCTGCACCGGGAAGGGCAACATAAAGAGGGTATATCAGACCCAGTGCAATCCAACCCATCAGCAAATAAGTCATTACGGATATTTTTGGGAAACGGTGCTGCGCGATAAGTTTAAATGCTACGCCTCCAATCGCTAAGCTCCAAATAATCGCTGTCATTGTAATACCCAACACGCCACCAATCGAAACCAGTAACAATGGTGTGTAAGTACCTGCTATCAATAAGTATATTGCGCTGTGGTCAAATAGCTTGAGCCACCCCTTCGCTTTTTGGTGGGAAATAGCGTGATAAAGGGTTGAACTTAAAAACACCAGAATAAGTGTCGAGCCATAAATAGCGGCAGTGGTTAGCGCGAGCGTATCTTCTGCTCGGAACAACATGAACACCAAACCTACAATAGCAGCAATAAAGCCAACGCCATGGCTGATACTGTTCAGCCACTCTTCCACTACGGAATAAGCTTTGGCAGAAATTGTTTTGGTGTGTTCTTTTACCTCTGTCATCCCTTCTCCTTATCTGGTATCGATAGCAAAACGTGGCTTCTTGTTGTCTACTCTTACCACTATGACAATTATAGCGAACAGTTGTTCGCTCAGTACCGAAATAATAGCAGAAAAAGCTGCCTGCGTGATGACATTGAGATTACAAAATGGGAGGGAGTTCTTAACTACACATCAGCATTTTCAAAACAGCTACCTAACTTGTCTAGAAGGGCTATTAGAGTGCGGCTTTCTTCGGCATTCATGCCATTAAGTTTACATAACATCTGAGCAGGCACTTCCTTTGCGATGGCTTTCTTTTTCTTGCCCGTTTCAGTGAGTTGAACACGTTTAACCCGTTTGTCAGCTTCATCTTTAGTGACAATTAAAAAGCCTTTGTCGTGTAATTTTTTAAGAATAAGCGACATAGCCCCACCGTCGATAGCGGTTTTCTCAAGAAGTTCAGCAATTGTAATGCCGTCATTTTCCCACAGCGCCATTAGGGTGACATATTGAGGATAGGTGATATCTAGCGCCTTAAGAAGGGGGCGATAAGCGCGCGTAAATGCATTCGACAGCGTGTAAAAACGATGGCAAAGCTGATTTTCTAACTTCAATAACTCAGACATTCATTTTAACCCTTATCGATACCACTTCTTCTTAATAGTAATATTTTGCATACAAAGCACTTGATCTGCAAGTTGGTTTGGTGATAATTTATTTTGCATGCAAAGTATGTTTTGACAAACCCACAAGGAGAACAATCATGCACAAGCTTCAACAGGTCGTTTATACTGGAAGCGCAACCGCAACGGGCGGTCGCGAAGGTACAGCAAAATCAAGCGACGGTAAGTTAGATCTTAAACTGTCGACACCCAAAGAGTTAGGTGGTGCAGGTGGAGACGGCACTAACCCTGAGCAAATGTTCGCAGCAGGCTATTCGGCGTGTTTTATTGGTGCACTTAAGCATGTGGCTGCATCGCAAAAAATTAAGCTTGCCGATGACATCAGTGTTACTGGCGACGTGGCAATTGGCCCTATTGAACAAGGCTTTGCTATTGCCGTTCAACTAACGGTTAATCTTGGCGATATGGATAAAGCACAAGCACAAAGCTTGGTGGATACAGCGCATCAGGTATGCCCATATTCAAACGCAACCCGCGGCAACATAGAAGTTAATATTAGTCTTGCCTAATTAGTTGGTGACGGGTAGTTAAATGAGTGCAGATAGCTACGTCCTCGTCAGGGGGAGGTGGTAGTCTGCACTTATGCACTTTGCCTGCGTTTATTCAGCTAACCGCGACGGCTTTTCGACAACCAGCGGCGTTTCAACGCACTTCTTCGAATTAGAGTCGCCAGTCATATAACAGATTGATACACTGCGTTGGTATCAATCATCCTTTAGGAAGTTATATGAAAAAATACGGATTACTGGCTACATTCGTATGCGCGCCCGTGTTATTCGCATGCAGCGAAAACAGCAGCGTAGACGCAGCCAAGACAGATAAAGATCAAACCGTAAGCGCTAGTTCAGAAACTGAAGCGCCAAAAACTGAAGTAGAAAATCGAGCCGATGCGGCGATTGCCTCTGGCGTAGATTATCACTCCTTCGCAAACCCAAACGAGATTCGGGTTACTCACTTAAGCCTAAATTTAACGGCAAACTTTGATACTAAGCAGCTTGTTGGCGATGTATTGCTTGATATAAAGCGAGAAAAGCCCGACAACAATACGCTAGTGTTAGATACGCGAGCATTAGATATTCAAAATGTTACCGTAGACGGAGAAAGTGTTCCTTATGAAATGGGAGAGACTGACCCTGATTTAGGTACACCGCTTTCCATTACGCTACCTAGCGCCGCAAACACAGTAACGGTTGCATATTCAACTTCACCTGAAGCGTCTGGTGTGCAATGGTTAACGCCAGCCCAAACTGCCGGTAAAAAGCACCCATTCCTATTTACCCAAGCGCAAGCGGTTCATGCCCGAAGCTTTATACCGCTTCAAGATTCACCGCAGGTGCGCGTAACCTATGACGCGACCATTAAAACACCTGAAGCCCTGCTAGCCGTGATGAGTGCGTCGAACGACCCTACCACTGCGCGCGACGGTGAATATAAGTTCACTATGCCACAGCCTATTCCTTCGTATCTTATTGCATTAGCGATAGGTGATTTGGAATTTAAAGCCATGGGTGAGCGTACTGGCGTGTATGCTGAGCCAGCGCTACTTGAAAGTGCCGCAAAAGAATTCGAAGATACCGAGGCAATGTTAGAGGTAACGGAAGAAACCTATGGGCCTTATCAGTGGGACCGCTACGATTTGCTAATTCTACCGCCGTCATTCCCGTTTGGTGGTATGGAAAACCCTCGATTGTCATTTATCACGCCAACGGTTATCGCGGGCGATAAAAGCTTGGTTTCGTTGATTGCCCATGAACTGGCGCACAGCTGGTCGGGTAACACAGTAACAAACGCTACATGGCGTGACCTGTGGTTAAACGAAGGTTTTACTACCTATTTAACTTACCGAATTATGGAAATGATCTACGGCCACGATCGTTTCAAAAAAGAAGCGGTTTTAGGTTATCAAGACCTAGAGAACGATGTGGCAGCCTTAGAAGAGAATGATGAGATCCTGGCTATTGACCTTCGTGGTCGCAATCCGGACGATGTTTTCTCAAATATTCCTTACGAAAAAGGCGCACTGTTCTTACGTGAAATTGAACAAAAGATTGGCCGAGAAAACTTTGATGCGTTCTTAATGCAGTACTTTAAAGACTTTGCTTTTAAGAGCATTACTACCGACACGTTTATTGCTTATTTAGATGATACCTTGTTAAAACAGTACCCGGATAAGCTAGACGCGGAGCGCATCCAAACGTGGATTTTTGAACCAGGCATTCCCGAGGGAGCGCCACAGCCAGAATCTGATGCGTTCACTAAAATCGATGACACACGAAGCGCGTGGCTTTCTGACGACGTGAAAGCGGCGGATATTGAAACCGCGCAGTGGACTGTACACGAGTGGTTATATTTTCTAAACAACATGCCTGAATCGCTAAGCAACGCACAGCTGGCTGAGCTGGATGCAGCATTTTCACTCACCTCGACTAAAAACAACGAAATTGCTCACAGCTGGTTGATGATTGCAGTAGAGAATAGCTATCAGCCTGCCTATGATCGTTTGTATAGCTACTTGGTGTCGATAGGGCGTAATAAGCTTGTTAAACCCCTTTATCGCGAGCTATCAAAAACACCAGAAGGTAAAGCTTTTGCAAAGCGCGCATTTGAAGAAGCGAAGCCGGGCTATCATCCACTAACGGTAAAAGCGAATGAAGGCTACGTGAAATAAGAAAGCCCATACGATCAGTTCGAATAAAAGCAGTGCGTCAGCGCTGCTTTTTTATTTCTACATCAAGTAAAAAGAATAAAAAATTTGAACGATTGTTCAAAGTGGCGATCTTAACGTTAAGATTTGCGTACCAACAAGTACCCAGTGTAGTTCAAGTACACCTATGCTGTTTATCTGCTAGGCGTACGCTGAAGGATTTGAATTAAACGTTAAGGAGTTTTTATGTATACACAAAAGATGCATCCAGCTACTACCTTCCCTGAGGTGAGTGCCACGCTATCAACGGGCGAAGCTATATCGCTGACCGAAAAAAGCGAGGGCTGCGATTGGAAAATGGTGGTGATTTATCGCGGTAAGCATTGCCCAATTTGTACAAAGTTTTTGAATAAGCTTGAAGACTATAAAGGCCGTCTTCGTGAGCTTAACATTGATTTGGTGGCTGTAAGCGGCGACAGCAAAGCACAGCTTGAAGCGCACTTAGATGACTTGTCTATCAATTTCCCCATTGCCTACGGCTTATCGCAAAGTGACATGGAAAAGCTAGGCCTGTACATTTCTGAACCTCGTTCAGAAAAAGAAACCGATCACAACTTTGCAGAGCCCGCATTGTTTGTGCTTAACGGTGATAACGAAATTCATATTGCTGAAATTGCAAACGCGCCTTTTGTGCGCCCCGACTTAGAGCAACTCGTATCGGGCCTAGAGTTTATACGCAACCCTGAGAATAACTATCCTATTCGCGGTACGTTCAAAGGCTGAGGCTAATGGGTAATAATGGTGATAGGTAGTTAAAAGTAAGGCCCTAGTGTTTACTAGGGCCTTTGTATTTTTGCACGTTTGCAAACACCTGAAGTGACTTTTAAAGCCATTGTAAGACTCTTATTTTCTGAAGCTTACTTGTTTTTTGCAGACACCGAAAAAGCAATGGGCGCCATCTGCTTTTTGAAGTCATTTAGTGCATCTACAGGTAGCGCAACGTCTATTTCTACACGGCTTCCATAGCTGCAGTTGGCAATGTTGCCTTCAGCTTGTTCCACCAAATGACGTACAAACTGCTCGTGTTTGAAATCGATGGCTACGCTAAGCGGTTCCAGCGTTATCTCTTGTCTTACTTCAAGCGCATCAATGGCTTGCTGTGCTGCAGCCGAGTAGGCCCTCACCAAACCACCCGCACCTAATTTAACTCCGCCAAAATACCGCGTGACAATAATCATAATGTCGCCGATATCTTTGTGCTGGAGTACATTTAATATAGGTTTTCCTGCGGTACCGCTAGGCTCGCCGTCATCAGCCATTGCTGCACTACTAGGCGCGTTGGGGTTGCCAAAAATATACGCCCAGCAATGATGGCGTGCGTCGGGGTATTGTTGTTTAACGCTTTCTAAGAGCGCCATTGCACTTTCGCGAGAATTAGCAAAACCGGCGCAGGCAATAAATTTACTTTTTTTAATTTCGTACAGGGTTTCAACCTGATTTGCGGGTACCGGATACACGATGAAAACCTATATTGATATCTGTCGATATGCTATGGCACATGTCGCTGCAATCGACTTTTTAAACACTTCTGATAAGACTTACTAATAGAAAATTCAAGTGTACCAATCTCTAAGTAATCTTTATGAATAACATCCACATGTAAAAGATTTACGATGTGTGAACGGTGTATTCTAACAAAATCTTCGCTAGGAAGGCCATCAAGCGCATTTCCCATGCTTTGCAAAACGATATAGCTACCTTCTACACAATGATAAACCACATAGTCACCGCAAGCCTCAATATACTTTAAATTCGCGAGGTCAATGCGTTGATGGTGATTATCTACTTTAATAAAAATAAACTGGTGAGCAAGCGAACTCGACTGCACTGTGAATGCTGATGTGTTTTCTTGTTGTGAGCTAGATGGTGTTGAAGCCGATAGCATCAGCTTACTGGTAGCCTTGAAAAAGTCGGAATATTTTAACGGCTTGAGTAAATAGTCAACGGCATTGTGCTTAAACCCCTGCAGTGCATATTCACTATGAGCAGTAATAAATATTACCTTTGGCGGATAGCTCATCGATGATAAAAGTTCAAGGCCATCTAGTGTGGGCATGTTTATATCAAGCAATAGTAAGTCGATGGCGTTTGATGACAGATAAGCAAGGGCATCTAATGCATCTTTAAAACTGGCTGATAACGATAGAAAGTGTGTTTTATTGACATAATCGGTGAGCAAATCAATAGCAAGCTTTTCATCATCAATAATTACGGTTTTCAGCATCACGTCAACGTCATCCTTGCGGTGAATACATTGCTCTTGGTCGAAATTTCGAGCGTGTGTTTGTCTTTGTAAAGTAAGCTGAGCCTGCGTTTCAGGTTTGCTAGACCCAGCCCGCCGTTTTGAGTCGTAGTAACTTGTGTGCGCTTATTCGCGTTGGCAATTGGGTTGGATATTTCAAATGAAATTACATTGTGTTTAACCGCTAGCGCAATTGAAATAGTGGTTTTATCTTTAGTACTCACTCCATGCTTAAATGCGTTTTCTACCAATACGATAAGTAGCATGGGGGCAATATGTGTATTTGCATTGATATCTCCTTTTTCAAACCGCAGCTCAACGTCATCGGAGAACCGCAACATCTGCAAGCGAATATAATTGTCGAGATATTCTACTTCGTTTCGAAGTAATACTTTCTGAGAATTTGACTCATATAGCATATACCTGAGAAGGGAAGATAACTGCTCTATGCCTTGTGACGTACGCGTGTCGCCAAACATATAAGACGTGCTGTACAAGCTATTAAGAACGTTAAACATGAAGTGCGGACTCACTTGTTGTTTCAATGCGGCCAGCTCAAGATGCGCAAGCGCGAGGTTTTGTTCTTTTGCTAATTCGGCGCGTTTTAAATTGCGTAGAAAGCGCTTTATGGCCACAGAAAGCAATGACCACATAGTGTGCTTGAATAAAAATGGCAAATAATCGCGGCTAATGCTGATCCGGTCAATCGTGCGGCCAACACTGTAAATACAGTCTACTGTTGTAAGGATGCACAAGGCGGCAAGATATGCTGCAATTGCCCCGTAAAAGCCAGCGTTTTTTTTGCAAAACGGAACTGCAAAATAGCACCAGTAGAACGTAAGCAAAACGAATAACGATGTTGATGCTGGCTGAGGAGGGCTAACGGTGGTTTGTTCAAGGGTAGTAATATAAAAATCTAAATTTTGGCTAAGCGAAAAATAGAGCACCCATAGCGTGAGATGTACACATGCTTCTATAAGTAAATAAGGTTTATTAAACAAAGTGGGCTTCACGTAAATTTTTCTCAGTTTATCGCAATGTCGTTGTTGTTATGGCCAATACTCTACGAATGCGTCTTTATTATCTGTAAAAGGTCTTATATCCCCTATAAATAAACAAAAGGGCGCTTTTATTATTCAGCGATGATATGCACTTACTTATCGATTCCCACGCTTTCCATATTTTCTGTGTTTTATATTCATCAATCTTCAATAGCGCTGAATAGGAATATCAAGTTTATGATAAGAAAGCAAAAATTCGCTACTAAAACTGTTTTTTCAATACTATTTGCTGGTGCATTAGTTACCAGTATGCAGAGCCGTGGACAAGTAAATACACATCCTCAAATAGCCGCAACTGGGGCTGAAGGATTTACTACTTCCCTTATTGTAAAAAATGAAGCATTTCGGCTGTACGGCGAAAAAAATAGTTCACTACGCCGAGAGGTAGGCGAAATTGAAAATGCTGCACGCACTTTTACCGATCGATTTGGTGCGTTCGGCACACTTGATATTGTTGTCGTAGAGAACCCCATGTCGCTATTTCTCATCGATCATTCTCAATATCAGCCTCACTTTTTGCCTTTGCTTAGCTACGCCGCACTGGCTAGCGCTAACAGCGACGAGGACGTGTTTGGCAACAAAGATAAAAACATACTTTCCCATGAAGTGTGTCATAAGTTCATGATCTTACTGATGGAGCAAAAAGGGCTGCAAAACAAAACCTACGCTAAACCGCGCTACGGGCATACCGAGTTACCAGATTGGTTCGATGAAATTGCAGCAATAAGTTGTGAGAGTGAGGCTATGAAAAAAAAGCGACTTAGTGACTTTTATGCAAAAGGTAACGCAGATAGTTTGTTGCCAATTGCTGAGTTTTTGTCTGTCGAGCACCCATCGCTAAAAGTCATGGAAAAGCAACTTTCTCAGTTGGTTGCAAAGGCTAAAGCCAATGTAAATGCAAGTGGTTTTGCCATGGAGGTGATGGAAATAAATGAAGAGAAAAGTGAAGAATTTATCACCGAATATTATGTACAGGCGTTATTGTTCGATAGATTTATTGAGGCTTCGCTAGGTGAAGGAGCAGTAAAAGAGTTGGTCGAACTACTCGCTCAGCAACGTTCAGTAGAAGCTTGGTTGGTAAACAAATTAGCGTTAGACAGTATTGAAGATGTGGACAGCGCGTTTAAAAAGTTTGTGAGTGAAACTTACGCTATTCACAAAAACAGCGTGTAATTGCAACGCTATAGGAGAATACCAATCCGCATTAATAATCGCCCACGTCGCGATAATCTATGCGGGTTGGTAATAACGAGTACCGTAGCGTAAGTTCAAACGTTGGGGCTATCAAAAAACGACGTTAATCATTAGGTTAAAATTACGGTTTATTAGTTGAGATAAAATGGAGAGTGAGGTATCAATCGACTCAGAGAACGATAATTAAAAATAACGACTATGCCTTTTGAGCGATTTATTCCCTTTCGTAAGCGAGACATGATTGCGGTATGCGAAGCCTTAATCAGCCAACAAACAACGTTGTTTCGCACCTTTGCTTCACTCCTAGTTAACCGGATCCACTATGAATATCATCAGCAACTAGAAGAGTTGAAGGACAGCTATAGCCATTTCGACCCTAATAAAGATACGCGCGACTTATCTTTTTCAAGCCATAGTGAAAAGAAAGAAAATCAACAAACGTTTTCTAAGGGGTTTGCTCGCCTTCTTGATGCGGCCAATTTCGAACAGGTGACAGACGAAGACCTAGAAGCAGCGTTAAATGAAGAATCATTGTTCAAAGTGCGCCTGGCGGTTAGCTTCGACGACTTTGAAGACGTGGTTTTTTATCGGCGAGGCGAGTCGGTAAAAACTGAAACTATACGTACTTTTTTCGGGTTGCGAAAAAAGCAGGTGTCGTTTACCAACTACGACAAAGTGGCCGTTTATATTACGTTTAAAGATGAGGCTTATTTTAAAGAGAAGGGACAAACACCAGTCAGCTTCAAACCCGGTTCCACCATAGTAAAGCTTTTTCAAAACGTACCTAAAGCAGACTTGGAAATGCTGTTTCCAAACAGTGAAGTTAAAATGCGCCCGTTAGATAAGCTAATTATTAGTGCATCGGCGGCCATTGGCGGCACTATGGTGCTAGTGACTAAGTTAGGTGCATCATTACTGCTTATGGCGTCGTTTTTAGCCTTTTGGCTTGGCTTTAAAGACGACCAGGTGGAATTGACTAAGCAAAGCCTAATCACTTTTGGCGTAGGCATGGGGGTATTCGGTAGTTTTGTCTTTAAGGAATGGACCAAGTTTAAAAATAGAAAAATCCGGTTTATGAAAGCCTTGTCTGACAACCTCTATTTCAAGAATTTAGACAACAACGCAGGCGTGTTTCATACGCTAATAGATGCAGCAGAAGAAGAAGACTGCAAAGAGGCCTTATTAGCTTATACATTTTTACTTAAATGTAGTAATACATTCTCTGAAAACGCCGCATCATTTGGCGCAGCACGTTCAAAAAACGAGATTACCGCTGGTGGGATGACACTTGCAACGCTCGATAGCGTGATAGAAAGCTACTTCTTAGAAAACCTTGATTGTACGCTCGATTTCGACGTTACTGATGCTATTACTAAGCTGGTGGACATGGAACTAGTTGAACAAGACGGCGATGTCTTTGTCGCGCGGACGCTTAACGATGCTGTGAAGATACTTGATGACTACTGGGATAATATTTATCAACCTGTTTGATTGACCCTTTAACATCGATAATAGTGCGCCAAGGAAAGAAAAAGCCTATGCGAAGCTTTCTAGTCCTGTGGCTACTCACTACGCAGGTGGATAGCGGCAGATAAACGCTGATAGCTCGCGTACTTATCCACTAAAATAACCTTCGTGTTGTGCTTGTTTAACTGTGTCTAAAAAGGCTTTTATTCTTAGCGATTGATGGGGGCGCTGTGGGTGTACAACAAACAGCTGACTGGTGCTTTTTGTTGGAGGCACACTTGGTGTCGACCCCGGCTTAATTTCTTCAAAAAGCGCGACCAGTTCACCCGCCTTACTATGCTTTTTTGCCACGTAGCTTGGCAGCCTTGCAATGCCGCGGCCTTCCAATACATGCTGAATTAGCGCTAAATTATCGTTAAGCTTTAAGCAGCCTTTAACCACTGTGCGCTTACCGTTTATAAGCCAGTTATCTTGGTCGGGGCCACAAAAGCATTGGTGCGCACCCAAATCGCTTAACATTTTGGGCGTGCCGGCTTGCTTTAGGTATTGCGGTGCCGCAACTATAGTGTGGCTATAGGTAAACAATGGCTTGGCCACCATATCTTGCGGCGGGTTGTTAGTAGAGCGAAACGCCAAGTCGAAATGACCCTGGTTTAAGTCGTGCCTTTGATAGCTGGTATCTAAATGAAACGAAACATCAGGATGCTGCTGCGAGAAGGAAAAACACAGTTCGCTTAACAAATAGTGTGCAAACATATTAGGCGCCGTAATGGCTATTATTCCCTCAAGTTGCGTTTGCTCTCGTACTAAATTTTGCTCAAGTTCAACCACGCTGCGATTAATCTTCTGTGTATCGGCATAAACTTGTTTACCTTCGTTGGTAAGGCTTACTTGGCGTGTTGAGCGCTGCAGTAACTTCACGCCTAACGCAAGTTCAAGCTCCCTTATTTGCTCCGACAGGTAGCCCCTGGAAATTTGCATTTTCTCTGCCGCAGCACCAAAGCTTAAGGTTTCTGCTACCGCACTAAACAGCATCAATCGCTCGACTTTTTTATGTGGTTTCATTGGCTTGTTACTTTTTAAAGAAGATCCATAGGAGATGAAAATTCACAATGTGTCCTAAAACCGCGTCTTTAATAACGTCATATCAAAAATTTTCACTTAGTGATTATATATGGAATACAGCTATTCGCTATAAAGAATAATGATTTCGCTATTGTGCGCTGAAAGGTGGTAACCGCAAGCGTAAACTTGGGCTATCGATAGGCGTTAGAAATACGTTATTTTCTTTTTTGAGTGAGACATGATGAAAAACCTTCCTTTAAATCAGTACTTCCCGCACGCCAGTCAGCTGGTTTATGGCTGTATGGCTATTGGTGGAGAGTGGGACTTTAATCCATTAACCCAAGATCAAACCCAGCATGCCTTTGCGGCAGTTGATGCTGCGCTAGAAGCCGGTATTACCGTTTTTGATCATGCTGATATATACCGAATGGGTAAAGCAGAACAAGTATTTGGCGAAGTGTTAAAAGCATGCCCTCACTTACGGGAAGAGATAGTGCTGCAGTCTAAATGCGGGATCCGTTTTGAAGATGAACACGGGCCTAAACGTTACGATTTTTCGAAGCAATGGATTGTCACTTCTGTTGAGAACACGCTTTCGCAATTAAATACCGATTATCTCGACCTGCTCTTGCTGCACCGCCCAGACCCATTGATGGAAGAAGAGGAGGTTGCCGCTGCTTTTGATGCCTTGTTTGATAGCGGTAAGGTTAAGCACTTTGGCGTGTCGAATATGAGCGGCGTACAAATGCAGCATCTTAATCACTATATTAATCAGCCGCTTATTGCGAATCAGGTTGAGATGAGCCTTACTAACTTAGGCTTTGTGGATGAAGGTATTTATGTCGGTAACCCAGATGGGCAGCATGTGAATTTTACAGCGGGTACACTTCAATACGCAAAGCAAAACAACATTCAAATGCAGTCGTGGGGGCCAGCAAGCCAGGGGAAATACACCGGAGCACCCGCTGCGCTAACTGCGCAAGAAGAAGCGACTAAAAAACTCGTTGTGACCTTAGCGCAAAAATATGGTGTATCGCCCGACGCAATCGTGTTGGCTTGGTTAATGCGCCACCCCAGCAACATTCAGCCAATTGTTGGTTCGGCAAACCCCAAGCGTATTAAAGCAAGTGCAGAAGCCGTTACCGTGACGCTTACTCGGGAAGACTGGTACGCATTGTACGTAAGTGCAAAAGGGGTGGAGTTACCATGATGGGTTCCATTTCTTTAGCGCAAGCTCAATCAATGATTACAGATAGCATTCATTGGGCGCAAGAAAACAATCAACACATTGCCGTGGCTGTTGTAGACAGTGTGGGTGAACTTATCTCGTTCTCTCGTATGGATGAAACTAGTCCGCAAACCTGTCTACTAGCGCAGAACAAGGCTTATACGGCAGCCAGAGACAGGCAAAAAACCAGTCAGCTTGCTGCGTGGGCAAAAGAAACGAGCAAAACCATTAACTTTTGGACCGATCCGCGTATCACAGGTATGGCGGGTGGTGTACCGGTAAAAGATAAGGCAGGCAAAGTAGTGGGTGCAATAGGAATTAGCGGTATGGCGGAGTTTGATGACGAAGCGCTGGCAGAAAGCATTCTCGCTCAGCGTTAGCTTACGTAAGCGTGCTTTATGGCGCAGGTAATTATCTTAATGATGTATGTTAAATACCTGCGCCTAATACGCAAAGCCTAAACTACAAGTGCGGCAAATAAGCGAAATGAACAAAAGCTGCGTGCTTAAATTACTGTTATCAGAAAGCGATGCTCAAAGACAAGAAGAATAAGGAACAGGTTAATGATTCGAACACCATTTAAAATGGCAGTAGCCACTACCGCAATAATGCTTTCACTAGCGGCCTGCAGCCCATCTATCGTCCATAGTGCGCCTGCAAGCAGTGCCCCTACTAGTAACGAGAGCAGTAATGCATTACAGCCACAACGTCATTACCTACAGCGAGACGTGCGCGAAGACGTGTTCTACTTCGTTATGCCAGACAGGTTTAACAATGGTGATGTAAGTAACGACAGCGGAGCACCAAAAGGCTCAATTTCTCACGGAGGGTTAGACACCACGTCTAAATGGGCTTTTCATGGCGGTGATATGGCGGGTATTGAACAAAAGCTGGATTACCTCAAGTCTATGGGGATCACGGCTATTTGGATGACACCTATTCTGCGCAATAAAGCTGTGCAAAGAGGCGGTTTTGCTCACCATGGATATTGGATTGTCGACTTCACCGAAATTGACCCTCACTTTGGCAGTAACGCCGATTTAAAGCGTTTAATTGACACTGCACACAAAAAAGATATTAAAGTATTTTTCGATATCATTACTAACCATACGGCAGACGTGATTAAGTATGAAGAGTGCCACAACGCAGACGGTTCGTTTAAAAGTGAACTAGACCGGTGCGCTTATCGCAGTTTGCAGGAAGTGAAAGAGCAAGGGACTTACCGTGCTTTTGTTCCAGAAAAAGAGCAGGGAGAGAAATTTCCAGAGTGGCTAAACGACCCACGCTATTACCACAATCAAGGTGATACAACCTTTGAAGGTGAAAATAGTTTATATGGTGATTTTAATGGGTTAGATGATATCAATACCGAAGATCCAGAAGTGGTTAAAGGTATGATTGATATTTACACCAAGCTTATCAGTGAATTTAAACCCGACGGCTTTAGGATTGATACAGTAAGGCACGTACAGCTACCGTTTTGGCAAGCATTTTCACCGGCAATTATGGCGCACGCAAAAGCCGAAGGCATTGAGAACTTTCATGTATTTGGTGAGGTGTATGACCCAAACCCTGAAGTGCTAAGTTCGTTCACTACAGAGGGTAAACTGCCTGCGGTACTTGATTTTGGATTTCAAAGTGCGGTGGGAGGCGTGTTCTTTGAAGACAAGCCAGTGTCAACCATTGAGGCTTTAATAGCACAAGATTACCTTTACAATGACGAGGACAGCAACGTTAATCAATTGCTTACTTTTTTAGGCAATCACGATATGGGGCGCCCCGGCTTCTTCTTAAATAAACATTTACCCAACGCGTCTAACCAAGAAAAGCTGCAGCGCAGTATGTTGGCGCATGCCATGATGTTTTTCTCTCGCGGCGTACCCGTTGTTTACTACGGCGATGAGCAGGGCTTTACCGGTGATGGTAACGATGTAGATGCAAGAGAAGATATGATGCCATCCAAGGTAGCTAGCTATAACGACAATCCGTTGTTAGGTACTGACCAAACCACTAAAAATGACAACTTCAACCCTAAGCACCCGCTATACATGGCTATTGCAGAGTACGCTGCCATTCGCAAGCAGCAGCCGTTGCTTCAATATGGTGTGCAGGAAAATACCTTCTTTGATGATAAAAAGCAGGTGTTTGCCTTCACCCGCATAGCGAATGACACAATGCCAAACGGGGGCGGAGCGCAACAAAAGAACCATGCGCTTCTTGTTGTGTTTAATGTGTCAGCCGCGCAACAAACGGTAACGGTTTCTAAGCAGTATGAAAACTACTTAGTTGTTTCAGGAGCCGCTACAATTTCCGCTTCTGACAACGGTAAAACACAAATTACTCTGCCAGCTTTTAGCTTTGGATTGTTTTCGTCAAAATAATATCCTGCGCACCAGACGTTTATTAAAGCGTGTGGTGCCTCTTTTTTTACCTGTTCCCTGTGAACATGTAACACAGACAAACCATTGTCATAAAACCACAAAATCTCTATAGTTGCTTCAAGGGGCGTTGATCAACATCGACATCCCTTAGCAACAGCGCCGAAGGCGTTTCTCTATCTCCAATGCAACAAGCCTGGTTCACTTCTACATGAAAATATTGCATACGTCTGACTGGCACTTAGGTCAGAGTTTTTTTACAAAAAGCCGCAAAAATGAACATGCCGCCTTCCTAAAATGGCTTCTTCAGCAGGTAGAAGCGCATCAAATAGATGCGATTATTGTTGCGGGTGATGTGTTCGACACGGGCACGCCGCCTAGCTACGCCAGAGAGCTCTACCATGCGTTTATCGGTGAACTTCAGGGCATGCAATGTACATTGGTGGTGCTGGGGGGAAATCACGATTCAGTGTCGGTATTAAACGAAAGTAAGGCACTACTGAAATACTTAAATAGCCACGTAATAGCCAGTACCTATGGCGATTTAAGTGAACAAGTCATTACCCTTAACGATCGCAAGGGGCAGCCCGGTGCGGTACTGTGTGCCGTACCGTTCATTCGACCGCGTGATGTGCTAATAAGCGAGGCAGGACAAAGCGCCACTGACAAGCGCCAAGCGCTTGGCGATGCGATAAAGCAGCATTACGGGACGCTCTACAATGAAGCCCTGTCATTGCGCGCCAAAATAGAAGAAAAGCGAATTAAAGAGGGCATTGAAAATAGCGCTGCCATTCCTATTGTTGCTACAGGGCACTTAACCGCTTTAGGCGTGAGTCAGTCAGAAAGTGTGCGTGATATTTACATTGGTACCCTTGAAGGCTTTGACGCTAAGGGTTTTCCGCCCGCTGATTACATTGCACTAGGTCATATTCACAGGCCACAAAAAGTGGCTAAAACCGAACACATTCGCTATTCAGGCTCACCCATACCGCTAAGTTTTGATGAACTAAACACACAAAAGCAAGTAGTGTTGATAACGTTTGAATCTGAAAGCACAACGCCTACTATCTCAACGCTTCCGGTGCCGCGCTTTCAGGCCATGGAAGTAATAAAAGGCGACTTAAAAGCGATTGAGGCGGCCATTAATAAAAGCGAGGCCATCGCGTTAGCTTCTCAAACAGATGGTGCCGCTGGCGAAACGGATAACGCCATTAGCCCTAAAGATCCTGTGTGGTTATGCATTGAAGTTGAAACAGAAGACTACCTGACTGATTTGCAGCAGCGTATTCAAGGTTTGTTAGAGGGGAAAAATGCTGAAATCTTGCAGTTGAAACGCAAGCGTAAGCGCACGGTAAATAGCCTAACAGAAAAGCAAAACGTCCAGCTTAGCGAACTATCGGTAAACGATGTATTTGAAGCACGTTTGGCACTGGAGAGTATAGAAGATAGTTCAACAAGTGAGTCGGCACCAACTGAGTCGGCACAAGCAACCCTGCTAGATGACGACCAAAGCGCCGGAGGAACGGAAGAAGCAGGGTCAGAGAAAAGCGCTTTACGCATAAACCGGATAAGGCAGCTATTCAATGAAGCAGTAGAGCAAGTGCATACCAACGATGAAGATGCTGAAGTACCAGTAGAGACATCATTGGCAAACACAACAGAAAATAAAGGCGAGTAACACAATGAGAATATTGACCTTACGCCTTAAAAACCTAAACGCCTTAAAAGGGGAGTGGAAGATAGATTTCACCCAGTCGCCGTTTATTGACAATGGGCTGTTTGCTATAACAGGCCCAACCGGGGCGGGTAAAACCACGCTGCTTGATGCCATTTGTTTAGCGCTTTATCACCAAACCCCTCGCTTGGGGCCAATTTCAACGTCGAACAACGATATCATGACTCGCGGCACGGCGGAGTGTTTGGCGGAGGTTGAGTTTGATATTAAGGGTAAAGCATACCGTGCGTTTTGGAGTATGCGTCGGGCCAGAGGGAAAGTTGACGGTAACCTGCAAAGTGCTGATGTTGAGCTGGCCGAAGTTGAAAGCGGTAAGGTATTGGCTACCCAAGTGCGGCCAAAAAGTGAAGAGATTGAAAAGCTAACTGGCCTTAATTTTGCCCGCTTCACCAAGTCGATGATGTTGTCGCAAGGCGATTTTGCAGCATTTTTGAATGCTAACGAGGCCGACCGAGCCGAGCTGCTTGAAGAGTTAACTGGCACCGAAATTTACGGGCAGATATCACGGGCGGTACATCAGCAATTTAGTGACGCTAAACAAAAGAAAAAAGAGTTTGCGATAAAGCTAGAAGGCGTAACCTTGCTTAGCGACGAGCAAATTACCCAGCTTGAAGATGAGCAAGCACAAACCAAGAGCCAAGTGTCAGCGTTTAACCAAACACTTACTGAACTGCAAAAGCAACAGCAGTGGCAACAAGCGTTTAACGCTAACAAGCTTGTCATTAAAGAAGCCAGTGAAGCGCAGCAGGCCGCGAATAACGCCATCAATGAGGCGAAACAAGAACTTGATCTTCTCACCCAAAGCGAGCCGGCTGAAAAGCTTCGCCTGCCATTCTTGCAAAGAAACGCCCTTCAGCAAGACGTAACCCGTTATAAAGAAAGGCTTGACGAGAAGGCGGCTCAGCTTCCCGATTTAAAAACGCAAAAGGCACAACGTAGTTCAGAAGTAACTCATGCCGAGAAAGCGTTAGCGCAGACAAAGCAACAAGCCAGTGAGCTTGAAAAGCGTATAAACGAGCAGGTGGTGCCGCTAGATAACCAAATAGCGCAGCTTACTAGTGAACAGCAAAAAGCAAACGAAAACGCGGCACGTTTAAGGCAGTCAATAAACGCGTTAACGCTAAAGCGCAAAGAAATCGAAAACGCTTCGGCAGATAACAAGACCAAGCTTGGTGAACTGGAAGCTTACTTGAGAGAACACCACTCACTTAGCGGTGTGGCCGAGTTTATCAGTGGCTGGAGTGAAACGGCGCGCCATATTGAACATGATCAGAGGCAGTTAGAAACACTGACACAAAGCGTAAAGAATGATCGTCAGGCGCTTTCATCCCTAGATGACGCTATCGCAAAAACAAACGAGTCGTTGAGCGCGTTAGCGCAGACCTTCGATGACAAAAACGCGCAAGTAGCCACGTGCGAGAAGGCACTTCAGGCCGCGCTATCTGACAAACCAACTGATACTAATAGTGCTAATGCAACCAGCAAAGCAAGCCTTCAGCAAGAGCGCGATACCAAGCTCCATCATTGGGATAGTGTGCTACAGATAGGGCATATCCAACAGCAATATTTGGCACTAGAGCAAGACAAAGTATCGCTGAGTGCGCAGAGGGAAGACTTAGCGAAGAAACTAGGTCAGCAGCAATCTGACCGTCAAGCCTTGGTTGATGCTTACAAGCAAACTCGCAGTAATTTAAAAGACATAGAGGCGCTTATCGCCCTGGATGCTGAAGTGGCGCACCTTCGCGCACAGTTAAAAACTGGCGAGCCATGCCCTGTCTGTGGGGCTAACGAACACACCACGTCTAGCGTGGCGATTGATGTACCTGAAACTATCCAAAAGCGAGATAGCTTAAAGCAGCAGTTAGATGATATTGAGCAGCAAGGGGCGAGGGCAAAAGAAAGCGTTACACACACTGAATTCACTCTTGCTCAGGTTAATAAGCAGCTAGAACAGGCAAGCGGGCAACGAGATACGCTGCTAGAAAAATGGCAACAGATTTCAAGCGTACTTAGCGCTGATATACCGAGCTTTGAAAAGGTCGACATTAATACATCGCAAAGCGTCGCTCAATTTACGGAGCAGTTTAAAACCCGCCTTGATGATATTAGTGCCCAATTAACCCGTTTAGATGAGTGCGAGCAAGCTCTAAATGCTGCACAGCAGGCTAAAAATGAAGCGCAGCAGTTGCTACAAGCCAAGCAGTCAGAACTTGCAGTTTCTCTGCAGCAGCGCGAAACCTTGGAAAAGCAATTTACCGAACGTAATGCAGAGTTAGAGAGCAAAACACAAGGGATTAATAATAATATTTTAGCGCTCAGCGAGACTATGACGGCGCACGGTGCTGACATTCACAACCTGACCTTTGATGGAATTACCACGTGGTTAAATGAAAAAGCCGAAGCGCTTAAAACCTACAAACACAATCATCAGCTACACGCTAAACTTAAAGATGAGTTGCAAGAGGTAAACAGCACCTTGCTTGTGATCAGTCGGGATATTGAAAGTGCCGAGAACCAGCTTAAGGGCGTATGCGAAGAGCTTGTGCAGCTAGATAAAAGCCTAGAGGCGCTGCGAGACTCGCGCACAACCGTATTCCCTGAAGGCAATATTGCTGAAACAAGGAATAAGGCAAACGCCGCCCAAGAAAAGGCTGAGCGAAATGTAAATGAATGCAAATCTCGCCTGCAACAAACAGACACTATATTGTCTCGTTTAGAAGCCGAAATTGCCCAGCTTAATGAGCAAATGCGCGAAAAAGAGCAAGCACTTACAGAGGCAACAGAGCACTTTAACCGTCAGTTGGCGAGCAGCCCCTTTGCCGATGAACAAGCGTTTAGCAATGCCCTTTTAGACGAAGATACCCGCAACACCTTACTTGAACTACAAAAGCGACTAACGCAGCAAAAACAACAGGCAGACTTAAAGCTGGAAAATGCGCTAGCAACCCAACAATCGCTAAAAGCCCATGCTGATGCAGCGCAGTGGCAGCGCGAGTTAGAAGAGCACGGTGCACAGTGGCTCGATACGAAGATTACCCAGCAAGCTCAGCAGCGTGACACGCTGTTATCGTCTTTAGGGCAAATTGAACAGCAGCTAAGCGCTAACAATCAAGCCCGCGAAAGACAGCAGCAGCTTGTGGATGAGATGGCAGCGTTTGAGGCGTATTATGATGATATTACTTACCTGCACTCATTAATTGGTTCGGCCAGCGGCGACAAATTCAGACGCTTTGCGCAAGGGCTTACTTTAGATAACCTAGTGCAGCTTGCAAATCAGCAGCTTGATAAATTACACGGTCGCTATCAGCTAATGCGAAAAGAAAACGAAGGGTTGGGTTTAAGTGTATTAGACACCTGGCAAGGTGACGTGGTAAGAGACACCAAAACTCTGTCTGGTGGAGAAAGCTTTTTGGTGAGCCTTGCACTGGCATTAGCTTTATCTGACTTGGTCAGTCACAAGACCAGTATCGATTCGCTATTTTTAGATGAAGGCTTTGGCACTCTAGACGCGGAGACTTTGGATGTGGCCCTTGATGCGCTAGACAACTTAAATGCCAGCGGAAAAATGATTGGTGTGATAAGCCATATTGAAGCGATGAAAGAGCGTATTCCCACTCAGTTAAAAGTAATTAAACGCAACGGTGTGGGGTTAAGTGCACTAGAAAAACCTTATGCGGTTTCAAGTTAAATGGAGAAGTATTGGGACGTGAGTATGTTTAGTGCTCACTTTACCTGATACTTTTAGCGATGAAGTTAAACCAAATCTGATAGTTTCCTGTTAGCGTAAAGCGACATAGTATAGCACCTTTGCGCTTGTCCGCTCCAGACAGACACCTGATATTTAGGGGCTAGGCATCAAACTTCCGAGTTGTGCCAAAAGCGGTCGTTTTGAACGCCTCTGACCTTTCTCCGCGAAATTTACCCCACAATAGCCGTTGAGTGGTGGTCTTGTTCGCAATAGTCAAAGAACATAGGGTGAATAACAATAACATCTTCTCCCTGCAAGGCTCCTGAAATGCTTTCATCGGGATGATGATAGTAGAATTTACACAAGTACCTTTGCCCTCTATATCTCGTTGGAGGAAGGTACGCAGTTGCCGCAGTATCTTTAATATCGTGCCCCTTCAACTCTTTTAAAACCCCAAAAAATCCCATATTGTATAGTTGATCTATTTTGTCATCTAAAGAAACATAAGAACCTAAGTCAGAAATAATTTTCTCTACTTTCTGTCTAAACGACGTGTATTCACAAACATTAGAAAAGTTCTTAAATCTGTGAAAAAATCTTTTCAAATTGGGGTGGTCAATTGAATACTCTTTGATAAAGGCATCTACATTTTTCTTTGCTAAGCGATGAATAACCTGTCTAAATTTATTTGCATCGAAGTCATTTTTTCTAGCTTCCGTTTCTAGTGCTTCCAGAGTTCTTAATATTTGCCTTGGCCTATATTGTGTGTGGCGCAATAAGTATTCGAAAGAGCTTTCCTGAATGTTGTAGCAATCATTTGGAATCACCGCAGGAAATAGAGATTGCCAAACTTCATCAAATTTCTTTCCGCCAGTAGAAAAAGCTATTCTTTTACCAAGCAACTTCTTAATTCCTGCATAATCCCAAATTATTGCTTCGTGCTTATATTCGATTTTATCATAATCTCTTAAGTCGGCTTCAATTAACCGATCATGTGGGATAAAGCAGTAGACTCTAAACGCGTCTCTAAGCTCATGTGTCAAACTAATTACATATATAGCACTAATTAGCGAATCAAATATTGATTGAATACTTAAGCGGTCATCAGTAGATTTTGCCTTTATTTCATCGAAATCATCGATAGTGATAATAACCTTTCGGCCTCCATCATTTAGATACCTAAAAAAAGCATTTTTGGCTTGTACAAACTTAGGATCAAATAAAGGATAACTTTTCAAGCTGTCGTGAACCTGCGCGCTTAAAGCAGTTGGAAGACCAAGTCTTTCTAAATCCCTCTTGTCAGCCGGGTTGGTAACCTGTTCAATTTTCTTTATTGCATTGAAAGTTAATAAAGACATGATTGATACTATTCCCATCTCAGCGAACCCTGAATCAGTTAAATACTCTTGAATAAGGTTTTTTTCTTTAGTGAGGTGGGTTTTCTCTACGCTCATTGCTGTTTTCATTGCATATATAAATATTACAAATTGCCAGTAATGAGAAAGAACAGACAACGATTTTGCTTGAGTATATTCAATTAGATAGTTTAAGTTTTCTATAACTGATACGTATTCGATGTCATCGAAGCTTATTTCAGTCACAACATCATTATTTTTTTTATGCGTAGCAACCAAGTGGCGCTTAAAAGCGGATTTACCAGATCCTTTTTCACCACTTATAAGAGGTTTATAAGAATCAATTATTTCTTTGTACGACGAACACTGAACAAACTTTTCGAGAAATGGGCCATCGCTTTCATCTTTGGCATCAATTGGCCCCCAATAAATATTCGGTCTATTCTTCATTTTTCTCATCCATGATAATTACTCTTATTAGCGGCTCTTAAACCTGACTATAAGCTAAAATATCAACTCCCATTTTTTAGGTCACTTCTAAATTAGAATTTTTTAACTTTGTATGACTAAAACAAAGGCTGCATAACCACTATAAGTGATAGTATTAGAAATTGTAAGTGTCATCTATGGCAATGAAAGAACGAACTACTGACTTCCGCTTTTCGCTCATAGGTGACATTAAATTCTGAATGGACCAACTTCCGCTTTACGTACAAATGTGCCGTTTTGATACCTGCTCATCAACGACAGCTTCTGGTACAACTCAGAAATCTCGCATAGTGGAAGTGAGTATCGAACTCTCAGCACACAAAATATTAAGCCGCAAGTTTTCTTGTATATCGTCGCTCTCTTCAGCTAATGCTGTATCGGGCTGTATGTACAGCCTTTCTTGGTTTATGTCTGCCTGCAAGGATAGGTTTTAACTTATAGTTGAAACTGTATAGCTAAGTTCAACGCGCCTCAACTGAGGCGAGTTTCGAACTTTTCGACTACCAAAAAGATGAAAGTCATACTTCGATAATGAAGTCGTGTAATATGCTATTTTTAGAAAATTCTCAGAATTAACATTAAGAAAGCAAGGAAGGATATGTTTTATCTTTTTCCGTTTGGAAAGGTTCCAAAAAGCGAGCGCGTTATAATTTACGGTTTGGGCGAGGTAGGCCAATCATTTCTGCGGCAACTCAACGTTGTAGGGCTGTACGAATGCATTTACGTATCAGACAAGAAAATAGCGTCTACCGATGAACAAGGTAGTACCGTGTTTTTACCTGAAAAGGCTCTTTTTCTATTACCAAACTATCCCATCGTCATAGCGTCACTCAAATTTGGAAACGAGATTAAAGCTAGATTGATTTCTCAAGGGATCAGTGCAGAAAGACTAACTACAATAGACAGCAGTTATGTAATGCAAGATAGCCAGTTAGCGCCTCATTCTTACGATTGGAATCAATATTATAATAACGCTGAAGGGCATAACGAAGCGCATTTTAACTCGTATCTGAAGCCTTTGATTGATAAATATCAATTTGATTTTTCGAAGGTTGTGGACTTCGCCTGCGGCAAGGGGAGAATTGCTGAAATTCTTAAAGGGTTGTGTGAACAATTGATATGTGTAGATACTAACCCTGAAGCCATAGCCCACTGTACTGAAAGATTTTCAGACAGTAAAAATGTGATTTGCAAGGTAAGCCAGCCACAGTCAATCCCTGTTGAGAGTACCAGTGGTACTTTTATATGCAGCTGGGACGCAATGGTGCACTTTGATTACAGAACTATAGACTACTTAATGACAGAATTTAGCCGAATCTTGAGAAAGGGAGGGCAGGCTGTTCTTCATCACTCGAACGCGAGGGAGCACAGCAACTTCGAAGCAGACACAAACTGGCGTAAGAACCCTCATTGGCGAAGTGAGTTTAATGCCAAAGACATGGCTCATATCGCTCACAAAAGTGGTTTTGTGGTGGAAGAGCAGATATTCGTTGATTGGGAAATTGAGGCACTGGACTGTATTACTGTGTTAAAAAAATGCTAGAAAACGTGCCTACGTCGCAAGGTGCTATTGAAAAACTGAACATATCTGCTTACAAGTAATTGCACGGTAGATGCACGCAAGATTATGGTTTTATGATACTTTATCTTTATCAAAAATAGATATGGACATCATATAAAGTGAAGCGATTCGCCATCCTCCCTCTTCTTGCCTCTTTCAGTACTTTCAGTAGCACCTTTCAGTGTGAAAGTGAGTTTGAATGGCTAAAAAGTACGTTTGAAAACAACGATGCTGGTTTTCAATATAGCGTTGAGAAAAAAGGGCTCGACCTTTATTCGGCTCACAATAATGACACTCTAACTCGAATACACAGTGCGAAAAGCGAAGCGCTGTGTCACACGGTGCTTCGCGACTGGCTTGCGTTTTTTCGCAAGGGTCATGTTGGTCTTGCGCTAAATACGAATGGTTCAGTGGAAGCGGTACGCGGATCGGTAGTGCATGATTTCGACTTGTCGGCATTCAAACAGTATTTGAAAAGCCAAGGTGACGAGACACTGGAAGGGATTTGGCAATTCTCAAGCTACAGGGTTGCGTTAAAACAAGAAGGTAATGTTCATAAGGCTTATATCGTTGAAAGTACCAACCCTTCATGGAAGGCGGGGCAAGTAAAGTTCATCGTTAACGACCCTGCTGACAACAATACTGCAAGAGTGACATTTTTTATGGGCGATCACTCCGCCCGACAAATCGATACCATGACACTGTTGGGTAACAATGAAGTGGTGTTGGGCAATAGCTTTATCGTTATGTCGCGAGAGGAACCGCGACAAGAATCATCGCCTGAAATAAAACGCTATGTGCGCCTACTTAGCACAAAAGCTCCGCTATTCGAAAAAATTTCAGAGAACACAGTATTAGTTCGCATACCGGCTTTCGATCATGCCTTCAAAAAAGACATCGAGGCGGTTATCGCTAAAAACCTAGACACGATTTTAAACACTGAAAACCTCATTATCGACATCCGAGGAAACGGTGGTGGTAGTGACGTAAGCTATGCGTCTTTACTCCCTATTTTATACACCAACCCTATTCGCACTGTAGGTATGGAATACTTATCGACCGAGCTTAACAACGCTAGAATGCTTGGCTTTTTGCAAAACCCGCATTTTAGTGAAGAAGAAAAGCAGTGGGCCAAAGACGGGTACGACATTCTTCAGCAACACATCGGCAGCTACATCAACATTGATGACGATATAACGGTGGAGACATTCAATAAAATTGAACCTCTGCCCAAAAGTATTGGCGTACTCGTTGATTCAAGCAATGGCAGCACCGCTGAGCAGTTCTTGCTAGCGGCTAAACAAAGCAAAAAAGTAAAGTTGTTTGGGCAAACCACCGCAGGTGTACTTGATATTTCTAACATGTATCAAACTGATTCGCCAAGCGGTACTTTTACTTTGTATTACAGCCTGACTAAAAGCTTACGCATTCCGCATATGGCCATTGATGGGGTAGGTATTCAGCCAGACTATTATATCGATGAAGAACTTCCCCTTTATCAGTGGACGTCTTATACGAAAAAGATACTTGAGGGCATGTAAACCCCTATAAACGGCAAGCATACGGTGATTTGCGAGTAACTAAGACCAAACAGGTTCATTGAACTGGTATCATGGTGCGTCGTCAAAATAATAATGGACCAACATTTATGGATTCAACGTCACGCCCCAGCCTGTTTCAGCGTTACATGAATGGCAGTTTGGTACTGCAAATTATCATCGGTATTGTATGTGGTATTGCGATAGCGAGTTTTTCATCTTCAGCTGCTCAATCAGCAGGGCTATTGGGTAACTTATTTGTAAAAGCCCTAAAAGCAATTGCTCCTTTATTGGTTTTTGTTTTGGTCATGGCATCCATTGCCAACCATAAGCAAAACGAGCAAACCTTCATCAAACCCGTGCTTGTGCTTTATTTGTTGGGCACACTTCTCGCTGCGCTCACCGCCGTGTTGGCAAGCTTTGCTTTTCCTACAAGCTTAAGCTTAGTGACATCAGAAGTTAGCCAAGCTGCGCCGAAAGGTGTATCGGAAGTCCTTACTACTTTGCTTTATAACATGGTAGATAATCCCGTAAATGCATTAGTAAACGGAAATTACATTGGTATTCTCACGTGGGCTGTAGGTCTAGGTTTAGGACTCCGCCATGCTAGCGAGGCTACAAAAGCGCTACTTCAAAATATGGCAGATAGCGTAACAACCGTGGTGGGTTTTGTTATTAAACTCGCGCCATTCGGTATTTTCGGCTTGGTAGCCAATACCATTGCCACAACGGGCTTTGAAGCATTGCTTGGCTATTCCCATTTATTAACGGTACTCATTGGCGCAATGCTATTTATCGCACTTGTGACCAACCCTTTATTAGTATTTTTGGCAACCAAAAAGAACCCCTATCCTTTGGTGTTCAAGTGCCTGAAAGAAAGCGGTATTACGGCATTTTTTACCCGAAGTTCGGCAGCGAATATTCCGGTAAACATGGCGCTGTGTAAACGCTTAAAGCTTGATGAAGACACCTATTCGGTATCTATTCCGTTAGGCGCCACCATTAATATGGCTGGGGCTGCGATCACAATTACCGTGTTGACGCTAGCTGCGGTTAATACCTTGGGAATTTCTGTAGATTTCCCTACTGCTGTATTGTTAAGCGTTATCGCTGCGGTTTCAGCATGTGGAAGTTCAGGTGTTGCAGGCGGTTCGTTATTGCTTATTCCGCTTGCCTGTAGCCTGTTCAATATACCCAATGAAGTGGCTATGCAGGTGGTTGCGGTGGGCTTTATTGTTGGCGTACTGCAAGACTCTGCCGAAACAGCATTAAATAGCTCCACTGATGTCTTGTTTACCGCCGCTGCGTGTGAAAGGGCAGGCGGCCAGTAAACATAAAAGCGTCAAACGTTAAAGCGTTAAACAGTTTAAGTGTGCGAGCTTACTGCATCTACCGCTTCAAAAATTAGCCGTGCAGCCAGCTTTGCTGTGCGGCTATCAATATCATAATTGGGGTTCATTTCAGCAACGTCACACAGTCTCCATTGGTACCCATAAGTGCTTTGGTGCTGTGCTAAAAAGTGCAGCGTGTTGATAACAAGTGTGGGGGAAATTCCCAATGTACTGGGCGCGCTAACGCCAGGTGCTTGTGCTGCTGGAAATGCATCTAAACATACAGTGACGTAAAGCTCATCGATATCTTTTAGCATCGGAGATAGCAGCTCATCTATTCGCTGCATACACAGTGAGTCATCATTTAACGCCACATCGGTTAAATAGCGCGTGTTGGACGTATTGGCAAAGGTAAACAGCGCTGGTGTATTGGCTGCTTTCGATACGCCCAAACAAGCGTAGTGAAACGGTGTATCGTGTAACTGGCAGTGATCATACACTTGCCTGAACGGCGTACCTGAACTGGTGTTTGGTGAAGGCTTTCTTAAATCAAAATGGGCGTCGAAATTAATGATACCAACGCGGGACGTTTTCGACTTAGCACTGAAAACGCCTTGATAGCTACCCCATGCAATTTCATGTCCCCCTCCGAGCCCAATGACCAATCCATCATTCTGTTTGAGCGCATAAGTGATGGCATCGGCATATTGGGTTTGTGCTTGGGCTAAGTTCTCTTTAGCGGTAACATTCCCTAAATCAACTAATGCTGCGCTTGGCCAGTGCCAAGGCAAGTTTGCAAGCGCCTGGCGAATAGCGTTGGGGCCAGCAGCTGCACCTACGCGGCCTTTGTTTATTGCCACACCCAAGTCACACTCAAAACCAACAAGGGTAACGGCGTTGGCTAATGGACTATTTTTGCCACCCTCGGTTTCGCTGACTTTTTGATGCCAACGCAGGCCCTCAATGCCGTCTTCACTGTCTATTCTGCCTTGCCACTTAAACATGTTTACCTTCCTTGAACCTGTTTGCCTTCCTTAAACACCGCTGCGGGACGGTGTCCATTAATACAATAGGCGAGCTCTGCCGGCGTTTCGATATCCCACAGCGTTAAATCAGCAAGCTTGCCTGCTTCAATAACACCTCGGTCGTGCAGCCCGAGTGCGCTCGCCGCGTGTGCAGTAGCGCCGCGTAGTGCTTCTTCTGGGGTTAGCTGAAACAACACACAGCCCATGTTCATCGCGGTAAGGATTGAGGCTAACGGCGAACTACCTGGATTAAAGTCAGTGGCTAAGGCCATGGGCACATTGTGCGCCCTTAGCGCGTCTATCGGCGGCTTTTGTACTTCGCTTAGGTAATAAAATGCGCCTGGTAAAAGCACGGCAACGGTGCCACTTTGGGCAAGGTGGGGAATATCGCTGTCGGCTAGGTATTCGATATGATCAACCGATAGGGCGCCGTATTTAGCTGCTAAAACCGCACCTTTGCTGTCGCTAAGCTGCTCTACATGCGCTTTAAGTGGTAAACCGTGTTCTTGTGCGCAGCTAAAAACCCGCTCTGTTTGTGAGGTTGAAAAACCAATCGTTTCACAAAATACATCAACCGCGTCAGCCAAGTTTTGCGACGCTATATAAGGAAGTGCCTTCTCACAAACAAAGTCGATATACCCGTCTGCGTCCTCAGCAAATTCATTAGGAAGCGCATGAGCGCCTAAATAAGTAGTTTTAATACTCACAGGAAGATGCTGCTCAAGGGATTTAGCAACACGTAACATGCGCACTTCAGTGTCTAAATCCAGCCCATACCCTGATTTCACCTCGATGGTAGTTACGCCTTCCTCACACAGTCGTTTTGCGCGTTTTATCGCCGTGTTAAGGAGGGTGCGTTCGTCAGCACATCGTGTTTTTTCAACCGTCCCTTTAATGCCACCACCGCGCTGCGCAATGTCTACATAACTTGCGCCTTGTAATCGCATTTCAAATTCTTCGGCGCGATTACCGCCATACACTAGATGCGTGTGACAATCGATGAAGCCAGGCAATAGCCATGGGTGTTTGAGCGTCCCACCTTCGTTTTGCGGAATTAGGGTAGTGGCATCTATTACGCTTTTGGCTTGTTTAACTATTTCGCCTAGCGAGTCATCGGAAGGTATTAATGCAGCAATTTTTCCGTCTTTTAGGGCAATAGCATGTGATAGTAACTCGCCGTAAGGCACTTCACTATCTTGCATAGACGCAATGCGAACGTTGTAAATAACCGTGTCGTACTGATAACTCATAACGTGCTCCACTCTACGCCATCATTTATCTAATTTTTTGTCTAGTTGTGCCTAGGCCTTTACTGAGACCTTGCGCAATATTTTAAAAATAGTGTACTTGTGCATACTTGTATATACAAGTATGCTGTTAGCATATTATTAACAATTTAGTTGTGGATAGCCACGATATGCAACCTCGTTATAGGGTAATTAAAACAGCAATTTTGGACGCCATTGAGACCGGTGCAATGAAGCCCGGCAGTCAAGTGCCTTCGGAAAACCAACTAGCACAACAGCACGGTGTAAGCCGGATGACTGCGCGAAGAGCACTAAGCGAAATGGTGGACGAAGGTATTTTAATGCGTAGTCAGGGCATAGGCACGTTTGTGTCTGATAGTCGCCCAATGAGTTCAATGCTAGAGATTAAAAGTATTCGCGATGAAATTGAGTTGCGGGGGCATAGATACACCAACGAAATATTGGTGTTGGAAACGTCGCCAGCCAGTGATGCTATTTCTCAGCGATTAGCTGTTGATGCAGGAGAGCCTGTTTTTCACAGCATTATTGTGCATTGCGAAAACAACTTGCCTGTTCAATATGAAGACCGATGGGTTAACCCTGCGTGGATTGATGACTACTTAGATAAAGACTTTAAAGCACAAACTGCAAATTTTTATCTGAACCAAGTTGCGCCGCTTTCCCAAGCGGATCACAGCGTAGAAGCAGTCATTGCCGAAAAAGATATTGCCCAGGCGTTACTAATAAAGCCTAAAGAGCCTTGCCTAAAAGTTACTCGACGAACGTTTTCGCGTGGGCAGGGGGTTGCTACCGGCGCAGGCGCTGTAGTGAGTTACGCAGTGCTTTATCACCCAGGTAGCCGTTACCGCTTAGGTGGGCATTTAGAGTTTTAAGGTTATGCGTGCCCCAGGCAAAAACCTTAAAGGTACAGCAATTAACAACGTGGCTTTCTATAAAAAATATATGTTGGCGAAACAAAATGCCCAGGAGAAGTTTATGAAACGCCTCGACCCTACAAGAGAAATTCGTGCCCCAAGAGGCAAAACGCTAAATGCAAAGAGCTGGCAAACGGAAGCGCCGCTTCGCATGTTAATGAATAACCTAGATCCAGAGGTTGCTGAGCATCCGCAAAATTTGGTGGTGTACGGCGGAATAGGGCGCGCGGCGCGCGACTGGGCGTCGTACGACAAAATTGTAGAAGTGCTCAAGCGCTTAAATACCGACGAAACTTTGCTTATACAGTCTGGCAAACCAGTCGGCGTATTTCCCACCCACGAAAACGCACCTCGTGTGTTAATTGCCAACTCTAACCTTGTGCCGCATTGGGCAAACTGGGAGCACTTCAACGCGCTGGATAAAGAAGGTTTGATGATGTACGGGCAGATGACGGCTGGGTCGTGGATATACATAGGCTCACAAGGTATTGTTCAGGGCACCTATGAAACCTTTGTTAGCGTGGCTAAAGCTCACTTTGACGGCAGCGCTGAAGGGCGCTGGATTTTAACCGGCGGATTAGGCGGTATGGGCGGCGCACAGCCTCTTGCTGCAACCATGGCAGGTTTTTCAATGGTGGCCGTAGAGGTGGACGAGAGTCGTATAGATTTCAGAATTCGCACGGGCTATCTAGACAGAAAAGCGCATTCGTTAGAAGAAGCTATGCGGCTGTTAGAGCAAGCCAAACAAAGCAATAACCCCGTATCTATTGGTTTGCTCGGCAACGCTGCTGAGGTATTTCCCGATATGCTAGAAAAAGGGATAACCCCCGATGTAGTGACCGATCAAACCAGCGCACACGATCCTCTGAATGGCTATCTGCCGGTGGGTTGGACGCTAGATCAAGCCGAGGCGCAGCGTCAAAAAGATGAGGCGGGTGTTGTTAAAAAAGCAAAACAGTCGATGGCACTTCAGGTAAAAGCCATGTTGGGTTTTCAGCAAGCCGGTGCTGCAACACTTGATTATGGTAATAACATCAGACAAATGGCGTTAGAAGAAGGCATTGAGCATGCCTTTGATTTTCCGGGGTTTGTACCCGCTTATATTCGACCGCTTTTCTGTCAGGGTATTGGCCCCTTTAGATGGGCGGCTTTATCGGGTGATCCAGAAGATATCTACAAAACTGACGCAAAGGTTAAAGAACTCATTCCCGACAACCCACATCTGCATAACTGGCTAGATATGGCCAAAGAACGCATTCAATTCCAAGGCTTGCCCGCGCGTATTTGCTGGGTGGGGCTGGGTGAAAGACAAAAGTTGGGGTTGGCCTTTAATGAAATGGTGCGCAGTGGCGAGCTAAGTGCACCGGTGGTAATTGGCCGGGATCATCTCGATTCTGGCTCGGTAGCGTCACCCAATAGAGAAACCGAGGCCATGCTTGACGGCTCAGATGCTGTATCAGATTGGCCGTTACTAAACGCCCTATTAAACACAGCGGGTGGCGCTACCTGGGTAAGCCTTCATCATGGTGGCGGTGTAGGAATGGGGTTTAGTCAACACTCGGGCGTGGTGATTGTTTGTGACGGTACGGACGAAGCGGCTGAGCGTATTGCCAGGGTGCTTCATAACGATCCTGCCACAGGTGTAATGCGTCATGCCGATGCGGGATACGACATTGCAAAAGACTGTGCTGCCAAGCACAATTTGGATCTTCCGATGGTTAAGAGCGCGGCTAATAACCAAATCCCCGATGGAACAGGCACTCATTCAAGCTCGAACAAAAGCTCTGGCGGGGAGAATTAGTCATGTCGCATTCGTCTTTTTTTACTGAAATCGATGGTGTTAAGCAGCTAAATCTTGTGCCAGGCACATTGACGTTAGATCAGTTGCGCGAAGTGCATCGACGCCACGTTCATTTATCGTTAGATGAAAGTGCAGTACCCGCTATAAACGCCGCCGAGCAAGTAGTACTGAACGTCATAAAAGAAAACCGTACTGTCTATGGCATTAATACCGGCTTTGGTTTGTTGGCAAACACCCGTATTAATGTTGATGAGTTAGAGTTATTACAGCGCAGCATTGTGCTCTCTCACGCAGCCGGCACGGGCGATTTTATGCAAGAAGATACCGTGCGCTTGCTTATGTTGTTAAAAATTAATTCGTTGGCACGCGGCTATTCTGGTATTCGTCTAAGCGTAATAGAGGCGCTCATTACCTTGTTTAATGCTCAGGTGTACCCCGCCATTCCTGAAAAAGGTTCGGTAGGTGCTAGCGGAGACCTAGCGCCTTTAGCCCACATGAGTGTTGTGCTGTTAGGAGAAGGTGAAGCGTTTTATAAGGGAGAGAGAATTAGTGCGACCAAAGCCCTTGAAATAGCGGGTATGCAGCCTATTGCGCTGGCACCTAAAGAAGGTTTGGCGCTGTTAAACGGTACACAAGCATCTACAGCTTTTGCACTACAGGGGCTGTTTTATACGGAAAATGCACTGCATAGTGCTATTGGTATTGGTGCGCTAACGGTTGAAGCCGCGTTAGGTTCTCGCGTGCCGTTCGATGCGCGCATTCATGAAGCGCGCGGACACAAAAGTCAGTGCGATGTAGCGGCTGCGTTTAGAACATTGCTTGACACATCAGAGATTGGTCAATCACATCAACGGTGTGAAAAAGTACAAGATCCATATTCTCTGCGTTGCCAGCCACAGGTGATGGGAGCGTGTTTACAGCAAATGCGCTATGCCCAAGAGATTTTGGTGGTTGAAGCTAATGGGGTAAGCGACAACCCGTTGGTTTTTGTTGAAAATAATGATGACGCTGATACACCAACTGGCGATATTCTATCTGGCGGAAACTTTCATGCAGAAACGGTAGCGATGGCGTCAGATATGCTGGCTATCGCGCTATCTGAAATAGGCGCGCTGTCGGAACGCAGAATGTCGCTAATGATCGATACGCACCTAAGTGGGCTACCGCCATTTCTGGTGGAAAATGGTGGGGTAAACTCGGGCTTCATGATCGCGCAAGTGACCTGTGCGGCGCTTGCTAGTGAAAATAAAACCCTAGCTCACCCCGCATCAATCGATTCCCTTCCTACGTCGGCGAATCAAGAAGACCATGTATCTATGGCCACCTTCGCTGCAAGACGCTTGAGAGACATTTTCGATAATGTAGCGGGTATTTTGGCCATAGAGTGGTTGGCAGCCTGCCAAGGACTAGATTTTAGACGGCCCCTTATTACTAGCGAAAAATTGCAGACGCTTATGCAGCTTTTAAGAGAGCAGGTACCTTTTTACGATAAAGATCGCTACTTTGCACCAGACATCGAAAAAGCAAAGCAACTTATTAAGCAGTATGCGCTTATGGATAAAACACAGCTAAACCTGTTAGGCTAAAATGATCATAGGCTTTGTGTTTTGAGTAAATACAAAGCACATCATAAATAACATAGGGCGTTAACGGTATGAAAGGAAATGGATGTTGGATGAAGTCGCAAAGAGCTCGAATTTCTGTAAAACGTGCTGTATTGGGTTTACTCAGCGCTTCAATTTTTACTATAGCTGGGTGCAGTGACAGTGAGGTAGGCGATGTGTCGCTTGGGCTGTTTACCACGAAAGATATTAAAATAGATGCGCTTCAAGACCCAGTTGTGACAGGCGTGACTTGTCATATTTCAAGTATCGAAGCGAACCTAGATTTGTCTGATCCATCTGACAGTTCTATTGCATGCAGGCAAACCGGCCCCATCACTGCCGAGATGCTAGACGCTATCGATAAGTCAGATTCGGGTGAGGTGATCTTCAAAAAATCAAAAAGTGTATTTTTCAAAAACATGAAGCTTCGACGCATTTATGATGCTGATTCGAAAACGTTGATTTACCTGTCTTATAGTACGAAAGAAACATCTGGTAGCTACAAGCATAGTTTATCTACTGTGCCACTGTGGCAAACGCTCGCGTTTAAGAAGCCCGCATAGACACTAATACAATAGAAAATAAAAATGCCCTCGAGTATAAGGGCATTTTTACCGTGTTAAATAGCTATGCTGTTCACGCCTTCCAAGTGGGAAGTTATCTGTGCGGACAGCTATCAATTAAATAGTTAGAAAAAGCGCGTGTAAACCAGCATAGCACTTAGCGCGGTGTCTTCGTCTGTCAGCGGGCTATCGCTTATACTATCGTCAAAAAATGTGGCGCCAACCTCCAAGCGTGTCATACCGCCGAGAAACTGGCGAGTAGAAACAGCAACGCGAACTTCTGTATTCAGCGCACTATCGCCGTTATAGGCGTTTCGAAATGCGGTGGCTTCTTCTGGGCGAACACCGTAGTAATAATCAACATAGTTGCTGTCTTGGTAATTTACACCTACAGACGGCTCAATCATAAAGTTATCTATTCTAAACCTTTTACCAATGCTGGCTGACGCTTGATAACCGTCGAATTTACCAAGAATATCGGCATTAGTAGACAACGAGTAAACCCAGCTACCCGTGTTATAGTTAAAACCGAATCCAGCCGCGTAGCTGAAATCTCTGTCTTCCATCCCAGTGAATACAGTACTGTCATCTTCTTCATAACCCGCAAATACTGGTACAAGCTGCGCGTTAAGGGTAAAGCCACTGTCGCGATAAAGTTCATAGCTTACGAATGGCCCGTATACCCGCAGTTTTTCACCGGTGTAGCCGATAATTGGAATAGGCACTATACGGTTATCAAAGTCGGTGTACACATCTTGAGATGCGGCTATGCCGAACCCCCACATCCATCCTTGTGGCTGCTGATTTTGGGGAGGTTGTTGAGCCGAAACAAAGGTTGGAAAGAGCAGCGATGCGCTTAAGCTTAATGTTACTAACGAACGTTTCATGATCATAAAAACTATTCCTTTTTTAACCAATACCATACGGGCTCTGTGTTCGATCAATTTTTCTCTTTTTTATTGTGTGTTGTTAAAGAGTTACGCGTGTCTTCCGTTAGCTGGTGGTGCTATTCAAATTGATACTTTAAAAGCGCAATATCTTTAGCAAAATGACGAGATACAAGGTCGATGAGTTCACTGGTGTAGTAACTGCGATAGTTTTCCCTGTCTTTTGCTACGCGTTTGTGGGGGAGATCGATTGAAGGTATCTGTAACCGATGACATATTTTTTTGAAGTCGCGGTCTAAGTGTTCATAGCGGCCAACATAGTCTGTCAACAGGCGCCCGTTTAAATCAATCAGATAGTCAGACTGCAGCTGAAGCGAAGTGTCTATGTGGTATTGATAGTTACGGTTTTGATCAAATTTCCACTTCATAAAGCTTTCAAAATCGTCATAGCCCTGCATTATGTGAGGCCGTTCGCGTTTTATGTGGTGGTATGAGCTTACCTGCAGATCCCATGGATTACGGACAATTGCAAACTTGTAAAGGTTTTCGAAATAGTCTGCTGGCAACATTTCTTTTGCCGCAATTATCCTTGCATGTCGGGGAAAGCGACTGCCAAGTTTATGCGATGTTATTTGGCTAAGCTTATTGCAAATAAACTGAGGTAGCGCGTAACGGTGGCCCCAACGATATTTGGACAGTGCCGTTCTAACACTCGTTCCGCCCGTTTTTGCAATGTGAACAAATAAAAACTGCTTGCTGTGAGATAAGAGCACGGCTATTAAACGTCCTGTAAGTCCTGCGCATTCAACGCGATTCATGTTTTAGTATGAATGCTGTTTGTTACAGATAAATTTATGCAAAAAAAGGTACAGGCGGTATAGCGAAAGTCGGGTTACTGTAGTGTTGAAAAAAGGATACCCCACATGTGTCAAAACATAGTATTTAACTGCCTTTAGTCGCAAGTAATTCAAAGCATGTGGTAATGTATATCACGAAGAATAAAGACGCACAGAGAAGACGAAAGCTTGTGACAGAAAAATATATTGTGGGGATCGATGGCGGCGGCACGCGATGTCGGGCTGCGTTATACAGCGCCGACGGCCAATGTCTGGGAAGAGGGAGCGGTGGGCCAGCAAATATTATGAGTGATGCCAAACAAGCTCTTGATTCTGCTGTAGAAGCAAC
The DNA here is from genome assembly GCF_001885075.1 of Alteromonas sp. V450. NCBI lineage: Bacteria > Pseudomonadati > Pseudomonadota > Gammaproteobacteria > Alteromonadales > Alteromonadaceae > Alteromonas > Alteromonas sp. V450. The sequence goes on from NZ_MODU01000004.1 coordinate 4,229,652, forward strand.
GCAACATGCTATCTCAAGTTCAAACCTGTCACTTTCCCTACGCGAGATAAGTATGGCCGCAGGCTTTGCTGGAGCAAATATACCGCACGCTAAACAAGCTTTTCTCGCAATGCCTACACCATTCAAAAAAACGACGGTGATAAGCGATCTTCATGCGGCATGTGTTGGCGCTCACAATGGTAAATCTGGTGCACTCATCATTTGCGGAACAGGCTCATCAGCTACAACGTTTTTTCAGGGAAAGTTTACAGACAAAGGTGGATATGGCGCCATGTTAGGTGATAACGCAAGTGGTGCATGGCTTGGGCTAGCGGCTGTTCGACACGCGCTTCTTGCGCTTGATGATATTACCCCTTCAAGTGACTTGAGTCAGCGAGTTTGTGCCTACTTTAACGTGTCTTCAGGGGCTCAGCTAATTGCTATAGCGGTTGATAAAACCCCGTCTTTTTTTGGACAGCTAGCGCCGACTGTCGCGTTGGCATATCAAGATGGGTGCGAGTTCGCTACCGAGTTGGTGCAACAAGGTGCCGATTACCTCTCTAGGCTGGCGCATACCTTATTGGAGAACGAACCTTCAATGAAATGGAGTCTAGTTGGTGGGCTTGCTGAACTTTATCAACCTTTAATGGCATCATCTTTGTCATCTCAACGGGTGTGCCCGCAGTATGAAGCAGAGTATGGTGCTGTTCTTTACGCCAAAAATAAAGGTGAAGCGTAATGGATATGGTCATTACTGTAGAGAAAGTGCTGCTGGCAAACGGTTGGTCATTTGATCAAACCTTGACGATAGAAAAAGGCCGAATTGTCCGTATTGAGAACGCCACCGATGCGGCGCTAGCTAACAGACTTAACGGAACACTTTTACCGGGCTATTTTGATACGCAGGTCAACGGTGGTGGAGGCGTGCTGTTTAACCATCAGCCTTCGGTAGCCAATATAGAGAAAATAGCGCTGGCACATCTGCAATATGGTACTACCTCGCTGTTACCTACCATTATTACAGACAATGCTAGCGTTATGTCACAAGCGGCAGATGCAATTGCAGAGGCGCTGAGTTCAGGCTCAAGGCATGTTAAAGCCCTAGTCAAAGGGGTACATTTTGAGGGGCCTTTCCTAAGTGTGAAAAAAAAGGGCGTGCACGACGCAAGCTTTATAAGAACACCTAGCGACGAAGAGCTAGCGACGTTATGTAGACAAGATATTGGTAAGGTTTTGTTAACAATAGCACCAGAAACGGTGAGTACTGGTTTTATTCGTGAGATGGTTTCTGAGGGAGTGACCGTAGCTATTGGCCATACTAATGCTAGTTACGAAACCATTCAACAAGCCATTGATGCTGGCGCTACCGGGTTCACCCATTTATATAATGCCATGTCTGCGCTTACGTCACGCGAGCCCGGTGCCGTTGGCGCGGCGTTGTTACATCGCGATAGTTATTGTGGCCTTATTATAGATCATCAACACCTACATCCTAGAAGCGCTGAGCTAGCACTTAAAATAAAAGGTGATGAGCGTGCAATGCTAGTTACCGACGCCATGGCGCATGTAGGAAGTAATATTCAACGACTTTCTTTTTTTGATACTGAAATTATTAGACATGGCGATAAGCTTACCACTGCCGACGGAAAGACGTTGGCGGGGTCTTGTCTTGACATGCATAGTGCGTTACTTAATGCTTATCGAGACTGCAACATTACCCTTGCCAGTGCAAGCAAAATGGCAAGTATCACGCCGGCACGTTTCATGGCATTGTCCGATGATTTTGGGAGTATCGAAGAGGGCAAGTACGCTAATTTTGTGTTGCTCGACGGGCGTGATAACCTCAAAACCGTGTGGTTAGAAGGTGTTGCGACGGTTCACAAATGACATACATAACAGACGATGACAAAGGCGCGCGATGCCTTGGTCATCGTCTAAACGCCTGTTTACGCACTGCCCTTATGTGCCAAAAACTCTTCGTAGTTTCCGTCAAAGTGGTTTAGCTTTTTATCTTTTATTTCGATAATTTGCGTAGCCAGTGACGAAACAAACTCACGATCATGACTAACGAAAATAACCGTGCCGTCAAACTTGTACAGTGCATTGTTCAAGGCTTCAATCGACTCCATGTCCATGTGGTTAGTGGGCTCATCCATTACCAATACGTTGATGTCTTGAAGCATTAGCTTTCCGAACAACAAACGGTTTTTCTCACCCCCTGAGCATACCTGCACGCGCTTGTTGAAGTCGTCAGACGTAAACAGTAAACGTCCCAGCATACCTTTAATTTGTAAGTCGTCGTGTTTAGGGCTGCGCCACTGGCTCATCCATTCAAATATGGTGATATCTTCGGCAAAGTATTTTGCGTTATCCTGTGGAATGTAGCCAATCGCAGCATTTTCAGCCCACTTATAGCTACCTGCGGTGGGTTCAATGTCATTCACCAAACACTTCAAAAGCGTGGTTTTACCGGCACCATTTTCACCAATGATCGCTAAGCGTTGACCTGCCTCTAAAAGTAAATTCGCGTTGTCGAATAACGGAAGATCTGGGTAGCTATGACCTAAATCTTCTAGCGTGATGGCAAGGCGGTGAAGTTTCTTATGCTGCTTAAACACAATATAAGGTTTACGACGGCTAGAGGCTTTTACTTCAGCCAATTCAATTTTCTCTAGTCGGCGTGCGCGCGAAGTGGCTTGTTTCGCTTTCGAGGCGTTAGCAGAGAATCGCGCTACGAAGTTTTGTAGCTCTTCAATTTCTGCTGACTTCTTAGCATTTTCTGCATGAAGCTGCTCTTGCACGAGCATGGCGGCTTGAATGTAATCGTCATAGTTACCTGGATAAACGCGCAGTTCCCCATAGTCGATATCAGCCATGTGGGTACACACGGAGTTAAGGAAGTGTCTGTCGTGCGAAATAATCAGCATGGTCGACTTACGCTTGTTAAGCTCTTCAGCAAGCCAGCTGATGGTGTAGATATCCAAGTTGTTAGTTGGTTCGTCTAAAAGCAGAATGTCGGGCTCGGCAAATAAGGCTTGTGCTAAAAGCACACGCACTTTTTTACCTGGTGCAACTTCTTTCATAAGACCAAAGTGATAGTCTTCTTCAATGCCGGCAGACGTTAGAATTTCACCAGCGCGCGCTTCTGCTGTGTAACCATCCATTTCGGCGAATTGGGTTTCCAAGTCTGCCACGCGCATGCCATCTTCTTCGCTCATTTCAGCCTTGCTGTAAATGGCGTCGCGCTCTTTTTTAACTTCCCATAGTTCACGGTCACCCATGATAACGGTATCGACTACGCTAAACTCTTCAAACGCAAACTGATCCTGACTCAAGATACCTAGCTTTGTGCCTGGCGCCATAGAAACGTTGCCGGACGACGGGGTGAGTTTGCCGCTAAGAATTTTCATAAAGGTAGACTTGCCGCAGCCGTTTGCGCCAATCAGGCCGTATCGGTTGCCGTTGCCGAACTTGGCAGAAATATTTTCAAATAATGGCTTAGAGCCAAACTGCATTGTGATGTTTGCGGTGGTAATCAAAACAGGTATCCAGGGGTAAAACAATAAGAAGAGATAGTAGTGAAAGCAGTTGTCACTTCACTAATATATAAAAGCGCGCGCACTATAAGGAATTGAGGGCTACATGTCGAGGGAATTTTGAACAGTATTCGCGCTGATGTGCTTTTGGCTAAGTTTATCAAGTATAAACTCGATTGCCTGAGGGCTTTTGAATGAGTTATGCGACGAGTTAACAATTGTTGTGTCTTTTGCGTCAGGTAAATATGCGCTGTTATAGCTGACGACAGAGTCAGAAATAGCTGCGCATTCTGTTTCTGAGTGGCAATACAAGGTACTGGTAGAGCCAATAATAGAATAGCTCTCGCCTTCTACAGGAATGTCGGCTAACGCTGTCATCAGCGGGTGATTAGGGCGTAACACTTGGACGCTATCAGGCCCGTAGTTTTGTAAGAAAGGAAGCATAGCCGCGGTTAATCTGCTCACGCCTACTTTGTCGATAAAGTTTTTAAATAGCGCTTTAAAACTAAAAGGGAGTGTGATGAGTGAAGAGCCTAACGATCCTATAAGGCTATTGGCTATTTCTGAGCCTCGATGCGGAGTGTCGAGAAAAAACACCGTATTCTCTTTGTACACGGGATTAAATATAAATATATCTCGCAACATTTCGTCACCTTCAGCGATTAGCGCTTTTGGTGGCTCTGTGAAAGTAGTATCCCACAACGTATTATTTGAATGCGTTGAAATCAGCTTTGCGATTACGCCGCCCATACTATGCCCTATCAATACCGCAGATGAAGAAGCACCTTTCGGTGACGCTATCCGCTGGTTTAGCTTGTTCAGTAATTTGCGAACTCGCATGGCGTTATAGAAAGGGGGAGGGCCTGACGGGTAGTACACGTGCAATATCTGATAATGTTGGGATAATTCTTCGTCATTGAAAATAGCCATTGTGAGATAGCGCCAAATTAACGGGTCTGAATTGAGGCCATGAATCATAATAAGCGGGGTTTTGGCTGAAGAAAGCTCTCCAATACTAAAGACTCCCATTCTCTTTTCAGCGTCTTGTGCATTAGTAAATCCCAGCCAGCTGAAATTATGGATGTCGGCATTTTGTAAAAGGGAAAGGTAAGCGGCAGCAGGGGAGTACCTTTGCATGTATGTGTTGTTTCCAACCAGTATTTCGGTGGGCACATCGACGTGTCGGGCTTGTAAGGATATGTGAATTCTAAGCCCTTTCAATGCAACCGACTCAACTTGAAGGGAGTAAGGCGAGTAAATACCTTCTAGTGGATAGTTGAGGTCAAGGCTACGGCCATTCTGTGCTTGGTTGCTAATTCGAGCCACTGCAGCACCGCCAAGTTCACCAAATACCTTAGGAGAGAGGCGAGCGTCTAAGGCTTCTATTTCTGAAACTAAATCGAGCTCGCTTGGGCCCGAGTAGTTAACCTTAATTAAATTGTCCGTTGTGTGTCTTAGGCGGAATAGCTTGTTTACTGCCAGGTTGTACCCGTCGATCCCTGCGGCACGATGCGCTTCAGAAAGACTGTCTCTTTCTAACAAGGTGATGTAGCAATCGAGCGCAAGTGCGATATCTAGCGTAGTGCTCTGCTCGTACGATGTGCACCGAGCAACCAGTTGTATGTTGTCGAAGTGGCTTAAGTCGGGCAAATAGCCATAGCCATAAGCACTGGCCAAAGACAAAGGGGATACTTTTTTACGCATAAACTTATCTGAACTGCATCCGCTAATACAGCAGATAGTCGCTACCAATACCCAATATATGAAACTCTGCTTGATGCGCATTTCACCCAAACGCTAAAGAAAGTAATAACCTTGATAATGTATTTTATAGCGTGTTTTTATTAGAAATTGCACCTGAAACTTAACGCCGTATGGTATGAGGCGTGAAATAGGCGTTTCGAATCAACTGCTCATTCCACAGAGTGCCCCTTACTGTTTGTTGCTCTTTTTACATTAGCGGCAAGCAAATAATTCCAGCATAAAGAAAATATTACATAACAGTCAGCGCGCGGTGACGCATCAATGCAGTATTAACGACTAAAGCTTTATTCATCACTTTGCGCATAAAGGTTATTTAAATCATTACGTTAAATAGAAAAAATGAAATCTTGTCTATTATAAATAAGGCCATTTTAGTTGGTCTTATTCTTGCTGAATCTATCTACTGAAAATAACCCGCAGCTCGCAAATGCGTCTGCTAAATCAGTGCGAAGTTTTATTTTATTCGTGTTTTGCGTGAGTTAGATAACGTAGACGAGCAATAAAACTGGACATTTTAAAGAGGGAAACATCATGAAATTTTTGAAAAAAATGGCGATTGGTTGCTTTTCGGCAACGGTTTTAATGTCTGGCAGCGTGCATGCAGAAGCTATTAGCTCAGATTCCGTAATGCAAACGCAAGCGGCTCACTACAACAAGCAGCAGTTAATTGACATGGTTAACCGTGCCGACGTGCAGAGTAAGCTGGTAAGCTTAGGTGTAGATAGCAACCAAGCTATTGCCAGAATTAACGGCATGACCGACAGCGAAATTGCGCAATTAAATGATGAAATTAATCAAGCGCCAGCGGGTGGGGTTGTAGGCGCAGTGCTTACCGTACTGGCTATTATCGCAATTTTGGACCTAATTGGTGTAACTGACGTTTACCCATTTATTCGTCCAGTAAACAGCTAACAACATGCTCACAACAGTTAAAAAGGTCTGTGCATTAGCAGGCCTTTCGCTTTTATTTTTGCTTTCTGGCTGTCAGTCAACACCACAAGCGGACAAGCTGAGGCAAGAGGGACTCGCCTCTTTGCCTGAATCTCACACTATTCAATCTGTGCCGTTTATTCCGCAAGAGCAGTATTATTGCGGACCAACCACATTATCTGAGGTGTTTGGATATTACGGTAGAACCACCTCGCCAAACGATATTGCGCCAAAGTTATTCATTCCTAACAAAGAAGGCAGTCTTCAGTTGGAGATGATCACGGCTACTCGCCAGTTTGGCTTTTTGCCCTATAACGAACGAGGAACACTGTCTTCGTTGATGTCTCTGGTTAAAGACGATATTCCAGTTATCGTATTTCAAAACCTCTCCATTCAACTTTTACCGCAATGGCATTATGCCGTTGTCATTGGATTTGATAGCGATAAGGGTACAGTAAAATTACATACTGGTTTAACGGCAAACCATGAAATGTCGCTCGAGTTGTTTGAGCGTACTTGGGCACGCGCAAATTATTGGTATATGGCGCCAGTGCCACCAGGGAAAGCCTCGTCGCATATGAAGCCGTATGGCTATGTCAGCGCTGCATACGACATTCTAAAAGTTAACGATGAAAAGACTGCTTTGGCTTTTTTAGAAACAGCTACGCATCAGTGGCCAGATTACTGGTTGAGCTACTTTTTGTTGGCGAATTACTACATGGAGCAAAACCGTGACGTTGCTATCCAGTGGTTCGAAAAAGGGTTTCATGTTGGAAGTGTTCAGCAAGCATTTGTTCATAATTACGCACTGGCATTAAGTCAAAATGGCGAGCGAGCAAAAGCGCGGTCAATTTTGCAAAGTGGGCTTAAACAATACCCTGATGATAAATTACTCAATGCGCTGAACGACAAACTTAAACAGTAAGTTTTCAAAGCTAACCGCTAGCCACGGCTAATATTGAGCCAAAATGCCCGAATATTGCATGGTTTATTTTTCGTTCAATATATAAGAGGCTTGGCGCTTTATGCCATCGCACATCCACCATATAAATTTTCTCGTACGCGATCTCGACAGAGCAACAAAAGCACTGCGCACTATCTTTTCTTCTTCTCCAATATTCGAGCCTTTGCCTCTTCGCGGCGCGAATACGGCGCGATTTGAACTTGGCGATACTTGGTTTGTATTGGTAAGTCCAACCCATGAAGAAGGGGCTATAGGTCAACTGCTTCAGCAGCAAGGTGAGGGAGTATTCCTTATATCCTTAGGCACAAATAGTATTCAAAGCTCGCTGTTGACTTACCCTCAGCTTGAAGAGACTGGCGAGCCCAGAAATGGACTTGCGAATTGGCGTGTCCAAGATGTCAATGTGGGTTACCCATTCAATGTAATTTTTCAACTCTGCGAGGAAAAAGATATTTCATAATGAAATTCAAGCGTTTCATTGTGAAATAAAAATAGCTGGTTATTTTTAACTCAGTATGGCTACTATGGGTGTTTGAATATTGTACAGTCCCCGTAAAGTCTAGCATTCATTAAATGCGTTATTAAGTTGGCACAACCGGTGCAATGTCGGAGACACCAACAATAATACGTTGCATTTCTTTGCGAGGGATACCTTGGAGAAATGCGATGAAAAACAATGACGTGAATACTGTGAAGCTAGAACAACCTCAACTGCGAATTTTGATCGTTGGCTACAATGAGTTCAGCCAGCTGGTCGCGAGTATTTTGCCAGAGTACTTTGCACAAGCGCAGTTCAAAATCGTTGACTCTATTGTTGGAAATACTCAAGAAATACAGCAGCACATCAGCGAATTTTCACCTGATGTCGTTGTAAGTGCAGGCTCAAATGCGCGGTACTTACAATCGGCATTGTCTATTCCTGTTGTTGCAATGCGTACAACAGAGTGGGATATCTTCGCCGCTTTAGAGAAAGCATCAAGGGTCTCCAGGCATATTCATCTTATTTCATTTGCCTCAGCGTCGTGTGCCGCTGCGTTCGCAGGCGCTCACCTTGGTGTAAGCGTGACCGAACATATCTATCTTACGCCAGACCAAGCCAGAGAGCAGTTCCACATTGCCAGTCAATCTGCAGATGTGGCGGTGGTAGGCGCCAGCCTCGCGTGTGGCCTTGCAAATAGCAAAGGGCTTCCTTCTTTTCTTATTTATTCGGAAAGGTCATGTCGAGCAACTATCAAAGAGGCGATATACCAAGCCCAGCAGGTGCGGTTAAGAGCAAAAGAAAGTGCGTTGGTTTCATGGCTACGTACTAAGTCTCAAACGCCAATTATCATGGTTGATGAAAGTGATGATGCATTAACACTTAATAATGCGGCTAAAGAACATTTGAACTTAAGTGCACAAGCAGAAGTTGATTTAGATGCGCTTATTCATCCAAGCGGCGGTAAGCGCGAAAGTGACGGTGAGTGCGAAATTAACGGCGAAGAGTGGTGGTATCACCTTGATACGTTAACCGACGATAATGCGAGTAAATTTGTTTATCAGCTTTATCGAAAAAAATTACGTAAAAGTACTTCTGCCCCCACCGTGTCACCGCGTCATAAACTGGTATTTAAATCTAAAGAAATCGATGCAGTACTTCAGCAAGTAACGGCCTTCTCTGCTTCACCAAGTAATGTTTTGCTCTTTGGAGAATCTGGCACAGGTAAAGAGCTGGTGGCACGACAAATATATCAAAGAGGACCTTATGCCAAAGGTAAATTTGTCGCGCTAAACTGCAGTGCAATCCCTTCAGAACTCTTTGAAGGCGAGCTATTTGGTCACCAAGATGGTGCGTATACAGGTTCAAAGCGTGGCGGGCGTAAAGGACTCATTGAAGAGGCTGAAAACGGAGCACTATTTCTAGACGAGATTAGTGAACTTGCCCTTGATCAGCAGGCCAAATTACTTCGGTTTTTACAAGAGAGAAGTTATCGCCCTTTAGGCGGTAATCAAGAAAAAAACGTTGATTTAAAACTTATAGCAGCCTCTAACAGATCGCTTTCAGATATGGTGATTAGTGGTGAATTCAGAGAAGACCTTTATTACCGTTTGAACGTTTTTAATATTGCGATCCCCCCGTTACGTGCTCGCCCCGATGACATTTTACACATTGCTAAATATAAACTTACCGAATTGGTATCTCGCTATCAGCTGAACATACCTTGTGAGGCCATTCTGCCTCGTCTAGAACACGCGTTTTTAGCACACGAGTGGCCCGGAAATATTCGTGAACTTGAAAACGTACTTGAGCGCGTTGTTGCTTATCTTCATACCGTCAGTGATATCGAACGCCTAACGCCAGCCTTGCCGCAAATTGCCCCTGAACTCTGTGGCTATAAACATGCTGCGCCGGCACATAAAGGAATAATAAAAACAAAAGAAGAAGAGCTCATCTTAGCAGCGTTAGCTCGCTGGCAAGGTGATAAACGTAAAGCAGCTCAGGACTTAGGAATTAGCCCAACCACATTATGGCGAAGGCTAAAAACGATGAATCACAACAATAATTAGTGTTCGGAGGCAACATGCACACCACGAAAAACAGTTACGTGGCACTACAGGTATCGCTGGCTTTAGCAACAGGAGGCGTATCAGCGACGGCGTTTGGTCAACAAGAGGCGCAAGCTGATACAGAGATGGTGGAAATCATCAGTATTTCTAGGAAACGACCCGAAAGTATCCAAGAAGTGCCTATTGCCGTTACCGCGCTATCGGCGCGAGAGTTGGAAGCCGCTGGTGTAGAGCGTTCGGCTGACTTCGTTAGCTTGATACCGAACGTGAGTATTGTAGATTCTGCTAATGTGGGCGATACACAGGTCAATATTCGCGGCATTATTTCTACTCGCGATGCTGAATCTACTTTTGCGTATGTGGTGGATGGTGTTCTTCAAACTAACCCTAATAGTTTTAACGAAAGCTTAACTGATATAGCCCAAATTGAGGTTCTCAAAGGTCCGCAAGGGGCTTTATACGGCCGTAATGCAGTAGCAGGTGCCATATTAGTAACAACTGAAAAGCCTTCCGACATTGTTGAGGCAAGAATAGAAGGTGGTATTGGTAATAACAATACGCAGCGTTACTCGGGTATGCTTACAGGCCCATTGGCTGACAATGTATTTGGGCGGGTAGTGGTCTCTCACTCTACTACCGATGGATTTTACGAAAATGTTTTTTTGAACCGAGATGACGTCGTAGATTTCCTTGAAGATACGTCGGTCAAAACCCGCCTTATTTGGGAAGCAACCGATGATATCACTTACGATTTTCGTGGCTCATATAGTGAAGTGAGTGGCGGCGCAATAAACTTTAACGCAGTGTTCGCTTTACCCAGTTTTGTAGAAGATTTTGGTCAACAGGCATTTTTTGCTGATGTAAATGATCATGATTTCATATTTGCATTCAATGTTCCGGGTGAAAACGAACAAGAAACTACCGAGCTGTCACTGAAAGTGGACTGGAAAGGCGACGCTTTCGATGTCACCGGTGTTGTTGCTTACAATAATCTAGAAGAGTATTTACTTTCAGATGGCACAAGCGCGTCGTTTTACGGTTACGAGGTTACCGCGCAGTGTCAAGCTGATAGAGCAACCCTTAACAACTTACCTACCGATTTTGGTGGTGCAGGTCGAAGTGACTTATTCGGTGACTTCTTGTCACCATTCGTTGTACTTCCCCCAGGACAGGACTTTCAGGGCGTTTACGGCCCGTATACCGCTACCTCTTGTGATGGTTATCAATTTCAAGAGCGCAGTCAAAGAGACTACAGCGGCGAACTGAGGTTTACATCAAACGATACTGATGCTCCGCTGCAGTGGATTGCAGGTGTTTACATCGCGGATATCGAACGCGATGTGGTTGTTGCGTACGGGGCTGACCTAGGCCAAGGGTTCTTGCGTCAAGCATATGTGCCCGCCGATGGGCCAAACCCTACCGATTTGTTGTTTAACGACACGTTTTCGACCACGGTTTTATCTGGTTTTGGGCAGCTAGAGTATGACATTACACCTGATTGGGAAATTTCCTTTGCACTTAGATACGATAATGAAGCTCGTGAAGTATCTAATAACGTGCCCAATGTTTCAGCGTCTGGTTTCAACGTAAATACCATCGTTAACGGCGTAGTTGGGCCAATCAATCCAGCCTTTAACGCAAACCCTAACGGGGTTCCAGACAGAGAGCAAAGCTTCAGTCAATGGCAGCCGAAACTTACGTTAAGCTATGAAGCTTCAGAGGCAGTGAACCTTTATGCCAGCTATGGTGTAGGTTTTCGAAGCGGTGGGTTTAACTCTATCGGAACCGAAGCAACCTTGGACTTCTGGTTCAATGCAAGCGGTGCAGGTACGCCCGGCGATGCCGTTAACGCAGAGCTTTTAGTGCCTGACAACTATGACAAAGAAGTGACCACAAGCCTAGAGTTTGGAAGTAAAGGCGTCTTCTTGGACAACCGTTTAAAACTCAATGCAGCTGTTTTTCACACCAAAGTTGAAGATAACCAGTTTTTTGAATTTTTTGCTGGTCCGTTCGGTTTACTTCGTGCAGTAACAACCATTGATGAACTAGAAATATCTGGCGTTGAATTGGACGTTGACTATCGTGTAACGGACAGCCTTCGCTTATTTGGTGGCGCAGGGTTTATCGATAGTGAGATTGTAGAGAATAAGCATCGCCCATTATCTGAGGGCAATGAAGCACCACAAACGCCAGACGTATCGTATACGTTGGGCGTATCTTACGACACAGAAGTAACCAATACGCTAATGCTTTCGACTCGCATTGATTATCAGTATGTTGGTGAAACGCATTTCCATACTTTACAGGGTGAACAGACCCCCACTATTTGGGATTTCTTTGGCACCTTGGGTGGCGGTGTTCCTCCTGGCCCTCATTCGCAAGATTTCAGTAACGCCAAACGTGACGCTTACAGCACGGTCAATGCACGAATTACCTTAGCTGCAGAGATGTGGAGTGTAGCGCTGTGGGGCAAAAACTTAACTGACGAGCAGTATCTTCAAGAAGTTATTCCAGCCCCTGAATTTGGTGGCTCGTTTATACACCCGTCTGCGCTACGTGCTTACGGTATTGATTTCACGTTGAACTTTTAAGTTGCTGAATTAATTGTACTTTGCATTTAGGAAGTTTGTATGAATAAACCATTATCAGGTATCACAGTGATTGACCTTACCCATATGCTGTCTGGTCCATACTGTGGAATGATCTTAGCCGATTTAGGCGCTGAGACAATTAAAGTGGAGCCGCTGCAAGGCGAGGGGACCAGAAAGTTGCTAGCCACCGACCCAGACAATTCTTTGGACGGTATGGGTGCCTATTTCATTACCCTGAATCGCAACAAAAAAAGTGTGTGCATTGACCTTAAATCCGATGAAGGGTTACAGGTTTTTTATGAACTCGTTGAAAAGGCTGATGTAGTTGTAAACAACTTTGGCGCCGGCGTACCGTCGCGTTTAAAAATTGATTACGCGCATTTAAGTAAGGTGAACCCCAAAATTATCACCTGCTCAATAACCGGGTTTGGCAGTAATGGCCCCAACTTCAAACGCCCAGCGTTTGATCAAGTAGCCCAAGCCACTGGTGGAGGCATGTCAATTACTGGAACTGATCCTGAACATCCGGTGCGAGCCGGAATACCAATCGGCGACCTCGGAGGCGGCATGTTTGCTGTCATGGGGATTCAAGCCGCCATTATTGAACGTCAGAAAAGTGGGATGGGGCAAGATGTGGATATATCGATGCTTGATTGCCAAATTTCGTTACTTAACTATATGGCAACGATGTACTTTTTATCAAATAAGGATCCGTTTCCCATTGGTAATTCACATTTTGTGCACGTGCCCTACAACACTTACAAAACCGCTGACGGATTTATTGTCATTGCGGTAATCACTGACAATTTTTGGCAAAACTTAAAAACCGTTGTAAACATTGAAGCGTTTGACGTACCCGAGTTTGATACCCAGCCCGGACGATGGGCCAAAAAAGACATGATTGACGAGACGTTAAATACCGCGCTTCAAGCACAAACCTCGGAATATTGGTTAACGCGATTAGAAGCGGCGCGCATTCCTTGTGCACCAGTTAATACGTTCTCTCAAGCGTTAAGTGATGAACAAGTGAAGCACCGAAATATGGTGGTTGAACTGACGTCTGGTGAAGGCAATAAAACGAAAGGGCCTGGCAATCCTATTAAGTTTTCTCGCACAACAGCAGAAGCGTTTACTCCTGCACCTAATATTGGTGAACATACCCAAGACGTATTAACAAATTTAGTGGGCTTGTCGCCGGATACACTGCAACGCCTCTATGATTTGAAGGTGGTGCGCTAATGTCGACGAAAGACAAAATCATTATTAATGACGTGGGGCCAAGAGATGGTTTGCAAAACCAGAAAAAACACCTCTCTGTTGAAGAGCGGTTATCACTCATAAATGCGCTTGTTAACGCGGGGCTTCCCGCTATTGAAGTTGGGGCATTTGTATCACCTAAAGCGGTTCCCGCAATGGCTGGTACCGACGAGATAATGCGTCGCTTATCTCGCAACGACAGCGTGGCTTATTCGGTACTTATCCCGAATGAGCGAGGCTTTCAAATGGGTGTAGAGCTAGATGTTCCTTTAATGTCTTTAGTTGTTGCAGCAAGCTCAACCATGAACGAAAAGAACATTCGAATGAACACAGCGCAAGCACTGTCAATGTCATCTGACGTTCTGACGTCTGCGGTGCAATTTCAGCGAAACGTACAGGCATATGTTGCAACGGCATGGGAGTGCCCGTTTGAAGGGCCAGTAAATAGTGACAGTGTACTTAAGGTAAGTGAAGCGCTGCTTAACGCTGGTGCATCGCACATTGTGATTGCCGATACTATTGGTGCCGCATCTCCTGATGCAGTATTTACCTTGATGCAAACATTAGTCAGTGAGTTTGGCGCCAATAAGCTTTCTTGCCATTTTCACGACACTCGCGCAATGGGCGTAGCCAATGTTTATGCCGCGATAGAAGCCGGTATTCGCCAATTTGACGCATCGATAGCAGGGCTAGGAGGATGCCCTTTTGCACCTGGCGCAACCGGCAATGTTGCCACTGAAGACGTTGTGCTTATGGTTGAGCAAATGGGGTTTGATACTGGAATAACAATGGGCGCTTTACTAGAGGCGGCCAATCTGGCGATAGCATTAACAGGTACAGCACGAGGTGGTCACGCTAAAACCTGGTTAGAACAACAAGAACAGAAAAGGGGATAGAAATGAGTTATCGATTAGGCGTGGACGTGGGGGGAACCTTCACTGACCTGTTATTGATTAACGAGGCATCTGGGGAGACATTTACTGCCAAGGTGCCATCGACACCGCACGACTCATCTGTTGGCGTACTTAATGGCATCGCCAGAATTTGTGAAGAATCGGGCGTTGATGTGACCAATATTGCGCGCGTTATGCACGGGACGACAGTGGCAACAAATGCAGTACTAACCGGTAAAGGTGCAAAAGTTGCGTTAGTCACGACCAAAGGCTACAAACAAGTACTACAAGTTGCCCGCTCATTTTGCCCCGGTGGATTGGGTGGTTGGGTGAGCTATGTGAAAAAGCCCTTGCTTGCGCCCCTTGAGCTTACAGTAGAAGCGAGCGAGCGGATGGGGGCTGATGGTGAAGTTGTGCAGCCACTTGACACTCAGCAGCTTAAAGAGCAGTTACTTGCACTTAAAGCGAAAGGAGGCTTCACTGCGCTAACGATTTCGTTTATCAACGCTTACGTTAATGGCGAAAATGAGCGTGCAGCAAGAACGCTTGCGCAAGATATCTTTCCCGATATGCCTATTTCAATTTCTTCTGATGTTGTGCCTGAGCTACAAGAGTATGAAAGAACAGAAACAACAGTGGTGAACAGCTATGTTCGCCCCGAAGTTGCGAAGTATGTTGATAATCTTTACGCCGCACTTACCGAGAGAATGGGGGAAGATACTCACTTGTCTATTCTGCGATCTGACGGTGGACTCGCATCAGCGCGTTCGGCGGCAGAAAGCCCGGTTAATTTGTTGATGTCAGGACCTGCTGGCGGCGTGGCAGGCGCAATTCACTTCTGTAAGCAGGGCGGTTACCACAATATTCTAACTTTTGATATGGGCGGCACTTCAACCGACGTTGCGCTTATCCAAAACTCCACGGCAAGAGTGCGCAGGGAAACCCGAGTAGGCGACGTGACGGTACGTGCACCTTCTGTAGATGTTCGCACTGTTGGCGCAGGAGGTGGTTCGATTGCCTTTGTACCTGAGTTGACCAAAGCATTGCGTGTGGGGCCCGAATCTGCTGGAGCGAAGCCTGGCCCCGCTGCTTATATGAAAGGGGGAGAGGAGCCAACAGTATGTGACGCCAATGTCGTGCTAGGTTACTTACCTTCCGACGTTCAGCTTGGCGGCAAAATGGCTATTAATAAAGATGCAGCGGTTGCCGCGGTTAAAAAAGTGGCAGATGCAATGGAAATATCGGTAGAAGAAGCCGCTGAAGGAATTATAAAAATCGCCAATGAAGCGATGTTTGGGGCACTGCGCTTAGTGTCGGTGGAGCAGGGGTTTGACCCAAGAGACTTTGCGCTAGTTGGGTTTGGCGGTGCGGGACCTTTGCATGCTAATGCACTGGGTATTTTAACCCAAGCGTGGCCAGCTATTATTCCACCAGGGCCCGGAGTGCTGTGCGCCTATGGCGATGCAACGACGCAGGTAAGAGACGAAGCGTCTCAAACCTTGGTGTCGCTAATTGATAATTTAACCGAAGATAATTTCAAAGACGTTTTAGCTAGCTTAGCGGAAAAAGCGTCTTCAACACTCATGGCAGACGGCATTGCTAAAGAGGATCAGCACATTACGTTTGAAGCGGATGTGCGTTACACCGGTCAAGCTTTCCAGCTTTGTGT
This sequence comes from Alteromonas sp. V450, assembly GCF_001885075.1. NCBI lineage: Bacteria > Pseudomonadati > Pseudomonadota > Gammaproteobacteria > Alteromonadales > Alteromonadaceae > Alteromonas > Alteromonas sp. V450. The sequence goes on from NZ_MODU01000004.1 coordinate 4,245,782, forward strand.
TCCCTTTAGTCAGGATGACCTGCACAACCAAGGGCTTGAATTACTTAAACAGCATTTCGATGCCGAGCATACGCAGTTGTTTACTTTCGCGCTTGATGACGGACATGAAATCGTTATGGTACGCGCAATTGCAACCGCTAAAAGTACAGCGTTACCTTCACCTCCGCCAGTAGACAGCCGGTATACACTGGAAGACAGTAAAATAGCAGATAGCGAGATTTACTACGAAGGTGAGTATCACAAAGCTGCTATATACGAGCGCAGTAAGCTTCATGCACAACTTGCCGTTTCAGGCCCTGCCATAATCAGTGAAATGGATTCTACCACCGTCATTTTGCCCGGCTATATCGCCAGCATTGATGATATCGGTAATTTGCTTATCAACCCACAAAGCACGGGTAACTAGGAGGATTTATGAATAATAAAATAAAACAATCGAACACAGCTCCTCTTGCCCGAGTAGAGGTGGATACGGTAACGGTTGACATCATTGAAAATGCGCTGCGTAACGCGCGTGAAGAAATGGACGCCGTATTATTTAGAACGGCAATGAGCCCAGGTATCCGCGAGCAAGGCGACTGTTTTCCCATGATTGCCAACAAAGACGGCAAAATGGTTGTTGGTCAGTTTGGCTCGTTTATTCATGGCTTTTTAAGTGCCTTCGATGGTGAGTTAGAGGAAGGTGACATCATACTCACTAACGATCCATATATGACAAACGCGGCGGTGTCTCACTTACCAGACTGGATAGTATTAGTGCCTATTTTCAAAGACGGAAGACACATTGCGTGGTCAGCCATGTTTGGACATATGTCAGATAATGGCGGCATGGTGCCTGGTTCCATTCCCATTAAAGCGGAAACTATTTTCCAAGAAGGGATACGTATACCGCCAACTAAGTTATACAAAAAAGGCGTACTGCAGGAGGATATACTCGAACTAATCTTACACAATGTACGCACACCTCAATGGAATCGCTTCGATTTAAATGCCTTGGTTGCAGCGTGTAAAACTGCCGCTAAACGGTGTCAGGAAATTGCAGAGCGATTTGGCGACGACACATTCTATTCCACCATGGAAATTATGCTAGAGCGCAACCATACGGCAATGCAGGCCATCATCAATATGATAGTGCCAGAAGAGCCACGGGTGTTTGAAGATTACCTGTGTGATGATGGCGTAGGAATGGGGCCTTACAAAATTCGCTGTAAAATGTGGCGTGAAAACGGAAAAGCTATCTTCGATTTCGATGGCACCGATCCGCAGGCAAAAAGTTCAATTAACTTCTACCTCAATGAAGACATGTTCAAAATGTTTTTTGGCTCTTTCACGATCAACTTGGTAGATCCGCAAATTCTCTTCAATGACGGTTTTTACGATTTAGTAGACGTTAGAATTCCTCAAGGAAGCCTATTAAAACCGAATTATCCTGCTGCGTTGTCGGGAAGAACGCATGCGCTAGGACGTATTTTCGACGTAATGGGCGGGTTACTTGGACAAGGTGCACCAGAAGCAATGAATGCTGCAGGGTTCTCAGACTCTCCACACTTATTCTATTCAGGGTATGACGCCAACGGAGAGTGGTTCCAGCTGTTTCAAATTGGTTTTGGTGGGATCCCTGGAAGACCCGTTGGAGATGGACCTGATGGGCATTCGCTTTGGCCCGGTTTTACCAATGTGCCAAACGAATTTATTGAGGCCTACTTCCCGCTGCGCGTAGAGACATACGAAACCATTCCTGATTCTGGCGGTGCAGGTTTGCACAGGGGCGGGAACGGTTTGTCAGTAGGTTATCGATTCTTGTGTGATGGTGCTATTGCTATACACGATGACAGGTGGCTTACCTATCCGTGGGGCGTAAACGGTGGCTTGCCCGGTAAACGTTCAACAAAGCGTTTGGTGCGCGCCGATGGCAGCGTTGAAATACTGCCTGCTAAATGTGAAGGCATTACCGTTAAGGCCGGTGATTTACTGTATTTCGACACCTGGGGCGGTGGCGGCTGGGGGGACCCATTAGAACGAGACCCGAGTGCGGTAGCCGAGGATGTCGAAAAAGGGCTTGTCACTGAAAGTGGGGCTCGCCGCTACGGCGTGGTTATCCAAAATGGTTTGGTTGATGAGTCTGCCACAGCAGCACTTCGTTCAGAGCTAAGAGAAAGCCGTGGTGAATTACCATTATTTGACAGAGGTGGTTCAATTGAGGAGATAAAGGCGCGGGCGCTTGAAGAAACAGGGTTACCTGCACCTGTGTCTCCATCTTTTCATCCTGTGAGGCAGTAACATGCAGTTAACCACGAGTGATTTGCATACCCAGGGCGTTGAGTTCGGTCAACGTCCAGCGCTTATAGTGGTTGATATGAGCGTGGGTTTTGTGTCTCCTGAAAGCCCCTTAGGGGGCCACTTTAGTTCACAAATACATGCTGCTGCGAAATTAATAGACCATTTCTACGCCAAAGACCTTCCCGTCTTTTTTTCTACCGTAGTATATGACTCGCCTCAGCAGCAGTCGGTGTTTAGAACGCACTTACCTTCACTGGATGTTTTGCAGCGCGGTAGTGAGTGGGTGTCGATAGATCCGCGCTTAACCGTAAGCAGTAAGGCCACGATAATAGAAAAAACAGCACCGAGTGCATTTTTCAACACCGCACTGCAAGAGCAACTTCTTAAGCAACGCATAGACAGCTTGATGGTGTGCGGCCTTACAACCAGCGGATGTGTTAGGGCCACTGTTGTAGATGGACTGTCTTACAACTACCCGGTGTGGGTAGTCGAGCAAGCATGCGGTGATAGAAATGCTGATGCACACGCCGCAAACCTTCACGATATGCACGCCAAATACGCAAAAGTAGTGAGCTTTCACCACGTAGCAGACTACTTCAAAGCACATTCTGTTGCTAAACCACAAAAAGCAGGAGCTGAGTAAAATGGCGAAAACCCTTTACGATAAGCTGTGGGAAAAACACTACGTTACCTCGGTAGATGGTGACGCATTACTTTACATCGACCGACATCTAATTCATGAAGTTACGTCTCCTCAAGCTTTTGACGGCTTAGCTCAAAAAGGCAGAAAGGTAAGACGCCCAGAGTTAACAATTGCCACCATGGATCACAGTATATCTACCCGTTCTGAGCGCTTAGATGCGTGCGGTCCTAAGAATGCCCTTCAACTGCAAACGCTTATTCAAAACTGCAGAAAGAACGATATTGTGTTGTATCCCGTTGGTGACAGCAATCAAGGGATTGTGCATGTGATGGGACCTGAGATGGGCCTGATCCTTCCGGGAATGACCGTAGTGTGTGGCGACTCCCATACGGCCACCCATGGCGCACTTGGAACACTTGCCTTCGGTATAGGTACTTCCGATGTGGAACACGTGCTTGCAACGCAAACAATACGTCAATCGAAAGCAAAAAATATGCGTGTTGAGTTTACAGGAACGTTGCCTGAGGGGGTGTTTGCGAAGGACATGGTGCTAGCCCTTATTCGTAAAATTGGTCACGACGGCGCAACGGGACACGTTATTGAATATTGTGGAGAAGCTATTCGTTCACTGTCTATGGAAGGACGTATGACAATATGCAATATGAGCATAGAAGCCGGCGCTAAGGCTGGAATGGTGGCACCTGATGAAGTTACATTTGCCTACCTAAAAGACAAGCCTTTTTCACCAAGTGGTAAGCAATTTGAAGATGCTAAAGCACAATGGCAACAACTGTTTTCGGATTGTGACGCGACTTTTGATGCAACAGTTTCTATAGATGTTTCATCACTCTCTCCTCACGTTACGTGGGGCACAAATCCTGGTCAAGTTGTTGGCATTGATGAACCTATTCCACTCACACCTGACGAAGGTAATGATAACACTAAACAAATAGCGAAAAAGGCGCTTGATTACATGCGGCTACAGGCGGGTGATACTTTACAAGGTGTAGCTGTCAGCCATGTATTTATTGGGTCTTGCACTAACAGCCGAATTGAAGATCTGAGAGAAGCGGCGAAAATAGCTGAAAAAGGCCGTGTAGTTGAGGGCGTCAAAGCGATTGTTGTACCGGGCTCTGTGCGCGTTAAACAAATTGCTGAAGCAGAAGGGCTCGACAAAATATTCATAAAAGCCGGCTTCGAATGGCGATTGCCGGGGTGTTCAATGTGTTTGGGTATGAATGACGACGTACTACAGGAAGGTGATAGATGCGCTTCTACCAGCAATCGTAATTTTGAGGGGCGACAAGGGCGAGGGGCACTGACTCATCTTGTAAGTCCGGCAATGGCCGCAGGCGCTGCTCTCACCGGCAGCATTACTGACATTAGAAACTTAAAAGAAGCACTACTATGACGCCAATTAACACAGTTAGCTCTATCGCTATTCCCTTTAATCACGACAATGTCGATACAGATCAACTACTGCCTAAACAGTTTTTAACAGAGATATCGCGAAAAGGGTTTGGTAAGCACCTATTGCACGATATACGTTACTTAGATCAGTACGAACAGGTTCCTAATCCAGACTGCGTGCTGAATAAAACTGAATATTCAGGGGCGGAGATTTTTATCGCGGGAGATAATTTTGGATGTGGTTCAAGTCGAGAGCATGCCCCATGGGCACTCGCAGATTTTGGCATTAAAGTGATCATTGCAAAAAGCTTTGCCGACATTTTTTATACTAATTGCTTGAATAACCAAATTCTGCCTGTGGCGTTAGTAGGTCACGCCGTTGATACGCTAGCAAGTGTATGTCAGAGCTTGCCCAGCCAGACTATTACCGTAAATTTACCCAAACAATTAGTAACTTGTGCAAACAATGAGTACCGCTTTAACCTTGCAGCACATCACAAACAGAACCTTATGCTGGGTATCGATAAAATAGGACGAACGTTAATGGAAGAAGGGGCGATTAAAACCTATGAACGTACTTCTGTTGGCAGTATGTAACGAAGTATAAGTGTGACGAAAGGTATACTTTTGGCTAATTAAAACGCTGTGAGTTAACGCTGCCTTATATTTAGACTACTATAAGCAAGACATTAATAGTAGCGGTCAAAAGATGGGTAGACAGAAGTACAGCACCGAACTTAGTTATTCAAATGGTATTTTAACGGCAAGATTATCCGGTATTTTTAACGAGATTAGTGCAGAGCGTTATCGGAAAGATTTGTTTAGTGCGGTAGAGGAACTTGAAGGTGCGCCTTTTGCCTTGTTAGCCGATATAAGTGGTGTTGAAGGCGCAACGCCTGAAGCATTTGACATGGTGAAGTATATCGTGAATCAGCTACCCTCTATGGGCCTGAGTCACAAGGCTTACGTATATAAAGGCGCCGTTATAAAAGGGATAATGTTTCAACGGATCCCCGAGTTGAAAGAATTGGAATATCTGTTTTTCGAAAATTTTGAAGAGGCTTACGCTTTTCTGTTATCGAAAACGTCATCATGACCCATCGCTTTACGATTAATCTTGGTGTAGCGCTTGCCCTGTTGGTGCGACTCTTGCGTAGGTGAAACTCTTATATATACAAAAAGATATTGACCATATTCGGCATTACTAAACGCGTAATCAACGTGGTCTGTTGGCAAAGTTCGAGATTGCCCACTATTACTAAAGGTTTTTTATGGAAGGAGAAAGCTTGGTAGATACACAAAAAATCTATGCAATAGTCGGTCTTCTAGTGGTCGTCGCCGTCCTGTTTTTAGTGAAACGCCTTATTTTGGTGCGTTTTAAAGCCAAAGCACGTTCAGAAACGAGCAGTATGTCCGATATTTATCGGGTTTTAGTGCTGTCTTTCAATGCACCATTTAACTTATTAATATTCATCGTTTTTTTGGTGTTGGTTAAACGCATTATTGTGCTGTTCAGTGCCGATGAAAAGATGGCTGCCGATGTACTTGCCGTGTTTATTGAAGCGGGCCTCATCATTACGGTATTTCTTTTTTTCGAAAGGTTTGTTACCTACACGCTAAAACGTTATCGAGACCAATCAAGTATTGTTAAAAATACCAGCGCCATAGCGGGAGGGGCGGTACGCGCGGTGTTCGCTGTGGTAGCAATATTGATAATATTAAATTCCATGGGGATTTCTGTAACGCCTGTTGTAGCGTCGTTGGGAATAACTTCATTGGCGGTAGCGCTTGCACTTCAACCTACACTGGAAAACTTCTTTTCGGGTATTCAGCTGGTAATGGATAAACCCATTAGAATAGGCGACTTTATTGAGCTGGATTCAGGTGAGCAAGGCTTTGTTGAAAAAATTGGTTGGCGGTCAACGTGGGTAAGAATGTTGCCAAATAACATCGTGATAATGCCTAACAGCAAGTTATCAAACTCAAAGCTGATAAACTATTACTATCCCGAGAGGGAGCTTTCGGTACCGGTAGAAGTGGGAGTACACTACAGTTCAGACCTAGAACATGTTGAGAAAGTGTGTTTAGAGGTGGCGAATGTGGTGTTAAAAGAGCACGAATATGGTGTAGAGTCGTACAAGCCGTTTGTGCTATTTCATACCTTCGACAATTCGAGTATTAATTTAACGGTGATGCTGCGAACACGCGAATATTTCAACCGCTTTTTTATAAAAAGCGCGTTTATAAAACAGTTAAAAAAGCGGTTCGATGAAGAAGGCATCGTTATCCCATTCCCTATTACTGCGGTAAATATGACACAAGAGAGTGCAGAAGAACTTACCAACGCTGGTACAGGTTCAACAACAGTTAAGCGATAATATGTGTTGTCTCAACTGATTGTTTTGCAAACGTTAGTCATGCTATTTGAAACGACTGATTAACTTGCGCCACCACGATATAGGTGAGGCCTCGCGACGTGCTTCGCATTTTGTTTTTTTAGGGCGGCGTGATGCCACCACAGTAACCCCCTTGTGAGTGGCTATTGATTTTCCATCTGTCGTCATTATGCACATGAAATCATCGGGCTTTTCATTATCCATTGTTTATCCGTAGTTGAGTTTCACGTAAAGATTGATAAAAATACCGGTTAGCATAAATAAGAGCAAGCATTGCAAATCTAAGTAGGAGTCATTTATTTGTGAGGTATTTGGCTTAAGGCTTCTCTAAACTTAGTGGGGTTCTCCTGTAGGTAGACAAAAGCAAGCTTATCACTGCTGTTATGTATGCCTTGCCGCATTGACGTTTCATATAGCCAAAACGCAAACACGCATTCTTCTACAAGAATACTTTAAAAAATGGACTGCACGGGGGGGATATGACGACGGAAGTCAGCCGCGAACAACTGAGAAAAGCAAAATTGGGCGTCTGCTTTGTCGCTTTGATTGCCTTAATATTTGTCATCGTATTCTCAATAAATGTATATAAAGGGCTATCTGGCCCAATTACTTCCATAAATTGGATACCCCACCAAGCAACGCTAATAAGTGTCGCTATTGACGAAACGGTTACAAAATCTACTAGCGAAAATCGAAGTCAATATACATTGTACGCGCCCCGGATAATGTATAAATATACCACTGATGGTAACGAGCATATCGGAAGAAAAGTTACCTGGAATGAAATATATGATGACGGTTTTATGCTTCGACTGGCACATGAATTAAAGAGAAAGTTAGCCGCCGCCGAACCAATTGTCGTTTACGTAAACCCACATAACGGGGCAGAATCCATTCTGATTAAAAATGTTATTTGGGAACATATGTCGATGTTGCTCGTTGGTTTTGGTATTTCGTGGGCAGCTTTGCTTTGGTTTGTGTATATCCTCGCTTTTAAATTGAAATACCAGAAATAGTTAGCTTGGATCCAATCGGATACTTCTAAGCTTTACCTTTTTCGAATGATATCGAGAATTCGATAGTGAATGATTTGAGAGAGAAGCAAGGTGTCATCTCCGGTGGTATTAACAAACTGAACAACAACGGTGTCGATATCGGCATAATAACGGGCACGACTCCAGTAACCCAATACCCAGCCATCGTGCTGGTACTTGTAAAGGCCTCGATAAATCTCGGCTTCTTCGTCGGTAAATAAGGAGCCATCATTGAGTGCCCTAACAAATTTTCCTACCGCTTCTGCTGTTGAGATCATTCCTTGGTCAAGATATTTAAAATCATCAGGATATCCAATGTAATAACCACTCATAACCCTATCTTGGTTAACCTCATTGACCGACATATACGTGTCCTCAATACCCAAGGGGAGTAACATTTCTTGTTTAATAAATCTCCCGTAATCGTAACCGAGTACTTTTGTCATGATCCTGTGCAGCAACAGGTAATTGGTATTTGAGTAGTTATAATCTGTGTCTGGCTCAAAATCAGCGGGCTTATCAAGAATCAACGCTAAACCATCGATATTCGATTTGCTCCAGTCAAATTCTTCAACATCAGTAAAATTTGGAATGCCACTTCGGTGTTGGATCATCATGCGAAGCGTAATTTTGTCGGCGTATTGAATACTCTCACTTAATTCCGGCATATACTCAGCGAGTGTTTTGTCCAATGACAGTGTTTTTTTAGCGACAAGTTTTACAACGGCAGACGCATCATAAAGCTTTCCAATACTTGCTATTTTAAACAGTGCACGGGGATCAGCAGGTGTTTTAGTTTTGCGATTGTGAAAACCCTCGGCATAAAACTCAGGCGGCTCGCCGTTCCTATCAACGTATACGATAATTCCATCTAATCGTTCGTCTACGGCATTCGCTAGCTCTTGTTCTATCGTATCTGGCGTAGGTTTTAGGTAATAGAGCCCGAACTCCCACGGCGCGAACACATAAATGCTAGTTGTGGTTAAAACGGCGGCAGTGATAATACGTATAGCCGCTAGTTTAAATTTTTTCACCTTACAGCTCCTAAGCTCTGTCGCGTTGTAAGCGATATTACTTAACGTTTATTTGTAGCAGCAACGCATTTTTTACCTGGTGAATAAATTAAATATCAATTCTGGAACGATTGTATAACTGTATAAACTAGTTAAGTTGAAACGTTTTGCGCCATTCACTCGGGGAAACACCAAACTTTTGTTTGAAATGATGGCGAAGGCTTACCACAGATTGAAACCCTGAAAGCTGAGAAACTTGCTCTATGTTATGGGTTGTTTGCTCTAACAAGCTCTGGCAAAGACGAAGGCGTTGTACCAATATCCACTGCCCCACACTCTGTCCGGTTAGTGCACGGAAATGTCTTGTGAATGTTCTGCGGCTCATTCCTAAACGGCTAGCTAACACATTAATGGTATAGGGTGCGGTAACATCTGACAGTATTTCGTCCATGAGTTCGGCCAATTTTAAGTCAGTCACTTTGCCTGGAACGGGTAGTTCAATAAACTGTGATTGATTCCCCGTACGTTGTGGTGCTGTCACCATTAATCTTGCAATACGATTTGAAGCCTCTGATCCTGAATATTGCCTCACTAACTGTAAACAGCAATCAATAGCTGCGGCTGTTCCTGCTGAAGTGACGACGTTATCTTGCTGATGATAAAGGCTGTCTGACTTTACATGTAGACGAGGATAACGTTGCTGTAAATCTTCTGCATACGCCCAGTGAGTAGTGACAATCATATTATCCAACACACCTGCGGCAGCCAAAACGTAGGCGCCTAAGCAGAGACCTACCAACAATGCACCTTGTTGCCTAGCATGCTGGATTGCCGATATTAACTTTTGAGATGGTTTTACATCGGGACTAGGCCAACTTGGAATAATTACAATGTCAGAATTGGCTAGTGTTGCTAAGTTGTATTGAGGCACTAGTTGAAAGCCAGTGCTGCTGGTTACTGCTAATGCTTCTTCACTGCAAACTTTCAGTTCGAAATCTAGTAACCCAATCATTTTGGGCGCGTCACAGAACGCTATGCAAGGTACTGAGAGGTGAAAGGGGCTTATGTGCTCAAAAGCTAATACTGCAACCTGCTTGGGTTTTTTCTCGCTGTTAACCATCGTTTAGATCACATATTTGTATTATGGCCCAATCTTATCGAAATGTGGCACGCAGGTCACTGTTGGAATGTGACAAAAGTTTAGACAATTTCAAATGAAGTATTTTGACGAATTATCGATTTGGAGTGTTTAGATGTCGGAACTCATAATTAAAGTTGAACGCCCTCGAGTTGAGGCGCTATTGCAACCTTACAAAGACTCAATAGGAGATGATTATCTTGGCTATCGCAATCATGTTTACCGCACGATTACTTATGCGATGCACTTTCTAAACAACGACCAACAGTTCGAACAATTGGTTGAAACAGCCTTTGTTTACCACGACATAGGTCTTTGGACTGACCATGAGTTGGCTTATCTAGAGCCATCTGAGGCAGTTGCCTTACGCGATAACGAGAAGTACGGCTGGGGTTTAGACCCCGAGTTACTGCAAGGCGCTATTCACTGGCATCATAAGATCTTTGCGTATAAAGGCCCTCACCAAAAAGTTATAGAAGCCTGCAGAAAAGCTGATTGGATTGATGCTTCGAAAGGTATGCTTCGAAAAGGTATGGCAAAAAGCATCATCAAAAAAGTTGAAGGCACTTTCCCAAATCACGGTTTTCACGACACCCTGTTACGTCTTGCAAAAGAATATGGGGGGTCTACGCTGGTTGGAGGGATAAAAGTAACCCGCGGTATAGTTAAGTGGTAGTTATCCAACGTTGGCTTTATCTGGGGGCTCTTTAAACTGCGACATGGCAGAGTGTTCACTAATTTGTGCTTTTTGAGGGCAATATAGCGGGAAAATACGATGTTATTTGCACACGCAGCAGCTTTAAAGATTATACCGATGACTACGCATTGTAAAAATAATCGAGGGGTGGCGTTCCTGCTAGATGTCTTCTTGCAGCCAGCAGGATTAAGAGACCTTTACCGACGAGAGTTTTAAACCAGGCCTTAGCTATACAACGAACTGCCTGAGTGCCAATGTATACTTCTACTGAATTATTTTTAAACAGACTTTACCGCTAAGTGGGTCAAAATTAGACTATTGTTGACACGTTTCATTAATTGACGTCTACACACTCAACCATTTCTTTGAATGTTGCATGCCCATGCCGTTCGCCTTTGAAATACTTGTAGCTATAATAGAGTTGATTACCTCCTTTAAGCTCTAACTTGTGGCAATACATAGCTATAAAAAGCGGCTCATGACCACATCGAAGTACATATGGGTATTTTTTATCGTATGGTGCTGATGGGTATGGCCATCTTCGAGGTTGTTTTTTATATAAAAATTTTTCTTCGATTGAAGCGTAAGAGTCTATATATTTTTGCTCCATGTATTGTTTAACGTAATCTGGCGATCTGCGTGAACTTAAAATCGAAAGGAACCTATTTTCACCTGTGTTAAAAAAAGCTTCTATTAGTACCCATCCTTTTCCCTGATTCATTGATTTCCCAATTTATATACATTGACCTGAATAATAATACAAAAGCTGTATCATTATAGTTAAATAACCAATAATTACGGTTTGTGTGACCATCTTTTAATTGATGGAATACTCCCTTTTTGGAAAAGTTCTGAACCGCTGAGATAACCTGCTAGTTGTAGATATACGAAAAGAAACGGGATCTTTCTGAGTGGTCAATCGGCGAGAACTTTTACTGAATTTATACTTCAATGTAAAAGGGGCGTAATGTACAAGATAGATATAGAGCAACAAATTTGCAAAAAGCCAACAATATAAGAAAAATAAGCGTAACTACTTAGTTGAAGAATAATAAACATTGAGTTTACACCTCGACTTGATAAGTGAAGATGCCTAGAAAACTGGGGCTTACCAGCCCTTAATTACGAGCAAGCTCTTAAACTGTAGCCAAAAGGACAAAGGAAAACAAACTAAACGGGCTTCAGTCGCTTACACCAGACGTTGTCAGGCATTATCTTGAATATCGTGCGGAAGCTGTAGGGCAGAAAGCTCTTGATATTGAGCGCCAGGCCATTCAGGCAATGATGCAACTGAATGGCAGACTTCCCCCTAAAACAACCTTATATCGTGTAAAGTCAGAGCTGGACGAAATTAAAAGGTTCAGAGCCTACACATCGGCACGGGCTCAAGCAGTATCCGAACATCAAAGTGAAACGCATCAACTTTCAACCCAAATTGCGTATGCTGCCGGATTAAGAGCACATGAGCTCCTAACGCTTGCCAGAGCAGAAGAGCGAAATCCTGACAAACGTCCCGCGTTACACTCAAAATGGGCTGGGCGGGAAGGTCAACTGTACACGGTTCAAGGGAAAGGCGGGTTGGTACGCCACGTACTAATTCCTAACGACCTGGTCGAGCAGCTCGAAAAGCTGAGATTGGATAATCCAGTTACGGTTACACACCGAAAAATTAACTACCTTCAGCGTTATGATATTGGAGCAGGGAAGCGATGGTCAGATTCTTTCAGTAAAGCATCAAAACTTGCTCTCTTCTTTTCAACTGGAGCACATGGGTTGCGACATAGCTATGCGCAAGAACGGATGCGTGAATTAATAGAAATCGGTTTTAATGGTCTGTTTGCGTTAAAAACTGTATCGCAAGAAATGGGCCATTTTAGACCCGAAATTACAGAGGTTTACCTTCAATAGTTTTAGTTGATAAACTCGAACTTCCTTAGAATGAGCTTCGCAAAACCCACACCTGTATTCGAAAGACGGTACCTACGAGTTTTTTTTCTAAACTCTATCTCGAAAAGTTCGTTTGAGTGCATCTTGAAAAATCGTCCTACGTTAGTGACAAACTTCGGCTTTTTTAGTTTGTTATTATTAATTAAACTTGTAATTTCTGTTGTACTGAGAAATTCTGATTTTTCGGCGTCCCCTCTCGCCACATAAAGTGCCATTATAATTAGCTCTTTCAACGTTAAAACGTTGAAATCAGAGTTTTTCTTTCGAACTTGTTTTGGGGAATTTTTCAAGTTCAATCTATTAACATAGTCATCGTAAAACTGGTAGAGCGTACCTTCGTTGGCCAGTCTTAGCTTTGTTGTTTGTTTCTGAGCCAACTGGGATATACCCATTTCAAGTTCTCTTTCGTCCCTGTCTTGCAAGTTTTCATCACTTATAGATTCATTTGACCTTTTTCTAAGGTTTTTTCTATCTAATCTAATAGTTCTATTTGCTGTTAGTAGAACTCTCTTAACCTCATACACTGAAGGGAGGCTTCGTTCTATATATTCAACCTCTTCTAATAATCTAAAGCCTGTAATCACTACATTCTCTAATCCATTTTTTTCAATGTATTTAAGCACGCGCTCTGCGACCATATGAGGATTTGATTTGAGAATTTCTTTTGCAAATTTTCCAATCGGAATCTGACTTTCAATGCCATGATGCTCACGGTAAATAACGTGCATAAAGTCAGAGGCTTCTACATGAACAAAGTCAAACTCATTTATCAGATAAGTGGCTATCGTTGTTTTTCCAGCACAACTGAGTCCATAAACAATGTGGCAATTAATTTTATCCAGCCATGTTTCTGAGGATTTAATTGCTGAGAAATCATATTGTTTTGGTTTCAGAAGGTTGTAATGTTCCAGTACTTTGAACATTTCCGAGAAAGCTTTTTTTCTGAAGTCATGTACGTCAGCTTTTTCAATTGGCAGCATCCCTAGAGCGGATTTCTCGCCTTGTGGCTGGAACCATTTGTTGAACGTTTTGTTATCTAACCAAGGGTAAACAATGTTTGTTTCGAATTCACTCGGGCTATCAACAACTTTCCCATCTGTTTTTCCAACAAAATGTAGTGGAGATTCGCTGACTTCTGGCAAGTACAGCAGTAAATCAGATCGAACCGTCGCAGAACGGTCATTTCCCATCATCATTAGTTCTAGATCAAGATCTTCAAATCTAGCTTCTTTCATCCAGTACTTTACATCAACTCCAGGAAACTCTCTTTCCTCTTTTCTACTAAGGGAATGGATGTTTACTGAAGTATCTTCTAGTATGAAAGGTCGTTTTTGTAAACCTGCTCTTTTAAGTTGATTCAGAGCGTTTTTGAAACTGGTTTCAAGAATTTCTTCTCTGTTTAATATCCTAGGTTCTTCATAATTTGCAAAGCTTGTAACTTCGTTGAAGTTCTTGATATTAATGTCTAGGCTTCTGCAGATATGCCTCGCATTTTGCATCTTAATTCTACTTGAAGTGAAGAAGAGGAGATCAAGCATAATTAATGGTTCGTCCCCTATTATTTGGTATTAACGTAGTCATAGTTAAGTTGAATTTTTTGATGATCTTGCCAAGTGTCTGCTGATCTGGCTCTGATAGTATGAAAATTCCAGGACCCATGCTACTCATCCCAAACCCTGCGATATTTAGATGTTCCAATTCAGAGAGAATTCTTAAAGATATTGTTCCACTATGCTCAACTTCTAATGTTTTCCACTTGGTTTCTTTAATTTTTTCTATCGCTCTGAAGAATGATTGTTGATCGCCGTCCACTAATGATGCGGTAACTTCAAAAATTGAACTATAGCAAGCTTTGTAAGCTTCAATATCCGTAATCGGGGTGGAATCTAGAAAAAAATTATATTCTTCTACTCCGTGATTTTTGTGTTCATGTTTCGGATATAGGTAAATAATGTTTCCGAAAGGATAATCGTTCCTGAATAGAAGGGAAGGTATCTCATTTGGGACGGTATGACTTGATGGAAGATGTGCTTCTGAATTAGCCTTCACACCTAAATCATAAACAAAACCGCCACAAAAGTAGCTATGGATGCCTACACCAGAAGTACCCCCTCTTCCTGAAAGTTTTTGTAACTCACGCACTGAATAGTCGTATTCATTGATTAATAACAAAGCTTCGATTGCAGCAAGTGTTATCGAAGTACCGCTACCTAGACCAATATGCGGCGGTAGCTCGTTCGCTAATGTAATGTGAATTCCTAAATTTAGTTTCAGCTCATTTTTAATATTCAAGAGCTGCTTTTCAAGCCTCATTGCTAACGGCTTTAACTCTGGTAACGTTGAATCTATTTTTATTCTTTCAATTTTTTCGGCGTACAATACCAACCCTGTATCAACAGAAAAACCTAGCCCGCCATTTCTCCTAAAGTCACATTCGTGCATAGCAATAAGATTCAAGTGTACCCTTGATGGGATATTAATCTTAAGATTTTGCATTCTTCCATTCATTTTCAAAGTACGTGATGTAGGGAGCAACGAAGTTCGCGTTAGAATTAAAATGAATTGAAGGAAGATACTTGCCTTTTCGCTGTTCGAAGTATGGACCAATTACAGCATCAGAATCAGTCAAAAAAATGTTGTGGTTTGGAGCATGTCTATAGAATCTTACTTGAAATCTCTCTTGATATTTTTCTGTGAGTCTCGCAATCTCATTTTGACTGATATCGAAAGATGTTTTGTCGTCATCAGACAAATAATCAATATCAGTTAATAACATTTTGACAGACATGTCCGGGTTGCTATCTAGCTTAGTTGTTAAAAGGTTATCCCCATCTTCTTCTTGACAGAAGTCTTCGAAAAACCTCTTAGATGTATTGAAAATAAGACGAAGGTCTTTATTTGAGTTTCTTATAAGTTTGGAATAATAGTCCTTGTCTCCGCGTGTATTAAGAAATTCTTTAACGCCGCAATCTTGGAGCTTTTCACTATTTCTATAGTTCTTATAATTTATCCCAAATTGAATTAAAGAGACTAAGGAGGATACAGCCATTCCACCAATAATAGGCGCCCACTTCTCTGACATTTTTCCATTTGTATAAAAGTAAATAAGAAATGCTGTAGTTATTATGAGCAAGCCTAATATCAACTGTGCTAAAGAGATTTTTATTTTAGTGCGATAGATATTCATATTCCCTTACTATTTGCATTGACTACTATACACTTATGAACATATTCATAAGACTATAAATCATTACGTTTTTAATGTTAACTTAATAAGTAGCACAGAGGTAGAACCAACCAGAACAGGTTAGTAGTAACTATCATCGAAGAATAGGAAAAATGGTGGCCCCACCCTGACTTGAACAGGGGACCTGCCGATTATGAGTCGGATGCTCTAACCAACTGAGCTATGGGGCCTTTGAAGAGATTTTCGTGTGAATTGTTAAGCATAACAACCACAAGCGAGCGCAAGTATAAGCAGTTTTAGCTGCCTTGTCACGCCCCTCTAAAGCCTTTGTGAATTGTTTGCTTTATTTTTGTTCAGTGTTGCGGCGTTTCGTTATCTTTTTGTCAGAAAACGCGAGCGCGCCGCAGCAATGATTGTTAGCAAAATAAGCGTTTGAAGCGGCACGCTACCGCCACCACTATTTCTTTCAATAGGTGCCGGTGGGCCTGTCACAACGTTGGCGTCATCTTGCGACGTAACTTCTACGGTTACAGAGTCGGTTGCGCTTACCCCAAATTCATCCGTGGCAGTAAGCGTAAACTCAAGCTCATTTTGGCCTTCAGGAGCAGTGAAGCTCATTGTTAGGGTTTCGGCATTACTGATTTCTACTTCAACTCCCGCACTTTGCGCCCACTTAACGCTCGTAAGCGCGCCTTCAGGGTCTTGCGCACTTCCCGTTATTTCAAGTGTTGCACGCTCTTCAATTGTCCAGTCTTCACCTGCGTTAACCACCGGCGCTTGGTTGCTTTCGTCATCTTTTATTGTAATTACTGTTTCGGTAACACTGCCTAATAACTCAGCGGTTTCGGCGCTGAGTACAACGCTAAACTGTTCTTCGGTTTCAGCGATATCATCATTGATGATGCTGATTTCAATTGTTTTAGTTGCTGACTCGCCGTCTGCCCATTCAATGCTGCCTGCTTGCATTTGGAAGTCGTCATTTTCTGTTGCAGTGTCGCTTACCAACGCATAGTCAACATTTAGGTTTCCTTGAACACCGCCGCTGCGATTTACATTAATCGTAAGGGAATTTTCAATTTCAAGGGTTTGTATCGCCTCTACACTGAACTCGGCTTTACCGCGCAGAGTTTGCCCGTTAACTTCCACGGCTGTGTAGCCTTTGCCGGGCAAAATCCCTCCACCTTGAGGGTTGAACAAACGAACATAAAACGTTTCATTGCCTTCATCGTCTTGATTAGGCATAACGTCTATAGAAATGGTCTTCGCATTAATATCGCCTTCGGACCAAGTTAATTCCCCCGTGCTGGGTACTATGTCATCGGTATCAGTTGAGCCATGAATAATTTGATAATTCACGGTTAATGGCCCATTACCTTTTTTGTTAACCGGTATCGACAACGTTGTATTTGCGTCTGTCGTTAAAATTGACTCAGCAAAAGCGACGGTGGCAGACGCCTGCTCAAGTGTATTGTCTTTAAGAACGAACAGCCCTCCTTGAATATCACTTACTAAAATATTGCCACTAGGCAAGAAAGGATACACCCCCCACGCTCCGTTAAAGCTACTTGAGTCCGCGGCCGGGTAAGTATCGAAAAACCCTATTTCGGTTGGTGTCGTGGGGTTAGTGATATCAAGAACGGTTAAGCCACGTTCGTAGTTCGACATGTAATAGCGGTTACCTCTTACATACCCATTATGGTCAATTGTCTGATTGTCGCTGGTCCATACACCCGCAAGCACTGGCGCGGTTAGTGAAGAAATATCAAAAACCATCACCCGTGTATTGCGATTGAAATTTCGCTCGTCTAGTTCGTCGTGAACAAAGGCATAACGCTTGTCTTCACTAAACCATCCGCTGTGTGTGTAGGCAACGTCGTTGTACGTTACGCTGCCTAGTTCTTCCACCGTATTTGTGTCTGTGTGGTCCCATAACCGTAACTCGCTTTCGTTAAAATCAAGCATAACGGTGCATCCGGAAGGGGTGCCATTAACACATTCGCTTTGGGCCCTTGGATCGGTAATACGCATAGATGATGCATCGTGAGCGTAGTCTGAGCGCGTTAACGAACTCGGAATATAAGCGGCGGTTGGCGTTTGTGGTTCAATAAGAGAATACGAGCGAAATGCTCCGCCGTTACTGTCTTGCCCGGTTAGGTGAAGAAGTGGCGTTGCGCTGTTTATGGCGATATTTAACGTATAGTCAACGTTAGAGATGTATATATTGTGCGCGCGATTGTCGTCATTGTTGCGTTTCAATAAAGAAACGCTATTTGGTAAGTTATTTAAATCTATTATCGTGAAGCCTTCGGTTACACTGTCTGCACTCGCGTAAGCATAAGCTTTAAAACGCTTTGCGGTGGCGTCGTAGAATTGAAAAACTTTAATATCGCGCCACGTTGTACTTTGCCCACGAACTTCACCTATTACTTCTGGGGCATCGGGAGAGGTAACGTCAACCACAACAATACTCGCTCGCATACCCACAAGGGCATATTCTCTGCGCGTATTTAAATCCACATGTCCCCAAATATCGTTCGCCGCTGTTGAAACCTCTGAAAGTTGGTTTATGGGCACGTGGGAAAGCAGCGCTACGTTATTGCAGGCATACTGACCTGCCATGCCGTTGCTACAGGTCATTTGCGACTGTATTTGTGTGTTTGCAACGCTCCCTTGTTGATAAAATGCAACTTGCTGCTGCGTGGCATTACTTTTTCCATCAACAATACTATCGAACCCTTTACGGTAAAGCGTTTCAGACAAATAGGGTGGTACGTTTACCAGCGTGGTTTTGTTGAGGTTAGGTTTTTGGGTTTGAAAATGGTCAGTTCGAGAGAAGCCTCCCAATACAGGTACTAAGCTGTCATTAAGTAACTGGCTTTCTTGGTGGTTGGTAAACGCATATTCTCCCTCTGCAACCAGGAGTTTGTCTCCCTTGTTAGCTTGCCGGGCCGCATATGCGAGTGTTTTACACGGCCTGAAGCGATTATCACACTTGCCAGTATCTTGTCCGTCAGCGGCTACAAAGCGCGCTTTATCATGATCAGTGTGAGCTACACTGCCTTGACTCATCAAGGTTAAAAGCAGCACTATTGCAAGCGGGGTCTGAACTCTCATTTTAACGATCCAATAAACGTGTAAACCAACATAATATAAATTTAAAAATTACCAGATATTTAGAGGATGTACATATTCAAATGAAAATGCCTTTTCGTACAGGTGTCATGTCGGCGCTGCTTTTTTCTTTGCTGGTTTTAGTAACAGGGTGTGACTACGTCAATTTAAAAGGACGCGAAGCCGGTGAAATACCGTTTAAATTGGTTGGCGTTGATTCAGGCGCTTGCCCCATGATAATGGGTATTGGACAGTCGCGGTGGAATATTGACTTTTTTGGTTTTTATTTAAGTAATCCAGAAGTCAGAATTGATGGAAAATGGCAGCGCGTAAAGTTCAAACAAACCGAATGGCAGACACCCACCACTGCACTGTTAAAGTTCCACTCTAAGTGTAGCGCGCCAGAAAACGCGAACGATAAAATAGTGTTGGATGTGTCAGAAGCGCTTATGAAACTGGCAACCAATTTACGCTTCACTATGGGGGTTCCATTTAAAGAAAACCATGCTAATCCTTTAAGTCAGCCGTCGCCGCTTAACGACAGTTCAATGTTTTGGAGCTGGCAGAATGGTCATAAATTTTTGCGCCTAGATGTGTCGAAAACAGGGCAAGAGGAAAAGAAATGGTCGTACCATTTAGGCAGCGTTGGGTGTGACGCTGAATCTGCGGTTAGGCCTCCTGAAAAGTCATGTGCATTCACAAATCGAGTAGAATTCATTTTACCTATGACACAGCTAGACACCGATTTAGACTTAGAAGTATATGTATCAAATATATTCGCGCAGGTAGATATTAACGAAGCACCTAGCTGTATGTTTGATTCACCGGAAGAATTTCCGTGTGAGCAGTTGATTAAGAATCTTGTTAACCGCCCTTGGATAACGTGGCAATAGTTATGAAGAGTAAGATCAGCAATAGGTGGCAGGCGTTGGCGGTAAGCTCGATATTGCTGATAACCGCTTGTAACAAAGCACCTACCCCTTATGTTTGGTCTTTACCCTATAATATTCCACCGCCAATAGAGCAACCTGACAACCCTATGACCAACGAAAGCGTTGCGTTGGGCAAAGCGCTTTTTTTTGATACCGCATTAAGTGCTGACAACAGTATGTCCTGTAGCAGTTGCCATATTCCTGAATTTGCATTTTCAGAGCCCCAAAAGGTATCTGTTGGGGTCAGCGGTGAGCCGTTGTCGCGCAATGCCCTTGCACTTGTGAACGTGGCTTACAATGCTTCATTTACATGGGCTCACAACAATTTGGAAAGCATTGAAAAGCAAATTCTTATTCCTCTTTTTAATGAACACCCTATAGAAATGGGCGTCACTGGAAATGAAGAAACAATATTGGCAAGACTGAATACAACGTACTATCGACAGAGCGTTAAAGCGGCCTATGGTGATGACGCAATCACAATGGATAGAGTTGTAAAGTCTTTGGCCAACTATGTTAGAAGCTTGGTGTCGTTTCAAAGCCCGTTCGACAAGTATGCTTACGAGGGAGACGACAACGCACTCTCGGCCCAGCAAATACAAGGTTTGAATCTGTTTTTTTCTGAGCGAACCGAGTGTTTTCACTGTCATGGAGGAATAAACTTTACGCAGTCGTCCATGCACAGTGCAAATGGCTTTGTCGCACAGCCTTTCCATAATACTGGCCTGTACAATGTTGACGGTAAAGGCAGTTATCCAGACTCTGATATGGGGCTTTATAGCGTTACGTTTGATGTAAAAGATATGGGTAAATTCAGGGCACCTACATTGCGAAATATCGCCCTTACTGCCCCCTATATGCATGACGGAAGTATCAATACGCTTCATGAAGTAATCGATTTTTACGCCCGTGGAGGAAACCATGCTAACGTGGCTAACCCTTATCGAAGTCCGTTTATTAAACGTTTTGTTTTGTCAGATGAAGAAAAAAAGGCGCTGGTGGCGTTTTTAGAATCCCTCACCGACCCATCTTTTATCGACAAACACAAAAATTGAGCTTTAATTAAGCATTTAAGCGCAAATGCGTTTACACTTTGAACGCTTGTATCAACAAATTGCTTATGTGCTGTTTATTAACACCATGGTAAACTCTTACCTAAATCTTTAGTTTATAATTTACAGCAGGTGAGTGTTCGCGGAGATGATGATGTCAGATAAAGCCTTTATAACGAGTGGTCGAAATACCATTATTCACAAAATCAGAAAGCTTGATCTATTGGTAATTAATGGTGATGAACACCCACCAATTATTGTGACCTATAAAGGCATAAAGCAATACGAAGGAAAAGTGCCGGAAAATAAGCGAGACGCCAAGATGATGGATATGGAGCTGGTCGATGTGACCACCAGTGACGTATTTGGCGACGAGAAAACGTTGCTCTTCGTGCAAACGCTAAACGGTAAAGAATACAAAATTGACTATTCGAAGATTGGAACAAGCATGTTCATCAAGATACATCAGGACAGTATCTTTTAATCGAGTCTGTTGTGTTTCACATAGAGGGGGCTAGTAAAACTAGCGCCCTTGATAACCAAATTCGCCGCTATCAACCAATGATGATTAGCGTTCTCTGAACTAAACCCCTCTACCTTTTTTATCCTATTCTTTATTGATAATAAATTTCCTTCGCCCCCACTATGAATAGTTCAAAAAAAACGCGTGGTGTACGGTGTTTCCCTTTTTTACCTATGTTCTTTCGCATTGTCTCTTCGCACGCCGCTGTTTCAAAGTATGTGTTAAGTACGACTAATAACAGTATTCACCGATGATTTAACAGCCACTTTTGTTCGTTTATCGCAACACCGCATATAGTGGTGCTTTACCGATTTTATGGCGTGTTAACACAAAGATTTCACTAGTTTAATGCTGCGGAAGGGCGAAATTTATCGCCACCGTTTAGCCCATAAATTCAGAGGAAATTGTTATGTCAATATTCACTTATAAAAGCAAAAGTATCTTGGCTGCGTTAGTAATGGCGCTCAGTGCTGGTTCTGCCATGGCCCAAGGTTATCCGCTAGAGATGGAAAATGATCTTATCGCCGTATGCGAGGCCATCAAAGGAGATAGCCGAGTCTTGCTTAAAAGAGCTGTGAAGGCTACGGGATTAGATTTAAAGACGCTACATGCAGGATTAGTTTGTAATGGTCAAGACATGATGACGTTTGCAGCGTCCAATGGCGCAGCTAACACCAGCAGACTCATTGCCAACCGGCTTAACCTTCAAGATACCACGCTAACCGCGCAACGTTAATGTTTCGCATTTTGACTGGCAGAAAGTTAATGGGCAGTAAACTTTCTTGCCATCCTTAAAATGAGTAACGGTGAAAAAACGTGTATTCGAGTAGAGGACAAGGGATAGCAAATGATTGCTTTGGTCTTTCTTAATTCATTATCCACTCAGCAAAGGTTGGTGAATTTGCTTAGCAGTAGAGTGGAGTTTAGCGAAGTTCATCAGGCTAATTCGCTTAGTCATAGTCTTGCTTTGGCAGAGCAACACACGCGCGCGATTGGGTTTTATTCCGTTCACCAATCATGCCGCAACATTGCTTCGCAGTATTGGGTTGGCGTTGGAACTAAACAGTGTGAGGCCATAAATGCTTTTTCTCACAACGCGCTTGGTTTTATTTCATACCCGTTTAATGATACCCAACTTTCCAATTCTATTGAATATGTGGCAGCAAGATATGCCATAGATCAGCGGGACGGAAGGTTTAAGTCGTTTATCTACGGGCTATGTGCTCAATATGGTGTTCCCGAACTGTCATTAATGGCTACGTTGAAAAGAAAATTAGACGAAACCACAAAACATAACGTTATTGCTGTCAGGGATGAAAAAGGGTGGAGTTGCCTACATCCGTCCGAAATAAAGTGGATTGAAGCGGCAGGTGACTACATGTGTATTCACACGTTGACTGAAAATGTGGTTGTCAGGGCCACGCTTTGCGATTTATTAATGCGATTTGGTGAAGAAAACGTAAAGCGCTGTAGCCGTTCTCTCGCGGTTAACCCCCTTCACGTGGCACGTTTTGAGCAACATGGTAATCAACAAAGAGTAGTAATGGTTGACGGAGAAACGTTCAAGATAACGCAAAAGTATTATTATCAATTTTGGCAATAGCGATTATTAGGCGCTCTATGTCTTTTCTGTGCTGGTAGCCAAGGTGCTTAATAGGTACACTTTATCGCTCAAATTCTATGCGCATAGGGAGTGATTGTGCACCAGGCAATCAGTTGGGCTGTTGGCGCGGTATATGTGTTAGCGTGTTATTCTTTAGGTATGATGGCTGTTGCCATAAGCGGCATTGCCTTCCCAGGAGCGCTGATAGGCCTCATGCTGTTACTATTTTTACTTTTTATCATTCCCTCTGCAGAGCGCAACATTGCGTGTTTTGTTACGTTACCCCTTCGCCATATGTCACTTTTTTTTGTACCGGCAGTGCTTGGCGTATCGCTTTATTGGGGTGATATAAAAAGTAATGCCGTTTCGTTAGTAATCGCAATAGTAATTACAACTGTGATTAGCTTGGGTTTCACTGCCGTATTTTCGCAGAAGTTGCTTCATAAAAAGAAAGAAAAAGTTCGCTCAAGCTGTGGGCCTTCTAACACAACAGTTAACGGCAAACATACGGGCATGAACAAGCGATGAGCGCGTTAATTACAACTACCATTATTCCAAACAGCATTGTTGTAAATACTTTTGCAATAGGTGGTATATGTTGGCTTTTTTTAACGCTTGGCTTTTATTGGATAGCAATTCAAGTGAGCCGTTTTTTTAAAGGCAACGTTGCTTTTCATCCCATAATTGTAACCGCTTTACTTGTGGCGTTGAGTATACAGTTAAGCGGTACTAGTGTGATGGAATACCAAATGTCAGCGTCTTTGCTGCACTGGTTATTAGGCCCTGTAACGGTTGCCCTTGCGCTGCCCATCTACAGGCAGTGGCACAAGGTCAAACGGCACGGTTGGCGCCTTCTTGTATGCATTGGTTTTGGTGGTGTTATTGCACCGAGTACCGCTTGGTTGTCACTATTTATTCTAGATGCGCCGATGAGTCTTCAGCTAACGATGCTAGTAAAATCGATAACCACACCACTTGCTATGGAGTCGAGTGCCCAGATTGGCGGGATCCCCGCTTTAGCGGCAGTATTCGTTATTATTACGGGTATTGTCGGTGCTATTTCATCAGGTTTTATTTTTGACATACTCAACATTCAAGAACGCCAGGCACAGGGCGTCGCGCTTGGTACTGTGGCTCACGCTATAGGCACTGCAAAAGCGGTGCAAATGGGGGAGGAAGTGGCTGCTATATCTACGCTTGCGCTTTGTATTAATGGCATTTTTACCGCGTTTATAATTCCACTGCTATTATCAGTGCTTATTTAAAAGAATACGTGCTTATTGTTCTTATTATGTAGCGCTTGTTTGGGATGTTGTGCTGGCATTATTCACCAAAAGTGCTATTTCTTAACAAGGCGTTTCATAACAAACTTAGGTAACTTAGTTATTGAGTGTTGCTTAAGGCGTGTTAATTTTCTCTTTAGTTCGCAACAGTTGCGCCGATAACGGTAAGTTAATAGGCAAAACTAAACGCATTTCAGGTAATTAAGCTGGGTGGTTAAAAGATTTAATGTTTTCAGTACTCGTTTGTGACGATTCTCTAGTTGCGCGTAAACAGGTCGCAAAATGTCTTCCACAAGATTGGGATGTGGCGGTGCATTTTGCAAAAAATGGCCAAGACGCGCTTGCTGCTTTGGCGGAAGGAAAGGGGGATTTACTCTTACTCGACCTGAACATGCCCGTTTTAGATGGTTATGGTACGCTTGAAGAAATACGCAAACAGGGGCTCAAAACCAAGGTAATTGTAGTTTCAGGTGATATACAGCCAGAGGCACATGAGCGCGTTACCTCGTTAGGCGCGCTCGACTTTATCCGAAAACCGATAGATCCCCAAAATCTATCGGCAATGCTTGATAAACACAATATTTTGCACACTGAGGCAACGCCTGTTGAAGAAGTTGAACCGCTAGATCCTGATATTAGAGACTGTTATCAAGAGATCACGAATATTGCTATGGGACAAGCGGGCGATCACCTGGCGAGAACCATGAATGTGTTTGTTGAACTTCCCATCCCCAATGTAAACCTCATTGAAGTGTCTGAATTGCATATGATGTTGTCGGACATAGAAAGCCATGAGGAAGTCACTGCCGTATGCCAAGGCTTTCTAGGGCCGGGCGTAAGTGGTGAAGCACTTTGCATTTTAAGCGATTCTAGTTTTGACGATGTGGCAAAAATTCTTAATGTCGAAGGTGAAGTAGACGACCAGCTCCAGCTCGAATTACTTATGGACGCCGCGAGCATCCTAATTGGTACTTGCCTGACAGGCTTAGCAAATCAAATGGATATTAATTTTAGCCAAGGTCATCCTATTGTGCTGGGGCAGCATCGTGCTATCACTGAAATCATCAGCATGAATCAGATAAAATGGAAGCGCACGTTAGCGATAGAACTGAGTTATGGGCTAGAAGGGTACAACGTGCAGTGTGACCTTGTTCTGCTATTTACAGAAGAGTCGATGAAGATGATGAATTCGAAGCTTGCCCATTTATTGGAGGATTTCTAATGAGTCAGCATTTAGACGAATTGCAGGAATTCCACTGGATGATGGACATGCTACAGACCGTTGATGTGGGTATTGTCGTGCTGGACAGAAACCTTACAGTGCAAGTATGGAATGGTTTTATGGAAAGCCACAGTGGTTTATTACCCAGTGAGGTGAGAGATAAGTCATTGTTTTCTTTGTTTCCCACTATAAAAAAAGAATGGTTTATTAAAAAAACTCGTCCTGTCTTTGATCTAAAAACGCGGGCGTTTATGACGTGGGAGCAGCGTCCCTATTTATTTAAGTTTCCAAACTATCGGCCGATTACAGGTAGTGAGTTATACATGTATCAAAATATAACGCTTTCTCCATTAACGTCTGCGACGGGAGAGGTGAACTATATAAGCATGATGATTTACGATATGACAGATGTGGCCGTGGGTAAAAAGCAGCTTGAAGCGTTGCAAGTAACCATGTCAGAAGCGCAAGAGTCCAAGCACGCCCTCTAGTGCATTTTAAGTAGAGGCGTCACTTGCCTTTTCCCATCGTTGACCTTTTTATCTAGCTATTGTTCGTGCAGCTAACTGTTAGCTGCGCCGGGAGTTTTTATGCAATATTGTCTGTATGTGATATCTCGTTATTTTCCGCTTGTTATTCGACGCGGTGCAATGATATTTGCTGCAGTTTTTTTGGTTAGTGCCTGCGGTGGTGGCAGTGATTCAGGAGGCACTAACTCAGCTGTCTTAGTGGTTAATGCTGGCGCAGATACAACGGTTACAGAAGGTGTCACAGTCGATTTAAGTGCAACCGCTAGTGGAGGGGATAGCAGCTATACCTTTAATTGGAGTTCGTCTCCTGCTCTTGCGATAACGCACGCAGATACAACGTTATCTGCCGCTAGCTTTGTCGCACCATCGGTAGATGCGACAACCCGCTATACGTTAACCGTATCAGTCAACGACCAAAGCGGTAATACCGCAAGTGATGCGGTAGTAATTACTGTTGCACCAGTAAATATTGCTCCTCAGGCAATCATTGACATACCCCAATGGGATAACTTACAGCAAGGCGTTTTTCCCGGCGGCGTTGAGGTTATTTTAGATGGTACTGCAAGCAGCGATGAAGATAGTGCCGGTGGCGCAATAGATACGTACACTTGGTCGCAAACCAGTGGTGTTAATGTCATTGCTGGCGCTGACACAAACCTTTCAACATTGACGATTACCACGCCTATTGCCGTTGACTCTCAGCAGCTCACCTTCCAATTAGAAGTGACTGATGGCGAGGGAGCGAGTGACACAGCAACAGTAACGCTTACCGTGCAATCCGAATCAGAAACTCTTCCCATATCAGATGCTGGTTTTTCTCAGTCAGTTTTTAGCGGTGAAATTATTATTTTGGAGGGAAGTGCAAGCAGCAGTGTGGCAGCGTTTAGTGACCTAACGTTTTTGTGGGAACAAAGTACAAATTCATCGCTAGACACGGGGCAAACTATTGACGATGACACCAAACTTTCGACATTTGCAGTAGCACCGTTAGTCGAGGAAGCGACATTGGTTGCTTATACGTTGACGGTAACCGATCCAAACGGAAACAGTGTTGAAGACACCATTAACGTGCGTATTCGTCCTATGCCAACGCCTTTATTGAACGATACCGGTGTTTTGCAACAGGCAACAAACAGTGCGCTTACGCTAGCACAGCAAAATGACTTTCCTGGGCAAGATGGTCAAAAGGGTGCCGATGTAATAGATAAGAACGGCTTTATTGAAAAGGCTGGGCGAGGCAAAGCGGGGTTCGATTTTACTCGTTTAAATGCTAATGGTGATGAGCAAGATGCAGATGTTGCGCAGTGGTCGTGCGTTAGAGATAACGTAACAGGACTAGTGTGGGAAGTGAAAACCAACGACGGAACATTGCAAGATAACAGCTTCACTTACACATGGTACAGCGAAGAGAATAATGGTGGGTTTGCCGGTGATCAAGCAGGCACAAACGCAAGCTGCCTTTTAAATACATGTAATACATCGGCATATGTTGAGGCCATTAATACACAAGGGCTTTGTGGGTTTTATGATTGGCGATTGCCTACCCATCAAGAGCTGTTTTCTTTAATGCATTTAGGTTTGAGAGACAGTACGGCAATTGATGATGACTACTTTCCTAATACAGGGGTATTTTCGTCCCAACCGCTGTGGTATTGGACGTCAGTACCAAGCGCAGATGGTGTAAGTAGTGATGACGCGCGCAATGCTTGGGCATTGGATTTCAATTCAGGTGTGGACAATTTTTTAAATAAATCTTCTGCTGGAAAGGTTCGCTTAGTCAGAGCGGGGCGTTAATTATGATCAGATTTAATCACAGCAATTTGGCAGCGACACTAATGTGTGCTGCTTCTATTATGACTTCTGTGTCTGCAAATGCGCAGGAATGCCTCACGGAAGGCGTAACAACTACGCCCACTGAAAATTTTGAGTCTATTTCAACGGATGCTTTGCTTGATAATACGTCTGACTTGATTTGGAAGCGATGCGCTGAAGGGCAAAGTTGGGATGGTACAACCTGTAATGGAGAAGCGGTAAAGTACACGTGGCAAGAAGCATTGCAACTTGCCGCTAGGGCAAGTAACGAAGATTTGTTGGGCTGGCGTCTTCCCAATGTTAAAGAGTTAGCGACGTTGACTGAGCGCAGCTGTGTTCGCCCGGCGATTAATAGTGTGCTATTTCCCTCAACCCCTTCAGACGACTTTTGGACATCTACTCCTTCGGTAGATGATCCGGACCGCGCGTGGGTGGTTGCATTTTTTAATGCTAGCCATTCGATTAAGGAAAAAGAACGATTTGTCTACGTGCGACTAGTACGTACTTTCAGCGACGAGTAATTCGATAATAAATAGACTATAAGCTAGCACGTGTTGTCCATTTCTGTGAAAACCCAACGGGCAACACGCGCTAAATTGTCCCTATGCCTTAGTCTTTCGTCTAGTGTTTCATGTCCTCGCTTCCCCGCGTTTTAACACGCGATATAATGTTTTATCTATTTTTTTATCAAAGCGAAAAATTCAACCTGATTTTTGGCACGTTAGACTCAAGATGGCTTTTTATTTGCCCATAAGCTAGCCACAATGATTATATGAACATAGTAAAATGCCTTAAGGCAGTCTTCCTCACTCTTTCACTGTTCGCCAGTGTTCAATCTTCGGCATTTGCTGAATACACGTGCAATATTGATTTTGCTTACGGACTGGCCGTGAATCATAAGCAGTTACGCGTAATGGACAAGACTCGCACTGTTGTGCAAATCAACGAACAGTCGCAGCTGTTTATTGGAGGTCGTTGGCAGACGCTTAACGACGAGCAGCGAGGTTGGCTAAAAGAATATTCGTCAGGTCTCCATTATGTTGTTCCGAAAATGATAGTGCTTGCTACGGAAGGTGTAGATTTGGCAATAGATACCATTGAGCATGTTTATCTTGGTTTAGTGGGAAGCGATCACGACAGCTATGAACGCCTGAATATTGCAATGAAGCGAGTAAGACACCGCGTAAAAGATAAGTTTAGGCATGCAAGCAATCACTATTTTATTGGACCTGGATCACTCGAGAGCGTAGATGAGTTTGTTGACAGTGAAATAGAAGCTCAATTAGAAGAGGCGATATCGACTTCTGTTGGTGGAATTTTGTCTGCTATCAGTGGCATAACATCTGGTGCGGGAGAGGTAAACCAAGAAAAAGTCGCTGAAATTACCCGTCAACTAAACAACGTGGGCGATAGCCTTGATGTGGGCGACAAAGCCACAACATTGCGCAAAAAAGCAGAATGGTTCTGCGAAAAACTTAAACGGCTGGATGTAGCCGAAGAAAACCTGAGGGCAAGCGTACCTGCTTTTAAGCCTTATAATATTATTACGCTGCACGACAATAGCGCTAACTAATGCGTTAGAAATCAGCTGTTCTAAAAAAGCCTGCCATACGAGCCGGGCTATTAGTGAATTCGGAGCCGTTTTGTTGAAATAACAAAGTGGCTTTTTGCTTTTAGGAAACTTTTTCCTTATTTTTCAATGCTAATTGAACCGAGCAGAAGTGTATGAATAACTCAGAAATGTACGATTAGCTAATTTTTTCAGTAAGTTATTTTAGTGATTTGAATACGAGTGTGAGGGTTTGACCGTAAGTTTCCGTTTTCATATATCAAAAAACACTGACCATTTCGATCAGTGCTTTATTTTAAGTCTGAAGCTCTAGTTAAGCATGTTTTTTAAATTTACGAGAAGCTAACCCCATTAAACCTAGAGCAAAAACTGCAAGCGTTGTTGGTTCTGGTACATCAGTAACACCTGCTGCAATAGCTCTTCCTGCAACTGACTCATATCCCCAACCGAGAATGCTTTGTGTTCCACTATCATTTTCAGAAATATTTACCCAGCCATAGTGTGTCTGACCCGCTAGTTGAAATGATAATCCAAATATGCCAGATTCACCGAAACTCATTATTCCTGCGTAATCTGTTGTTCCAACAAAAAAGTCAGTATTACTCCAGTTACTACTTGCTCCTATCATTTCTCCCAATGAAAATAGATAGCCTCCAGTTCCTGTACCAATATTAACCATATCAGCAACAGCGTTATTAAAATGGAAATCACCATGACCCGTAAGTAAAAACTCACCCACTGAACCTAAGGATGAAGTTGAGGTCGCATCTGAAAGCATATCCCAATACAAATCTGTACCTTGAGACACTGTTGATGTTCCTGATGGAGTAAATGTTATTAATCCAGCATTAGCTAATCCACTAACAGCCAAAGCAACGCTAGCCACTAAGCCTTTTAAAAATTTATTTTTCATTTGAATTTTCCTTTTAATACCTTTCCATCGAGGTTGGAAGGTATTTAATAAAGCTATAAAAAATATTTTTTGGTTATGTAGCACGCAGTATGCCAATTAGGTAAGTTAAGAAAAAACAATAGGTTAGTGAATTTTTATAATTTAAGATTAGTGCCTTTGCAAAATAACCTGACACTAAAACCGGTTATTCATGATGCTTGGTAGATGTTCGGTTTTGTTACGATACACTTCGTCCATTCGTATTTTATCGAGGCTAAAAGACAACATATCTTCTGCGGTAAATCTTTTTCTAGTTAACCCAAGCCGCATCGCTGGAGTGGAAGGTTTAGGTTTGTTATTACCAGAAAAGTTGCGGTTGATAGTACGTTCATTGGTCATGCAATAATTAAAGTAAACACGTTTGATTTCGATAAGCTTTGCCATCCATTCCGAGTTGTAACCTGCATAGGCATTCCAACGCTTTGCATTGGTGGCACTGGTAACTGGCCTTTCTAAAAAGTTAATGTGTCTTCGTAGGATTTGAAACCAATTATCAACACCATAAAGTGATGCGCTTGCCAAGCATTTTGCAATCAACTTTTGGTTCATTTCTTTCACATCACCCAGAGGCAACATCAACGCTAAACGCGATTCGCTATTAGTTTATTATCCATTCTGATTTGGCATTACCTACTCTCACTCTATTTGATAGTTGTGCTTGCCTAATCGGCGCTTAAGCTCACTATTGGCTTTGTACGTTGAGTTCTTTGCCACAACACCAAAATTCTCACATTCTGGATTTTTACAAAAGTTAAGCTGGGTATATGAACCTGTCTCTTTGTTCTTGTAGGCTCTTGGGATGGGTATCGCTTTTGTTGGTGAATGTTTATTTTGCTGTGGCGTTGATTTTAATGGCTCCGCTGTCTCATCAAGTAATTTGATAAATAACTCGGCACACAAAGTCGTATCAAGCAACGCACCGTGTTTTGTTCGACTTGAAATATCAATACCGTATCTCAAGCAAGCGGCATCTTGACTGATTTTTCTAACACCAAGTTTTTCTTTTGCAAATTCCATTGTACATGTAACTTCTGCACAGATATCGGAAATGGTTGAAGTATAGTTAACGCGATTTAACTCTGCGTTTAAAAATCTTAAATCAAACGCGGCATTGAAGATAATAAGGTGACTTCCTCTAATAAACTCAATGAATTGTTGATGAATATCGCTAAAGGTAGGTTTATCTACTAAGTCTTCATCTAGGATTCCGTGAACCTGAAAAGCTCGCTTAACAGACTTTTTTCCCTCAGGATTAATTTTGAGGTTAAACACACAACCAGTAGGAGCAGCATCTTCATATTCAATGCAGGCTAGGTCGATAATTCGATGGTTACCTTGGAGGGGATCTAAACCTGTTGTTTCCGTATCTAAGAAGACATATTTCGTCATAATAACTACTCCAATAAATAATATTATAGGAGGTTTTAGCGCGTTTTAAATAACCCATTGAAAAAACTAGCTAATCGTACATTATTTCGATGATTTTGTAGTAACAAGTGAACGACAGAATAAATTTAATTGTTATTTTTCAGTGGTGTAGAATAAAAAGAGCCACTGTTGTAAAACAGTAGCTCCGAGTTGACTCAATAGCCCGCATACGAGCAGTTTTTTTTTAGAATTAGACATTTTGTGTTTCGACAAAACGGCTATACAAAACAAGAAAGCAGAGAGTTAAGATATCGACGGCCTTTTGCGGTTACTTGCCAGTGACTATCTGAAATAGAAAGTAGCCCTTGTTGATGAGCATCAGACAGGGCGCGCTTAACGTCATCTGTTAATTCAGTACCTGTGAAGTCATTAAAATCACTTATCGGGCAAGGCTCAACTAAACGAAACCGGTTCATAAAGAACTCAAACGGCAGGTCGTCTCTACTTACCAGCGTTTGCGTATCTAAATACGGTCGGCTCATTTCCATGTAGCCTCTTGGATGCTTCACTTTTACGGTACGATGAATAGTGCCATTAGCGGCATCGGTAATCTTTCCGTGGGCACCACAGCCAATGCCTAAGTAGTCGCCAAAGCGCCAGTAATTCAGGTTATGGCGGCATTGATGGCCTGCTTTGGCGTAGCCTGAAATCTCGTACTGGTGATAGCCCGCACGCTCTAGAAGGCTGTGGCCTTTTTCCTGTATTTCCCACAGAATGTCTTCGTCAGGTAGCTCTGGTGGTTTTGAATAGAAAGGCGTGTTTGGCTCGATAGTAAGCTGGTACCACGACAGGTGATAGGGATTTAACTCAATACCTTGCTTTAAATCTGACATGGCATTCTCTACGCTTTGCTCAGGTAGACCATGCATAAGATCTAAATTAAACGTGGGTAGCCCCGCACTGTGTGCTTGTTTTACCGCATTTTCAGCTTGGCTTTCATTGTGAATACGGCCTAGCACTTTTAAATGCTTCGGCTGAAAGCTTTGAATGCCCACCGATATTCGGTTTACGCCTGCCTGATAAAAGCCCGCAAACTTACCTGCCTCAACGGTACCTGGGTTGGCTTCCATGGTTATTTCAGCAGTGTCGCTCAAATTAACCCGCTCTTTTACGCCGTTTAAGATGTCAGCCATGGCCTCGCTTGAAAACAAACTGGGCGTGCCACCGCCTATAAAGATAGTCTCGACAGGGCGGTCGCCAATACGTTTGGCATCAATGGCTAAATCGTCCAGCAGGTGCGCCACATATTCTTTCTCGGGTAAATCAGACTTAAGCCCGTGAGAGTTAAAATCACAGTACGGACACTTTTGAACACACCAAGGAATGTGGATATAAAGGCTAAGCGGTGGATTACGCAAAAGTCGCTCTCATATTATCAAGCAAAATCGCTAAGGCGTTGCCGCGATGGCTAATGCGGTTCTTCTCGGCTTTTTCCAATTCTGCAGCTGTGCAGCCATGAGTTGGCACGTGAAATACCGGGTCGTAACCAAAACCGTCGTTACCAGAGCGAGCAGTTAAAATTTCGCCTTGCCACTTGCCTTGACTAACTAATGGCACTGGGTCGTCAGCATGACGCATAAACACTAAGGTACAAAAGAAGTGCGCTTTACGCTGGGTTTCGCCATCAAGGGCAGCTAATAGCTTGTCGATATTGGTATCATCAGTTGCATCAGCGCCAGCATAGCGGGCTGAATAGATACCGGGTGCACCGCCAAGGGCGTCAACCACTAAGCCTGAGTCGTCAGCAATAGCAGGAAGGCCTGTTACTTGTGCCGCATGACGCGCTTTAATAATGGCATTTTCAACAAATGTTGTGCCTGTTTCAGGCACATCAGATACACCTAATTCTTTTTGCGCCACAACGTCTACACCGTAATCTGCAAACAAAGATGCAAACTCACGTACCTTGCCTTGATTACCTGTGGCTAAAACAATTTTTTCTGGGAATTTCATTGTGCCAGACTCCTCGTTTTTTCTTTGCTCCCGAAATAAGCCCGAACACATTTATCGGGTTACTTTAGGTTATTCAGGACGAAGGTTGGGAGTGGTTTGAGCAAACCCTCTGCCGCAGGGATGCGGCAGCGGAGCGCACATGGATGTGTTTACCGCGTGTTTGCGAAAGCCACTCCCAACCTTCGGCCATCGCATCACTCACCCTCTACGTGCTCAAGTTTTACTTTTTCTTTTTAGGCTTAGCTTTTGCCTTTGCTTTGTCTTTGGCCTTCACTTTTTTCTTTTTGGGGCCAATCTTAGGTGTTTTGTTTTTAGGGCGTAGCTCGTCAATAACGCGAGCTTTCAGTGGCTCGCCCATGTAACGTGCGGTTTTGGCTACCATGTCAAAATCGTGGGCTTCAACCAACGATATAGCTGTACCTTTGGCGCCAGCGCGGCCGGTTCTGCCAATACGGTGAACGTAAACGTCGGCTTTGCGCGGCATGTCAAAGTTAATAACATGGCTTACGTTGGGCACATCAATACCACGGGCAGCAACATCCGTTGCCAGCAAGATAGGTACTTCACCACTTTTGAAACGGGCTAGCGCTGCAATACGTTTGTCTTGTGGCATTTCTCCCTGTAGCCAGCACACTGGAACATCCTTTGAAGCTAAGAAATCTTTTAGCATTTGCAGGCGTTCACGGGTTTTCACAAACACAACCGCTGACGTTGTCGTTTCTTGCTTTAAAATATTCACCAGCAAAGCTTGCTTGTGATTCATGTCGTCAGCTAGGTGATACCACTGATGAATTTTGTTCTTCTCTTTGCGTGACGGGTTCGCTTCCACAACTTCAGGGTTGTTAAGAATGTCGTGGGCGAAGGTTTTAACCCCTTTACCTTCTAACGTGGCTGAGAACAGTAGGTTTTGCTTGCGCCAGCGCGCTTCGGCAGCAATTTGGTTAACTACCGTTGAGAAACCCATATCCAACATGCGGTCAGCTTCGTCAAGGATCAAGCACTCGATATCACGGCAATCTGCGGCTTCTTTTTCGATATGCTCAAGCAAACGACCTGGCGTGGCCACAAGAATATCGAGATTCTTGCTTAAGGTTTCTTTATCGGTACCGTAGTTAATACCACCGGTTATTACACCGCACACAATCTGTGTATGCTTTGTTATTGCTAGGGCTTGTTCGTAAACCTGTAGCGCTAGCTCGCGGGTAGGCGTTAGGATCAAAATACGTGTAGCACCAGGCTGCCTGCGCGGATAATCAAGTAAAAACTGGCATGCAGGCAATAAGAAAGCCGCTGTTTTACCCGTACCTGTAGGAGCAGAGGCCAAGATATCTCGTCCATCCAACGCATGCGGGATAACTAGTTCTTGAATGCTAGTTGGGGTTTCAAACCCCATATCGGCAGCTGCGTGACACAGTGCTTCGTCTAATTCGAGTTCTTCGAAAGTCATAGTATAAAAAACGCTCTAAATGAATGAGGCGTATTGTAGCATTGCTATACCAAAACATTGAGAAAAACTGGCGTTAAATTCGCACACCGCAGGTTAACCTTTACCAAAACGAAAAAGTCGACTTACGTAATGGCCTTTAGGGTATAGAACTATTCAGTTGTCGAAGCAATGGCAGCAAGCTTTGCCAGGTTAAGCGCGTCTTTTATTTCAGGGCCTTTAACGCCGGTGGCAATGATGTCTTGCACATTGACTTGTTTGGCGGCTGCTAACGCATTTTCAATGCGCCTTTGTTGGTGTTGCCAATCTACGCCCTTGTTATAAGCATAAGGTGCAAAAGCGCTAAGCAATAGTGAAAATCGCTCCTCTCTTCGCCATGCATCACAGCCGTTAAATAAAGTGAGCAAATCATCGGGCGAGTTCTGCGTATTTAAAAGGAAGTCTTTATATTTGCAGGCAAGGCTGACAATTTCACTAACTTGGTTCTGCACTTTCAAACGGCTACACAAACGTTTTGCTTCCTCTTCATTAAGGTGAGTGAGCAGGGATGTGAACCTTGTTATCAGTGAAGCGGTTTCTAAATCAGTGCTTTTGGCAAGGTTTTCGTTTTGAACCTTTTCTAAATCTACCGACGTTTTCAACGTTGCCAGAGCAGTATCTAAGTTACTTTCAAGCTCAGCAAACCAGTCATTAAGACCATGGGCTTGGTGTAATACAGTGAAAAAAACATGGGGTGTTTTCTCTAAAAGGCTGCGCTTTGTTTCTTGCCATACCCGCTCAGCACTTAGCGTGCTTAACTCGCCGCTTTGCGCCATAGACTGCATAAGCGCCATGGTTTCAGTGGCGATTGTAAACCCCAAATAAGCATAGCGGGTGGCAAACCGAGCAACGCGAAATACCCGAAGCGGGTCTTCACTAAAGGCTGCAGATACATGGCGAAGTAGGTGGTTTTCTAAATCTTTTTTACCACCATAGGGGTCAATAAGGTTTCCAAGGTTATCTTGCGCTATCGCATTAACGGTA
This sequence comes from Alteromonas sp. V450, assembly GCF_001885075.1. Classification (NCBI taxonomy): domain Bacteria; kingdom Pseudomonadati; phylum Pseudomonadota; class Gammaproteobacteria; order Alteromonadales; family Alteromonadaceae; genus Alteromonas; species Alteromonas sp. V450. The sequence goes on from NZ_MODU01000004.1 coordinate 4,281,962, forward strand.
AGGTCTCGGCGTAGCAAATCTTCTTCTAGCGTGACCGAGCTTGATGCATCGCACACAAAACCGGTGTAACCTTTTCCTGATTTACGCTCTGTGCGAGCAAGTGCGTATTCATCTTGCGTTTTAGGGTGTAAAAAAACCGGGAAGTCTTTGCCTACTTGGGTAAAACCTTGGCTGAGCATTTCTTCTGGTGTGGCGCCCACCACGACATAGTCGCGTTCAACAACTTTTCTGTTTAACAGTGCGTCACGCACTGCGCCACCAACGAGATATATTTGCATGCTATTTATATGTCAGAAATTTTTTAGCGAAAGCGTGTAGTATAGCAATGTTAACAATAAAATCTGTAGCTGCATCGTTATGCCTTTCACTTCAGTGTGGTGTCTGGTAGTTTACTTGTCGTAAAGAAACGAATTGATAGGCGCTTTATCAACCATGTATTTGAATTATTTCGGGCTCAATGACAATCCATTTTCGATTGCGCCTAACCCCGATTACTTGTATATGAGCCCAAGGCACAAAGAAGCATTGGCACACTTGACCTTCGGGCTTAGAGAAAGTGGTGGTTTTGTAATGCTTACCGGAGAAGTAGGCACGGGAAAAACCACGGTTTCCCGAAAGTTATTGCAGCAGCTGCCTAACAATACGCAAGTTGCTATGATCATTAACCCCACGTTGTCTGCGCTAGAGCTTTTGGCCACGGTTTGCGATGAATTAGGGGTGGCCTATACAACCGAGCAGGCAAGCCTTAAGTATTTTACTGATTTAATTCTTGCTAAGCTTGCTGAAAATCACCAATTGGGGATTAATTCGGTATTAATGGTAGATGAAGCACAGCATTTACTGCCTGAAGTGCTTGAGCAGCTTCGACTATTAACTAATCTCGAAACCAACCGCGAAAAATTGCTGAAAGTGGTGCTGATAGGTCAACCTGAACTTCAGCAATTATTAAAACGCAATGAGTTACGCCAATTAGCCCAGCGGATCACTGCTCGCTATCACTTACTTCCATTAACCGCACCAGAGGTTAATGCCTATATCGCGCACCGCTTGAACGTGGCCGAAGGTGATATCAGTATTTTTAGTAAGTCCACGCTTCGCGCAGTGCATCAAATTACCGGAGGTATTCCACGGGTGATCAATTTGCTGTGTGACCGTGCATTGACCTTGTCTTTTACTAAGCAGCATCCGGTGGTTCAAAAAACTATTTTCCTTGCAGCCGCAGAGCAAATTTTAGGTGAGGATGTAGTAAGCCAGCGCGTGCAAAGCCAACGAAAGTGGGTTTTAGTATCGGCATTCTTTTTGGCTGTTGCCTGTGGTTACGGGTTAGGAGTCATGTATGCCTAATAATTTGGTGGCCATTGAAAGCTTAACGCCCGGTATGGTTATTGTTCAAATTACCAAGCAGAACGGTCCTGTCAAAATTAAAAAGGCCGGTTTGGTAACAAGTGATGCCATGGTACAGGGGCTATCTGAAATGGGGGTGCTAGAGGTAGAAATAGATCCTGAGCAAACCGTGGAGATTGCACCAGCTGTTCATCACAGGACCCAAACTCAAGCACTTATCCGTGGTGAACATGATACAACAGCCAAATTTGATAAGTCGTTAAGCGAGCGGTTTAACCGAAGCTTGTTTTTACCAACCGTCGAGGGATTGCCTTCTGCTTGGCAGCGCTACATCAAGCAAAATATGCTTCTCGCCTTCGTTATCCTTAGCGGATTGGGTGTTGGCTTTGTTGCAGCAACGTCGCAACATTGGTTGCCGACAGTAACTCATGCGCTTCAGGCAACGGCTAAAAAAGATGCGCCGATAGCAGATGCCAATAAAAGCACCGCTGAAGAACTGACGCAAAGCAATAGTGATGAGACAACAAGCGACACCGAGAAGCAGCCAAACAATAGCCAAACGACGGCGTCCGTCGATAACAATAGCAACACTCAAACGGTATTAACAACAGCCGCGGATGACAAGGGCACTGAAAAAGCAAGCGATAACGAGCAATATTCACCACCACCGCTATCGCAACCTTCTTCAGCATCGCTACCGGCGTCCTCGTCATCATCTTCTTCACGACCCACTGAGGCGCTTGCAGAATACGAAGGCAAGGTGTTGAACGAAAACACAACACAGCCAGAGGTAGCGGTGTCTCCTGAGCTTATTGCTCGGTTTAATGCTGCAGTTGAAGCTCTCGATCAAAATGGACAGGTTGAGGAACAAACGTCACAGACGCAGGTAGCAGTAAGAGATGAGTTGCCCAGAGTGGATCAGTTGCCTGTTCGTCTTCTTACACGGCTTCCTACGATGAATTTTAGTGCACATATGTATGCTTCACGCCCCGCGGATCGATGGGTTAACGTAAATGGGAAACAGCTGGTGGAAGGTGATTGGATTGACGACCGAGTGCAAATCGTAAACATTGAAGCGCGTCGTGTAGTACTGTTGTTCGAAGACGAAATTTTTACCATGGCAGCGCTGACCGACTGGTAATAACACATTATGGCAATGACACGAACCGGTGCGCTGAACCTCCTTTATTCAGTATGTTATCAAACGTGTTGATACCTAGAGAGGCATTTGGTTAACAAATACGTCTTTAAAAAACTTGGGTAAGTTCAAACTAAACTCTTCGGGGCGAACGCCTGACACAATCTCATCGTCATACAAACTTAAATCGATGCGCTTCACTTCATTAAAATGTTGTGAAGTGACACTATAGAAGGTCATAACATGCGGACTTACTGGGTCATCGGGGTTTATTTTACTGACGATACCTAACTTACCACTTCGCAGACGGACCAATGAGCCAACTGGATGTACGCCAATACACTGAATAAATTGCTTAACCAGCCCTTGGTCTAAGTTTTCTGTTTGTTTTAGTCGCTTTAGCGCCTGAGTAGGCGTGATACTGTTTTTGTGAGCACGGTTAGATGTCATGGCATCGTATGCGTCCACAATGGCAGCAATACGCGCGAACTCTGAGATTTCGTCACCAACCAATCCTCTCGGGTAGCCGCTTCCATCAACGCGCTCGTGGTGCTCTTCAATGATGCGTAGCGATAGGTCAGAAATATCGCCACACTGTTCAACAAGGTCTGCACCAATTTCAACGTGGGTTTTCATCACTTCCCAATCATCACTGGAAAATTCGCCTGTGTTATTGCGAATTTCGTCTGGCAGGGAAGACATCCCGATATCCATCAACAGGGCACCTAAACTCACTTGCTCCGTGGTATCTCTGTCATAGCCAAGAAACTCACAGAAAATACCGCTGAGTACACTGCAATTAATACTGTGCTCAAGCAGGTACTGGTCGGTATTTTTAATCATAGTCAGGCAGCTCAGCGCATCTTTATTGTCGAAAACACTTTCAATGAGGCTGTGAGACAGCGACTCCATCGGCGATAAATCTTTCACCGCGCCGTTTTTAAGCGACTTCAAAAAGCTGCTTTGTATGGTAAGTGCGCTGTCATATAGCTCATTGGCTTCGTTAATTGAATCACGACCGACAGGTTTAACAACCGGCTTAGTCTCTTCAGACTCTTTTTCTACCGTTGGTTCGGGTGGCATAGCTGCCTCGGGCAGCTTTGACTTCGCAAGGTCCACCTCAACAATGAGAATGCCTTTGGACTTAAGACTGTTAATAATGGCTTGGGTTTTTACAATGCCTTTAGACCGCATTTTAAGTGAGCCTGTTTGCTCAAGTACTTGATTGACGTACATTCCTGGTTGTAGATCATCAATGGGTACCTGTTCTAACATTATCTCTCCTGTGGGGCACAACGTTGCCATCGTCTGTTACTACAATAGGAATGAATAGTACGATATTCCAGTGAAAAAAGTGAGGAGTTTATTAGCCTTTAGTATAGCTAGAGCCCGCGAGTAAAGGATTAACGAAGTCGCGAGGGAAGGTGTGACGTGTAAATGTGCCGAGAAGTTGCCTATATTTCAAATCAGGCGAACGGATATTCTCTATACCAAACGGTAATGGGCATCTTGATGCAAAGTTAGGTTCGAGGCATGGAGGGGAGAAATAAACAGAGTGCTATCTTGCGACAGCACCCATGTCTTATGTAAGGACTTTTTTAAAGCGCAAAGTACTTCGCTGTTACAACCATGCGGGCTGTTTATCTTCAAAGGCTTCTATAGCATTTGTGAGTTCAAGGGTTTGACCGATAGCATCTAAGCCTTTAATAAGGTTGTTTTTGTGATGCTCAGCAATTTCGAAGCTGAAGCTTGTATCGTTAAAACTTACCGTTTGCGCTGGAAGATCAACGGTGATCTTCGTTGCTGGGGCTGCCTTCACTGCAGCAAACAAAGCGTCCATTTGTTCGCTAGATAGCGCAACGGGAACTAGCTGATTGTTAATGCAGTTGCCGTAGAATATATCAGCAAAGCTGGTGGCAATAACCGTTTTAAACCCAAAGTCTGCAAGTGCCCACGGCGCGTGTTCTCTACTTGAACCACAGCCAAAGTTTTCGCGAGCTAGCAACAGACTCGCACCTTTGTGCTCAGGCTTATTCAGCGCGAACGCTGGGTTTGGCTCTTTCTCTTCTAAGTCCAAGTAGCGCCAGTCGTGGAACAAGTGTTTGCCGTAGCCAGCACGTGTTACGCCGGTTAGAAACTGCTTTGGAATAATTTGGTCAGTATCGACATTGGCCTGATCAAGCGGCGCAGCAATGCCTGTGTGTTGTGTAAAACCTTGTTCAGACATAACTTACTCCTGATAATCTCTAACGTCAGCAAAGCGACCGGTAATTGCCGCAGCGGCAGCCATTGCTGGGCTTACTAAGTGAGTACGCGCACCACGGCCTTGACGGCCTTCAAAGTTACGGTTACTGGTAGAGGCACATCTATCGCCTGCCACTAGCTTGTCGTCATTCATACCAAGGCACATAGAGCAGCCTGGCAAACGCCATTCAAAACCAGCATCGATAAAGATTTTATCTAATCCTTCAGCTTCTGCTTGGCGCTTTACATTACCTGACCCTGGAACAACAATCGCGGTAACTGACTCGGCGACTTTACCGCGTTTGGCGATTTGTGCCGCTGCGCGCATATCTTCAATACGACCGTTGGTACATGAGCCGATAAATACGTGGTTTACTGCAACGTCGGCAAGCTTTTCACCGGGTTTTAACCCCATATACTCAAGCGCCTTTACTGCGCTCTCTTTTTCAACCGGGTCACTGAAGTCTTCAGGGGCAGGTACTGGTGTGTTTACGCCAATAACCTGGCCTGGGTTAGTGCCCCACGTAACCTGAGGCGCGATATCTGCCGCTTCAAGTTCAACCACAGTGTCAAAGGTTGCGCCTTCTTCGGTGTAAAGGGTTTTCCAATAAGCGACAGCGTCTTCCCAGTCTTGACCCTTAGGTGCGTATTCACGGCCTTCAAGGTAGGCGAAGGTTTTCTCGTCTGGTGCAACAAGACCAGCTTTCGCGCCAGCTTCAATACTCATGTTGCACACCGTCATGCGCTCTTCCATGCTTAAACCGCGGATAGCTTCACCTGCATATTCAATGACATGGCCAGTAGCGCCGGCGTGGCCAATTTTGCCGATAATGGCAAGAATAATGTCTTTTGCGGTAATACCAACAGGAAGCTTGCCATTTACGTTGATAAGCATGCTTTTCGCGCGGCTTTGTTTCAACGTTTGCGTTGCCAATACATGCTCTACCTGAGAGGTACCAATACCAAATGCCAGCGCACCAAATGCACCGTGGGTTGCAGTGTGTGAGTCACCACACACCACCGTCATACCAGGCTGAATTAGACCTAATTCAGGGCCCATAACGTGCACAATACCTTGCTTCTGGTGGCCAACTGGAAATAGCTGAATGCCGTGTTCTTCACAGTTTTTTGCCAAGGTTTGTAGCTGAAGCGCATTCGCCGGACCACAGGCATCAATTGCCAGTGAACGGGTTGAAATGCTGTGATCCATGGTGCCAACCGTGCGATCAGGGCGTCGTACTTTACGGCCTTTTTCATTAAGGCCAGCGAATGCCTGAGGTGACGTTACTTCATGAATTAAGTGACGGTCGATATAAATTAAGCTGTCTTCACCGATTTGGTCAATAATGTGGGCTTGCCACACTTTGTCATATAAGGTCTTGGCCATGAGGTTGTTTTACTCCTGCGCCATTAATTGTTTAACGATTTCATCGCCCACTTGTGACGTGCTTGCCGCTTGGCTGCGTTTGTCAGAAGGAAGTAACTCGCCTGTAAGTACACCTGCTTCTAGCGTTGCCACTACTGCCTTTTCAATAGCGTCGGCAGCATCATTCAAGTTCATGCTGAAACGCAGCATCATGGCGGCTGATAAAATTTGTGCGATAGGGTTAGCAATGCCTTGACCGGCAATATCAGGGGCTGAACCGCCTGCTGGCTCATATAGGCCAAAGCCTTCTTCGTTCATGCTTGCCGATGGCAACAATCCCATAGAGCCTGTCATCATGGCGCATTCATCAGAAACGATATCGCCAAATAGGTTCGAACACAGCATTACATCAAACTGCGCTGGGTTCTTCATAATCTGCATAGTGGCGTTGTCGATATAGATGTGGTCTAGCTCTACATCGGGATAATCTTTTGCGACTTCTTCAGCAATTTCACGCCACAAACGACTGGTTACCAGTACGTTAGCTTTGTCTACCGACGTCACTTTACCGCGACGCTTCTGCGCTGCTTCAAATGCCGCAATCGCAATACGGCGAATTTCACGCTTACTGTAGCGCATAGTGTCATAGGCGAACTCTTCTTCGCCTTCACCTTCACGGCCTTTTGGTTGACCAAAATAGATTCCGCTGGTTAATTCGCGAACTACTAAAACGTCGACGCCTGATTTAGCAATGTCTTCGCGAAGGGGAGACAGGCTTTCAAGGCCCGGGTAAATGCGAGCTGGCCGTAAATTGCTGAACAGGTCAAAATGGCTGCGAAGGGTAAGCAGTGCAGCTCGCTCAGGACGTTGCTCTAACGGCAAGGTGTCCCACTTAGGGCCACCGATACTGCCAAACAAAATTGCATCGGCTTGCTCGCAACCCAATAACGTTTTTGAAGGGAGCGCTTCGCCTTCCGTATCAATGGCGTAGCCACCCACAGGATATGCAGTACGGTTTAGGGTAACGCTAAATTTCTTTTCAACAGCATCTAAAACCTTATTGGCTTCCTGCATAACTTCTGGGCCGATACCGTCTCCGGCTAATACGGCAATTGAATACTGGCTCATTTATACTCCTGCAACGCGTTCTTGTTGATTTTTTTGCTGATCAATTTGATCGGCCAAATATGTGTTGTTTAATACAAAGATAAGGGCTTTAACGCCGGCTTCTACAATATCAGTAGCAAGGCCAATCCCATGGAATCGGCGGCCCTTATATGTGGCGATAACGCTAACCTGGGCTAAAGCGTCGGCACCTTCACCTTTTGAATCTAGTTTGAAGTCGACAACTTCTAAATCTTCGTGACCAAGTATAGACATAATGGCCTTATAAGCCGCATCTACCGGGCCGTTTCCAATGCTTGATTGGGTAATTTCCTCAGCACCTACTTTCATTTTAACGGTGGCGCTCGGAATTATTTCACGGCCTGAGTTTGCTTGAAGGTAAAGCAACTGGAAGTGTGCTTGGTCGTGCTTTTGCTTATCGAAGAACAATAATGCTTCAAGGTCGTAGTCGTATACTTGACCTTTTTTATCCGCTAGCTTCAAAAAGGCGTCATACACTGCTTCTAAGTCGTAGTCTTCAGCCTTATAACCAAGCTCAGTTAAGCGGTGCTTGATTACATGGCGGCCAGAGCGAGAGGTTAGGTTCAAGTTGTTCTTGTTAATGCCCACACTTTCAGGGGTCATAATTTCATAGGTATTTTGCGCTTTTAATACACCATCTTGGTGAATACCGGATGAGTGGCTAAACGCGTTAGCGCCAACAATCGCTTTGTTTGATTGAACCGGCATATTACAAAGCTGGCTGACTAGCTTAGATGTGCGCGATATTTCGGTCGAATTAATGTTAGTTTCAAAGCCCAACATGTTCTTACGGGTTTGTAAGATCATGGCAATTTCTTCAAGCGATGCATTACCGGCACGCTCGCCAATACCGTTAATCGTGCATTCTACTTGTCTGGCGCCTTGCTCAACGGCTGCCAATGAATTTGCAACGGCTAAGCCCAAGTCGTTGTGACAGTGAACGGAGATTGTCGCTTTGTCGATGTTGGGAACGCGATTAAATAATTGCTGGATAATACCGCCGAACTCTGTAGGCGTGGTGTAGCCTACAGTGTCTGGAATATTTACCGTCGTCGCGCCAGCGCTAATAGCGGCTTCAACCATTCGGCACAAGTAATCGATATGGGTTCGACCGGCGTCTTCACACGAAAATTCTACGTCATCGGTATATTGCCTAGCGTGTTTAACTGCTTTTACCGCCATCTCGACAATTTCGTCTTGAGACTTGCGAAGCTTGGCACCCACGTGGATTTCAGATGTAGCGATAAAAGTGTGAATTCGGAACTGTTCTGCAACGCTCAACGCTTGACCACAGGCATCGATATCACCTGGCAACGCGCGAGATAAGCCACAAACAATCGAGCTTTTCACCTCTTTGGCAATCATTTGTACAGAGCGAAAGTCGCCCGGCGAAGATACCGGAAAACCTGCTTCAATAATATCAACGCCTAATCGCTCGAGCGCCAGTGCGATCTGTAGTTTCTCTTTGGCACTTAGGCTTGCAGGTAAGGCCTGCTCACCGTCTCGCAATGTGGTATCAAAGATCTTCACTTGATTTGTCATGACGCTCTCTCAGTTGAATAGTTAAAAAAAAACCCGTGCTTTGCACGGGTTTTTGTGAAATTAAATCGCTGGTCGCAATCTACCCGTGCAGTCTTGCTGCCATAAGGAGTAGAGATAGAAGAAGAAAACGAATACGCATTTGCCGATTTTTCTTTGCTGACCAAGTTGATGGCCACAATGTACCCATGTGACATGAAGAGGTCAACCATTGTTTACAATAATGAGTATATTTTTGATGTATAAATCACATTTTTTAGTTATTTAGGATGATTATCCTAATTTTCTGTGCGAAAGAACTAGATAATTCGTAAAACAGTGCGAATTCGCCGTGAAGTCAGAAGAGTTAAACTTTTATTAGGATGTATGTACTAATGTTGCTTCTTTTTGATTTGTTTTTTTATGGGAATATATTTAACTAAATCGGTTTTTTATTCACTTTTTGATTGGCAATGTGAATGTCTTCCAATTGATCTCTGTACTCAGGCGCATTTCTCTTATCGACAGCGAACGAGGAGAGCTTTTCGTTTTGTGGCTCCACACGTGGCCGCAACATGCACTCATTAAAATGGCTTTCGTTGGTTTAAGAAGCGTATGCTTCATTGTTGTAAGCAGGGTGGGTGTGTCCGCTTGCGAATGAGGGGCGGTAGGATTACCGTTACAATAAAACCAGCCGCTCTTGTTGAGGTGAACTTGCCCTCGTTCGTGACTGAACATGTCAATCGAGTCAAGTTCTATAGTAAAACCTTCCAGGCTTTCTATAAGCACGGGCACTACAAGTCCGTATTCCGCGTGTTTTCGATACCAATTAGTGCATGCTTGTTCGTCTTTCTTCAGCCCTGGGCACTTCGCTGGTTGTTTAGACATCCAACTTCCATTATGAGTATCTACATGGAGCGGGGAGGTCGTTTGATTTTGCGAAACCATAAAGCGGGCCACACTCCTTACATGATAAGGCAGGCCACCTAACCGACGCTGCAATAAGGATGTGTTAGCTGTATCAGCGTGTGAAAGGGCAAAAAGCGCTCTTTCGTAAAGCGCTGTACAAATTTCAGTGAACCGAGCGTGATCGCCGCCTAACTCTCCCGATTCACTAAAAAAACCGCATTGAGTTCGAGAAGTGGTTTTCTCTGAAGCCATTACCAATCAAGCTAAATATTAGAACGATAATTAACCGTATCAAGAATTGACTAAAACTACCATATTCAGTTAAGAAAACCTTTTCGTACTCCTAATTAAAACTATTTGCCAATAGGTGTGTATTACCAATTTTTGCATTTGGCTATGTGGTTTTTGTCAATGGTTAGTACCTTTAAATTTTTATTTATTTTAATAACTCGCTGTTTTGCAACGACAAATCATATTTTGTGTGTTTTTTTGAAGTTTGTAATATGTTTTGGTAATGCCAAATGGTACTAATTATTCAATAATAATTTGTATTTTTGTGTTGACCAATGTTACAAGTTGTCTTACTTTTGTAACGACCTTGTAAATTAACTGTAAGACCTTTTTGCGAGGCGGAGTATGTTGCAATCAATTAAGTGGTAAGGGATGAGCTTGTTGGTTATCTCTAAATCCTTAACAAGGAAACACACATGGGACACAAATTATCAAAAATCACCCTTGCGATGCTGTCAGCTTCTGCATTCAGTTTAACGGCACCGACAAGCGCGCAAGAGCAGCAAAAATCGAAAGAAGATGTTGAAGTAATTGAAGTTTCTGGCATCCGAGCCTCACTTGCCAGTGCGCTTAACGAAAAGCGATACCAAAATAATCTAGTGGAAGTGATAGAAGCCGAAGATATTGGTAAGTTGCCTGACCAAAATTTAGCTGAAGTGTTGGAAAATATTACCGGTATACAGATTACACGGGAAGCTGGCGTTGGTACGGGCGTCCAAATTCGTGGTACCGATGCTAACCGAACAGAAATCAATGGTGTTTCAACCGTAGGCTCTGGCGCGGGACGAAGCGGTATTGATTTTGAAGATGTTTCCGCCGCCATTATTGCAGGCTTGGAAGTGACTAAATCGCCCAATGCCAAAACCATTGAAGGTTCAGTGGGTGGCACAATTAACCTTAAGACTATTCGACCTTTACAGCTTAGTGAACAGCTCGCGGCGTTTCGCGTTCAGGGTGAAAACAGTAGTTTAACGACTGATAGTAACTTTCAACCTCGAATCTCGGGTACGTTTGGTGACAACTGGGATACCGAACACGGTACTATTGGTGTTGTCGTTAGTGGTAGCTATGCACAACAAGACGTAACGGCATTTCGTCCTCGAGCAGACAGAGATAACTTAATTGCATCAGACAGCGGTGTTGCAAGTGCTCAGTCTTTTGACTTTTTACCTATTCAATTCTTTGTTCAAGATTACGACAACTTCGAATACGAAACAAAAAACCTCGTAGGCACTATTGAGTGGGCGCCTAACGACAATACTAAGTTCTTCTTTGACGCAATTATCAATGATCAAGAACGTTTACAAGAGAGCTCGCGTGTTCAGGCATCAGGCGTAAGTGCACTTAATGATGTATCTGTACCAGATGAATTTGAAACCATCGATTTTGGTTCTTTAGGTGGCACAAATCTAGGGTCGATTAAAGCAGCACTTCGCGGTGTTATCCCTGTCGATCTTGAAAACGATGATGATGATCCTAACCTGCGCTTTTCAAGTGATACAAATTCACGTGTGACGAAAAGTGAAATTTTCCGCTTAGGTGGTGAATGGCAGGGTGAAAAATGGAGCGTATTTGCTGAAGTGGCATCATCCTCATCAGACACTACTACACCAAGCTTTAACACGACACTTAACTTTATTAACCCCAATGCGCCACTTGATGCCGGAGGGGGTAATGACAACAGCGTTCCATTTGAATATGACTTAACGGGTGGCGCTTTGACATTCGGCATTGCTGAAGGGGCAGACTTAGCACCCACAGCAGAACAGCTATTGGATCCTGCAAACGTTGTATTACGCGATGTTAATATCGGTCGAGACCAAGTAGAAAACTCTGAAGATGCGTTTAGGGTTGATTTAACTTATTTTGTTGATACAGCTATCACATCTATCGACTTTGGTTATCGCTACAGCAAGTCTAGTAGCATGATGCAAGAAGTAGGTACTAGCGTTGGCAATAGGACAATGGCTGATAGCCCACGAGGAAACTTATTTTCAGAAGTACTTGTAGCTGGGCCCGACAACTTTAATGATGCTGATGGTCGAGAGTTATACGTAAAAGATTTTTTACTTATCGATCCTGAGCTCGTTTCTTCTAATCCTGATTACGTGCTTGAAGTGCTCCAAAATGCAATGGAGACCCATGGCTCAAGTAAAACCCTTTCTGTCCCTACGTCTAGTTCGTCAGGCTTTTTTGATATAGAGGAAACAACGCACGCGCTCTATGCTCAAGCAAATTTTGAATATGAGATGTTCAGAGGCAACTTCGGTGCGAGATATGTACAAACTGATATAGACTCAGTAGGTAACTCGGTAACAAAAGGCCCAGATGGCGACCTTGTGTCTCGAATAAGCTCAACATCAGATTACAACTTCTTCTTACCTAGATTGAATATTGTGGCTGACGTTGCAGATGACGTAGTAGTAAGGTTTGGTGCGGGTAAAGATATTCGTAGACCTAATTTTGATGACCTTTCTACTTCGTTTACGTTTAGTACGAGCCCCAATCCGAATGTTTCTTTTGGTAACCCTGATTTGCAGCCAGAAGAAGTGACATCTTATGATTTGGCTGCTGAATGGTATTTCGCTGAAGCAAGTGTGTTTAGCGTAGGCATTTTCCACAAAACGCGTAAAAACCTATTCGTTGACCAAATCGTATCGCCTGTTGAAGATCCTGTAACGGGTTATCGAGACTTAACCGACCCTTGCGAAGGTGGTGGTATTTTTAACCCTATCGCAGACATTAACGTGTTTGGCCCTGAGCTTGGTACGGGTGTCTGTGTAGGAACAGAAACAAAAATTAATGATTCGGCAGAAACAACGCAAAAAGGTATTGAGTTTGCTGTTCAATATGATTTATCAAGCTTCGAATCGGAACTAGGCTGGGCTTCAGGATTTGGTGTGTTAGCAAACTATACCATTCAAGAGTTCTCGGGTGGTCAGGAAGTGAATAAAGCCACTTCTCGAGCCGGAAGTGTTTTCAAAGCAACGACAGGTAGCGATGAAGAAGTCACTGCCGTTCAAGGCTTGCTGAATTTATCAGAGAACGCATACAACATAACGCTTTACTATGAAAAATATGGTTTATCAGCTCGCATGCGTTATACCTGGCGCGAGGCATATCGTACAGATGACTTCGGCAGTACATCGAGCTTCCCATGGGGGTTCCCAGCAGTACAAGCGGATCGTGGTCAGCTTAATGCAAGTGTAACTTATGATGTTAACGAGAATCTAAACATTGGTGTGGAAGCGGTAAACATTACAGAATCTGAGGTGGAGCAGTACTGTGTTAACGATGGTGCGCTCCTATGCTTCCAAGGCTTGACCGACCGAAGAATTACGGTAGGCGCCAATTACCGATTCTAAATTAATATCCGCAGCATGCGGCAATAAACTCTAAGATCACATGGTGTGGTTGTGATGTGTGCATTGGCCCTGACAAACGTCAGGGCTTTTTTTATGCACAATCAAACGGTGTGCTAAACACCATGAGCAAGTAAAAGTTAATCTATTGCATACAAAAAAGGCACCGCGCGGTACGCCGGTGCCTTTTTAAAAATGATTAAACTAGGTTAAGTTTACGCTTATTGACCTTTGATTTCGCTACGGCCTTTATAAGTCGCTGCGTCACCTAGCGCTTCTTCAATGCGAAGAAGTTGGTTGTACTTAGCAACACGGTCAGAACGACATAGTGACCCCGTCTTGATTTGACCTGCTGCTGTACCTACTGCAAGGTCGGCAATGGTCGCATCTTCAGTTTCACCAGAGCGGTGAGAGATAACCGCAGTAAAGCCTGCGTCTTTCGCCATTTTAATCGCGTTAAGCGTTTCAGTTAGTGAACCGATTTGGTTGAACTTGATAAGGATTGAGTTACCAATACCGTTATCAATGCCGCGCTTAAGAATTTTAGTGTTAGTAACAAACAAGTCGTCACCAACTAGCTGTACTTTGTCACCAATCTTCTTAGTTAGGCTTGCCCAGCCGTCCCAGTCGCTTTCGTCCAGGCCGTCTTCAATAGATACAATTGGGTATTGTGAAGAAAGCTCTGCAAGGTAATCGCCAAACGCTTCTGAGTCGAAGCTCTTATCTTCACCAGATAGTACGTATTTGCCTTCTTTATAGAATTCAGACGCCGCGCAGTCTAATGCAAGGGTGATGTCTTCATTCATTTTGTAGCCAGCGTTTTCAACGGCTTCTACGATTACTGCAAGCGCTTCAGCGTTTGAGCTAAGGTTAGGCGCAAAACCACCTTCGTCACCAACTGCTGTGTTAAGGCCTTTAGCCGAAAGTACTTTCTTAAGAGCGTGGAAGATTTCAGCACCCATACGTAGTGCTTCTTTAAAGCTCTTCGCGCCAACAGGCTGTACCATAAACTCTTGAATGTCTACGTTGTTGTCAGCGTGTTCACCACCGTTGATGATGTTCATCATAGGTACTGGCATAGAGTATTGGCCAGATGTACCGTTTAGGTCTGCAATGTGCTCATAAAGCGCTACGCCTTTTTCCGCCGCAGCCGCTTTAGCTACAGCTAGAGAAACTGCAAGAATTGCGTTCGCACCAAGAGTTTCTTTGTTTTCTGTGCCATCAAGGTCAATCATGATGCCGTCGATATCAGCTTGCGCTAGTGCGTCTTTGCCGATAAGTGCAGGCGCGATGGTATCGTTAACTGCTGCAACTGCCTTTGTTACACCTTTACCTAGGTAACGAGACTTGTCGCCGTCGCGTAGCTCTAGTGCTTCGCGGCTACCAGTAGAGGCACCAGATGGTGCTGCAGCACGGCCCATTACGCCTGATTCTAAGTATACATCTGCTTCTACGGTAGGGTTTCCGCGTGAATCTAAGATTTCGCGTCCGATAATGCGACTAATTTTCGCCATGTTTTTTCCTCAACAATTGAATGGGGTGCAACGGGAGAGAGCACCCCTTTTATTAGAAATTAGTGATTTTCTTTCTGGTATTTTCCTGCCGCAGCAACGAAACCAGTGAATAATGGGTGTCCATCCCGAGGAGTTGATGTGAACTCAGGGTGGAATTGGCCCGCAATGAACCATGGATGATCAGGGATTTCCACCACTTCTACAAGTCGCTTGTCAGTGGACAAACCACTTACCTTTAATCCCGCTGCTTCAATTTGGTCACGCAGGTTGTTGTTCACTTCGTAACGGTGACGGTGACGCTCATAAATTTCGGCATTACCATACATCTCATGCACTTTTGTACCTTCAATAAGGTGACATAGCTGACTACCTAGACGCATGGTACCGCCAAGATCTGAGTTTTCTGTACGAGTTTCCGTAGTGCCAGCGGCATCTAACCACTCAGTGATTAGGCCTACAACCGGATAAGGTGTTTCGGGGTTAAACTCAGTACTGTTCGCATTTTCCATACCTGCAACATTGCGCGCGTACTCGATAAGCGCTACCTGCATACCTAAGCAAATGCCAAGGTAAGGGACTTTGTTCTCTCGAGCATAACGGGCTGCTGCGATTTTGCCTTCTATACCGCGCTCACCAAAGCCGCCAGGTACTAAGATAGCATCCAGTTTTTCTAAAATCTGAGTACCTTTGCTTTCCACGTCTTGTGAATCTACATAGTGGATGTTCACAGTCAGACGGTTTTTAAGGCCAGCGTGTTTAAGCGCTTCGTTAACTGACTTATAGGCGTCTGGTAACTCAACGTATTTACCTACCATACCGATGTTTACTTCGGCTGTTGGGTTAGACTCTGCATACAGCACTTGTTCCCACTCAGATAGGTCTGCTTCTTTACAATCAAGACCAAAACGGTCTACTACTAGCTGATCCATACCTTGCGCTTTAAGCGCCGCTGGAATGCGGTAGATGCTGTCTACGTCTTTAAGTGAAATAACGGCTTTGTCAGCAACGTTTGTGAATAGGGCGATTTTCGAGCGCTCACTAGCCGGCAATGCACCTACTGAACGACAAACGAGAATGTCTGGCTGAATACCAATCGAACGAAGCTCTTTTACCGAGTGCTGCGTAGGCTTAGTTTTTACTTCGCCTGATGCTGGCATGTAAGGCACTAACGTTAGGTGCATAAACATAGCGCGTTCTCGGCCTACTTCTGTACCAAGCTGACGAATAGCTTCCAAGAAAGGTTGTGACTCGATGTCACCTACGGTTCCGCCCACTTCAACAATAGCCACATCGTGACCTTCAGCACCTTCAATTACGCGGCGCTTAATTTCATTGGTGATATGAGGGATAACCTGAATAGTTGCACCAAGGTAATCACCGCGACGCTCGCGCTTTAACACTTCTTCATATACACGGCCGGTAGTGAAGTTGTTGCGCTTGGTCATGCGGGTGCGAATAAAACGCTCGTAGTGACCAAGGTCAAGGTCGGTCTCAGCGCCGTCATCGGTAACAAATACTTCACCATGCTGGATAGGGCTCATAGTGCCCGGGTCGACATTGATGTAAGGGTCGAGTTTTAACATGGTTACGGTGAGACCGCGAGCTTCCAGAATTGCGGCCAACGATGCTGCAGCAATACCTTTACCTAGCGATGAAACTACACCACCGGTGACGAAAATATAATTTGTCATGCGAAACCTAGAACGTTTGGGTTGTATGGTAAATATAGGCTGAGTTTAGAACAAAACCAGCTACACTTTGGACGGGGCGATAGTATACGCAAAATCATGTGGGCAGACAATCAATTTGCCCACATGATGCGCAATTTATACGCGCCTAAGCTTGGTTTAAGATTGGCTTAAGCGCTTAAGGGTGTAGATAAGGTCTAGTGCTTGACGAGGTGATAGCTCATCGGGTGATAAGTTTTCAAGGGCCTCTACTACCGGGTGTGGCTTATCAGGGAACAGCATTTCAGCTTGGCCTTTGGTATTTGATGGAGCTTTACCTGATGCGCTTGTTTTATTTGCACCTTTTGCTGAGGTCTTCGCTACAAAAGCCTCATCGTTGGCGTTCTCTGATCCATCTTCCGTGCTGGTCATAAGGTGTGATGATTCCAACACCGCAAGCTTCTGTTGCGCCGCTTTTATTACTGCTTTAGGTACGCCTGCAAGTTGGGCAACCTGTAAACCAAAGCTTTTGCTCGCCGCGCCTTCTGATACGGTATGCATGAAGCGTATAGTATCTTCAAACTCCATTGCATCTAAATGTACATTCACTACACCACTTTGGGTTTCTGGAAGTTCAGTTAGTTCAAAGTAATGCGTGGCAAAAAGCGTATAAGCATTCAGCTGTTTTGCTAAATAACTTGCGCATGCCCACGCTAGTGACAATCCGTCATAGGTACTGGTACCGCGGCCTATTTCATCCATTAATACCAACGAATTTTCTGTGGCATTGTTTAGAATGTTCGCCGTTTCTGTCATCTCAACCATAAAGGTAGAGCGACCAGAGGCTAAATCATCTGATGCACCGATACGGGTAAAGATGCGATCAAGTTTTCCTATGTGTGCATTTTCTGCAGGCACAAAACTGCCAATACAGGCCAATAATGCAATGAGCGCGGTTTGGCGCATATAGGTTGACTTACCGCCCATGTTCGGGCCAGTAATAATCAGCATACGGCGCTCTGTGTCTAACTGAAGCGGGTTAGCAATGAAGGGGTCTTTCATTACATTCTCAACCACAGGGTGGCGACCGGCATCATAGGTAAGCGCACATTCTTGACTCAAGTTAGGTCGATACCAATCAAGGGAGACTGCCCGTTCGGCAAAACAGCACAGCACGTCAAGCTTGGCAAGCGCAGCGGCGGTTTCAATTAAGTTATTTAAGTGTGGGCTAAAGCTGTCGAACAAGGCTTCATAAAGCTGCTTTTCAAGAGCAAGTGCAGCGCCTTGACTGCTCAACACTTTATCTTCGTGCTCTTTAAGTTCTGGTGTTATATACCGCTCAGTATTTTTAAGGGTTTGTCTTCGAATATATTCAGCGGGCGCCAATGCACTGTTTGCACGGCTAATTTCAATAAAGAAGCCGTGAACTTTGTTGTAGCCCACTTTTAGCGTAGAAATGCCCGTGCGCTCGCGCTCACGTTGTTCCATAGCGTCTAAGTAGTCGGTAGCACCTTGTGATAGCTTACGCAATTCATCAAGTTCGGCGTTGTAGCCCTCGGCAATTACGCCGCCATCGCGTATTACCACTGGTGGGTTATCGATAATGGCATCGTTTAACAGGGCTTGAAGCTCGGGGTAAGTGCCAATGGTTGCGCTAATACTTCTGATTTGGCCGGTATCGAACCGCGCTAGAGCATCTTGTAAGTCAGGCAGGGCATTAAACGCATTTTTTAGGCGAGCAAAGTCCCGCGGCCGCGCTGAACGAAGGGCCAATCGCGCCATAATACGTTCTATATCACCAATGTGTTTGAGCGCAGTGCGAATATCTTCAGGGTCGTCATTAATAAACGTTTCAACAGCATCTAGGCGGCTGTGAAGTTCATGTTGATCGGTTAAAGGCGAGTGAATAACGCGCTGCAGCATACGACTACCCATTGCCGTAGTGGTGGTATCCATCACGCTAAACAGCGTATTTTCCTGGCCGCCCGACAAATTATGGGTAAGTTCTAGGTTCCTGCGGGTGGCGGCATCAAGCTGCACGCGGCTGTCTTGCTGTTCGGTCTGAATGCGTCGAATGTGAGGCAGAGCAGTGCGCTGGGTATCCTTTACATATTGTAAAACGCAGCCCGCTGCGCCTAGGCCTTTTGTAACGCCTTTTATTCCAAACCCATCTAATGTTTTGGTTTCAAACTGCGCGTTTAATTGCTCGGCGGCGGTATCAATGTCGAATTCCCATTCAGGACGGCGTCTAAGCCCTTTGCGGTTTTCAACCAATGCTAAGCTTTCAAATCCTTCGGGATAGAGTAGTTCGGCTGGGTTAATGCGCTGAATTTCAGCAAGTAAGCTTTCATCGCTGTCGCATTCAAATACAACAAAACGACCGCTGGTAACATCTAGGGTTGCCAGGCCATAGTGCATACTGTGACCACAAACGGCGGCTAGAATATTATCGCGACGTTCTTCTAACAGCGCTTCGTCGGTGACTGTACCGGGCGTAACAATACGTTGTACCGCGCGCTCAACAGGGCCTTTACTGGTGGCTGGGTCGCCAACTTGCTCGCAAATGGCTACTGACTCACCCATTTTCACTAAGCGCGACAGATAACTTTCTACCGCATGATAAGGCACACCCGCCATAGGAATAGGTTCACCACCCGATTTTCCTCTGGCTGTTAATGAAATATCCAGTAATTCAGCAGCTTTTTTGGCATCGTCGTAAAACAACTCATAAAAGTCGCCCATGCGATAAAACAGTAAAATATTCGGATGCTGCGCCTTAATAGTCAGGTATTGGCGCATCATAGGAGTATGTGATTCCAAAAAATGCCTCTGCGAATTTGTTGCTGGGTTTAATGCCTGTTGGGGACAATAAATGATAAACTCACGCCCACTAAGATCAAGCGAAGATCTGATAAAGCACAACAGGTGTAATTAGGTATATCCAAATGAGCACAACATTTTCAACTGATTTGACAGCAAACGCCACCCCTTTAATGCTTGATAGCGCATTATCTGCGCAAGTTCAGGTGTTAGGCGACGCACTAAGGGAAAAAGGTTGGACTGTATCAAGCGCTGAGTCGTGTACAGGCGGTGGAGTCGCTTTTGCCTTTACCAGCGTGGCTGGCAGTTCTGATTGGTTTAACCAATCCTGGGTAACGTACTCTAATGACGCAAAGAAAAACATACTAGGCGTAACAGAACAGACGTTAAAAGAGTACGGCGCGGTGTCGAAGCAAACGGTAATTGAAATGGCAGACGGCGTGCGCCGCAATAGCGGAGCGCAACTTGTTGTAACGGTTAGCGGCATTGCCGGCCCTGGCGGTGGCAGCGAAGAAAAACCGGTGGGCACTGTGTGGTTTGGCTTTTTGTGTGGGGAGCACGAAGTGCAAATCAAACAGGTTTTCAGCGGCAATCGCGACGAGGTTCGTCAACACGCTATTAGCTTTGCTATTACTCAGTTAATTAAAATGTTGAGTGAAAATTAAAAACACGGGTTGAAACTGTATGCTTGTACAGTATAGAATGTGATCATTATTTGGTAATTTCATACAAGATATGGAAAACACCAATGCAGAATTTAACCGCAAATCCTAGAGGATACATACGTGGACGATAACAAATCAAAAGCTTTAACCGCCGCAGTTGGCCAAATTGAAAAGCAATTTGGTAAAGGTGCAATCATGCGCTTAGGCGATAACCAAGCCATGGATATTGAAGCGATTTCTACTGGCTCACTTACCATTGATATCGCTCTAGGTATAGGCGGTTTGCCATGTGGACGTGTTGTTGAAATCTACGGGCCAGAATCATCAGGTAAAACCACGCTAACACTTCAAGTTATTGCTGAAGCGCAGCGCAAGGGTAAAACCTGTGCTTTCGTTGATGCGGAACACGCCCTAGACCCTGTATACGCTGAGAAACTAGGCGTAAACATTGACGAACTATTGGTATCTCAGCCGGATACTGGTGAGCAAGCGCTAGAAATTTGTGACATGCTTGTACGCTCGGGTGCGGTAGATGTTGTTATTGTTGACTCGGTAGCGGCGCTTACACCTAAAGCTGAAATTGAAGGTGACATGGGGGATTCTCACGTAGGTCTTCAGGCGCGTCTAATGTCGCAAGCGTTGCGTAAGCTAACTGCAAACATCAAGCGTTCAAATACACTGTGTATCTTCATTAACCAAATTCGTATGAAGATTGGTGTTATGTTTGGTAACCCAGAAACTACAACCGGTGGTAACGCGCTTAAGTTCTACTCTTCTGTTCGTCTAGATATTCGCCGTATTGGTGCAGTAAAAGAAGGCGACGAGGTAGTTGGTAACGAAACTCGCGTTAAGGTAGTGAAAAATAAAGTTGCACCTCCGTTTAAGCAAGCTGAATTTATGATCCGCTACGGCGAAGGTATTAGCAAAGAAGCTGAGCTTATCGACCTTGGTGTTAAGCAAAAGCTAGTTGATAAAGCGGGTGCTTGGTATAGCTACAAGGGCGACCGCATTGGTCAAGGTAAAGCGAACGTGATGAAGTTCTTGAAAGAGAACCCTGAGATCGCAAACGAGATTGAAGCCAAGATCCGCCAAGAACTTTTGCTTTCTAAAACAATGAAAGCAGAGGAAGCGATACCTCAGCAAGAAGACGATGTGCTTCCTGAGTAAAATTAGCGCTTAACCGCATATTAAGAACCCACCGCTAGGTGGGTTTTTTTATGGCTTAGTTAAAAGGTATATTGAGAAATATTTACTAACACTTAATGTGAGGCTGAAACTTGTACAACAAATAAAAACAAGGAATGCTGTAATATATAACGGTAAATTGATACTACTGACATAAGAAGGCATTAGCCTTTTTGTTGTGAACACGCTTCATAAAGCGTATTACGCTGTTGCCACCTTCAGACTGCTGTCGAAGGTAGCACGCTACAGAACAACTGAGGCATGTTAAAAAAGACGCTTGTCTAAAACAATAATGAACGGTTTTAACTGTTTTAAAAAAATAAGAGGGAAGGGAAATGATTGAGATATCAGGCCTTGCTAAGCGCTTTGAGGTAGAAAACCCGAAAAAGCTTAGCGAACAGGAAAAGAAAGACCCACGATTAAAAGGTCGCTATTTCCAATCGGTAAGGGACGTGTCGTTTACTTGCGAAAAAGGTCAAGTACTTGGGCTACTAGGTCCAAATGGGGCGGGTAAAACAACAACGCTGCGCATGCTCTCTACAGCACTTAAGCCCGACAGCGGTAAAGTGATGATTAGTGGTGAAGATGTGCTTTCTAACCCCAATATTGCGCGTAAGAAGATAGGCTTTCTTTCAAGTTCAACAGGGCTATACGGCCGTTTAAGCGGGCGAGAGAATATAAGCTACTTTGGCGAATTACATGGTATTCCTCATGACGTGATAAACGCGCGTATTGAAGAGATGGCTGACTTACTAGATATGCAAAGTTTTCTTGATAGACGGGCCGAGAACTTCTCTTCAGGCATGAAGCAAAAGGTATCAATTGCACGGGCGGTAATTCACGAACCTGAATTGGTTGTGCTTGATGAACCTACAACAGGCTTAGACATAATGGCAACAAGTACGGTAATGGAATTCATCCAGCGACTAAAAGACAAGGGCACGCCGGTAATATTTTCAACCCATCACTTAGATGAAGTGCAAACCCTCTGCGATAAGGTGACGGTTATTAACCAAGGCGAAACAGTATTCAATGATTCGCTTGCTGCTTTTAGCGCACTCTCAGGCGGACAAATGCATAAGAGCTTCCTAAAAACACTTTCAATGGATTCTGAGGAGACAGGTAATGTGGTTAATCTTTAAAAAGGAATTCAAAGAGCTATTACGCGATAAGAAAACCATTATATTTATGATTGGTTTACCGCTTTTATTATTCCCTGCTATTTTCGGTGTTGCGTTCTTTTTCATGAGTTCCGCTGCAGACAAAGCTGAAAATAAGATACTGAAATACGCGATTGTTGGCGAAGCGTATGCGCCTGCAATTGTACAGTCTTTCAACGATGCTTCTGATAAGTTCGAATCGGTTGCTATTGGTGATGAAAGTGACTATGCAAAACTTATTAAAAATGAAACGCTAGACTTTGTTTTAGTTATTCCCGAGACTTTTGACAGTAATGTTCTGCGCTCTGGGCAGCATAAAATTGAACTTTATCTAAACGATGCTGGGCTAAACAAAGTAATGGGGCGTGTTTCAGAGATCATTGACGAATATACAGATGCTTTTCAGCAGACGGCGTTTACACAGCTAAACCTTGATGAAACACAGCAAGAAGCTCTGCTAAAACCGATTAAAATAGAAAAGCAAAATGTTGCAGACGACCGCGAAGTATGGGGTGAACGTTTAGGCGGTATGCTGCCGTATTTTATCTTCATATTGTGTCTTCAAGGTGCCATGGCCCCTGCGGCTGATTTAGGTGCGGGCGAAAAAGAACGCGGAACACTTGAAACATTGCTGATATCACCAATGGACCGTCATAAACTGGTACTGGGTAAATTCTTTACTATCGCAACTGCGGGCATTATTACCGCGCTTATTACGGTTTCCTCTATGGCTATATGGGGGCTGGTATTGTCACAAGGAATGGCTGTCGAGTTTGTCGTTAAGATCATGTCAATGATTGGTCTTGTCGACTTCTTACTGATTTTCTTAATGTTGGTACCAGTGGTGGCAGTATTCGCCGCTATTCTACTATCACTTTCAATTTATGCTCGCTCATTTAAAGAAGCGCAAAGCTATATGGGCTCACTGATTATGGTTGTTATCTTTCCTGTCATTATCGCTATGATGCCAGGGGTAGAACTCAAAGGTGGCTGGGTATGGGTTCCGCTTACTAATGTAGCGCTTGCAATGAAAGAGCTGTTCAAAGGTACGATGGATTACTTCGCGCTTTTCGGGATCTTTACATCAACAGCGGTGATTGCAGCCGGCCTTATTTATTTCTGCATATACTGGTTCAACAAAGAAAAAGTACTGTTCAGATAATACAAGGTAGATATGATTTAGTACCTAAAAAACAGCCCGCTTTAGCGGGCTGTTTTCATTGGTAAAGACATATAAAGTGCGTATCACCGCCAATGGTAACTATGCTCATAGCGGGATAGGTTAATAGTGTTCTACACATCGAAGTCTATTCGTTTGATGATCCCCTCCCAGCCTGGCGGGATTTTACCTTGTAGGACATAAGAGTATGCAAGCAGTTCTGCAATGACATAGTAGAGTGATTCAGGAATATCTTGTCCAACATCTAACGCACCCAATACTTCACTGAGGTATGGGTCTTCGTGGATCAAAATGCCAGTTTCTTCAGCCATGGCGATGATTGCTTCAGCTAAATCTCCATACCCTTTAGATACCACTTTAGGAGTGTTTTTTTTGTCGCCACCATCGTATTTAAGTCCGATGGCACGCTTAATCTTTTGCGAATCAGTCATATACGGTCTTTTACACCCTTGTTTCAAAAATCTGATGAGGACGCACCTTCAATGAGTCAGGGATATTTCCGCGCTGATAGCTCGTATTTTCAACAACAAGCCCGAGTGACGTAAGCCTTTTCTGTAAATAGGGCAGTGTGTCGCCAATGCGCTTTAATACGACGTCATTAGAAGCATACAAGTCGATTGAAAGGGTGTTTTTATCGATTTTTGATTTTGCTAACACTTGCCCACTATCACCTATGTCAAGCTTCATAGTGACATTCCATAACGTTTTACTGCTCGATTCCACGTGCTTGTTTTCTTTCTTGTTTTGCTCTCGCTTTATCAATAACTCCACGGGGTTTTGAGGTTGGGATAGCGAAGGGAAAATGTAATAGAAGCTGTCTTGCCCTTGTATACGACTCTCTACATTTGCCACCTTATTTTGCTGATGATTACTCAGTAGTATTTTTAGCTGAGCCAGTAACTGTTGCCTTTGATCTAGCTGAGTTAGTTCTTGAATCGCTCTACTTGGTTGTGCGGGAATCCCCATATTGACCAATGTTTTTGAAACCAGTGATTCGGGTAAGTCTATTTGTGATTTTAAACTTGGTTGTCGATGCATTGCTCGGCCCGCAAGCGCTAATTGTACTAATGCAACTAAGCCTTGAACAAAATTAGAGGGGGAAACGGGAGACGTTAAGTTAAGAGGCGTTGTTACAAGCGCCTGTGATAAGACAAGTTGCTTCACCCGTTGCGCTAAACCTTGTTCATTCATATCACGCGCTATGGTGTTGAGATCTACTTTCTGTTCATTAGCATGATTTTGAATAGGTTTGTTATTGCCCAATATTATGTTTGGCTCAACGATAGGTTGAGCAGCAGTATTGGGTTTGCTTTGGCTGAGTGAGGACTGCGGAACGAGGTTGCTAAATGCACTGCTGAGCAATTCTTTCGACGATAGCTGAGTTCGGGCGCCAAGCGTTTTTGTAATAAATTCAATAGCAGGTTTCATTGGGTTGCTCTTAACTAAGCCTGCTTCTGTAGTTGCTAAATCACTATGATTCGACGTTACCGGTGGTGTAACAACATGTTTATTGAGTGAACCGATGTGTTCGGGGGCTGGTTTTGGTGGCCCTACAAACAACTCTTTTAAGATGGAGGGTTTAGATGGCTTTGCTGTTAATGCGTCTAACCCTTTCAACTGATTTTCAATTTTTGATGCAATCTGTGTGGCTGGTTCAGTCGATATTACGTTCTTAGGTGATGCTTCTTTGTTTTCTACAATGGCAATGAGTCGGGCCAAGGCATCATTGGTACTCCCTGTCTGACTGAGTAAAACGCGAGAAAGTGTACTAATGGCTTTGTGCACGTCTGAGCCCTTTAACGACGTCGCTGCATCTCCTTGTATATTTTCGCTATTAAAAAATGCTTTGTTAGGGCTTTTTACTACATCGCTTTCTACTACTTTGGCTGTTACGGTAGGGAGCGTTTCAAGGTTTATCTTTTTTGTCTGTTCAATGGTTAACGTGGGGATCGCAAGCGAGGCCGATTGACTTGTTGGCGACAATGCAGCGCCACTTTTGCCTTCTGAAATATGTATTTGCAGGAGGGCATTGTGAGACGCGGTTCGCGCAGATAAGTTGTTACCTGACAGCGTTAACAGGGAAAGTGCTTTCAAAGTATTCGGTTTAGCACCAACATTGTTAACGAAAGTATTTAATTTTTCTTGGTTGCTGTTGGGGTGTTCTATTGCAACGCCACCTTGTTTTAACCCAATTTCAATGAGCTTTTGCTGTAAGTTTGTACTTACTTTTAGCTGCGTGAACGACGTTGCATTGCTTGAAGCACTCCCTTTGACGCTAATTTTACTAGACTCGGGATCAAGATGAGCGTGTAACTGAGACGACGCTTGTGTAATACGAAGGGAAACATTGCCACTTCCAGCAGGGCTCAAGCTTAGTGATACCGATTTACCGACCAGCTTTTTTAGCGCACGTGTGCCGGTGCTGTTTACCGCTTCGGTATTAATATCGCTAAGCAACACCTTTTCGTTTTTCGGGGTGGTAAGAATAAGTTTCCCAAAGGTCTCGCTGGTGGTTGATATCGATAGCTGACCTTTGAGGGTGACAGCAGAGTGATTCTCTTTAAGTGTTTGTGTTAGCGCTTTTACTAATTCAACTTTATCGTTTTCTGAAATTAGCGCATTTTGAACAGAGGTTGATGTGGATAGCAAAACAGCCGATTGGGTTTGGCGATTATCACTCACTTCGGATGCCGCACTCGTTAGTTTTGATTCGGGTATACGCAATTCGGATGGGCGTTGAGAAGGCAAAAACGCAAGTTGTGCGTTGCTTGTCGTTAATTTATTAAGTGTTGCGTTTACCGCCTCAGGAAGTGCGGTGTTTAATGTTTGTAATACCGAGGAGGGGGCCGCGGAAGTTGCCATGCTTATCGCTAAAACCCGTTCAGGTAAACGCTCAATTATTACTTTCGCGGCATTATTCAAAGTTACAGCCTGAGACAAGGCGTTGTTTACAGAGCTCGGGGTGGCGCTAGTTGCCCCTTCTTGAGAAATAAAGGTAGCTCCTGAGTTTGCTTGTGAAGAGGTGAGTGGAAGCGCAGAGTGATTTGACTGACTCAGTGCGTTTGCCAATAAAGAAGATAAAGATGTGGTCATAATACAGGTATCGGCACCGCCGCACTTTTCTATACCTTAACGAGTATAGCAAAAATGTGGGGCTGATACTGAAAGGGGAACTCTATACAAGTTTGCCGTTTACCACATGGCTCAATAACCCGCTTGCTATTGCAGGTCAGGGCAAGAATATCATTAGATATACAGCGCAAACTCTCCGGTCTGAAACACCTAAAACACAAGGCCTTTTAAATAAAAGCGCTTCCGTTTCAAAACATCCTTTGTTATTGAAGTAAATCATATTTAATTGGAATTCCCGACTGCGAAAAAGCGTTCATGTGGTAGACTAGCGGCATTTTGTTGAATCACTATTTAAGGTTGGAGAAGCTAGCTAGTGTTAGAGGCGTGCGGATTAACGTGCAGCAAACGAGATAGAACCCTTTTTGAAGGGCTTTCGCTGGTTGTTAATGCCAGTGAGTTGTTGTATCTACGTGGCCCTAATGGCGCAGGAAAAACCAGCCTGTTGCGCATCTTAACCGGATTAAGTGCGCCTGATTCTGGTGCAGTATTGTACAACGGAATAGATATCTCAGAAGACAAATCAGGCTACTACCGAGATCTTTTTTATCTTGGTCATAAGAGCGGGACTAACGGCAGCCTTTCTGCCTTAGACAATTTATCGTTCTGGCTATCACAGCATAAAGTATCGGTACCCGATAATACGCTTTTTGACGTATTAGAAAAAGTTGGATTAGTTGGACTTGAAGATGTGCCTGTTAGGTATTTATCGGCAGGTCAACAGCGTCGTGTGGCATTATCAAGACTATGGCTTAAGCCCGCAAAGGTGTGGATATTGGACGAACCGTTTACCGCGCTTGATGTAAAAGGGGTTCACTTACTTGAAACAAGTATGAAAGAGCATGTCAGTCGCGGTGGTCTTATTGTTACCACTTCGCATCAACCACTGTCGGAAATCGCTGGCAAACATCGCGTATTTGACCTGGAGTACCGCTTTTAATGACACTCTATCATGGTATTTTTAAACGCGACATGCACATCGCGTTCAAGCAAAAAGCGGAATTGGTGCAGCCACTGATGTTTTTACTAATGGTGGTGACTTTATTTCCTTTGGGTGTAAGCCCTTCTCCTGACACGCTTCAGCGCATTGGTCCGGGGGTAATTTGGATTGCGGCAATTTTGTCATCGCTTATGGCGATGGAAAGGCTGTTTCGCGATGACTTCCAAGACGGGTCGCTAGAGCAGTACATGCTTTCTGGTATGCCATTACCAGCGGTGAGTGCGGTAAAAGTGGCTGCCCATTGGCTGGTTAGCTTTGTACCATTATTGCTGTTGTCTCCGCTACTAGCCATGTTTTTGAATTTAACGGTCGATATGTATATCGCGCTCGTTTTAACGTTGTTGCTGGGCACACCATTACTGTCTCTAGTTGGTGCCATCGCCGTGGGGCTTACCGTTGGATTACAAAAAGGTGGGGTGCTGTTGGCATTACTACTTATCCCTGTCTTTATACCGTTACTGATATTTGCCACGTCGGCTGTGGATTCTGCCGCACTGCAATTACCTTATCATGCGCAACTTGCTATTATTGCCGCCATGCTTTTATTGGCTGCGGCATTGGCACCGTTTGCCATCGCATATTCTTTAAAAGTGAGTCAAAACTAATGTGGAAGTGGTTACATCCCTACGCAAAAACAGAGCGAGCCTATCAGCTTTGTTTAACTTTACAGCCTTGGTTTTGGGTTGGCGCTCTAACGTGTTTAAGCATAGGCACCGTGTGGGGGCTGGCCTTTGCGCCTCAAGATTATCAGCAGGGCGATTCATTTAGAATTATCTATATCCATGTACCTAGCGCCATTTTGTCTATGGGCACTTATGTCGCAATGGCGATTGCAGCCTTGGTGGGCATGGTTTGGCAGTGGCGCACTGCTTACATGAGCATGATTGCGATGGCACCAATTGGTGCGGTAATGACCTTTATTGCCCTGTTTACCGGTGCCGCCTGGGGCAAGCCAATGTGGGGCGCTTGGTGGGTATGGGATGCTCGCCTGACCTCAGAGCTTATTCTGCTTTTTTTGTACATGGGGGTGATTGCCCTGTACGGTGCGTTTGAAGATAAGCAACAGGCGGGCAAAGCCGCAGGTGTAATGGCACTTGTAGGTGTAGTAAATATCCCCATTATTCACTATTCGGTAGAGTGGTGGAACACGTTGCATCAGGGGGCGACCATCAGTAAATTCGACAATCCTTCGATTGCCCCTGAAATGCTGTGGCCGCTGCTGATTAACTTATTAGGCTTCGCGTTTTTTATCGGCGCGGTAACTACGGTGCGTTTACGTAATGAAATCGTGCTTAGAGAGTTGCACAGACCTTGGGTACAAGCCTTGGCAGCAGAGAAAGTGTCGAAACAAGCCAGCAGCGTACCTAACGCCAATTTAAAAGAGGGCAATTAAGATGCAGTTTGAATCCTTTGCCGATTTTTTAAATATGGGCGGCTATGCGTTTTATGTATGGCTTTCGTTTGGCGTTACGTTTTTGGCAATGGGCATTATCGCTATTCAGAGTTTTAGCAAACACCGCGACCTTTTAAAGCAGGTAGTAGTGGAAAAAGAACGCAAAGCGCGTATTAAAAAAGCGCGTCAGCAACAGCAAGAAAACACCTAGTGTTTATGTGAAAAGTGAACTTAGCATTCATTTGCTTTTTTATCGTTTATTAGTTTTTTCGAAGTGAGAGTTGCATGAACCCGAGACGAAAGCAGCGACTAGCCGTAGTGGGAATTATCGGTTTTTTAATAGTAAGTGCAATTGGACTGATGCTTTACGCCCTAAACGACAGTATTGACCTTTTCTACACGCCGAGCGAGATCATTGAAGGTAAAAATGGACAGAAACCGCAGGTTGGCCAGCGTCTTCGTATAGGCGGTATGGTAGTGCCGGGTAGTGTGAAAAGGGATCAAGAAAGCTTAGCAGTGAGCTTCGACTTAATCGATACTGGTCCAACGGTGACGGTGACTTATACCGGGATCCTGCCTGATTTGTTCCGCGAAGGTCAGGGCATTGTGGCAACAGGAGTACTCACTGGTGCAAGCAATATTAAAGCGCAGGAAGTACTAGCGAAGCACGATGAAGAATACATGCCGCCTGAGCTTGCTGAAAAAATGAAGGGCATTAAGCACGTTAAACCTGACAATATGCCTTCCTACGAGTCGACTACCGGCAGCGGAGGCAAGTAAATAATGGTGCCAGAGATTGGAAATATTGCACTCACGCTTGCGCTAGTGCTCTCTATATTATTGGCTGTTTATCCGCTATGGGGGGCTCACCGTCAGCACGAAGCGTTAATGGCAACGGCCAAACCACTGGCAATTGGCTTATTTACCTTCACGCTTATTGCCTATGTGTGCTTAACCTACGCCTTTGTTACCGATGACTTTAGTGTGGCCTATGTGGCACAGCACTCAAATAGTCGACTTCCCATTTATTATAAAATTACCGCTGTGTGGGGCGGCCACGAAGGCTCATTTCTGCTATGGGTGTTGATGCTTTCCATATGGACAGTAGCAGTGGCGATATTCAGCAAAGGTATTCCTCTTGCTATGGTTGCACGGGTGCTGTCGGTATTGGGAATGGTGGGCATCGGTTTTTACTTATTCATGCTGCTTACCTCGAACCCGTTTAACAGCATGCTGCCATTTTTCCCGGTAGATGGACGAGACCTTAATCCGCTGCTGCAAGATTTTGGCATGATCATTCACCCGCCTATGCTTTATATGGGCTATGTTGGCTTTTCTGTCGCGTTTGCCTTTGCAATTTCAGCATTAATTTCAGGTCAGCTAGACTCAACGTGGGCACGCTGGTCAAGGCCTTGGGTTATCTCTGCCTGGGCGTTTCTCACCGTGGGCATTGCGCTAGGCAGCTGGTGGGCGTATTACGAACTTGGCTGGGGTGGCTGGTGGTTCTGGGATCCAGTAGAGAACGCCTCTTTCATGCCTTGGTTGGTCGGTACTGCGCTAATGCACTCGTTAGCCGTAACCGAAAAGCGAAAGGCGTTTAAGTCGTGGACCGTACTGCTTGCTATTGCCGCATTTAGTTTGAGTTTACTTGGCACCTTCTTAGTACGTTCAGGGGTGATTGTTTCGGTACACTCGTTTGCAAGCGATCCTACCCGAGGCTTATTTATACTGGGAATATTGATTGTACTTAGTGGCTTTGGTTTACTGCTCTATGCTATGCGTGCTGCTTCACTTAAAAGCCCAGGCCGCTATCAAGCGTTTTCCCGTGAAGTGTTGTTAATGGGTAATAACGTCTTCTTGTGCGCAGCAACACTGGTTGTATTGTTGGGTACCCTATTGCCACTTGTACACAAAGAGTTAGGCCTAGGCAGTATTTCGGTAGGTGCTCCGTTCTTCAATCAAATGTTCACCTTATTGATTGTGCCCTTTGTATTAATGCTAGGTCTTGGGCCGCTTACGCGCTGGAAACAGCAAAAAGCCAGTGAATTACAAAAACAGCTATTAATCGCTGGCGGTATTGCGTTAAGTGCAGGTGTGTTAGTTAACTTTGCCTATGATGAGCCAACCTATATGGGTGTGTTGGGCATGGTGTTGGTGTTTTGGATCTTAGTCACTACGGTGCAAGAGGTGATGCAGCGTCTATCGGCAATGCCATCAAGTAGCAGTGACAATGCATCGGTGCTAGCTAAACTTCGCAAGCTTACGCCAAGTCATTGGGGCATGGTACTGGGCCATGTGGGTTTTGCTATCTGCATTATCGGTATTACCCTTGTTTCAAACTACGAAATGGAGCGCGATGTGCGCATGGACATTGGCGATAACGTTTCTCTTGGCGGTTATGACTTTAGCTTTAGAGATGTCGTCAAAGTTCAAGGTCCGAACTTTGAGGCGGACAAAGGCGTATTCGACGTTTATCAAGACGGTGAATTGATCGCGCATTTAGAGCCAGAAAAGCGTTTGTATATCGTACAGCGTATGCCGATGACTGAAGCCGCTATTCACTCAAATCTCGCAAGGGATTTGTTTATCGCTATGGGCGAGCCATTAGACAATGGCGCATGGGCCATCCGAATTTATATTAAGCCATTTGTCATCTGGCTATGGGCGGGTGCAGTGGTTATGGCTATAGGCGGTATCTTTTCTATTAGCGACAAACGTTACCGTATGGCTAAGGTAAAAAAGATAAAACGTGTATTTGGTGGGAAAAGTGAGAACGACGCTGAGCAATCTCATGGTCAAGTATCCACTTCATCAAATACGTCAGTAAAAGGAGGCGCATAATGAAAAAAGCACCACTCGTTGCTATTCCATTGGTGTTGTTCTCTTTGCTGGTTATTTTCCTGTTTAAAGGGCTTTTTTCTGACCCCAGAGAGCTAGATTCTCAGGTTCAGGATAAGACGTTACCTGCGTTCTCTCTGCCAGACCTGATGAAGCCAGAGGTGACCTATACGCCTGAAGATTTAAAGGGCAAGGTAACCATATTAAATGTATGGGGTGTATGGTGCGTGACCTGCGCTGTTGAGATGCCGTACCTCACTCAGCTAAAGAACGAGCAAAACGTTCACATTGTGGGTTTGTATTTTGATCAGGACTTAGACCCAGACTTTGGTACAAAAACACTGAGCCGTGTTCAGCAAGAAGTGACCGACATGCTCAGCCGTTACGGTAACCCTTACGCGTATAATATTTTTGATGTCTATCGCGATACGTCGCTCGACCTTGGCGTAACAGGCGCGCCAGAACACTTTGTTATCGACGCTGAAGGCATTATTCGTATGCACCACATAGGCGATATTAACGAGCGTGTTTGGAACTCCAAAGTTGGTCCGTTATATAACAAGCTGGTGGCAGAAGCATCTGGCAAAATAGGCAATGACAAAAAGGTAGATGTGGATGCAGTTATGGGCTTAGAGCCTACATTGTCGAACACGCTTAATGAAAAGAATAATCAGAGCACCGCACGTGTACAAGGAGGGGAATAATTATGTTATCGAACACTTCCTCCCACGGTCTCGGGTCCTTTAAAGCCATTGCGCTAAGCGTTTTTATGCTGCTGTTTGTGTTTAGTGTTTTTTCGATAAGTGCGGCTGAAGATAAGTTTACTTTCGATACGCCGGCTCAGCGTGAAAGCTTTTTAAAGCTTACCGCCGAATTACGTTGCCCTATGTGTCAAAACCAGAATATTGCTGATAGCGACGCCATGATTGCCCATGACATGCGCCGAAAAGTGTACGCGTTACTAAAGCAAGGCAAAACAGAGCAAGAAGTGATTGAATTTATGAAGTCACGCTATGGCGACTTTGTACATTACCAACCGCCGGTTACGGCTGCGACCTTGTGGCTTTGGGCCGGTCCAGTCTTGTTTATTTTCATTGCCCTAATTGTGGTGATTAGCCGCAAATCGGTAACACCACCAGAAGATATGGCCGCTAAGTTAGCTAAAGCAGATGAAATGTTGGAGCGAGAGAAAGAATGAGTTGGTCTGAGTTTTATATCATTGTTTCAGGCTTAATTACGCTTGTTCTATTAATTGTCGCTTTCCCATGGCTGCGCAATAAAAACCACGCAAAACAAGATAGTTTAAGCAATACGCAAATTGTAAGGCAGCGCCTTGCTGAACTTGACCGTGAAGTACAAGAAGGTTTAATTAGCGAGCACGATAAGCGCCAAGCCGTTGATGAACTAAAACTAGCGCTGGTAGATGAAAGCGCGTTTGAATCGCACAAAACGGGTAATGCAAAACTTCCACTGGCGATAGGTGCCGTGCTTGCGATAGCCTGCGGTGTGATTGTATATACACAGGTAAATCAAATGGACCGTGTTGCTCAAGCCAGTCAAGCCATTGAAGCGCTGCCCGAATTGAGTCAACAGCTTGCCAGCGGTAATGCGAATAACCTGACTCAACAAGACATTGCTAGCCTTGCTCTTGCTATACGCCAGCGTTTGAGAGAAGAGCCCGAAGACGACACAGGATGGATGTATTTTGGCAGATTGATGCTGAGTATTGGCCAAGAAGTGCAGGCCATTGAAGCGATTGATAAAGCGGTAAGTTTGGCGCCGTCTAACTCTGCTAATCGCATTACGCTTGCTCAGGCCTTGATGACCACAGGGGATGTCAACAACTTAGAACGAGCGCAATCTATCTTATTAGGCTTGCTAAACGACAATCCAGCGAATGATAATCTTGCGCTGATGATGGCGGTGGTCTCTGCTCAACTTGGCGACCTTGAAAATACCCAGCGTTTTTATAAGCAAGTTGAAGGTAAGTTACCAGCGGATAGCGATATGGCACAGCGTTTAGTGGCGCGTATAAAAGAGCTACAAGGGAATACCAGTGAAATGGTAGCGCTACAAAATACTGGTGCTGAAATTACTGATACATCAACAGCGCAAAATGCCATTAGCGAAGCGAAAACCGGCTTTAAAATTACGGTGAATTTGTCTGACGACGCTAACACAAAAGCGCCTAAAGATGGTTTTCTGATAGTATTCGCTCAAGATGCAAAGTCTGACAACAAAATGCCGGCTGCTGTGGTTAAACTGCCGATAGATGACTTCCCCGTTTCCGTTACTCTAACCACAGAAAACGCAATGATGCCGCAGTTTACGCTGGCTTCACTTTCTGATGTAGTAGTTACTGCAAGACTTTCTGAAGATGGAAACGTTGCAGTATCTAGTGGGGAATGGCAGGGAAGCGTGAATGCACGTGTTACCGCCAATACACTCTCTTCGTTAAGCGTTATTATTGATAAGGAACTGTAAATTATGGATTTCTCTAAATCACTCGCACTAGGGTTGATTTTGGCTACGAGTTTTCTGGGTGGCTGTGCGAGTAATGACGCTCACACTCAAGCGCAAGCAGAACTTCAGGGAGCAGAGGCTAATGCAACTGTAGATACATCTGACCCGCGAGATCCGTTTGAATCAGTTAACCGCAACGTCTGGGATTTTAACTGGGATGTGCTAGACGCTTACATCTTACGACCAATAACGGTGACCTACGTGACGGTAATGCCTCAACCAGCGCGAACAGGGTTGGTAAACATCACCGATAACTTGCAAGAACCGGCCAACTTTTTGAACAACATTTTTCAAGGCAAAATTGATGACGGTCTTGATAGTCTGGCCCGCTTTTTTATCAATACAACCGTAGGGCTCGTGGGCACGTTCGATGTGGCAACTAAAATAGGCATTGAACGCAAGCGAGAACAGTTCGGTGAAACACTTGCTGTATGGGGTCTAGATACTGGGCCATTTTTAATGTTGCCATTTTTAGGCCCAAGTGATCCTCGCAGTTTTACCGGTGATTATGTTGATGGTTTTGCATTTCCAATGTCGCTACTTGAAGGTTCGGTAAACTTCGCGCGTATCGGTATTTCTATCCTTGAGACTAGAGCACAATTGCTTGACCAAGAAGCGCAGTTGGAACAGTCAGTGGATGACTATGCCTTTGTCAAAAATGCCTATTTTGAGAACTTGGAATTTCGGGTTACGGATGGTAAAAGCGGCGACAAAGCCATTGATGATGAACAGTTAGACGACTTTGCTGATTTTGAAGCAATGTTGGAAGGCAGTGATTTCGATAGCTACGAAGAACCATCTGAAGCGTTAGATGAAAAAGCAGTTGATGGCTCATCTGATTTAGATAATGCGCCTGTAAAAAAGACGGATAAATCTAAGTTAAAAGAAAAAAGCGGACCATCTAAAGATGACAATAAATAATTCGAAAGATGACAGCGAGTGAGTGTTTACTACTCCTTTAAAAACAAAGATCTAGGCCTGCCAAAGCTTGCTCTTGTTTTTTAAACGTCTTATAGAAAAAGCCATGCTTAAAAAGCATGGCTTTTTTGTTAACGGGCTGCAAACCAGTCATTCGACAAAATTTAGTCGAATAACTAGTCTTTCGGGTAGCCCATCGGGTTTTGCGACTGCCAGTTCCAGGTGTCGGCACACATGTCTTCTAAGCCTTTCTCTGCATGCCAATTGAGCTCTGTGGCAGCTTTAGTCGGGTCAGCGTAACACGCGGCTACGTCACCGCTTCTACGCGGTGCAATTCTGTAAGGGATAGTTTTCCCCGCGCCTTTTTCAAACGCCTTGATCATTTCAATGACCGAGTAGCCCTGACCGGTACCCAAATTGTACTTATCCAAGCCCATGTTGAGGCTAAGGCGATCGAGAGCTTTTAAATGACCGTTAGCAAGATCGACAACATGAATGTAGTCGCGAACGCCAGTGCCATCAACGGTATCGTAGTCGTCGCCGAATACGCTAAGCTGCTCTAGTTTACCGGTCGCTACCTGAGATATGTAGGGCATTAGGTTGTTTGGAATGCCGTTAGGATCTTCGCCAATTTGACCAGACTCATGCGCACCTACAGGGTTGAAGTAACGAAGTAATACAATGTTCCACTCGTTGTCTGAAACGTAAAGATCGCTCAGCATGTGCTCAACCATAAGCTTCGACATACCGTAAGGATTAGTCGGTTGACCTGTAGCCATATCTTCGCGTAGTGGAAGCGATGCAGGATCGCCGTAAACCGTTGCAGAAGAGCTAAACACAATATTTTTTACACCATGCTTTTGCATAGCTTTACATAGTGTCAGCGTGCCGTACACGTTGTTTTCATAGTAGGAGAGGGGCTTTTGCACTGACTCGCCAACAGCTTTCAAGCCCGCAAAATGTATAACAGCAAAAATGTTATGCTCGCTGAATATGTCATCTAACACAGCGGTATCGCGAATGTCACCTTGAACAAAAGTAACTGATTTACCTGTTAATGCTTCAACGCGACGAAGTGACTCAGCACTTGCGTTCGCCAAGTTATCAAGTACAACAACACCATAATTTTGTTCAAGTAACTGTAAAACTGTGTGACTACCTATATAGCCTGCACCACCAGTAACTAAGATGGTCTTCATGCATTCTCCTTGCTGGACGGTTGCGCAATGTATTTAGCGCAGATGGAATATTGAATAGGTTTAATAACCAATGGATAAATTAAAAATACTACAAAAGCCCACAGTAATGAGGTCCAATTAGATGCGGTTTGAAGAATAAGTGCGAATACGGGGACAATGACCAGTAGCTTTAGCACATTAAGTAAAGTCTTTTCCGGAACCGATAACCGCTTTGCGGCCTGATCGAGCAGCTTTACGCGCTCTGTTAATGGAAGACCCTTTAAGGCTGGAATGTCTCTGGTAGAAAAATAAAACTTCATAGATTTATGCAAAGCCCTTAATAAAAAACCGCCGGAACATTACGTTACGGCGGTTATTGTAGGGTAATTGGTCAGCACTTAAAACATGCTAACAACAAATTAGGCTTTTTCTTCTAGGCCTGCTTTTTCCCAAAAACGAGATTTAAAGCTCATTAGGCCAATTACAATAGCAATTGCAATACTAAATAGGGCTATTTGCAAATACAGGTCTGGCATCTGCTCTAAGTTTTCAGGGTCAAAGTTACCCGATAGTAAGCCAGCGATAAGGTTTCCAATAGAGTACGTTAGTACGAATACGCCCATCATTTGCCCTGCGTAACGCTTAGGCGAAAGCTTACTGACTGCACTTAACGCAACAGGGCTTAGACACAGCTCACCAACGGTATGTAAGAAGTAAGTTGTAACTAGCCACATTGGCGCAACTTTAAGGCCTTGTGCAGCGTATTGCGACGCCATAAACATTACTAAGAAGCCCGACGCCATAATAACGATACCAATAGCACACTTAATCGTGTACGACGGGTCTATCATACGCTTAGCAAGGTTTATCCAAAGGGCAGCGAAGAAAGGTGACAGGATGATTATAAACAGCGAGTTTGAAAGCTGGAACCATACGGTTGGAATGGCATCCATTCCAAACCAAGATGTAATTAGTGAACCGCTTTCAAGTGCGCGGTCAGTGTAGTTCTGTGCAAAAAGATTCAGTGAAGAACCCGCTTGTTCGAAACCAGACCAGAAGCATGCTGATGCAACACAAACTAGGAACAAGGCCCACATGCGTTTCTTTTCGTTATCGCTTAATTGGCCCGCAAAGTAAATTAAGCCAAAGTAAATGAAGAAGGTAATGGTAAAAATAATAGTAACTTGCTGAGCGAATGCCACAGGCTCGATAACGATAGTGCCCATGTGTGCAAGCACAATAACCACCACAGCAAGCGCAACTACTGCCCACACGCCCATCCATGCGCGTTGTTTAGCTGCGCCTTGATATGGGTTGGCTGGTGCCACTGAATCAGCCGATAGTGAACGGTTGCTGAAGTAATATTGAACGAGACCAAGCGCCATACCAACGGCTGCGGCACCGAACGCGTAATGCCAGCCCCAGTTTTCCTGCAAATAGCCAGTTACAAGGTATGCGATAAGTGAACCGATGTTGATGCCCATATAGTAAAGGGCATAGCCACTGTCACGACGGCCGTCGTCGTCACCATATTGTTGGCCAACCATGGCTGAAATATTAGGTTTAAGCAGACCGGTACCTGTGGCAACAAGTATGAGGCCTACGAAGAACAAGTTCTGCAAATCAATGGCTAATACAACGTGACCTGCGAAGATGATAATACCGCCGTACCATACCGCACTCTTACCACCAATTAAGCGGTCGGCCAGCCATCCACCTGGTAGGCCTAGAAAATATACCGCACCTGTGTATAGGCCGTAGATAGCGCCAGCGGTTGCGACAGTAAAGCCTAACCCTTGAGTTTGTAAGCTTGCCGTCATGAATAGAACAAGTAGCGCGCGCATTCCGTAATAACTCATGCGCTCCCACATTTCTGTAAAGAATAGCGTTCTCAGGCCCCCTGGATGACCAAAAAAGCTAGTATCGTTAGATGGTTTCATAATTATATTTTATTTCCACATTGCTTATGGTTGTTATTGTAGAGCACTTATAGGATAGGCTCTTTGATAGTAGTCCGAAAAGCGGATAGCTTCTTATACTAGAGCTAGCCGCAAGACACAAGATTTGGGTAACAAACTATGGCGTTCGCTTGTCAATCGGCCAACATTTAATCAATGGGGCCGACTGACACAGGTTGATATGACGATTGGGCTATTACAGTTCTCTAATGGTCGCGACAATAATTCGCACAATGCCATATATCAGCAGCAACGCTACTGCGAATAATACTAAGTTGTAAACAACGGTGGGGTATGCATTGTCGTCTGGAAGCGTTGAAGACTCAACCGTCACTAAATGTTGAAGTTTTTGATAGGCTTCAACACGGGCGTTTTCTAACGTGATAAGTGATGAAGAGTACGCTTGAATAGCTAGCTGAAGCTGAACTTGCAGGTTACTATATTGTGCCATGAGCTCACTAACAGATAGCTCTGCTCCACCATTTTCGGTAGTGCTGATACGCTCTTTTTGTTTCTCTACTTCTTTTTGAAGCGCTGATATTTCGCGTTTAATATTCACGATTTCAGGGGCGACATTGGACATCATGGTCGACATCGTACTTAGCTCTGCCTTTTTCTGCGCAAGTGTGGCCTCCAACGAAAAAGCAATTTGCTGAAAAGCAACGCCTTCAGCGGTCGGATCTAATACGTTGTATCTTGACTGAAAACTTAGCAGTTCACTTTTTGCTTGCTGAAGTTTTTGTTCTACGATTTCATGCTCACCCTTTGCAAAGGTTAGTTTCGACTTAGCAAGGTTATTATTGATATTATTAATAAAATCTTCTGCTTTCTCGACAATCGTTTTATTAATTAACTGAGCAAATTCAGAGTCGAAAGCACGGGTACGCAATGTGATAACAGACGACGCTGAGTCAACATTTACGTCAACGTGTTCAAGGTAATAAGCATAGAGTTCTTCCTGTTTGAAAGACGATGACAAACGACTAAACATATCTGCACTTTCAGATTTATAATGCTCGCTTAGCTGAATAGTTTCATCTAGGTAGTTAATCATGTCAGCAGACTTTATATACGCCTCAACGAGCTTGCTGTCTGAGCCATTACTGCCGCCGGGAACGCCTGCTGCCATTAGTAATGAAGACGGGTCAAAGCTACTGCCTCCCTCACTCGATTTAACAATTAACTGGCTTTGACTTTCAAACTGAGGTGAAGCTAAAGCAATCAGGTATAACGCATAAATTACCCACGGAAGAACAAGAAAAACTGTTTTATTCTTTTTTAGAAGGGCATTTAGCTGTGTGAGCGATTTTTCCACTGTGTTTAAACCTATTTGAGTGATTTTTTGTTGTCCGCATCTTGTGTGTAAACGTCGATGCCTTCTTCAAGATCTTGATAATATTCGAGCTTACCATCGTTAATTATGACGGCTGATGTACAAAACTCTCTAATTTGGTCTAGTTCATGACTAACCATGATAACGCCAGCAGTTTCACTTTTTTCTTTTAGTGAAATGCGTGCTTTTTTTCTAAAGATGGGGTCGCCTACAGATGTCGCTTCATCAATGAGATAAATATCAAAATCTATGTTCATGCAACAAGCAAAGATCAGCTTTGCTCGCATGCCTGATGAATATGTGCGAACGGGAAGGTCAAATTGCGTACCTAGTTCAGCAAATGCTTGCACTTTTTCTTCGTAATCAACAAGTGATTTCACGTTGTTAATCCGCCCAACAAACCGCGTGTTTTCTCTTCCCGTCATTTGAGGGTGCACCCCCGTTTGCAACGCAACGGGCCAAGACATTGATTTATTGGTTAATATTCGTCCTTTGTCCGGGTATTCACTTTTTGCCAACATACGAAAAAGTGTCGATTTACCCGCGCCGTTCTTTCCTAAAATAGCCACATTATTTTCAGTAGGAAACTCGAAGTTCAGATTTTTGAAAATAAACTGAGGTCCTAAGTCACTGGGGTAGCTCTTGGTAAGGTTTTCTATCTTTATCATCGAGACAGCACCTTTTTCCATGTAATGTGATACATCGCTAAGCTAAGAAAGAGGAATACAACGGTTACTTCTACGAGAAAACTCAGTGAAACGCCCCTATCTCCATATGACTCAAAGCAAGCGTAGCGAGCTAGTTCGTTAAAGTGTACCAGTGGGTTCCACGTAAAGTAGGGCCAGAATTCTTCAGGCAGATCTTGTAAACTGAAAAACACGCAAGAAATGAACATGAGAGGGCGTGTCAGCATAGATTTAATTTTTTCAACTTCGGGCACGAATGAAATAGCAATGGCAAAAATGAGGCCCATGGAGATGGCGAATATCCAAAGAAGAAGAAATAAGGTTATCAGAAGAAGCGGATTGTCTACGTGAAAGGTTTGATTCATCACGAACAGCGATAGAATTAATAATCCAACTACAATGACTTTAACAGAGAATTCTAAAAAGCCCGCCGTAACAATGGCTGAAATGGGTTGCACTTGTCTAAAAGCGTACAAGGGCTTGTTGCGCTTTATTGACGTAGAACAAGACTGTAAACACGTGTTAAATGACTGTATTGTGACCATTCCTATCATCATGAAAATGAAAATAGGAATAGAGTGAATATCGTTACCGCTAATAAGACCTCGTAAGTAAGACAACGCAAATATAAAGGCGAAAGGCTCTAGAAAAGCCCACCCCAATCCAAATTTATCGTTAAATTTACTTTGAAGCTCGCGAAGAAAAAGCGCGAAAATCACGCTTCTCCATGCGTAGAGTTGCTCTTTGAAAGTTACCATTACTAGTTAGTTGCTACATTTGCTGCAATTGCTATCTGATAAACAATTTGAGTTATGTCTTTAACCGCCTGCAGCATTTTGGTGTCAATGGCCGGCAACACGATGATTTGGTCACCTGGTGCCAGTTTGCTTTGGCTTCCTGACAAGAAAGTATCGTTTACACTTGTAAATGCCACATTACCGTTTTTGCGTACAATCAGAATTCTTTCATCCTCTGCGCGTTCGGTAAATCCTCCTGCCCAAGCAACATAATCTTCTGTGGTCGCATCAGGATTAAATACAATTGACTGAGGTAAAAGTACTTCTCCGCCAACGTGTATCAAATCAGTAACTTCCGGGATTACGATTGTATCGTTGGGTTCAAGAAGAATATTGGCTATCGCACCTTTCTCTGAAACCACAACGCGGCCTTGAGGCTCTACTTGTCGAGCTCGAGCGATGAAATCTGCTACCAACTGTGCTTCCTGTGCTCGAATAGCCCCTTCACCAGTAGAACTGATTGGCGCAGTATACATACTGCGCTCAAGACGCTGTAAGCCTTCTTCTATAATTTCTTTCTGTTTAACAGCTACACTTTCTCGTAGTATATAAATGTTTTGTGTGTCAGAAAGCGTTGTATCGGCTTCAATGTGGTCAAGCGCATCAAGCAGGCGCGTGCCCTTGTCTACCATTACCTGTGAGGCACCTGCAAAGGCCCCCGCTACATTGATTCGGTAAATTTGTGGTTCATAGTCTGCAATGTATTCGACCATGTCTCCAGCTTTCAAAGGAAGCGACGAAAATGCATCAAGGCTAAGATAGCGCGCAAATTGTTTATTATTGCGAACACCGGCCACCGATGCATGCGATGCAAATTCGCCTGGTCTTGCAAAATAGTTGACTACGCCACCGTTAAGCTCTTCGTTCGAAAACTCAAAAGTAAAACTATTTCTTGCGCCCGTTTTTACC
Organism: Alteromonas sp. V450; assembly: GCF_001885075.1. Lineage (NCBI taxonomy): Bacteria > Pseudomonadati > Pseudomonadota > Gammaproteobacteria > Alteromonadales > Alteromonadaceae > Alteromonas > Alteromonas sp. V450. The sequence continues at coordinate 4,324,133 of NZ_MODU01000004.1, forward strand.
ACAATAGTGTTGCCAATAGGGTGCACTAAAATAGTGTCGCCATCTTTAAAAGACAATTCTGGCAGCTCTGCGTTTCTGAAAAATGCGTAGAGATCGGCAGTTTGTATTACTTTGCCATCTCTTACGATATCGATTTGCCTAAAACTACCTCGTTGGAAATCAATGCCTCCAGCGCGTTTTAGGTAGTAAAGGACACTGTCTGAGGCGAGCCCTGCATACTGGCCTGGACGTAATACGGGCCCTGATACAAACACCGAGACAGGAGTTGATGTCAGTAGGTTTACATACACATTAACATCTGCGGTATAGACCTGTTTTATTTTACTGGTTACGGTTTGGTTTACAGCCCCCGCGGGCGTATTAGCGACCCGAATGGGGCCGATGTTAGGTATAAAAATGTTTCCTTGGTTATCAACGGTAACAACGCTTGAAAAATTCACCGCTCCCCACAGCCAAATAGATAGCTTGTCGCCGGGTGCGACGCGGTAATTATCATTTAGCCCCGTGCTGCGTTCAGACTCAAACCCCCCAATAAACAAGTTTGCTGCGAACGGAGGGTTTTCCATAGGCTCTTGAGCAGGAAACACGGTGTCGACGGTTGGTTCTCCGGGTAATACCACGCCATTTCTTGGTTGTGTAGCAAATTGCCCGAGTTCGTTCGGCATAGATGAACTGCCGGGTAGGGTACGTTGACTAGTGACATTTAACGGTGCAATGGCTTGTGCCGTACTTCCACTGCCTTGGGCCTGCTGCGCCTGTTGCCTAAGTTGTTGTAGTTGCTCAAATGATTGGGCGAAAGACGGCGTTGCATTTGATAAAAAAAGAATTGCAGCAGCCGTTAGTAAACGCGCTTTCGCTACAAGCATTGTATTGGATATTTTCATTAAATTACTCTCCGTCTGCAATTTCAGACGATACTAATGGAGGAATAACTCTCCATTGACCATCACGCAGGCAAGACGTTATTTTTTCGTCGGTGAGATGTACCGTTGAATTATTCTGCGCGGTAAATCGAATACACTTGTTACCTGTTGCCGATATATAGGCTTTGTGTGAAACGTATTCAATACCATCGAATAGAAACACAAAGGGCTCATTTGTTTGATGAAAACGATTGGCGTTTGGAATGTTTATTGCTTGGTCTTTGCTCGGCGCTAATGAATAGGCGAGTGACGAGTTTACAAGTGGGATGTCAGCTTGGGTAGCTTTGGGTCCGTTAGCGCAACCTGTTATCCCTACACACAACAAAACAGGGAAAACAAAATTCATAGTACGTTGAAACATTGGCCTTCATATCCGTATAGCGATTTCGCATTAGGATAACATAAGTTTTGTAAAAAGCATGTGTGTCATGAACCGCCTCAAAAAAAATAGTAATAAGGAATTTTACATGTTTTGAAACGTTATTTTTCATTGCTGGGGTGGCTACTTAGAGAAATGTTTTATATTATAACGCGGGTTTGTAGCCCCTATTTGAAGACGATCTGGCCTCGGAAAAACCGAGAAAATGGAAGTTGTAAAGTGATGGATATAATAATTTATGCGTTGCCTCGTTTTGTTAAGTCATCGCGCTGCTTTACTGTTGCGCGCATCAGCCGCTTTGGGTTTTTAGATTTATGCTGAATTATTTGCAGTTTGTACCGCTTTTTACTGCATTTTTTGTCGCGCTAATACTGTTAGTGGTAATGACGCCGCTTGCGCATCAGTTCGGTTTGGTTGACCAACCATCAGCGCGCAAGCGTCATACGGGGATTGTTCCGCTAACAGGCGGCGTTGCTATTTTTATGGCGGTGCTTGTTGCAAGCGTTGCAACTGACGTTTGGATGAAAAATAACCCGCTTTTCTTTACGGCATCCGCTTTTATTGTGCTTCTTGGAATGCTTGACGACCGTTTTGATTTAAGTGCAAAAGGCCGCTTAATGTGTCAGTTTGGCGTTGCTGCTATTATGGCGTGGAGTGCTCAAAACTATATTACGTCGCTAGGAAACATCTTTGGCACAGGTGAAATCGTCATGGATATTGGCGGTTACTTCTTCACCATTGTTTGTGTCGTTGGCGTTATCAATGCGTTTAACATGATAGATGGTATTGATGGCCTAGCAGGCGGTATGAGTCTGGTTATATTACTCATCGTTGCTGGCTTTTTGGTTTCCACGGGCAATGGTGCCTCCATCATGGAGCCCCTTATTATCGTTGCTGCCATCGTCCCTTTTCTTGCGTTTAATCTTAGCTGGAAGGGATTCAAAGGCAATAAAATATTTATGGGTGATGCGGGAAGTATGTTTGTAGGGCTTACCATTGTATGGCTACTTGTAGACCATACTCAAGGTGATGCGCCAGCATTTAGGCCCATTACTGCCGTGTGGTTGGTGGGATTGCCGCTCATGGATATGGCGGCAATTATGTATCGTCGGGCCCGCAAAGGTCAGTCTATGCTGAGACCCGATCGACAACATCTTCACAATATCTTCATGCGAGCGGGCTTAAGCAGCCGCAAATCGCTTGTAGCCATTTTACTTCTTGGTGCTTGTTATTGTCTTGTCGGCATTTTAGGTGAGATATACCTTGTGCATGAAGCTATAATGTTTTGGGGGTTTATCGCCGTATTAGTCGTGTATAGCCTTGTTATTCAAAACATTTGGGGTGTATTGCGTTTTATAAAACGCATGACTTCACGAGTTTAGCAAATCGCGGCTAGGTGAAGTATGATATATGCATAACGCTACGACTTTCTATGCTTCCTTCGATTGAGAGAGGATTTGCATTGTACATTCTCTTTTTCTGCAGGCTTTAATCTTTGACAAATCAATTCACAATACTCCGTAACCAGTTTGAGCACAGTCGAATTGAATCTATTGTGGCAATGTCAGTTTATAGTGAAGATAATGCAAAATGGTTAAAGGAAGCAATTGACAGCATTATTCACCAGACGTACACCCAATTTCTGTTTGTCATTGTGATGGATGGCGAAGTGTCAAATGCAATATCGTCGGTTATCGAATCTGCAGCATTGAAAGATAATCGCGTTGTTGTTGCTAAAAACACAAGTAACGTAGGGCTGGCTAGCAGCATGAACTCCGTCGCTGAATTCGCGATGCAATATACGCCGTCTTACTTTGTAAGAATGGATGCCGACGACATTTCCGAACCTCACAGGCTTTTACGCCAGATAACTTATTTAGACAAACACAAAACAATTTCCGTTTTAGGTTCTGCACTAACTGAAATAAATGAAAGTGGAAAAAAGGTGGGCGCGCGTGTCATGCCTTCGTCTCATAAGCAAATTGTTAAAATCTTGCCTAGACGATGTTCCCTAAATCATCCAACCGTTGTAATTCGATATAATGTGTTTAGAGATGGATTTCGTTACGACGATAAATTACGAAATACGCAAGACTACTTTTTTTGGATAACGCTAGCGGCAAATGGTTATATTTTCAGAAACCTAAAAGATAGACTTCTCAACTTTAGAAGAGTAAACAACTTCTATAAAAGAAGAGGTTTCAGTAAGTCGCTGAATGAATTCAAAGCACGCATATTGGCTATTAAGGAGCTCAAACAGTTTTCTCCTTTCAATTTATTGTATGCCTGCGGCGTTCTTTCTTTACGCCTTATGCCTGGAAAAGTGGTGAAACTAGCGTATAAGCTCGATAGACACTTCTTAGAGAGGTTCGGAAAACATTGAGAGTGGGTATAGTTATTGTGCTATACAACCCCGATGTAGAGCACGTAAATACTATAATAAATCAATTTAGCTCTCCTGAGTGGGTAGTTGCTGTTGTCGATAACTCTGCATCAAGTACTGAACTCAAACTACCTGAAAATGGTCACTATATTCACTGTAAATCTAATATTGGTATTGCTGCGGCACAAAATGCAGGTTTGAAATATGTATTTGGAAGCAAGGCCGACTATGCATTTTTACTCGATCAAGACAGTATGTTTGACCAAAACACCGCTGAAACGCTTTATCGCCAGTTTCGTCAATTAGAAAACGACACCCGTATCGCTGCGATTGGACCATCCGTTTTATGCCAATTTTCTGAGCGCGTCCAACGAGGTAAACTTCAGCGGGGCCATGCCATAAACGATGAAACCATAGAAGTTATGCAAATCATTGCTTCAGGTATGTTGCTTTCCAAAGATGCTTTTGCCGCTGTGGGTGATAAAGAAACAGGTTTGTTTATCGATGGGGTCGATCATGAGTGGTGCTGGCGAGCCCGAAAAGAAGGTTGGAAAGTGTTTCAATCATTAATAGCGTGCATGCCGCATAAACAAGGTGACGCGAGGGTAAAGTTATTCGGCTTAACCTTCAAAAAAGGAGCACCAATGCGATTATACTATCAATTCAGAAATATCTGTATTTTGGCGCGTAGAAGTTATGTACCGCTTTATTGGAAGTGTCGTCATGTTTGTGCAATACCGCTCAGATATGTTGTAAACCGGTTTTGTTTTGATGAAGGAGCTGTGAGGGGAGCCATGATGATACAGGGTTTGAAAGATGGCTTTAAGCATAGACTCGGTGAAATGAGTAGTGACAGCGCTAACGTGAAAAATAAGTGAAAGAAGGCGTAGTATTTACCTACTTTCTTTTCACAATTGTGGTGCAATTGATATAAGATTTCACCACAATAGGGCTTGCCGAGCGCTTTTCAACGCCTTTTGCTCCATTTATAGGCAAAACGAGTTAAAAAATGGCAATTGGAACATCGATTGCATCATTACATCATTACATATATACATTGAGACAACGACAGCAACATTATCCTTTCCAAAGCATGTTCAAAATGAGCAATGCGCATTGAAATGAGAAAGTAGATTAAAAACAAGGACACTATCTATGAGTCAGGTGAAGAAAGCAGTAATTCCCGTTGCGGGACTAGGTACAAGAATGTTACCTGCCACAAAAGCCATTCCCAAAGAGATGCTACCTGTGGTTGATAAGCCACTTATTCAATACGTAGTGAGTGAATGTGTAGCGGCCGGTCTTAAAGAAATTATTCTTGTTACTCATGCTAGTAAAAACAGTATCGAGAATCATTTTGACACTTCATTTGAGCTTGAAGCTACGCTAGAAAAGCGCGTGAAACGACAGCTTTTAGAAGAGGTTCAATCAATCTGTCCTAAAGACGTAACGATAATGCATATTCGTCAGGGCGTTGCTAATGGTCTTGGACATGCTGTGCTTTGCGCTCGCCCGCTTATTGGCGACGCGCCCTTTGCGGTAGTTTTACCTGATGTAATCATTGATGATGCAGCAAGTAACCCCAAAAAAGACAATTTGGCAGACATGGTAGCTAAATTTAATACGAGCCGAGTAAGTCAGGTAATGGTAGAGCAAGTACCGCAAGAGGAAATATCAAAGTTCGGTATTGCAGATCTTGATGGTGCAGATTTAGCACAAGGTGAATCTGCAAAAATCCATAAAATGGTAGAAAAGCCTCCGTTAGATGAAGCGCCCTCCGACCTAGCGGTAGTAGGCAGATATGTGTTGTCTGAAAAAATTTGGGATCTTCTTGAATTCACACCTCCAGGCGCAGGTGGCGAAGTTCAATTAACAGATGCAATAGATGCACTTATGAAACTAGAACAAGTTGATGCGTATTACATGAAAGGTAAGAGCCATGACTGCGGTAGTAAGCTAGGTTACATGAAAGCAAATGTGGAGTATGCACTTCGCCACCCGGCACTCGGTGAAGAGTTCAAAGCTTACCTAGCGTCAATAGCGAAGTAACATTAGGAAAAAAGAGAGATGCGCCGATAAGGCGCATTTTTTATTTCACACGCACATGCTGTTCAATTCTACTAAGCATTTTATCTCCAATCCCTTTTACTTGAGTGAGCTGAGCTACTTCTAAAAATGGCCCAACTTCTTCTCGATATATAATAATGGCTTTCGCTTTCGATTGACCTACTCCAGGAAGCTTTTTAAGTTCCTCTAAGCTTGCGGTATTAAGATCTATTTTCGCTGAAACCTCCTGAGTAGACATGGCGGAGCCTATGGTTTCTGCGTCATCTTTTGCAATTACAACCGGTGACTGTGACAGCAGTGCGCCGCACAATAACAAACTAGTAAATAACATTTTCATTATCTTTCCTTGTATGGCTAATATTGAGAGTAAGAACACAAACGCGTTGCATAGCGTGTGTACACGGAATGATGTTAATGGAAAGGAGAAAAAGCGGAAGGCCAGTTTTAGTACAGTATTACTACAAAAAAGCGGGCAAATGCCCGCTCAATCAATTCTACCGCCCGAGTTTAAAGACGCTCTAGTAGTGCATCTGTGAACTCTGTAGTGCCAGCTTCTCCGCCTAGATCTCGCGTTGTGCGATCACCCGATTCGATAACATCTTTCAACGCAGTGCGAATCTTCTCGGCTTTGTCACCCATGTTCAAGTACTCAAGCATTTGTGCTGCAGCAAGAATAACTGATGTTGGGTTTGCTAGGTTTTTACCGGCGATATCCGGCGCAGAGCCGTGCACGGCCTCAAAAATTGCGCAGTCTTCACCAATATTTGCACCTGGTGCCATTCCTAGTCCACCAACAAGCCCAGCACAAAGGTCAGACAAAATATCACCAAATAAGTTGGTGGTTACGATAACGTCAAATTGGTGAGGGTTCATAACAAGTTGCATACAGCAGTTATCGACAATCATTTCTGCAGATTCAATGTCTGGATAACGCTCGCCCACTTCTCGGGCTACTTTCAAAAATAGGCCAGAAGTAGACTTAAGAATGTTTGCTTTGTGAACCGCTGTTACTTTTTTGCGGCCTTCACGACGTGCTAACTCGTAGGCAAAAGTAACGATTTTTTCAGCGCCGTCACGAGTGATTTTACTCATTGCTTCAGCTTCATTACCATCTTCAGATACGACCTGACCAAGGCCAGAGTACATGCCCTGCGTGTTTTCGCGAACCGTTATGATGTCAATGTCTTCATAACGCGCTTTGGTGCCTTTGAAAGACATTACTGGACGAAGGTTTGCATAAAGCTTGAATTGTTTACGAAGACTTACGTTGATAGACGTAAAACCTTCACCTACTGGTGTAGTAAGAGGCCCTTTCAGAGCAACCTTATTCTTTGCAATTAGGTCCAATGTTTCTTGTGGTAGTAATTCACCGTGTTCTTCCAGCGCTACTAATCCGGCATCGGCATAATCATAGGCAAAATCACAGCCAACCTTATCTAAAATTTTTGTGGTTGCATCGATAATATCCGGGCCAATGCCGTCACCGCGAATGACTGTAATACGTTGCTGAGTCATGTTGAGGGATCCTCTGGTAATTCTGTTGTCAAAATCGTTAGGTTTACTAAATTGTAGTCTGGCGATTTAATAGCGCCAAAGCGTGCCTGCTTTTTTATTAGGGTCTTGTAGGGCAAGTGGCAAAGCAGTGCAAAAGTTGACGTATTTTATACGATTGAAGGCATAAGTTATAGACATTAGTCACGATAAATGAGGGGAAATATGGAAATTAACGCTATGTAAGTAATGGAGAGAACAAAAGTGTTCGATGACCCTCAAGCACTTGCACTAGATCAGATGGGGCTAAACGTAGTCTCTGATAAAGCTTTCCAAATTTCTCCAATGATGCTGAATCAATATTGCTTCCTCTTAAATACACCTCTGTAGCAAGAGCAAATGACAGCGTCATCAGTACTTGCTCCTTTTGTAACGAACGAGGCACATCTTGCGTTAACTTTTCGCATTGATGAATGATGGCTCTCCACGATGCACTTTGATGCCATTTTTGTGCTAATTCGCTAGAAACAGTCAGCCACGATGTGTTGGTGTTTACCTTAAATGTTTGGCTTATGCGATAAGTAGTCTCTTGATTTAACGGAAGTGCATTAGAAACTTTAAAGCCCGGAAGCGTAAACAATGGTGCGCATAAAAATGTCATTACTAGTGCAGCTGATTGGGGTGTCAACTTTGTGTCGGTGAGCGATGCAAAGCTGCTGGCTAACGCACAAGAAACAAGCGTGAACTGTTTAACGCGGTTTAAAAGCGGGAATTGATGTTGGGTTAGCCTTTCCATTAATGCAAACTGTATAAGCATGTCTCCAACACGCTCCAGCCCATATGTTAAAACGGCTTGTTTAATGTTGTTAACCTTGATCTGCTGGCGATTATCTTTGCTTGCGGTGAACATCAAAAAACTATTAAACGTAGGCACTTTTTCTATTTCTACGCACAGTTTATCAATATCGACATCTCGGTTTTGCAATTCATCTATAATTCGCAAAAGCGCACTTGGTGGTTGCTGGATTGGATAGGTTGAAGGTAAAAAAGAATGTCCACCTTTTGCAACTCTGTCCTCTGCCGTATCGTTATATAGCGCAATAAAATGTGTGAAAGGAATCTGAAGGTGCACAGGTGCTTTTATTGAAGCGTTCGCAAACCATGACGCTACTGTATCGTCTTTAGATAAAGAAAAGACAAAGCTGTGCGACTGTTTTACATCTACAACCACACCAGGCACATTGTTGACATAGATTTTAGCCCCTGGCATCGACAGGGTAAAAAGATCGACAAGCGGTGTTAATATGTCGTGATGATTAACTGGAACACGCATCGCGAGTTGTGAAAATAGTTTATGTGCATGTTCTTTTTTTGCATTCACAGCAAATGCTTTGGCAATAAAACTAAGTCGCTGACACGCACTAATACGTATGTCAGGTATGAGTGAAAAATATTTGTCACTTAATAGCGCCTTGCGAAGCTTGATAATGCGAAGCCACGTAGCCAATCCATTTCGTTGAAGAAAACGGTTAACTGACTTGATTTGTTCTTGGTTCACATTCTCTGACTGCGTCCAATAAACAACGAGCAATGATGCGACTATGTGCTGTAGAAAGTGGTCGTTATACCTGTTTAATTTCCCAAAAAGGCACAGCACTAAGCTATGTTGTGTTACTATTGGTAAATCGTTATCTAGTTTTAAAATCGCAATTGCAATAGCAGGGTGAGCATTGACTAACATCAAGATGCGTTTAGCGCCTTTTAGCCAATAATTAACACATTCACCCGCAGTGCATGATGTGTCAGGCTGACTCGCCAGACGTTTAAGCGTGGAAATAATATCTGACAGTTCCATTCAACGTTGGTTAGCTTTGCTGGAAACTAGAGTATGCCCCTTCTCCCCACGCGATCAGCTTGTCATTTTCAAATAAAAGGGGAGTGCATTCGTCTTGGGTAGTAAGCCCATCTGCTCTAACATGTTGGGTTCTAAAAAACATAACCTGTATTGCAGTGCCACCTTGCCGCTTGGCTTCAGTGATGTCGGGCGAACCTAAAAGAGCCAACACCTCTTCTCGAGTACTACCCAGCTTCAGTTTGGTAATTTGTACGCGGTTATATTCTTCACGATCTTTCCAGTCCATATTCTCAGGTTTATCCGGATAGAACATAATAACCATAAACACGAACACCGCGTATAATGCGACACCAGCAAGAATAAGACGAATAACCTTGGTATTCATAACCGTAACTTCTCGTTTTGGGTTCAATTGATGAATAGTTGCAAAGAACAATGTTCAATTTTTAGTGGATGGCATGTGCAAATAGCGTTTACCTCTCACCCTATTGTTCAGTGTACCCTAAATTAATTGCTAAAAACATTCAGGCAGCGCAGTGTCGCCACAGTTTTTTAATTCCTGCTGCTGTTATGTATTTTTAACAACATAACAGGGGGTGTAAGCACTTCCCGGAAGCTTCATGCGGTGCTGAGCGACGAAAGATTCCAAAAGCTGGTCAACCTTGCCCATCAGCACAGCGTCGCCTGTTAACTCGAAAGGCCCTTTTTGTTTAATTTGGCGTATTCCCTCTGCTTTAACGTTTCCGGCAACTATGCCAGAAAACGCTTTGCGAAGATTCGAGGCGAGGTCGCTTTTACTTTGATTTTTATGGAGCGCCAAGGCTGCCATACTTTCGTGGGTCGGAATGAATGGGTGTTGAAAATCATGTTCGATTTTTAGTAACCAGTTGAAGCTGTAGGCGTCACCCATTGCCCCTCTAAATTTTTTAACTTTTTGTAGTCCCGCATTCATGGTTTTTGCCACTTCGAGCGGGTCATCGATAATTATCTCATACTTAGATTGTGCTTCAGGGCCAAGTGTGTCGGCAACAAATGTATCTATAGCTTCAAAATACTGCTCACTGCCGGCTGGTCCAGTTAAAACAACCGGAAATGGCTGTTGTGCATTCCTCTCGTCAGTTAATATTCCGAGTAAATAGAGCAGTTCCTCAGCCGTACCTACTCCTCCAGGGAAAACGATAATGCCGTGGCCCAATCGAACAAAAGCCTCTAACCTTTTCTCAATATCAGGCATGATAATGAGTTCATTAACAATAGCATTCGGTGGTTCTGCAGCAATGATACTTGGCTCCGATATACCAATGTACCGGCCGGTCTTGTTTCTTTGTTTTGCATGGCCTATGGTCGCGCCTTTCATTGGGCCTTTCATGGCGCCGGGTCCACAACCGGTACAGATATTCATGCCACGCAGGCCTAACTGGTAACCCACTTCTTTCGTATATTTATACTCAGTTTGGTTTATTGAATGCCCACCCCAACACACTACTGTGTTAACGCTGTCGTTTCCTTCAAGGGCTTTCGCGTGGCGTAACATATCAAAAACCATATCGGTTATTTCATTGCTTTCGATTGGCGAGTCTTGATGAAGCAACGTATATTTATTGCCCATATACAGCAAGTCGCGCAACACGGCAAAAAGGTGTTCGTGAACCCCTCGCACTAATTGTTCGTCGACAAATGCAACTTCAGGCGGATTAACGAGCTCTATTTTTACTCCCCGTTCTCTTCTAACTAGCCTAATTTCAAAATTATCGTAGGGTGCAAATAGTGCTTCAAAGTTGTCTTCATCAACACCGCTATTTAAAACCGCTAAGCTACAGTTTCTGAACATCGAAAAAAGTTCACTGTTTGTTGCATCTTGCAATTGAGCTACTTCTACCTGAGACAACTGACTCATCCAACCAACAGGGTTTAACTGAACTTTTTTCATCAATTAGGCCTTTTATTGTTCACTTATATCAGTGATTACCAAATTTCTACCGTTTCTTTTCGCTTTGTATAGGTACTCATCAGCACGTTCAAAAACCGCTTCTTTATCTTCATTTTTTCTAAAGCTAGTGGCGCCGAACGAAGCCGTTATTTGTACCTTTTGCTGTTTAAATTTGAAGGGCATTTGGGATAGAGCTGTTCGTATTTCATTCAGCTTGGCTTCTATATGTTTCATTGGTGTGTTGGGTAAAAGCATGACAAACTCTTCTCCTCCCCAGCGCGCAATGAACTCATTATCACCAATTTGCTGTTTCAAATATTTACTGACAACTTGCAGTGTTTTGTCGCCGGCGGCGTGCCCAAACCTATCATTTATCGATTTGAAATGATCAATATCCACCACTGCAACGGTAAGCGGCATGTTGTTCTGTTTAAATTGGGCGTAAGCAATGTCTAACTTTTCATTATAAGCTTGCCTATTGGGAAGCCGCGTTAACGGATCTGTTCGGCTTTGTGCGGCCTGTTCAGCAAGTTTCTTCTTATAGACGCTAGTTTGATTTTGTAACGTCTCGATACGATCTTGCATTGAGGTAAGTAATGCGATGAGATCTTCTTGGCCTTGCTGGTCGTCCACCTGTTGTTTCTGTAAAGTTGAAAGTAATGTATTAACTTTGTCTTGGGTCTGTGCTTTTAACGCCTCAAGAGAATGACTTTCAGAAACGACTTCTTCAAAACTATCGAGGTGTTGTTTTAGTACCTCATTACCCGCCTGGCGTTGCTCGAACTGTGTTGTACTCCCTTCTATAGTTGCACTGACTGAGGAGCCTATTTCTCCTAAAGAACGGTGCAAACCCTGAATGACTTTTCCTGTCAAGCTCGCTTCAGACATAGCGTCTTGAACTATCATACGGAGAATAACGACACAGCTTTTTAATAGTTGGTCTTCATTCATCCCGTCTTCTAAGCGCTGCTTTATATCTCTTAGCTGCCTATCATCGGGTTTCTTTTGTGCATAAGAAGCAATGAGCTGATTAAGCTCAATCATTATCGAGCGGTAATGTGGGTTTTCCTCTTGTGCTTTTGGCGCGGAAGTATCAACTGTCTGTGTATCGGAAGTTGATGTTTCTAAGCCGACTATTTGCTTGTTCAACGCTATGCGATAGAGCGCTATTGCCTTTGCGTAAAGTTTATAAATACTGAAAATGTCGTCGATAGGCTGATTAAGCTTAATCAGTTGCTGCGTTGTCAGCGCCTTTAGCTCGGTATCTTCAAAAACTATTTTTTGTAACTGTTTAGTGGCTTCTTCTATCGATGATACGGTGTCTATACTGTACTTGCGTAGGGTAATTTCTTGTGACTGAAGAGACTTGTTGAGCTTTTCAATACTCACCGCAGCTAAGCTAAAATTGGGCGTGCCAGACAAATGACTTCTCAATGTTTTCAATTCGGAATCAATAGCACCAGAAAATCCTTCGTAAAACGAGGATAACCTAACTATAAACTGGCAAAGAAGCGCATTATTTTTTTTATAAGCGTCGAGTTGTTTTGCTTCCATAATATCTGTGTTTAACACCCTTATATCGAGATTATGCCACTGCCATGTGGTTGTTACTGCCGAGCTTGACGATGATTGGCGTATGGCTGCTCAAAGTTCGTTCTAAATGGGTTGATATCCAGTCCGCCTCGGCGGGTATACCTTGCGCACACCGTTAGTTTCTCGGGTTGGCAGCGCTGCATTATTTCAGTGTAGATACGTTCAACGCATTGTTCATGAAATTCATTATGCTGACGGAAACTTATCAAAAATTTCAGTAAGCCTTCATGGTCGATTGCTGCACCCGCATACCTTATTTGAATACTAGCCCAATCTGGTTGACTCGTAATCAAGCAATTTGATTTAAGCAGATGCGATATCAACGTTTCTTCTACTCGACCTTTACTGCTATCAACTTTTAGGTACTCGGTAGTGGGAGAATAATGCTCAATTTCCACATCCAAATCATCAAGCAAAGTACCTTTAAATTCAGAAAAGACCAACGTATCGAATGCATTTGGCAACATGAGTGTTACCTCAACGGGCGCACCAGCGCAACGTGATAAATCCTTTTCAAGGGTAACGGTAACCTCTTCTGGAGAAGCAAACTTACTTTGATTGAAACTGTTCAGATAGAGTTTGAATGATTTAGACTCTATTAGAAATTCAGACGTAATAGGAACGTTGCATTGTAAGATCGCAACATGAGGCTTACCTTTTTCATTAAGCCATGAGAGCTCGTATCCCGTCCACGTGTCTACGCCTTCAAAAGGCAGTTGATGTGCATCTAAATTCAAGGTATCGCGACTTAAGCTACGTGGTACTCCCTGAAGCAACGTTGGGTTATATTCAAACTCGTAATCAACCTGCTTGCCCAGCGAGAGGTCATCAGGTGCTGAAATGGTTAATTTTTCGAATGATTTTTCAGTCGACATAAATGCCTTTTATCTTGCGTTAATGAATGTGATTGCCAAGTGTGCGATATAGCGCATACGTAATGAAGTGACCATTTGGTTAACTGTCCTGATAATTCACTTCGAGTTGACTTGGTAATTTATATCTATAGTGTACCTCAAAAATACGAAGGTAACTCCATAATGGCTCTATCAACCACAGAAGCACTAGATAATTTTGTATCAGAGTATGTAACACCTGATAACTTAGAACGGCATCGTGTTGCTTACGACAGCCTGTGGCCCTCAATTTGCTATGACTTAAAAGACGTAGAGAACGCTGAAAGCGAAAATATTAAAGATGGCACTCTCGTACTGTGGGCTCCAAAAAAACAGAATGTTTCTCTCTCCTTTGACAATGTCTCAAAGGCGATGGGCATTGAGTTAAATAAAGCGTTTTGTGACTATTTTACCCGCTATTTTAGCAATAATTTATTCGCGCGAGCGCCCCAAGGTCGATGTGAATTGCTTCAGGTGTGGAATGAAAGTGATTTTGAACGTCTGCAGCAAAACCTGATTGGACACTTGTTGATGAAGCAGCGATTAAATCAGCGCCCCACACTGTTTTTTGGTATTACAGACGAAGATGATTTTATTTTATCTGTTATAAATGAAACGGGTGAAGTTGCCCTAGAGCAAGTAGGAAAAGAGCCGACTAAAATTCTGGCTTCCTCGCTACCGGAATTCTTAACCCAGCTATCCATTTAGCAGTGAAAAGGCACGCTAACTATTGATTAAGTAACCTTGCTATTTGAGCTTTTAATTCACTCACTTCGTTTTCAAGTGCCTCAACTCTTTGAGTTAACGAGGTTTCTTCTGCAGCTTGCATTTTTGGGGCAGGACACGGCTCTGCATGAGCCGACACATTAAAGCGCTTAATCGCTTCGATTGCTTCAGTGACTGATACTTTGAAAGGGGCCTTTGCACGAATCATTGCTACCGAGGGTGTTTTGCCCTCGCTATGCATTGACTGACATAAAATGATGAGTTGGTTCAAGTTTGGGTGATTCATTGCTTTGCTTATTCTTTTTTGAGCGTTGTAAGTGGTAGCTTCCAAGAATAGCGAATTTCACTAATAATTGAACAAATACGCTATTCTTTGAATGTCTTTTAGATACTTATTTTTTATTATTCAATTATTTCAGTTAGTTATATTATTGGTCTTATTCTTGATTGTGAGTAAAAATAGGATAATACGATGGCTTCTTTGAAATTTTACCACAATCGTTCAGCAAATATTCACAGTACGTTTGTCATTTTAAGAAACATAACAATCCGATCAACAACTACTTTATCTATTTTTTAAAAGGGAAAACTTATGAAAATTGTTCTTCTATCAGCGGCGTTAGCTTCGACCATGCTTTTATCTGGCTGTGTAGTATCTGTAGGTGGTGGTTCTGACAGCCATTATGGTGCCGACTGGGAGGATAGAGAATTCAATAACAGGCAGCACATTGCAAAGTTAGAAACGGGTGTTAGCTACGAAGCGGTACTAAGAAAAATGGGCGTTGCA
This sequence comes from Alteromonas sp. V450, assembly GCF_001885075.1. NCBI lineage: Bacteria > Pseudomonadati > Pseudomonadota > Gammaproteobacteria > Alteromonadales > Alteromonadaceae > Alteromonas > Alteromonas sp. V450. The sequence goes on from NZ_MODU01000004.1 coordinate 4,339,160, forward strand.
GATTTTAATGAATTATTCGAAAAAGCCGATGGTACTTATCGAGTGCTTTACTATCGAACTCAAAAAACAATGGGCGATGGTCTCACAACAAAAGATGAATGCACCCCACTTGTATTTAAAAACAGCAAGTTAGTTGGTTGGGGCGACAGTGCTTTCGGTATGATGCATTAAACGATTGCTAAACGTAGGGGAAGCGGAAATACTCCTTTTACGGCCACCACATATACAGATTAAAGCCGCATGTTAATAAAAGGTTAACATGTGGCTTTTTTTCAAGTAGGCTAAAGTTTAACCACAGTATACATCGGTTACTCTTTTCGTTTACTTACCGGGGCATGCACAATGAATGACGAAGCAATAAACGATACTCTTCTGCCAGACAAAAATAATGTTGAGGCGATCTTTCTCAGTGTAGATGATTTAAACGTTGCTGCGTCAATCTTGTATAATGCGTATGTGGACGACCCACTGTTCGCGGATATATTTCAAGCGGAAAAAGAAGGGTTTGATAATAGGTTGCGGTCAGCTATCAGAGAAGAGTTGAACGCTTTTTGGGTTGCTGAGCAACCCATGATCGGGTTGTTCGATAACGGAAGACTCGTGGCTGTTGCTTGTCTTACGTCACCTGATGCCGCTTTTGGTGCCGGAAGATACTGGCATTGGCGGTTACGGATGCTGCTTACCGCAGGTCTTTTCGGTACAAAACAAATGCTAGAGAAAGAAGAAAAAGTACGCGCCTTAGTTCCTGCTACAAACTTTCACATGCTGAGTTTTATTGCTGTACACCCCGACTACCAACATCATGGGCTAGGGCATATATTACTCGGCGCAATCGATAGTGTGATTGAAGAAGACAAAAAGTCAGAAGGAATCTGCGTTTTTGTGACGATACCTAAGCATCGCTCATTCTTTAACGACGATAACTACCAAGTAGTGGGTGAACTTTGCTTATCACACGTTAATGGCAAGGTGATGTTCAGGCGTCATAACTGACGTTGGGCTAACTTGCTTCATATTTTTGAAGTGATCGACTACATCTGCTATTCAATTTGTAAGATATTTCCTACAAACCATGTGCGCTTTTCTCCCTTTTTTCACGTGGCAAATCTCATACCAAAGTATAATGCTACTGATTTATAAGAGTTTTTTTATTTTCATACGAAAGTAGTACAAAAATTATATTAAATTCTCTTTAATTCAATATGGCGGTAATAATTGGAAGGGATACTATGAACATGTCACAGGGAAACACGACGAGTCATGGATTGAGTCAAGGACCATCAACGGATTAAGTTAGGACAACTTAGGGATGAGACTCTCACAAGGCAGTGAGTACAGGGAAAGGAACGCAGAGAGGATGCTGCATTAACAGGACGTTAGAAAGGGATTTTTAAGGAATAAAGGGAGTTCAGGGAAGAAATACGTGATAGGACATCACATACAGGAAGTAGCAGGGAAACACGGACGAATGCTAGCAAGGACTAGGGGCAGGGAGCTAACGGCAGGAGTGTCGTCATGGAATGTCTAGTTTGCATGGACCAGCAAAGCAAGGATGAAAGAAGGACACGCTAACGGAATGGCAAAGCTGTAGCAGGATGTGCAGCAAAGAAGGATTAAGGGAAGGGAGCGTCAGCGGAGCCTGACAAGGACAGCCTCAGGATGAGGAACACTGCATGCAGGATGTGCAGTTAGAGAGGAAAAAAGGAAAGGGACCTACGCATGGACGTGTAGCTCGCACAGGAAGGTGCGAGAGTAGATGGAAAGGGGCGTATACGGATTTTAATCGGGAAGATTTTAGTCGCAAAGGATCGCGGAGAAGGATACTCAAAATTCCAAGAAAAAGGGGAGCCGGTAGGTTCCCCTTTTTTTTGAAATTTTCTCTAAACCGTGCGAATGCAGGAATGGCTGTTCCCTTTCAAATTCCCAGAATGAAACTAGGAAGCTTGCCAGACCTTCCCAAAGGGCGAGTCTAAAATGTTCGTACTCTTTGTTGTGTCACCTTGATGTAGAACCACTATACCTTCGGTAACACGCCGCGATTACGAACATTTTAACTCTCGCTAAGTGGGTGATAGTTTATGCCCACTGGTATTACACTCTATGTGGTGGTACTTCTGTTCGCACAACCTTAACACCTATTAATTCAACTTCTCCGGTATACCTGTCTTCGCCATTACTTGAAAATTCGAAGTTAAATACACTGTGCCAATCAGGCTTACCATACTTAAACGAAAATCGCGTTCTTGCTCTTGCTACACTCAGTAGCTGCAATCCGTGCTTATCGCAGTACTGCTTAAGGTAAGTGTTTGTTTGCTCGGAAATGGCTCGAATACGCCAAAACTGATAACCGGTAAACCCAATAACCATCCACACTACTAACTCAAGTAACGTCATCTACTTTCTCGCTTGTGCAAATAATTGGTGAAAAGCATTACTAAGAACTTGTGAATTGGCATTTGAACGCAGGAGTGTTAACACTTGTCTGCGTAACTTCGGAATTTGCACTAAATCTGAAAAGAACCCTGCGAATAAAGCACCTTGATGACCCTCTTTTTCGTCAACATTTGCGGCTTGTTCTAGAAAAGCGCTGAGCAGTAGTGGTTCCATTTGCTCGAAATGGCGGGCTGCGATAACGCTCAAAATATCAAGCCGCTGCGACTTTTCGCCTTTTAATAATTCGAGTAGTTTGTTATTGATGATCGGGTTAAAGGTACCGTCTGATGTTCCTCTTAGCGCCGCCAAGTTGATGTCATCACTTTTATCAATCTCAATTAAATACGCCGCTAATAAATTTTCAGGCAGAGAAATGCTTTCGCTCATCTCCATCAGGGTGTCAAGAAAAACAGCTGAGTAGAGTGAGGTGTTGGTTTTAATCGCCTTTACTAATATATCTTGTTTGGGGTGCTGTCCTAGGCTATGTACAAAGTCTGCCACGCTCTGCATGGATATTTGCTGCCAGTCAACAAGCTGCGGGGCTTGAATATAGGCCTCGACTTTCTGCGCGTCTTCGCTTAAAGGCTGGTTTAGGGTGCGTTTAACCAATGCGTTAAACTGCGCAAGCTGCGACTGATTGGGAACAAACGAATAAGGATTGTCAGGCAGAGTTTGTGCATTTTCAGTATCTTCAGCAACAGACTGACCTAGCGCATCAACAATAATCTCTAAAAAATGATTTCTGGCAGCGGCAACTACCAAACCTTGCTCGTCAAGCGGTAGTTTCACAAACCAAATGTAGTGCTGCGTAGAAGCATTTTTATTCCAAAAGACGATACCAAACCACGCGTGTTGCTGACGAGGGAAGGGCGCGTAAGCAGTGCCATTTTCTATTTCTAGAAAGGTTTGGCTATCTGTGGGTTCAAGACGACGACCTAAATCAAAAACTTGATATTCAGTGCCTGCTTGTAACAAAAACTCGCTGATAGAATTGATACTGTTAGCGCTCATAACTCATTCCAAAATACTGCTTTAACCAAAATTTGCCAGGCTGTCACATCTATTAAGGGGAGCAAGTCGATGAGATACCGCCAACAAAGTCAGATAATGGTATCACAGCAACAGAATTTCAACGATAAGGCAGGCAGACTTATGTTGACCTTTTGCCCCTGATATACTGCGCGCTTCGAAATAGAAGTGTTTTTTACGGAGTTGCTGTGAGTAAAGTGAATAGTGTCTGTCATATTGCACTTGGTAGGGCATTAGAGCAGTTAGAAACTGCTATGAAACAAGAGGGTGTTTGGCCTAAGAAAATGCCTTCTGAGCAAGAACTCAAAAATGCCATGGAAAGCTCAGTTCCTTTTGCAGTCGGCTGTTTAGCGTTTGAGAGTTGGTTGGCTTTTATTTTTATCCCCAAAATGCGCATTTTGTTAACGCAGGAAAAGCCTTTACCGCCCATGCAAATTACGCCTGCAGCAGAAATATACCTATCATCGGCGCACCAGCGCACTCTTTCCCAGCTACAAATCATTGATAACATTACCAATGAAGACATTGGGTGAACAAGCACAACGCACAATGCAGAACGATTTAAAAAGGCCAATTAACTGTGTATTCAGATGAGCAAATAATAGGAAAGGTAGGCGACGGTGAGAAAGATAGTGTTAACGCTCTTCATTTACCCGTGTTGTATCAAGATGAACATATCATAGCAATCGAGAAGCCGCCGGGTTTGCTTGTGCACAGAAGTCCAATTGATAAGCATGAAACTGTGTTTGCCGTGCAGACATTGAGAGATCAAATTGGCCAGCACGTATACCCAGCTCACCGATTAGACCGACCCACATCAGGTGTGCTGGTGTTTAGCTTTAGCTCAGAAATTGCAGCAAAGCTTGGGCAGCAGATGATGGACAAGCAGGTTGTAAAAACGTATCACGCTATAGTTCGCGGTTTTGTGCATCACACAGGGTATATCGATTACGCCCTAAAATACCGCTACGACAAAATTGCCGACAAGCATAAGCGCCCGCAGCAGCCGCCACAACCTGCATCAACTATGTATGAGTCAGTAGCAAAGTTCGAAGTGCCTGAGCCTGTGGGCAAATACCAAAGTGCACGATATTCGCTCGTTAAGCTTTCTCCTAGTACCGGTCGCAAGCATCAGCTTCGTAGACACATGGTCCACATTCGTCACCCTATTATTGGCGACACAACCCACGGTGACGGCAAACAAAACAAATTCGCTAAGCAGCACTTTAATTTTAATAATTTGGCCTTAAGTTGTACTCATATGGGTTTTTCTCATCCTGTCACTGGAAAGTGGGTAACGATTAATTCACAGATGCACAGTGAAATGCGACTATGGCTCGAAAAATTAGCGCCGTTCTGTGTTTAGGTTGATAAAATAGTGAGAATTTCCGCCTGTCGACTAAGGCGACAATCATTGGTTTAAGAGGTAAAAATGGCAACATTGAAAATTATTGCGGGTACAGTTTACGGCAACGCGCAACACGTAGCTGAGCAGGTGGAAGAGAACTTAGCTGAACAGGGCGTAGATTGCTCACTGGAAAGCGACCCTTCGGTGGCAGATTTCACTGATGCAGACGCACTTCTAATTATCACTTCTACAACGGGGCAGGGCGATGTGCCACCTAACTTAGAGTTTGTGTTTTCAGATTTGAAAGACGAATCGCCTGTGTTAAGCGGCAAGCCATTCGCTGTGGCTGCGCTTGGCGATAGTAGCTATGGAGAAAGTTTCTGTGGTGCAGGAAAACAGTTTCATACGTTGCTTACCGAACTACAAGGTAACGCCGTTGCCGATATGTTAGAAGTTGACGCGATTGAAACTCTAGAGCCTGAAAAAGACGTTGTAGAGTGGGTCAATACCATTAAAGATAAGCTGTTGGCTTAAGTTTTAGACATGTTGTGATTAGCAAAAGAAAGAGGCGCATAAGCGCCTCTTTTAGTTTGTGATTCTTTTAGCATTTGGCTCGGCTAATTGAAATTAACCTGAGCCGTTAGCAATACGCCTGAAATAATGTTTATTCCACGCCGCGAAGTAGCGCGTTGATACCTACTTTCGCGCGTGTCTTCGCATCTACTTTCTTCACGATAATAGCGGCGTAAAGGCTGTATTTACCATCTGCGCTTGGCAGGTTGCCCGCCACGACTACTGAACCTGCTGGTACGCGGCCATAGTGAACTTCACCGGTTTCGCGGTCATAAATACGAGTGCTCTGACCGATGTAAACGCCCATTGAAATAACAGAACCTTCTTCAACAATCACGCCTTCTACTATTTCAGAACGCGCGCCGATAAAGCAGTTATCTTCAATAATGGTAGGGTTTGCTTGAAGCGGTTCTAATACACCACCAATGCCCACACCACCTGAAAGGTGAACATTCTTACCAATTTGCGCACACGAGCCTACCGTCGCCCATGTATCAACCATAGTGCCTTCGTCTACAAACGCACCAATGTTTACGTAAGAAGGCATAACAACCGCGTTCTTGCCTACGAATGTACCGGTACGCACCGCTGCTGGTGGAACAATACGCGCGCCGTCGGCCGCAAACTGTTCAGCCGTATAGTTTGTGTACTTAAGCGGTACTTTGTCATAAAACTTACTTTCAGCGCCTTCAATTACATCGTTATTGTGAAGGCGGAAGAAAAGTAAAACCGCTTTTTTAAGCCATTGATGGACTACCCATTCGCCAGCAATTTTTTCAGCAACGCGCGCTTTACCCGTATTTAAAAGGTCAATAGCTTGTGCTACTGCATCTCTTACTTCATCGGGTGCCGATGAGGGGCTAATGCTATCGCGATTTTCGAAGGCGTCTTCAATGATGGCTTTCAATTCATTCATGGTATTGTGATATCTTCAAGTTGGTCGAGTTTAAACAGGATCCGCTTTTTAAGGCTTACCTGCTGTTCTTGGGTTAATGCTTTGCCAGCCTCATTGCTGACGATAAAAATATCTTCAGCTCGCTCGCCTATAGTGGCAATTTTCGCAAGCTTCAGCGTCATGTTTGTATCAACGAATGCATGGCCAATTTTAGCTAAAATACCTGGAGCGTCCAGAGCTTCTAACTCAATGAGTGTAGCTTCATCGTTGATATTAAAAAATCGCACCTTGGTAGGTACGTCGAGTTGTTTCATCTGTCGAGGTAGTTTTCGTTTATTTTCGTGCGAACGCCCAGGTTTTTCAAGTTGAGCGGAAATAGCATTCTCAATAGATAGGATACGAGATTCAGAGCTTATACGACTGCCGTCGTTTTCAAGAATAAGCATGCTGTCGAACACATAACCGTCTCTGGTAACGGTAACGTGGGCGTCGTGAATTGAACAGTTGCGACTGTCTAATACTGAAGCGACTTGCGCAAACAAGGCTTTTCTGTCTTTGCCGTAAACAAACACTTCTGTGCCGCCTTTTGCACTATTATCATTAGCCTTAACTAACAAGCCATTATGCTCAGGTGTAAGCCATTCATTCTGCGCTTTTATAATTTCATCCGTATGCCAGGCAATTTGTGTCGGCTTGAAGCGAACGAAGTAGTCATCGTCGAGACGGGCCCATAGAGCATCAATTGCAACTGGGTCGATAGCACGTTCTTGCAATATTTGTCTTGCCTGATGTTTGTGAGTGGTTACTCGCTCGTTTAGCGTAACTTGGCATTGAAGTCCATTGTCTAACGCCTTTTGCGTCATTAAATACAATTCGCGAAGCAATGACGCTTTCCAATCGTTCCACAGATTGTCATTGGTAGCGCGAATATCGGCAAGGGTTAGCGTATAAAGCAAGTTCAGATGATTATGGCTTCTCACTGCGCCAGCAAACTCACTGATAACGTCAGGGTCGTAAATGTCACGGCGTTGTGCTACCACTGACATTAACAGGTGATTTTCCACAAGCCATGCAATCATTTCAGCATCATCATTCGGTACATCATGTTGCTGGCAAAATTTTGCTACATCTTGAGCGCCTAAGGTAGAGTGATCACCGTTTCTACCTTTAGCAATATCATGGAAAATGGCCGCGATATAAAGCACTTCTGGTTTATCGAGGTTTCTGCAAATTCTGCCGCAGCGCGGGAAGTCTTTATTCGCTTTTGAAAAAAAGTAATTCACATGTTTCACCAATCGGTGAGTGTGTTCGTCCACGGTGTAAGCGTGAAACAGGTCGAACTGCATCATACCTACAATTGCGTCCCATTCGGGGAGGTAAGCTTGTAAGATGCCGTACTGATGCATGATGTCCCATGCGAAATCAAAAAATTCAGGCTGTTTCATCAAGCGCATAAATTTTTCGCGGCACAGCGGGCGCTCTACATAATATTGCGCTTCAAAAGCGCGGTGAGCGTTACGCAATTGGCGAATGCAAATCGTACTGAGGCCTTGTACTTCTGGTGTGTTGGCCACCAGATGCAGAAAGTCTAATATAGCTTCGGGCGATGAAAAAACGGTTTCATGTCGTGGCGAAATCATGTTGTCTAGCAGCTCGAAGTCTTCATTTATGATCACGCTTTTCTGGACGCTTTGATTCAGCATGTCATATTTGAAACGCTGAAGTAGCATTTGATTCAGTTCAGACACCCGTGCCACGGTGCGGAAAAAGTCACGCATCATTTTCTCAACGGACGATTTGCCTTCTTCACCATAACCCATCATTTTTGCAACGTCGGGTTGGTAATCGAATAGCAGGCGATTTTCGCTTCTTCCTGCAACTAAATGAAGTGCACAACGCATTTTCCAAAGGTGCATGCGACAGGCGATTAATTCACTGTGTTCTTGTTCGGTAAAGTAGCCATGGCCTACTAAATTCCAGCCGTCGTACTCTTTAAAGTGCTTTTTCGCTACCCAACCAATAGATTGAATGTCGCGCAAACACCCTGGGTTTTCTTTGATATTAGGTTCAAGGTTGTAGGCGGTACCGTTGAATTTTGCATGACGCTTTTTTTGTTCGTCATATTTGGCTGAGAAAAATGCTTTGCTTGACCATGAATTTCGACCGTTAACTTCATCCCACAGTTTATCGAAAGTGGCTTCACTACCGCAAAGTAATCGGCTTTCAACTAAGTTGGTCGCAATCGTAATGTCGTCCTTTGCTAACTTAACCGTTTCCTTGATGGTGCGAACTGATTGCCCTACATCGAGCTTGATGTCCCAGAGTAGCGTGATGAACAAACTAATTTTTTCTTGGACTTCTGGTTTAAGTGTTTTTTTACTCACTATGAGCAAATCTATATCTGAGTGAGGCTGCAAATGACCACGGCCGTACCCACCAACGGCACACAGTGAAAGTTCGCTTACCGTATCTAGCCCAAACAATTGCCACAGGTGATTTAATAATGCATCAACAAACTGCGCTCTACCGGTAACGAGTTGATTTACCGGCGTTGAGTCAAACGACGCGTTAATCCAAGCGTAGCTTTCTTCAACACAGGCTTTTATTGAAGAGAGTTCATCTACTGAACTAATGGTATCGATTTTTTTTATTAGTGATTGCAGCGTCAAAGTGCACCTTCAAATAGACTTCTTTTTGAACGATAGGAAAGATACCATGAAACGAGGAAGGATCGCAGTAGAGAAAAGGACGTAATTTATGAATAATCTAGGTTTTTTTGTGAATATTTATGGGATTTTGTTATAGCGATGTAGCAGGAGCGACGACAAGGTGAACGTCGCTCCTTGAAGGTGTGCGTTAGCTGTGTGATATCACCCTATCAATCGTCTCTTCATCACGAAGCGTGAGAATTTCTACACCAGTCTCAGTCACCAAGAGGGTATGTTCCCATTGCGCGCTTAAACTTCTGTCTTTAGTGACTACAGTCCACTGATCAGGCAGCACTTTTGAATAGCGCTTACCTGCGTTAACCATGGGCTCGATTGTGAAGCACATACCTGGTTCTAGTACATCACCGGTGCCTGGCTTACCATAATGGACAATTTGCGGCTCCTCGTGAAAGCTGGCACCAATACCGTGGCCACAGTATTCACGAACAATTGAATAGTTATGCGCCTCTGCGTGAGTTTGACAAATATGGCCAATATCACCAAGACGCATGCCTGGCTTAACTTGCTTAATTGCTTTGTATAAGCATTCTTGGGTTACGCGAATTAGGCGATCAGCAAGAATAGAGGGCTTGCCTACCACGAACATTTTCGAAGTGTCGCCATGATAACCGTCTTTGATAACGGTAACATCAATATTGATGATGTCACCGTCTTTCAGTTTCTTATCAGAAGGAATACCGTGACAAATGCAATGGTTTACTGATGTGCAAATAGACTTTGGAAAAGGCGGGTGGCCATAATTTAACGGTGCGGGTACCGCTTTTTGCTCGTTGACGATGTAGTCGTGGCAAATAGTATTAAGCTCATCAGTGGTAACGCCTTTTTTTACGTAAGGCCCTATCATAGTGAGTACTTCGGCAGCCAGTTTGCCGGCTATGCGCATTTTTTCGATTTCTTCTGGGGTTTTGATTATAGCTGTCACAGCGCCTCTCAAATCGTTTGAAACTAGTTTGATGAAGAATTTAATTTACTTACGCAGTATAACACTATTCAGGTCAATCTTGGTAAGGTGCTGATATTAAATGACTTTGTTTAAGGTTTTTGCGATAGGCATCAACTGCATTGAGTAGCTTGATTTCCCTTTTTGTGAACGAGGTTACTTATCGCGTTTTTATTCTCAAAACTTGAGGCTGAGATGGGATTGTGATATAAAGCGCGCGCCCTGACGGAAAGCTCATTTTGCCACGTGCATTTGGCACCGTTTTAGAGGGTAAATTTATTTTATTAAAACACACATATACCGACACTTCGTATCGGGGTGTTCAGTTCAATTTAGGTTGGTCTGAATCGATACAAGGGGTATATGGAGGCCTAACCCCAAGAGGAAAATAAAATGGCTAATGTTTCTATGCGTGACATGCTGAAAGCTGGTGTGCATTTCGGTCACCAAACTCGTTACTGGAACCCAAAGATGAAGCCTTTCATCTTCGGCGCTCGTAACAAAGTTCATATCATCAACCTTGAAAAAACGGTTCCACTTTTCAACAACGCACTTAACTACCTTTCTGGTGTTGCGTCTAAGAAAGGTAAAATCCTTTTCGTTGGTACAAAACGCGCAGCTGGTGAAGCAGTTAAAGATGCAGCACTTAAATGCGACCAGTACTACGTAAACAAGCGTTGGTTAGGTGGTATGCTGACTAACTGGAAAACAGTACGTCAGTCAATCAAGCGTCTTAAAGACTTAGAGCAGCAAGCTCAAGACGGCACGTTTGAAAAGCTAACTAAAAAAGAAGCACTTATGCTTCAGCGCGAAATGGACAAGCTTGAAAACAGCCTTGGCGGTATCAAAGACATGGGCGGTCTTCCAGACGCGATCTTTGTTATCGACGCAGATCACGAGCACATTGCTGTAACAGAAGCTCGTAACCTAGGTATTCCTGTTGTTGGTGTTGTTGATACTAACTCTAACCCAGACGGTGTTGATTACATCATCCCTGGTAACGACGATGCTATCCGCGCTATCCAACTTTACTTGGATGCTGCTGCAAACGCTATCAACTCAGGTCGCGAAAGCAACCTTGAAGTACAAGCTGAGCAAGACGACTTCGTAGAAGCAGCAGAGTAATTCTGATTGCTTACTGTCATATCTTAATAATATGGCAGTACTACAATACGAAACGTATTGAGAGGGGCGGAATCGCCCCTTTTACCTAACGAATTTATATTTAATGCTGAGGAATTGAAAAATGGCAGTGACTGCAGCACTAGTTAAAGAACTGCGCGAACGTACTGGCGCAGGTATGCTGGATTGTAAAAAAGCCCTGGTTGAAACGGATGGTGACATTGAGTTAGCCATTGAAAACATGCGTAAATCAGGCCAAGCGAAAGCGGCTAAAAAAGCAGGCCGTATCGCAGCTGAGGGTGTAATCCTTACTAAGGTTGAAGCGGGTCGCGCGACTATGCTTGAACTTAACTGTGAAACTGACTTCGTAGCACGTGACGAAGGTTTCCTTAAGTTCGGTAACGAGCTTCTAGAAGTAGCAGCAGCTAACAACATCAACGATATCGAAGCACTTAACGACGCAGAGCTTAACGGCGCTAAAGTAAGTGAAGTGCGTGATGCTCTTGTTGCTAAAATCGGTGAAAACATCTCTCCACGTCGCGTTATCAACGTTGAAGGCGATACATTAGGCGCTTACATCCACGGCGGCCGCATTGGTGTTATCTCTATCCTTACTGGCGGTGACGAAGAGCTAGCGAAAGACGTTGCAATGCACGTTGCAGCTGCAAGCCCGCAGTTCGTTAAGCCTGAAAATGTTCCGGCTGAAGTTGTTGAGAAAGAGAAAGAAATCCAAATCGAAATCGCTATCCAGTCTGGTAAGCCAGCTGATATCGCTGAGAAAATGGTTGCAGGCCGCATGAAGAAGTTCACTGGTGAAGTGAGCTTAACTGGTCAGCCTTTCGTGAAAGATCCTTCAATCTCTGTAGCTGAACTTCTTAAGAACAACAGCGCAGACGTAATCAACTTCGTACGTTTCGAAGTAGGTGAAGGTATCGAGAAGAAGACTGAAGACTTCGCTGCTGAAGTAGCTGCTCAAATGGAAGCTGCTAAGAAATAATTGAGTGTTTATCTTTTGCATTATGCAATAGTTAGATAAACTACAAAGCACCTCTTAGGAGGTGCTTTTTTATAGCTGAAGACTGTTGGCGGTTGTTATTCATAAATAACAGTGTAAAGCTTGCCAACGTATCAAAAGCGTTTTGTCCTATATTTTTTGAATTAACAGAAAAATATAGGACAAAATGGGTTTACGAGGACATTTCGAACTATGAGTATCACACCAAAATCAGCATACCGTCGCATTCTTTTAAAGCTTAGTGGTGAGGCCTTGATGGGCGAAGAAGGCTTTGGTATCGATCCTAAAGTCTTAGACAGAATGGCTCAGGAAATTAAGGAACTGGTAGAGCTTGGTGTTCAAGTTGGACTTGTCATCGGTGGTGGTAATCTTTTTCGTGGCGAAGGCCTAGCGAAAGCGGGAATGAATCGGGTTGTTGGCGATCATATGGGTATGCTTGCTACCGTAATGAATGGGTTGGCCATGCGCGATGCGCTGCACCGTGCCTTCGTTAACGCTCGTATGATGTCAGCTATTCCGTTAAACGGTGTGTGCGATGCTTACAACTGGGCAGAGGCTATCAGTCTCCTCAAGTCAGGCCGTGTTGTTATCTTTTCAGCGGGTACAGGAAACCCTTTCTTCACGACTGACTCTGCAGCTTGCCTTCGCGGCATCGAAATTGAGGCTGATGCGGTATTAAAGGCCACAAAAGTAGATGGTGTGTATAGCGACGATCCGGTTAAAAACCCAGACGCTACGCTGTATGACGAACTGACATACCAAGAAGTGCTCGAAAAAGAATTAAAAGTGATGGATTTGTCAGCGTTTACTTTGGCGCGCGATCACAGTTTACCTATCCGCGTGTTCAACATGAATAAGCCTGGTTGCTTAAAGCGTGTTGTGATGGGCGAAAAAGAAGGCACTGTTATTCGCCACGCTGACAACGGTTAATTAAGAACAATAGGATACAAATCGTGATTGATGAAATTGAATTAGATGCGCAAGAGCGCATGGAAAAAAGCCTGGTAGCACTGAAAGGCCAATTCAGCAAGATTCGCACTGGCCGTGCGCACCCAAGCCTACTAGATGGCATCATGGTACCTTACTACGGCGTAGATACGCCGCTTAAGCAGGTGGCTAACGTAGTTGCAGAAGATAGTCGTACTCTTGCACTAACGGTATTTGATAAAAGCGCCATTCAGGCAGTAGAAAAAGCGATTATGCAGTCTGACTTGGGTTTAAATCCTATGAGTGCAGGCGGTTCAATTCGCATTCCACTTCCGCCACTAACTGAAGAGCGTCGTAAGGACCTTATTCGCGTTGTGCGCAACGAAGCGGAAGGTGGTCGTGTAGCTATCCGTAACATTCGCCGTGACGCCAATGGCGACGTAAAAGATCTTCTTAAAGAAAAAGAGATCAGCGAAGATGAAAGCCGCGCAGCAGAAGAAAATATTCAATCGATTACTAATGAGTTCATTAAGAAAGTAGACAGCATGCTTGCTGACAAAGAAAAAGAACTGATGGAAGTATAAGTAAGTATTATGATTGGAAAGCGTTTAAGCGCAGCCAAGTCGACCAAAACTGAGGTGCCAGCGGTTAATGCTGGCCCGAAGCATGTTGCCATTATTATGGATGGCAACGGTCGATGGGCGCAAAAGAAAGGGAAAATTCGTACTTTTGGCCATAAAGCCGGGGTAGAGTCTGTACGTTCTGTAGTGCGCTTCGCGCGTCAAAACGGTATCGAGTCTCTTACGCTATTTGCGTTTTCTAGCGAAAATTGGAAGCGCCCAGAGGAAGAAGTCAGTGTCTTAATGGAACTGTTTAATCTCGTCCTTAATAGCGAAGCAAAGCGATTACACAAAAACGGTGTACGGTTACAGGTAATTGGTGATGTTGATGCATTCGATGACAAACTAGTCGAAAAAATTCGAAAGGCTGAAGACATGACCAAGGGCAACAAAGATTTGGTCTTAAATATCGCAGCAAACTACGGCGGTAGATGGGACATTGTAAACGCTGCAAAGCAGATTGCCACGCAAGTAAAAAATGGTGGGTTGGAAGTACAAAACATCACAGAAGACACGCTGAGTGCACATATTTCAACCGCCAATCTCCCAGAGTTAGATCTTCTCATTCGCACCGGCGGTGAACATCGTATTAGTAACTTTCTGCTTTGGCAATGTGCCTATGCTGAGCTCTATTTTACTGACGTACTATGGCCTGACTTCAACGAAGACGTGTTTCAACTAGCCGTAGATGATTTTAATGTTCGCCAACGTCGCTTCGGCTTAACCGGTGAACAGGTAGTCACCGCCGATGGTTAATACCATTCAGGCAATTATCAGGCTAGCCCTGGTAACAGAAGCCAAGGGCAAATTATGCTAAAACAACGAATAATAACCGCATTAATTCTCGCGCCACTGGCGCTCTATGCCATTCTTTTTCTTCCGATTTTTTGGTTTGAAATAGCCATCGCCGCAGTGGTGGGCATTGGTGCTTACGAATGGGCGAATATGTCAGGCGTTTGTGAGCGCCCTAAAAAGCTCATTTACATGGCTGGCGCCTTTTTCATCTGCATTGCATTGTCACTTGTTGTCGATGCCAGCAAAATTTGGTACCAAGGCCAGCTGCATGGTTTATATCGTGCCATATTAACCATCGCTGTCGTGTGGTGGGTAGCATCTTTATTTATGGTACTGGCTTACCCTAAATATTCTAAGTTTTGGAAGGACAGTCGCAGCGTAAGAACGTTGTTTGGTGCGCTGACATTAATTCCTACATGGGTAGCCGTCGTAGCACTTCGTACAAGCTTACATGACGTAGACCCCTTTTATGGTGCATCACTTATTTTTTACGTGCTGGGAATTGTTTGGGCAGCAGACATAGGCGCATTTTTCGTAGGCGTGAAATTCGGTCGCCATAAGCTACGCCCTAATGTATCCCCAGGTAAAAGTCTTGAAGGCTTGTTAGGTGGTATTGCTGCTTCGTTTGCTATTATCGCGTTCGCCGCGCTTCATTATCAGGTAGAGCCATCTCGTATATGGCTTCACCTTGCTATTGGTGGTATCACTGTTGCTGTCTCTGCGCTTGGCGACTTAAACGAGAGCATGCTCAAACGCTGTGCAGGCATAAAAGACAGCGGTAAAATTCTACCGGGACACGGTGGCGTTCTCGACAGAATTGATAGCTTGACTGCCGCATTTCCAGTATTCGCTTTCTGCTATGTAACCTGGATGGCGTGATGCAAACAGTAACAGTGTTAGGGGCCACTGGCTCTATCGGTTGTAATACACTTGATGTTATTAATCGCCACCCTGAAAAGTATCGCGTTTTTGCGATTTCTGGCCACTCGCAGCTTGAATTGCTTATGGAGCAAGCTCAAAAGTGTGCGCCGCGCTACGTGGTGATTGCCGATGATGCTAATTACAAACTGGCGTGTGAGTTAGCATCTCAGTACGGTGTCGATGCAGAAATTCTCGCAGGTGCCAAGGCGTTGGAAGAAGTATCAAGTGCGCCTGAAGTTGATGCCGTAATGGCAGCCATTGTTGGTGCTGCCGGACTTTTACCTACACTGGCAGCAGTAAAAGCAGGCAAGCGGGTTTTACTTGCCAATAAAGAAGCTTTGGTCATGTCGGGAGCTTTATTTATCGAGGCCGCAAACCACAGCGGCGCCCAAATACTTCCCATTGACAGCGAGCATAACGCCATATTCCAGTGCTTACCTCACGATTATGAATACGGTAATTTTACAGCATCAGGTATTCGAAAAATTTTGCTTACAGGCTCTGGAGGCCCTTTCCGAGAGCGGCCACTCGATAGCTTCTCGTCAATTGCTATCGATGAGGCATGTACACACCCTAACTGGTCGATGGGCAGAAAAATCACTATCGATTCGGCGACTATGATGAACAAAGGGCTTGAGTTTATCGAGGCCTGTTGGTTGTTTGGTGCCAGCGCTAGTGATATTGAAGTGGTGATCCATCCTCAAAGTATTATTCATTCCATGGTGCAATATATTGATGGTTCGGTAATAGCACAGATGGGCAACCCGGATATGCGCACTCCTATCGCTTATGGCTTAGCACATCCAGAGCGAATAGAAGCGGGCGTAACGCCACTCGACTTTTCAGATATTTCAAACTTCAGTTTTCAAACACCGTGCTTTGAACGTTACCCAAATTTGAAACTGGCTATTGACGCATGTAATGAAGGGCAGTGTGCTACTACGCGAGTAAATGCGTCAAACGAGGTCGCAGTGGAAGCGTTCTTGGCCGGTAAAATTCAGTTTTGCGATATTGCCAAAGTAAACGAAGCCACGCTTAACGCCATGCCATATGTGTCAGTGAATTCTATTGCGCAAATTTTAGAGCAAGACAGCCTAGCAAGAGCAAAAGCAAACGAGATTATTCGAGGTAAATTCCAGTGCTAGCATTTCTGTGGAGCCTTGGTGCATTTATTGTTGCCTTAGGTATTTTAGTTGCCGTTCACGAGTGGGGGCATTTTTATGTTGCGCGTCGATGTGGTGTTCAGGTAGAGCGCTTCTCCGTGGGTTTTGGTAAGCCTATTTGGCGAAAACGAAGTAAGTCTGGTACTGAATACGTTATAGCCATGATCCCACTTGGTGGCTATGTTCGCATGCTCGATGGAAGGATTGATGACGTACCTCCGGAACTAGAGAGCAAAGCGTTTAATAACAAACCGGTATTACAGCGTATGGCCGTGATTGCTGCTGGGCCGGGGATTAATTTTATTTTTGCATTTTTCGCACTGTGGATAATGTATTTAGTTGGCCTTGAAACGGTAAAACCTGTTGTTAAAAGTGTTGAATCAGAGAGTATTGCCGCTGTTGCAGGTGTTCAGGCGGGTGACGAAATCGTCAAAGTCGGCAACCGAATTACACCCGATTGGGAAGCGGTTAATTTAGAAATAGTGTCGAAGATAGGTGCAGACCGCGCATCGATAACGGTTAAAAATTCGGCAGGTATTGAAAAAGAACTCACCTTTACGCTTAAAAGTTGGAACTTTGACCCAGATATTGAGTCTCCCTTAAGCAGTTTGGGTTTGAAGCCCTTTCGCCCTAACCCGACGTTGAATGTAGCGTTTGTTGGAGAGGGATCACCGGCGCAAACCGCTGGTTTGATGGTCGGTGATGAGATTCGGGCATTAAATGGAGAAGAACTGAGCTCTTGGGAGAACTTAGTTAATGTTATTGTTGATAATCCAGGCCAAGAAATTTCGTTAGAAATAGAAAGAAATGGACAACAACAAACGATTAGTGCCACGATTGCACGTCGAGATACGCCTCAAGGGCAAACTGGTTATCTCGGTGTCAGTCCATCCTTCGAGCCTTGGCCGGAGGGGTATGTGTTTACTCATCAATATGGCATTATAGAAGCCATTGAGAGAGCACTAGATAAAACATGGCGTTTAATGACGCTGAGTATTGAAATGATAGGCAAGCTTCTTACCGGTGATGTTTCGGTAAAGAATCTGAGTGGTCCTATTTCTATAGCTCAGGGAGCAGGAACAAGTGCTGGGTATGGCTTTGCTTATTTCCTGAGTTTTCTAGCCTTAATAAGCGTAAATTTAGGCATAATAAATTTATTACCCTTGCCCATGCTTGACGGTGGTCATCTCATGTTTTATTTCGTTGAGTTGGTTACCGGTAGACCCGTTTCAGAAACGGTCCAAGAGTGGGGATACAGAATAGGTGGCGTGCTTCTGTTTATGATAATGGGTATCGCAATATTTAATGATATCGCTCGCATAACCTGATGTAGATCAGGAAGTACAAAACAGCTAATACAAAAACGCGGCCAGGAAAAGAAAAATAGATGAAGTTAAAACAGTTAGTAGCAGCCGGAGCGATTGTTTCCAGTGCTAGCTTTGCCAACGCTGCAGCGCAAGACAGTGAGTTTGTAGTTGAAGATATTCGCGTAGAAGGATTGCAACGAGTTGCACTCGGCGCAGCCTTGACTTACCTA
Organism: Alteromonas sp. V450; assembly: GCF_001885075.1. NCBI lineage: Bacteria > Pseudomonadati > Pseudomonadota > Gammaproteobacteria > Alteromonadales > Alteromonadaceae > Alteromonas > Alteromonas sp. V450. The sequence goes on from NZ_MODU01000004.1 coordinate 4,357,207, forward strand.
CCTGTACAGGTGGGTGATGAGCTAAATAATTTTCGAGTAACACAGTTAATTCGTTCTTTGTATTCATCAACGCATTTTGAAAACGTTGAGATACTTCGCGAGGGCAATACGCTTGTTGTTCGCGTTGCAGAGCGTCCGACTATCAGTAATATCATTTTTGATGGTAACGACGACATTAAAGACGAGCAACTCCAAGAGAGTCTTAACGATAACGGCGTTCGTATTGGCGAGCCTTTAGATAAAACCGTATTGACTTCAATTGAGAACGGTCTTAAAGATTTTTTCTATAGTATTGGTAAATACAATGCGGATGTGACGGCAATCATTACGCCGTTACCTCGAAATCGTGTCGACTTAAAGCTTTTGTTTGAAGAGGGTGATTCGGCTGAAATTAAGCAAATTAACATCGTGGGTAATGAAATATTTACTGACGAAGAGTTAATGGAAGCATTTGAATTGCAGTATGACGCGCCTTGGTGGGATTTTCTATCTGAAACTCGTTACCAGCAACAAACGCTTCAAGGTGACATGGAAACACTTCGCAACCATTACCTTGACCGCGGCTATCTTCGATTCAATGTCGACTCAACTCAGGTATCAATGACACCTGAAAAGTCAGGTATTTACATCGCGATGAATGTGTCAGAAGGGGAGCAATATACCGTTTCTGAAGTTGAGCTTGTAGGTGACGTACTTGGCCATGAGGATTACATTGAACGTGTTTTACCTCTAGCCCCCGGCGAGCTTTATAATCAATCTATCGTAACTTACACCGAAGAATTTATCAGTAAGTACCTTGGGCGCTTTGGCTACGCGTATCCAACGGTTACTACGGTGCCTGATATCAACGATGAAGATAAAACGGTTAAGCTCACGCTTTCTGTTGACCCTGGTAAGCGAATTTACGTTAACCGTATAAAGTTCAATGGTAACGTTGTGACTGCGGATAACGTGCTTCGTCAAAACGTAAGCCAGATGGAAGGCACGTGGTTATCTAATAATTTACTTGAGTCTTCAAAGAGTCAACTCTCACGATTAACCTATATGGAAGAAGTTGAGTTTGAAACAACCCGTATTCCTGGGTCTGAAGATAAAGTCGACGTGAACTTTAATGTTAAAGAACAACCATCGGGCTCTTTCAACGCAGGTATAGGTTACGGCGACAGAACTAAACTAAGCCTACAAGCCGGTATTCAGCAAGATAACTTCTTAGGTACGGGAAAAAGAGTTGGTCTTAATCTAAGTACGGTTTCATACCAACGCAGCGCGCAGATTACGTATAACGATCCTTATTTTACTATCGACGGCATAAGCCTAGGTGGAAGTATTGGATATAGTGAGTTCGACGGCTCTGACTTTAACGTAATCCAATACAACTCTAAGCGTTGGTCTGTGGGCGCGAACGTCGGTTACCCGATCAATGAGTTTAATCGTATTAACTTTGGGCTTACTTACAGTAATGTTGAGTTATTCAATCGAGGCTTCTACGAGCAAACAGAACAGTTCTACAATCAGTTCTTAAATGGTGATGACCCTGATGCTGCGATAAAATATGACAGCTTCCTAGCGAGTGTTAGTTGGAGTAGAAGCACGCTCAACCGAGGGCTATTCCCGACGGCGGGCTCATCGCAAAGAGCGTCATTTAGTATTACTACCCCAAATTCTGATGTGAATTACTTCAAAACTGTGTTCGACGGTAAATGGTACTTCCCATTATCTCGTGATCAGCGCTGGTCATTTTTGACCCGCGTGCGTTTAGGCTATGGTAATGGTTACGACGAAATAAATGGCAATGAACAAATACTGCCATTTACAGAGAACTTTACCGCTGGTGGTGCTGACTCGCTGCGCGGTTTTGAGAACAATACGGTTGGTCCTAGAGGTGTAAGACTCAATTCGGCAGGCTCTATCACAGGCCCTGACGGCGAAATCATACCAAATGATCCTAACGACCGTATCTTGACCTTTTCAAACAGAAGTCTTGGCGGTAACGCGATGGCTCTTGGTGGCGTTGAGCTAATTGTTCCAACACCATTTGTTGACGCGGAAATGGACAACTCAGTGCGTACAAGTTTGTTTGTGGATGTGGGCAACGTGTGGGATACTGAATTCGACTATGACAGATATCGTCAATTCTCAGTTGCCCAAACACAGCGTGGGGAGCTATTGGACTATTCTGATTGGAGCCTGTATCGTAGTTCGGCAGGTGTATCTGTTCAGTGGATATCTCCAATGGGGCCTATGGTGTTTAGCTTCTCGAAAGCGATACAGCAACGCGATGGTGACGATGCAAGGTTTTTCACCTTTAATATCGGTCAAACATTTTAAAACAATTAAGCGAGAGTGCTAAATGCATTCTCTAAAAAAAAGATTCAAAAAGGAGTGACCTTTGAAACAGTTGGTTAAACATATTGTTGCAGGTGCAATGTTAGGTAGCGCTTTAGTAAGCACATCTGTAATGGCGGAACAGAAAATAGCCGTTGTTGATGTTCAAGGTATTTTTCAAGCAATGCCACAGGCTGCTGAAATTCAAAATGCGATCCAAACAGAATTTAAAGACCAGATTGAAGAAGTTAATCAGCTTCAAAGAGATGGTCAGTTCTTCGCTGAGCGCCTACAGCGTGATGCAGCAACAATGAGCGATGCTGAGAAGAAAGATTTAGAGCAAAAGATTTTGAAAGTACGTGAAGACCTTGCTGCAAAAGGCCAGCCTCTTCAACAGAATATTCAACGTCGTAGCAATGAAGAGCGCAACAAGCTGCTAGGCCTTATCAAGCAAGCTATCGACTCTGTTGCGGCAAAAGAAGGCTATGACCTTATTTTGAACGCAGGCGCTGTGGCTTTCACAAAAGAAGAGCATGATCTTTCTGAACAAGTATTAAAGCAAGTCAGCAAAGCGAACTAGTTCAAATCGCTATAGTGATGTGTTAATCATCGCAGCGCAATGACGTAATTATCAGGCCAACTACCTAAAGGTGTTGGTCTGATTTGTTTTTTGCGTATAAACGCGTATGGTTGCCGCCGTTTTAGTTTTTAACGGTGAGCGTTGACCGTAATGCCAGTCGCATTGGTGGATTGGTGTAATATTGTCTTAGGTCATGCTTGTATTAAGGAGAAAGTTTTTGGCCAATTCACTCAATACCATTGAAATTCAGGAAATTTTGGCACTTTTGCCGCATAGGTACCCATTTTTACTCGTTGATCGTGTTACCGATTACGTTCTTGGCGAGTCTGTAAAGGCTTACAAGAACATTACCATCAATGAACCATGCTTCATGGGACACTTTCCTGAACAACCTATATTCCCCGGTGTACTCATTCTTGAGGCAATGGCACAAGCTGCGGGTGTTTTAGGATTTAAGACGATGGGAAGTAATGATAAATTGTATCTTTATGCAGGGATAGATAATGCGCGTTTCAAGCGCCCGGTTGTACCTGGCGATAAGTTAGAATTTGATGTAGCGTTGGTAAAAGAGCGAAGAGGGATTTGGAAATTTCAAGGTACTGCTAGCGTCGATGGCGATTTGGCGTGCAGTGCAGAGTTTATGTGTGCGATGAGAGAGATAGCCTAACGTGATCCATCCAACTGCGGTAATTTCAGACAGTGCAATCATTGGTGAAAACGTCACCATTGGCCCGTTTTGTGTGGTTGATGATAATGTAACCATTGGAGATGGTTGTGTTCTGAAATCACATGTGGTGGTACGCGGCCCAACGCGTATCGGCAAGAACAATAAGTTTTATCAGTTTTCATCAATTGGTGAAGACTGTCAGGATAAAAAATACGCAGGCGAACCTACCGAGCTTGTTATTGGCGATGATAACGAATTCCGAGAAGGCGTTACCGTTCATAGGGGAACCATTCAAGATAATGGCATTACCATTATTGGTTCGCGTGGCTTGTTTATGGCGAACGCGCACGTGGCACATGACTGTGTGCTAGGAAACGATATCATAGTGGCCAATAATGTGGCGATTGCGGGCCATGTGCATATTGATGATTTTGTGATTATTGGCGGCGCAACAGGTATCCATCAATTTTGTAAAGTGGGCGCCCATGCGTTTTTAGGTGCAGGTGGTATTATTCTTCGTGACGTACCTCCGTTTGTCATGGTGAGCGGTCAGAAAAATATTCCTCAAGGGATTAACTCGGAAGGTTTAAAGCGACGCGGCTTTGCAAAAGAAGAAGTCTTGGAAATAAAGCGTGCTTATAAAGCAATATATCGAGAAGGGAACACCATCGATGAAGCCATTGAAAAAATGACACAATCAGCGGAAAAGTTCAGCGCCGTTGCGCAGATGGTTGATTTTCTGAAAAACGCATCACGAGGCATTATTCGTTAATTATGTCTACGCCTATCCGTATCGGCATGGTTGCCGGAGAGCCCTCTGGTGACGTGCTTGCCGCCGGAATGGTTGCAGAGTTAAAGCGCCAATACCCAGATGCTATCATCGAAGGTATTGGCGGTCCCAACATGATAAATGCAGGTTTCCATAGTTTGTTTGATATGGAAACCTTGTCAGTTATGGGGCTTGTAGAAGTCCTCTCTCATTTACCTGCTATTTTAAAAGTAAAAAAGCAGTTGCTTGCTCACTTTGAGCAAAATTCCCCCGATATTTTTATAGGTATTGATGCGCCTGATTTTAATTTGAGGGTAGAAAAAGCCCTAAAAGCTCGTGGTATTAAAACCATGCATTATGTGAGTCCTACCGTATGGGCGTGGCGTGAGAAGCGCATCCACAAAATAGCAAAAGCGGCTAATCGCGTGCTAGGGTTATTTCCTTTCGAACAGCAGGTTTACGATAAATATAAGGTTCCCTATACTTTTGTAGGGCATACCATGGCTGACGCTATAGCGATTGAGCCCGATCAAAGTGCAGCGAGACAAGTATTGGGTGTAGATAGTAATGCACCCATATTGGCCGTACTTCCCGGCTCACGAAGAGGTGAAGTGGATACACTTCTTCCAGTATTTCTCAAGACCATTGAAGCTATTCATGCCAAGCGTAGCGATATTCAGTTTCTTATCCCTGCAGCAAACGAGCATCGTCTTGCGCAAATAAAAGCGCTTTTGCTTGAAGCCAATAATGCAGAGGAACGCTTACCCATTCAGGTAACCCAAGGTACATCGCGAGATGCGATGATCGCTAGCGATGTAATATTGCTTGCGTCAGGCACGGCTACCTTAGAAGCCATGTTGTGCAAGCGCCCCATGGTAGCCGCTTATTTACTTGCACCGCTTACGTATAAAATTATGCAGCGCTTGTACAAAGCGCCGTTCTTCACGTTGCCAAACTTATTGGCTGATGAGGCAATTATTCCTGAATTACTGCAAGAAGAAGTAAACGCAGAGAATATGAGCAGTCGGCTACTCAACTTCTTCGAAAGTGATAATTCTGCCCTGATTTCCCGTTTCACCGACCTCCACCATACGCTAAAATGCAATGCTGATAAAACAGCAGCAAAAGCTGTCGTGGAGGAATTGTTTGCATAAGTTAATTGCCGGCGTTGATGAAGTAGGTCGCGGCCCCTTAGTAGGTGATGTGGTCACCGCCGCGGTCATTCTCGACCCAGAAAACCCCATTGAAGGGCTAACCGACTCTAAAAAACTGAGTGAAAAAAAGCGCGTAGCCCTTGCCCAAGAAATTCGTGAAAAAGCACTCTACTGGAATATCGGTAGAGCGAGCCCAGAAGAAATAGACAAGCTTAATATTCTGCACGCTACCATGCTCGCCATGATCCGCGCAGTGGAAGGTTTGCCTGTAAGGCCTGACTTTGTGCGCGTAGATGGCAACCGTGTTCCGGCGTGGAACTTTGAGTCTGAAGCGGTAGTGAAAGGCGACAGTCTGCACGCCGAAATTTCAGCGGCTTCCATCATTGCCAAAGTAGAGCGAGATAATGATATGATTTCGCTTCACGAGGCCTATCCGCAATATAACTTTGCTGGGCACAAAGGTTACCCCACAAAAGCACACTTTGAAGCCATCGCTGAATATGGCATCTTAGACTGCTATCGAAAAAGTTTTAAACCTGTAAAAGCGCTACTCGAAGAGAAATAACATCATGTCATCGCCATTTATTCATTTACGTGTTCACAGCGACTTTTCGATGATGGACGGCCTGAATAAGGTAAAGCCTATTCTAGGTAAAGTGGCCGCGCTCGGCATGCCTGCCGTGGCGATCACCGACCAAATGAATATGTGTGGCTTGGTAAAGTTTTATTCAGAGGCACATAACTTAGGTATTAAGCCCATTATCGGCACCGACTTTTGGGTTACCAATGACGTTTTTGGGGATGAACCTTTCAGACTAACCCTTATTGCAATGAACAATGAGGGATATAAGAACATTACAATTCTTATCTCCAAGGCCTACCTTCGTGGACACTTGGCACACCGTGCTGTTATCGATCAAGAGTGGTTGGCAGAGCACAGTGAAGGCGTGATTGTTTTATCGGGTGCACAGCATGGTGATGTTGGTGTGGGTTTAATGAAAAACAACGCCAAAATTCTCGACAGTGCCCTTGAGTTTTATCAAACTCATTTTCCCGACCGCTTTTATTTAGAACTGATTAGAACCGGTAGACAAGGTGAGGAAGATTACTTGCACCTTGCCGTGGAGCTTGCTGAGCAGCGCGGCTTACCCGTGGTTGCCACCAATGAAGTGTGCTTTATTGACCGTGAAGGCTTTGATGCTCACGAAATTCGTGTATGTATTCACGATGGCTACACGCTTGATGATAACCGCCGCCCTAAACGCTACAGCGACCAGCAATATCTGCGCACTGCAGAGGAAATGGTTGAGTTATTTAGCGATATTCCTGAAGCCATAGAAAATACGGTTGAAATTGCTAAGCGCTGTAATGTTACCGTACGGTTAAACGAGTACTTCTTACCGCAATTTCCAACCGGCGGCATGACCACCGAAGACTTCTTGGTTAAAGTGTCTGAAGAGGGGTTGGAAGAACGTCTAGAATTTCTATTTCCCGATGAAGAAGTGCGCAAAGCCAAACGTCCAGAGTACGATGACCGACTTCGCATTGAGCTTGAAGTTATCAACCAAATGGGTTTCCCAGGCTACTTCCTTATCGTTATGGAGTTTATCCAGTGGAGCAAGGATAACGGAATTCCGGTAGGGCCAGGGCGGGGCTCTGGTGCGGGTTCACTGGTGGCTTATGCCCTAAAAATTACCGACCTAGACCCGCTTGAATTCGACTTGCTATTCGAACGTTTCTTGAACCCAGAGCGTGTATCCATGCCCGACTTCGACGTCGACTTCTGTATGGATAGACGAGACGAGGTAATCGATCACGTTGCTGAGCTTTACGGGCGTCAGGCGGTATCGCAGATCATTACGTTTGGTACTATGGCGGCAAAAGCGGTAGTGCGCGACGTAGGCCGCGTACTTGGTCACCCTTACGGCTTTGTAGACAGGATCTCAAAGCTTATTCCACCCGATCCAGGCATGACGCTTGAAAAGGCGTTTAAAGCCGAGCCACAGCTACCAGAAGTGTATGAAAGCGATGAGGAAGTGAAAGACCTTATCGATATGGCGCGAATACTTGAAGGGGTTACCCGAAATGCCGGTAAGCACGCCGGTGGTGTTGTTATTGCGCCAACCACTATCACAGATTTCTCGCCGTTGTATTGTGATGACGAAGGTAAAAACCCCGTAACCCAGTTCGACAAAAACGACGTTGAAACGGCGGGCTTGGTAAAATTCGACTTCTTAGGTCTTCGTACGCTGACTATTATTCAGTGGGCAATAGATATGATCAAAGAAGGGAAGAACGTTGATGTCGATATCAGCGCTATTCCGCTTGAAGATCCTAAGAGTTTCAGAACCCTTCAAAACGCCGAGACAACTGCGGTATTCCAGCTGGAATCTCGCGGTATGAAAGAGCTAATTAAGCGCCTTAAACCTGACTGCTTCGAAGATATTATCGCACTGGTGGCCCTGTTCCGTCCGGGCCCGCTGCAATCAGGCATGGTAGATAACTTTATTGACCGTAAGCACGGACGTGAAGAAATTTCCTACCCCGATGCAGAATATCAGCACGAGTGCTTGAAAGAAATTCTAGAGCCTACCTATGGCATTATCTTGTATCAGGAACAGGTAATGCAGATAGCCCAGGAAATGGCGGGCTACTCGCTAGGCGGCGCTGACTTGCTTCGTCGTGCTATGGGTAAGAAAAAGCCTGAAGAGATGGCCAAGCAGCGCGGCACGTTCGCCGAGGGTGCGAAGGGCAATAATATTGACCCAGACCTTGCGATGAAAATCTTCGACTTGGTAGAAAAGTTCGCGGGTTACGGGTTCAACAAATCTCACTCTGCCGCTTACGCCTTGGTGTCTTACCAAACCCTGTGGCTAAAAGTACATTATCCTGCGGAATTCATGGCTGCGGTAATGTCGGCGGATATGGATAACACCGACAAAATTGTGACGCTTGTCGATGAATGTGAGCGCATGGGTATTGAGATACTGCCGCCAGATTTAAACGCAGGTAAATACAAGTTTACCGTCGATAGCGAAGGTCGCATTGTTTACGGTATCGGTGCGATTAAAGGGGTGGGGGAAGGCCCAATTGAGGCGATTATAGAAGCGCGGGAGACCCAAGGGGCATTTAAAGATCTTTTTGATTTCTGCGCCAAGATAGACATTAAACGCGTAAACAAACGAGTGCTAGAAAAGCTAGTGTTAGCGGGGGCAATGGATAACTTAGGTCCACATCGCGCAAGCCTTATGGCGAGTTTACCCGAGGCTCTTGCCGCCGCTGGGCAGCACGCAAAAGCCGAGTCTTTTGGTCAATCTGATATGTTCGGATTACTGACTACCGAGCCAGAAGACGTGAAGCAAGCGTTTGCTGACGTCCCTGAATGGCCTGAGAAAGTATGGCTAGAAGGTGAAAAAGATACCCTTGGTTTGTACTTAACCGGTCACCCCATCAATCAGTACGCGGAAGAACTGCGTTACTACACCGACGGACGGCTAGTTGATTTAAAACCAACCAACAAAGATCAAATGGCCAGTGCAGTAGGATTGGTACTTGGCGTACGCGTAATGACGAACAAACGCGGACGTCGCTGGGCTATAGTGACACTGGATGACAAGAGTGCCAGAATAGATGTACGCTTCTTTCCTGATATGTATGAACAGTTCGAAAGTGTATTAGAAACTGACAGAATTTTGCTTATAAAGGGACAGGTCAGCTTTGATGATTTCTCTGGGGGCAATACAATCACCGCCCGTGATGTAATGGACATTGTTCAAGCACGAGAGAAAAACGCGAGAGCGCTGGCACTAAATATTGATACCCAGCTGCTTGAACCGAAGAAAATGAGTCAGATGCAATCTATCCTGCAGGCATTTAACGGTGGAAGTTGTCCAGTTCAGTTAGCGGTAACCCATCCAGACGCGGAAGTAACCTTGGCGTGTGGTGCAAGGTGGTACGTTACTCCTGAAGACCAACTTTTACACGATCTCAAACAATGTTTGGGAGACAAAGCCGTTTCAATTCTCTACCATTAAGGGTAAGAGTTCGATAGATTGGACATCTCGCGTTTGTATAGACGAGCGTAGTACGAATAGGACATGAAATGAGTATACAGTTTTTGGACTTTGAACAGCCAATAGCCGAACTAGAAGCAAAAATTGAAGAGCTTAGATTGGTAAATCAAGGTGGCGAGTTTGACGTTGGTATTGAAGAAGAAATCAATAAGCTTCGCGGTAAAAGCGCAGAGCTGACCAAAAAGATCTTTTCTGATCTTGGCGCATGGCAAGTTTCACAACTTGCACGTCACCCAATGCGTCCATATACGTTAGATTATATTCCTCGTATTTTTACAGAGTTCGACGAGCTTGCTGGCGACCGCGCGTTTGCTGACGATAAAGCGATTGTTGGTGGACCAGCAATGCTAGATGATCAGCCTGTGATGATTATTGGTCATCAAAAAGGGCGTGATACCAACGAAAAGATTAAGCGTAACTTCGGTATGCCTAAACCTGAAGGCTACCGTAAAGCCTTGCGTCTTATGAAGATGGCTGAGCGCTTTAACATGCCTATCATCACGTTTATCGATACGCCAGGGGCATACCCAGGTGTGGGTGCGGAAGAACGTGGCCAAAGTGAAGCCATCGCGAAAAACCTATTCGAGATGGCTGAGCTTACTGTTCCTATCGTATGTACCGTAATCGGTGAAGGTGGTTCAGGTGGCGCATTAGCCATCGGTGTTGGCGATCGCGTAAATATGCTTCAATATTCTACCTACTCGGTGATTTCACCAGAAGGTTGTGCGTCTATTTTGTGGAAAAGTGCAGAGAAAGCGCCACTCGCTGCAGAAGCTATGGGTGTAAGTGCGCCACAAATTAAAGAGCTAGGCCTGATTAACAGTATTGTTGAAGAACCTCTAGGTGGTGCACATCGCGATCACAATGGCATGGCGGCTAATTTGAAGGCCGTGATTAAGCAGCAGCTTAACCAGCTTAAAGAACTAGATAAGACTAAATTGATGGAAGAGCGTTACCAGCGTTTAATGTCGTTCGGTTATTGCTAATGTCATTTAAGAAAACTAGCATGTAAGGTACATTGGCTACGACTAGTAGTGTTCTATCAGCTTAGACGCTTGAGTAAAAATCTGGCGAACGGTGGCTCAATACGTGTTGGTTCATGTAATGTCGTATACGAACATGGGGGTTGTTTACCAAAGGTAACCAACCCCTTTGTCTTATTAAAAAGTGTGTTATTAGAAAGTGTGTTTTTAAAAAGCTAGAGCTTAGCCAAATACAAAGCTAAACCTCAGTAAAACATAACGTTGAAAGAATAAGGTATTACCGGTCTGTGACCCAGCTACAATCCCCCATTATCGAACATATCGTTAACCGCATTGCGACATCACTCACTAATGTAAAGCTACCACGTCAAACGCCACTCGTCGTAGCCTATAGCGGCGGTGTGGATTCTACGGTGCTACTTCAAGCCGTAATTGCGTACAGGGAGCAGTTTGATAGCCCAATTCATGCAGTACATGTACACCACGGTTTAAGTGATAATGCTGACGACTGGGCCCGTCATTGTGAACTGCAGTGCAGACTTGAAGATGTTGAATTTCATCAGTATCGCGTAGCCGTTGATACCGGTAACAGAAAGAGCCTGGAAGCTGAAGCGCGCAAAGTTCGATACAACGCACTTTTAGAAGTGTGTGATCAAATAGACGGTGTGTTGCTTTTGGGGCAGCACGCAGAAGATCAGCTTGAAACCGTATTGCTTCAGCTAAAACGCGGTGCTGGTCCGCAAGGCTTGGCGGGTATGGGTGAAGTGCAGTATCGCGGCGATAGATTAATAATGCGTCCTATGTTAGCACTAGAGAAAGCCGAGATTTTGGCTTATGCCGAAGAGGAAATGCTGCAGTGGGTTGAGGATGAATCTAACCAGCAAAACAGCTTTGACAGGAATTTTTTAAGGAACGAGATCATACCTCATTTGCTTGAGCGGTGGCCTAAGTTAACCAAGACAGTGGGGCGCAGCGCAGAGCTTTGTGCTGAGCAAAGCGCACTGGTCAGCGACTCTGCGCAGCAATATTTTGAAGAATGTAAACACTCAGATTTTAGGCTAGACGGGCAAAAGCTCGCTGCATTGTCGTTACCTTGGCAGGCCATGGTCATTCGTACGTGGTTTAGGACACAACGTCAGCTGTCGCCGTCAAAAGCGCAGACAGACCAAGTGCTTGCAATGTTAAAAGCAAAGCACGATGCAACCCCTGAAGTTAATTTTAAGTGGGGCAGGGTAATTCGCTTTGACCACGACCTTCATTGGGTGGTGAATGCTACCCATGAGGTACCGCAAAATCTTGAACTGGCATTTGGACAAGATACATATTTACCTTGGTTGCAGGGGCAAGTGAAGGTAATGAAATCTGCTCAGAAAAATGACGATACAGTATTGTTACGAACCAATACGCGTAACCTACGAGTGAAACCAGAAAACGCGAGCGTGTCCAAGCTACTGAAAGAATGGTTCAAAGTATGGCGTGTACCGCGATGGGAGCGAGACGGTGTGCCGGTTATATTTATTAACGAGCAACCTGTAGCACTTATTGTTTTAGGACGTTGTGAGTATTTACAGCCAATGTCTCAAGGTATTGAGGTCGTGTTCCAACCTTGTTAGCGGCAGTATTTTGCCGCCTTACAAAAATGCTGGTATTAAGCTGCGTGATAGCTATTTTTACCTGAACTTTTAACGCGGTAAAGTGCGCTATCAGCTCTGTCAAACAAGCTTCCTGTTGTATCACCTTCGCGAAATATTGCGCCGCCTAAACTACAGGAAACCCCCAGCCCACGTAGGTAACCAGAACTATTGACACTGTGTTGAATGCGTTGCGCTGCACATGCCAATTGTTGTTGAGTTTGACAGTCAAGGAGGCAACAGAATTCGTCACCGCCATAGCGAAACGGCTCATCTTCATCACGCAATACATTTACAAGGTGAGACGCAACGTGCACCAGCACTTTATCGCCCTCTCTGTGCCCATAATTGTCGTTTACATATTTAAAGTTATCTAAATCAATGACGAGTAAAGCAAAAGGGTCATTATGTCTTTGCGCCCATCCAAGCTGTCTTATCATGGATTGTTCAAAGCCAGCTCTGTTTCCTAGACTGGTGAGTACGTCTTTAGTTGCCATCTGTTGCAGGCGCAGCATCGACAATGCGTGTTGGACTTGTTTTCCAAATAAATCATGTAGTTGAAAGAGCGTTTCTCGTTGCGATAATGACAAGGGTGAACTAATGTAATAGTACGCGTGCGCCTGTTCACCTGTTGTTGATGAGGCGCCTTTAAGAGGTAAGTCGACAAGTGTAGATGATATTTTAGCGTTGCCGTAAACCCAGCGTGAGTCGAAATCTGATAAGCTAAAACCAACAACAGGTAAAAGGGTGTTTAGCTGCTGATAGTAAACGGTACCGAGCTCTTGGAGATCAAGTGTAGAGAGCAACTGAGTTATGAATCCTGACAATTCCCCAAGTGACAAATGACTATCAGTGCTATTGGTAGCATAAAATGTATTGTGTTGCGTTGTGTTGTCGATTAGTGACGTTGAAAAGTCCACGGCATTACCCCTCTACAAAATTCGGTATGCAAAGAAACTAGCGTCAAAGCCCTGACGTTGTTGCGGTAAACCTTGATAACTAAGGCATTTGCGGTCTACCACAGCGGCAAAACTTGCCGGATCTGCATGTTACGAGTGAAGTTTGCAAGGTAGATGCCAAACTATATTTTGACGCACATGATTCTTAAAATGATAGATTTGACTGAGCGTTATCTATATTGAGAAAACAGTGTCAGAGGTTTTTGTGGAGGTTTCTTGGTAATGAGCTTTTTAAATATTATTTTGCTAATGTTTATATCAGTCTGTGCAGTGGCTGTATTTAAAAGAGTTCATTTACCCCCTATTCTTGCTTACCTCTTTGCAGGAGTTATTGCTGGCCCTCAACTTATTTCTCTTTTTGCTCATCCAGAAGAAATGCACTTACTCGCTGAAATTGGCATCGTTTTTCTATTGTTTTCTTTAGGCCTTGAGTTCTCACTCCCGAAACTACTTGCTATGCGGTCTTTGGTATTTGGTGTTGGCGTTGGACAAATGCTGATAACAACGGCTGTTTTTACCGCTATTCCTTATTTAATGGGCATAACCATCAGTGCTTCTATTATCATCGGTGGCACGCTGGCTTTAAGTTCCACCGCAATTGTTATTAAACAAGCCACGGAAATGGGAATTTTGAACAACAGACGGACGCAGTTAGCGATTAGCATATTGCTTTTTCAAGACTTAGCCGTGGTGCCATTTTTAATAGCAATTCCTCTGTTAGCGGCTTCGACAGACGTGAGTATCGCTACTGCACTCATAGAAGCCTTACTAAAAGGCGTTTTTGTTATTGCATTTTTAATGTCGGTTGGAAAGTGGGTGCTTCCTTGGGTGTTCAGAGAAGTAGCCCGAACCCGCACCGACGAGTTATTTGTGCTGACCACTATCCTTATTGCTCTTCTTGCTGGAGGTCTTACTTTCTACTTTGGTTTGTCGATGGCTTTAGGGGCTTTTTTAGCGGGAATGATGCTGGGAGAAAGCCAGTATAAGTACCAATTAGAAGCCGACATCCGTCCATTTCGCGACATTCTAATGGGGTTGTTTTTTGTTACGGTTGGTATGCAGCTTGAATTGAGTGTGCTGTGGGACAATTTCTTTGGAATTATCTTTGGCGTATTGCTATTGATGGTCCTCAAAATTATTTTGGTGAGGGTTGCATCAGCATTTGTTAACACTGATGCAATTGATGCGTGGTCAGCAGGCGTGAAACTGTGCCAGATAGGCGAGTTTAGCTTCGTTATAGCGGCACTAGCAACCACTCACGGCGTGCTCACTACAGAACAGTCTTCGATGATTGTTTGTATGGGGGTTATCAGTATGGCTTTAACGCCTTGGTTGATGGAAAACAGCGTTATTATTGCTAAGCGTATTGTGAAAAATGATATTTCCTTTGAGGAAGACTTTTCAGCGACTAATAATGAGAAACTCACTAATCATGTGGTTATATGCGGTTTTGGGCGAGTAGGGCAGTCTGTCGCAAGAATGTTGAAAATGGAAGGGATCCATTTTGTCGCTATCGATATGGATCCTGTACGCGTTCAAGAAAGCCGAAACGCAGGTGAACCCGTCATTTTTGGTGACGCGAGTCAAAAAGACATTTTATTAAGTGCAAATATCAAGACTGCCAGATTGGTTTTAGTGACGTTCGATCAAGTAGATAAGGCGAAACAAGTGATAACGCAGACTCGCTCAATCATGCCGACAACAGATGTTATGGTAAGAACAAAGCGCGATTATCAACTAGAAAGCCTATACAGCGCAGGGGCGAATCAAGTTGTGCCTGAATTACAAGAAGGAAGCTTAATGTTGGTATCACAGGTACTACATTATGCAGGCGTGCCAATGTCTAGAATTTTGAAGCGAGTGCGTGCAGAAAGAAAAGGGCGGTATGACCACATGCACGGTTTCTATCCAGGAGAAACAACTGAAATTAGTTATGGCACTGAAGATAAATTGGAATTTATACATGCTGTAGTGCTTTCACAGCGGGCATCGTGTATAGGAAAGGCGATCAAGGACATAGATTTTGAAAAGATGCGTGTTTCCATCAAGGGCTTGCGCAGAGACGGAAATGAGGTGAAAGATCCCGACAGCGAGGCAGTTCTTCAGGCTCACGACGTTTTGGTAATTGCAGGAAAACCACGGCGAGTAGAGCGAGCAGAGCGTAAATTATTAGAGGGGAGCTAGCACGCACTTTAATAAAGTGCGCAAGCTGGGATGTACTTAATGACCTAAGCTACACGGTCGCTTTCTAAATCAGCAAATTGCTTTTTTAAGTCGTAGCGCTCGTCTGTTACTATTTTCTCAAGTACGGAAACACGCTCTTTGAGCTCTGCAATTTCAGCTTTATAGGCGTCGGTTTCTTTGTTGCTAAATTTCTTTCTACTTTTGTCTTTTGCACTTTCGACAATGGTAACTAAGGCCCAAGCACAAATGGCTACTATTGCAATCGCGGTCATGTTCACGGTGGTATCCCTCACTAATGGCTTTAAAACAGTGTAGGTGAAAATTTGGTCTGTTGCCTAATTCACCCAGTATTTTGTCAAATACGTATTGCTAATAATTACTGCATCGCTTCTGGTACTATAGTGGTTATCTAACGTGTTTTTAGTAAAAAATGCAACCAGCTAAGTCCTTCGCACCAGCAGTGTTATAATGAGAGATTGCAAGTAGGTTGCCAAGTGACAAAAGTAACTATTTATTAATGAGTTAGTCTTTATTTCTTGGTAAATATAAAAATATTTTTAACTATTTTCACCAAGTAAAATGGTAAATTTGACGAATGAGTGATCAAAATAACGACCTTCCCACATCTCTTTTTGACTTCGAGGTTGAACAAACGCAAGAAAAAGAGAGAATTCAACACACGTCAATTGACATTCAAATAGCGCAAAGTGCAGAAATGGAAAATGACGCGATGTGGATGAAGCATGCCTTAACACTTGCTGATAAAGCGGAGTCAATGGGCGAAGTCCCTGTTGGTGCTTGCGTGGTATTGAACGATGAATTAATTGGCGAAGGTTTCAATACCCCAATAACAGATAGTGATCCTTCCGCCCATGCAGAGCTGCGAGCGGTAAAAGAAGCGGCGTCTTATATTCAAAACTACCGGCTTTTGGATGCGACGCTGTACGTTACTTTAGAGCCGTGCTCTATGTGTGCAGGCATGTTGGTACATGCAAGAGTAAAGCGTGTTGTGTTTGGGGCAAAAGATGCGAAGACAGGCGCGGCGGGCTCGGTAATGAATTTGTTACAGCATCCAGCACTTAATCATCAGGTGGAGATTACACCTGGCATACTTAGAGATGAATGTGCTGCGAAGCTTTCCAATTTTTTCAAGAAGCGTAGAAAAGAAATTAAAGCAGCAAAAAAAGCGAAGGCAGCGATGGCCAAATAGTAAAGCAGACGATTTACACTGAGTTAATTCGCGCCTCGGGTGAGTTGAGTAAACAGATCACTCGTTACGAACAGTTTGCGTCTTTGAAGTACTTTTTGGTGACAGCGCTTAAGCATTAACCTGCGTCTATTGTTGTTTTTCAATTTGATACCTTTCTTCATAAATCTGTTTTTTTTCATCTGTCGTCTTTCTCTACGCTTTTGTAAGTGCGTCGCTGGGTTATGTAAATATCCGCTACTCAGCTTTTATCAGTAGTTTAGTTAATGTAGATGACATCGAAATGACAATTTTCAATAGAAAGTATTAAAAGATAATAAGTGCTGGTTATATTTTTCCTTGCTCATCTAACCACATGAGGCTGTCGTAATACCGACGAATATTTTCAACGTACTGAAGTGCCTCATCGCCTCGAGCATAGCCGTAGCGTGTTGTACGGTAGTACTTTTTTTGCTTGAGTTGAGGCAGTCGCCTTTTAACATCTACCCAGAGGTCTGGGTTGCTCCCTTGTCGCTCTGTGAGCACCCTTGCGTCTTCTAAATGCCCCATACCAATATTATAAGCCGCCATAGCCATCCATGTTCTGTCAGGTTCACTTATTCGTGCTGGTATCCGACTAAGTAAACTTGCAAAATAGCGGGAGCCACCACGAATGCTTTGTTCGGGATCAGTTCTATCGTTCACGTCCCAGTCACTTGCTGTATCCAAAGTAAGCATCATCATACCTCTAACACCAGTATGAGAGACGGCATCGGGCTCCCAGTGGCTTTCCTGATAACTCATTGCTGCAAGCAACCGCCAATCAAGGTCGCCTGCATACTTTTCAAATAGATTTTTGAACTGGGGTAAATCGGTTTCAGCTGCGTAGTTAAATGCACGACTATCCACATAATCAAATTGACGAATATGGCCAAAATATTTTTCCTCGAGCACAGTAAACCAACCTGATTCGTGCACGGTGCCGAAATACTCTATTAACGCCGCCTTAATTGAGTCATCTTGTGTGAGCGGCATAGCCCATGCCATCGGCATTCTCTCGTCTAATGTGAGTGCAACTGCAAGGTTTGGGTAACGACGACGCTGTAAAGCAAGTCGATTGCTGTCGGCAACGGTATAGGTAATATTGCTGTTAGCAACTTGTTGAAGGAGCTCCTCTGAATCAGAATCTTCAGTTGTGATCAAATTTGATGTTGGCCCGCTTGAAGTTGCGTAATCTTTATCGAGTAACTGGGAAAGCATGTACTCTTGGCTACTTCCTGCAACAGCGATAATAGGTGCATCGAGTGCGCTTATATCGTCAGGTTTTTTCGCTCCAGCTTGAAATACTAATTGTTGCTTTACGTACTGATAAGCGGGGCCGTATGCAAAACGTTCTTCCAATGAAGGCGTAACGGCATCTCCTGTTGCAACGATATCTAAATTCCCTTCTTCGAGTTGTTCAAGCATGACTTCGTAGCTGTAAAAAGGATAGAGGTCTAGCGTAACGCCTAAATAATCAGCGAAGCCAGCAAGTAATTCATACTCGAACCCTTGTGGGCCGTTTGCGCCGTTATAATATGTACCGGCCCCATATACCGTGCCTACTCGAATTGTTTCTCGTTCCAATAATGAAGAAAGGGCAGTCGGAACTGAAGGAACACCACAGCTCATTACGGCAATGGATAATATGATTATTAATTGTAGTTTTAATCGTTTTTTATAGACGTTTGACGGCATAGACCTATACTTATTGTGATTAAACCGTTTAAGTTTAAAAAAAAGTTCATGTAAGCGCGTTATGAGGTTACTTACTGCGCATAATTACTCTATAATCCGCGCCGAAATACTCATCAATCCAAGAGACAACGCGTCGCATTGGTGGTCGT
The DNA here is from genome assembly GCF_001885075.1 of Alteromonas sp. V450. Lineage (NCBI taxonomy): Bacteria > Pseudomonadati > Pseudomonadota > Gammaproteobacteria > Alteromonadales > Alteromonadaceae > Alteromonas > Alteromonas sp. V450. The sequence continues at coordinate 4,375,604 of NZ_MODU01000004.1, forward strand.
TGTTTCTAACAAACCAGGTAAATCAATATGTTGGTCCTTCGAGGCGCTCCTGCACTATCAGAGTTTAACCAAACTAAACTGATTGCAAAGCTGGGTCAATCCGGCGTTAGGGTTAAAAACCTATATAGCGAATATGTTCACCTAGTCGATTCCACAGGTGACTTGTCTAAGCAGCAAATAGAGATACTCGAGAAGCTGCTCACTTATGGCCCCGCGAGGCAAGCACAAACCCCTTCTGGAACCTTCTTCCTCATTACTCCTCGCCCCGGCACTATCTCTCCCTGGTCTTCTAAAGCCACCGACATCGCTCACAACTGTAGTTTAAAAAGTATTAATCGAATAGAGCGTGGTTGTGCGTTTTATATAGAAACAGAAAACGCTGTGAGTGAAGATGATTTTGCGCTTATTGCTAGCTTCTTACACGACAGAATGACCGAATCAGTGTTCACCAATACTGATGAAGCTGCGGTGCTGTTTTCACACACCGAAGCTAATACGTTTACCAGCGTAGATGTATTAGGCGAAGGCAAAGACGCGCTAGTTAATGCAAATGTGTCGTTAGGCCTGGCATTAGCTGATGATGAGATTGACTACCTGTTTGATAGCTTTACAAAGTTAGGCAGAAACCCGACTGACGTTGAACTTTATATGTTTGCACAAGCAAACTCTGAACACTGTCGCCATAAAATTTTTAACGCTAGCTGGACCATTGACGGCGAGGATCAAGAAAAGTCGCTGTTTAAAATGATCAAAAATACTTACGAGTTGTTACCTGATCACGTGTATTCAGCCTACAAAGACAACGCAGCGGTAATGGAAGGGTGGCAAGCAGGTCGTTTCTTCCCGAACCCTCAGTCACACCAATACGAATACCATCATGAAAATATTGATATTTTGATGAAGGTAGAAACCCATAACCACCCAACGGCAATTTCACCTTTCCCAGGTGCGGCAACAGGCTCTGGTGGTGAAATCCGTGATGAAGGTGCCACAGGTCGTGGTTCAAAACCTAAAGCGGGTTTGGTTGGTTTTACCGTATCTAACTTACGTATTCCTGGTGCCGAACAGCCGTGGGAATTCGAATACGGCAAGCCACAGCGTATTGTAAGCGCCCTTGATATCATGCTTGAGGGCCCACTAGGTGGGGCTGCGTTTAATAACGAATTCGGTCGTCCTGCGCTACTGGGTTATTTCCGTACTTTTGAGCAAGAAGTTAATAGCTTCAACGGTGTTGAAGTACGCGGCTATCACAAACCTATTATGCTAGCTGGTGGTTTAGGTAATATTCGTCGCGAGCATATCGAAAAAGGCGAAATCACGGTAGGCGCTAAGCTTATTGTACTTGGCGGCCCAGCAATGAACATAGGTCTTGGCGGCGGTGCAGCGTCATCAATGGCATCTGGTCAATCAAACGAAGATTTAGACTTTGCTTCAGTACAGCGTGATAACCCTGAAATGGAGCGTCGCTGTCAGGAAGTGATTGATGCATGTTGGCAGTTAGGGGATAACAACCCTATCCAGTTTATTCACGATGTGGGCGCAGGTGGTCTTTCAAATGCACTGCCTGAGCTGGTTAATGACGGTGGACGTGGCGGCAACTTTGAGCTTAGAAAAGTATTGTCTGATGAGCCAGGTATGACACCTTTAGAGCTATGGTGTAACGAATCCCAAGAACGCTATGTTTTATCTGTCGCGCCTGAAAATATGCCAGTGTTCGAAGCAATTTGTGCCCGCGAACGTGCGCCATTTGCTGTGGTTGGTGAAGCCACTGCCGAGCAGCACCTCAACCTGAACGACAGCCAGTTTGACAACAAACCTATCGATATGCCTCTTGATGTACTTTTAGGCAAGCCGCCTAAAATGCACCGTGACGTAAGCTCGACCAAGGTAAGCTCGCCAGCACTAGATGAGGCAAGCATTACATTAAGTGATGCAGCAAATCGCATTTTATCTTTGCCTACCGTGGCAGAGAAAACCTTCCTTATCACCATTGGCGACCGCTCGGTTACCGGCCTTGTAAGTCGCGACCAAATGGTAGGCCCATGGCAGGTGCCAGTGGCAGATGTGGCGGTTACTGCAACAGCGTTTGACACCTACCACGGTGAAGCGATGTCGATGGGTGAGCGTACGCCTGTTGCGTTACTATCGCACGGCGCGTCTGCACGTCTTGCTGTGGGTGAAGCGTTAACCAATATTGCCGCAGCAAACATCGGCGATATTAAGCGCATTAAACTGTCTGCAAACTGGATGGCAGCAGCCGGACACCCCGGTGAAGATGCAGGTCTATATGAAGCGGTTAAAGCCGTGGGTGAGGAGCTTTGCCCAGAGCTAGGCCTAACCATTCCTGTGGGCAAAGACTCTATGTCGATGAAAACGGCATGGAATGAAAACGGTGAAGATAAAGCGGTGACTTCTCCGCTCTCACTCGTTATTTCAGCGTTTGGTGCAGTAAAAGATATTCGCAAAACCCTAACGCCTCAGCTGCGTACAGACAAAGGCGCAAGCCGCTTGTTGCTGCTAGATTTAGGCGAAGGTAAAAATCGCTTGGGCGCGAGCTGCTTGGCACAAGTCTATACACAGCTTGGCGATAGCCCAGCAGATGTGGTTTCTGCTACCCGCCTTAAAGGCTTCTTTGACGCTATGCAGACGTTAATCGAAAAAGGCTTGGTGTGTGCTTATCACGACCGTTCAGACGGTGGTTTGTTTACTACTGTGGCAGAAATGGCCTTTGCCGGTAAAACAGGCGTAAGCATTAACCTTGATAGCCTTAAAGGCAACGATATTGCCGTATTGTTCAATGAAGAACTCGGTGGCGTAATCCAAGTGCTTGAAAGCGATATGGATGCCGTTAACGCAGTACTGACTGAATTCGGTTTAACTGAATTGACGCACGATATTGGTACGCTTAATAGCACTGACATGATTGAGTTTAATCGCGGTGGCGTTGCCGTACTTGCAGATAGCCGCGTATCTATGCGTACAACGTGGGCACAAACCACGTATGAAATGCAAAAGCTTCGCGATAACCCTGAATGTGCTGAACAAGAACACGCGGCGAAGCAAGATGCTGCGGACCCGGGTTTGCATGCAGCGTTGTCTTACGATGTTAACGAAGACGTTGCGGCGCCTTATATTGCCAAAGGCGTTAAGCCAAAAGTGGCGATATTAAGAGAGCAGGGCGTAAACTCGCATCTTGAAATGGCAGCGGCGTTTACTCGTGCTGGTTTCGACGCTATCGATGTTCACATGAGTGATGTGTTAGCGGGTCGCATTACCCTTGAACAGTTTGCGGGCCTTGCGGCTTGTGGCGGTTTTTCTTATGGCGACGTATTAGGTGCAGGTGAAGGTTGGGCGAAATCTATATTGTTCAACAGCATGGCTTGCGACCAGTTTGAAAGCTTCTTTAACCGGGACGACACGTTCAGCTTAGGTGTATGTAACGGCTGTCAGATGCTATCTAACCTTAAATCGCTGATCCCTGGTACTGAGCATTGGCCACATTTCGTGACCAACCAGTCGGCGCGATTTGAAGCTCGTGTTGCTATGGTCGAAGTGGTGGAGTCTAAGTCTGTGCTGCTTGATGGCATGGCAGGTTCGCGTATGCCTATTGCTGTGTCGCACGGTGAAGGTCAGGCTGAATTTGCTAATGACAACGCGCTGTCACAAGTTGGCGCGCAGGTGGCGATGCGTTACGTAGACAACTATGGCAAGCCAACCATGCAATACCCTGCTAACCCGAACGGTTCACCGCAAGGGATCACGGGCCTGACATCACTAGACGGGCGAAGCACTATCATGATGCCGCACCCGGAACGTGTATTTAGAGCCGTTGCAAACTCGTGGCGTCCAGACGATTGGCAAGAAGACGGCGCATGGATGCGTATCTTTAGAAACGCACGTAAGTTTGTTGGTTAACAAAACACGCTTATTTTGACTAAAACAGGGGGAAACCCCTGTTTTAGTCATTAGAAAAATACTGTTTAATAAATACACATACTATAAAAAGGCGTCAAAGCTTTGGCAAAGTGTCAAAAATCTGATTTTTGCCCTTGTCATCAGTTTGTCACTGATCTATTGTAGTGCAAGCAAGGGATGCGAATAGGTTACAGGAGTTGAGTTAGGGCTGTACCAGAGAATGGCATTTGCCACCTGGTTATTAATAATAAGAGACGACCAATGAATCGTTCTTCAAAAGGGTTTGGCTTAACCGGAGTAGCTGTAGCTGTAGTGCTGATGTTCGTAACTGCTGTTTTTAGCACATCTGCGAAGTCTGCCGAAGCTCCAACAACGCTAAGTGTGCTGTCTTCAGTTAAGTAGTCTGAAAGAAAAATTCTAACGCCCGTATTAAGTTGCTTAATACGGGCGTTAATCATTAATACCCCAAAAAAAACGCTCAATAATTTGTTTACGCAATAGCTAAATGAATTCACTCGTATATGAATAAACCGCCTCTACTTTAGCCTTTCTTGTTTTTTTCTCTGTTTATTAGTTTTTGCTGAGGGTGCTTTTTCAATAACACATACGTGGCACCAAATCCGCCATGCATAGGTTGCGCTGTATGATAGGCAATGACTTCGTCGAGTTCTTGTAGCCAATGGTTCACATAGCTTTTCTTTAGTGCAGGAAAGGGTTTACTTTTTTCACCTGTGCCGTGTTTAATCAAAAGTGCACGAACGCCTCGCTCGTGGCTAGATTTTACGGTGCTATATACCAGGTCGCGGCTTTGTTCTAACGTTTTTCCAGCCAGAGTTATATTGGTTTCTAGTGGATATTTACCTAGACGAAGTTTTTTAAACACGCCGTCTTGGATACCGGGCTGCTGAAAATGAATGAAATCATCAGGCGGTACGGGCTTGACACCATCCATACTGAGTGGATTAGCAAGTTTTTCGCGAATACTTAATTTTGTAGCTGCTCGTTTTTGCTTTTCGGCCAGGGCTTTCTCGGGATCATGTAAAATAGCCTTGTCGTCGTCGCCAATTGGCTTTACGTCCTGCATCTCTGCAAAAAAAGAGTCAATATCATCGTTGTTCTGTTGGCTCATTTTACTCCCCACATGTTTTTTACTTCGCATATAGCCTTTGCACATTGGCGCTTTGCTCAACTACACCGCCTATACCAATATGTTGTGCAGTGTATTAAATAGATTTACACAATATGTGGGGATAAGTTTTGAAATTTCATTACTTAATACCAGTTTGTATAGCTAATTAGCCCCTTTTTTAAAGGGCGAGTTCAAAGCGTTCGTACGCTTTGTTGTGCCTCCTTGCTATAGAACCACTGTATCTGAAGAAACGTGACGCAATTACGATCATTTTAAGTATAGCTGAGTAAGCAACAAACTGTGCCGGCTGGTTTAATAGATGGCGCCGGGCTCAGCAAGATCCTCTAGCGCGTCGAGTTCTTCTTGAGTTAATAGAAATTCATCACGCGGTGGTGTGTCGCTGTCATCTTCTGCATCAGCTTGGGGGGGCAAAGGTAACGTCATAATACTCTCCAATTTTGAAAAGTATTACGCATTTTGACAGAACCGCAAATGACTTATGGGAGTGGCGCGATAACTTTTTAATTTGCGACGTAAAGTGTTGTTTACCTCCACAATTTTTCACGTGTAGTCATTGGCGTCCCCAGCTGGAATCGAACCAACATCTAAGCCTTAGGAGGGCCTTGTTTTATCCATTAAACTATGGGGACTTGCTGGCGCTTCTTTATTATACTCAGAACAATAAATTTCGAAACCCCTGATTTATCAATGAGGTGCAGTAGCATATGCCAAAAGCCAAGAGCGGACCATGACCGGTATTACTGACAGGAACACGTAGCACAGTATGAAAGTGCAGCAGGCACAAAAAAACCTGTTGAACTTTCCAACAGGTTTTTTTGTTCTTAGGCCATATTAAATGTCTGTTAAAGGTGGTTTATCAATTGCCGTTTTTAGTACCTCAGACTCTGTCGACGATGCTGCACCTATTTCGTTGCTACCAGCTTCAACTGAACTTGAATTAAGCTCGGCTGTACCAGAAGGTAACGAATTATCCGAAGAAACCTGGACGGCGCCGGCGTTCAACGATGGCAAAACCAGTGTTTCGGGAGAAAAGTCCAATTCCACGCTATCCATTGTGACACCAGTATCGATAGGTATGGTGAGGTTATCTCCTTCTTCCGGTAGCGCAATTGTATCGTTGTCTCCACCACTCATCGATAACGCTACCTGAGCGTCAGCGATAGCAAAATCGATAATTTCAGCCTCACCGCTCGACGATGCGTTGCCAGACACCTCAGTGACGCCTTCACCGGTCGACGTTATTGTTATAGTGAAATCGGCTTGTTCGATGGTTCCATCTGAGTACGCTAGGCGGTAACTAAACGTTTCAGTCAACGTGCCGTTGAACACCTCGGTATTGCTATCAGGCGTATAAGTGTAATTGCCATTTTCATCTATCTGCAGCGTTCCATGCTGGCCCACTAGCAACGTAGAGGTGGTAATTGCCTGGAAGTCAACGCCATTAGTAGAAACTGACAGGGTATACGTATTGTCAATAATTACATCGTTTTGCAATAAACTTCCGGTAGCCGCTTGTACGCTCGCCACTTCGAATTCCGTGAGTTTTGTGGTTGTGAAATCGAAGTTCAGCGATAGATTACCGCCTGTACTCAGGCCGGTAGAGCCATCTAATACAATACGATACAGTCCTGCTGTTAACCCATTGATTGCAACTTGTGCATCACCATCAAGGTCAAGAAGGCTTAATAGGTCAGTATCTTGAAGGGTCCCCACTGGCTCCCACACACCACCATTATCTTTTTCAAGTGTTAGCTCCAAGCGCGCCCCAACAGAGACCAAGGAATTGGTATCGAGTGTCAGCACTACATCCTGAGTAGTATCACTGGCTACTTCAAATGTCTCGGTCTGCTCAGGTATTGTTGATGGTGACAACAATCCCCAAGAGTACGATATAACAGTTCCTAAGGTTCCTAGCTCTGTCACAAAGTCATAGGTGAGTTCAGCACTGGCCGTGTCACTTGAAATACCTTGCCCAGAAATACTGAAGTTCAACGAAGCAGTAGACGAATTACGACCGTCAGAAATCGTATAGGTGAAAGTGTCTGTCTCGCCTAGTCCGTCTCTGAACCCTTTGTCTACGTATATATAGCTTCCATCTTCAAATATTGTCAGGTCGCCATAGCTACCAGAAATGGTTACGCCGCTGGTGTCGCTGCCTAGCACAGTCACTGTTTCGCTAACTTCTCCACCAACAAGGTGTGTGATATGTGTAACAACACCTCCTTCAACAATACTGTCAATGCCATCACCGTTAATCGCACCATCGATTACATTTCCCGTTGTGGTCGTAGTGCCAACAAATGCGTACTCGGTGAGCGTGGTAGTGACTTCTGTCTGTTGCAATACCGTGAGTGTGTTACTCAACAATGCTCCAGCCAGAGCGCCAAGCACTGTGTCTAGCAAAGCGTCGAGGCCTAGCACAGAAAGGCCGTTACTTATTGTGCCGACGAGATCGCCGGCGCCAATCGAGTCTGTCACAGAAAGTGCGGTTTCTAATATTCCTCTTACTGTTGTTCCTAACAAAAGGCCAGGATCATTATTGAGCGCATTTTCAACAGCAGTGAGTACCGCATCTTGGTTATCTGGACCAAGCACAACACCGCCATCGCCTAACTCAGTAAGTGATACCGAACCGTCGCTGTTTTGGTCAAATAATGACTCAAGAACGCTCTCGTCGTAGCGCACTACCACCGCATAGTCACCTGCAAGGAGCCCCGCGAATTTAACATGTAGGGTATCGTTACCTACAATGCCCAATACATTTAAACCCGCCACATCGCCCACAAGCGGGTCATCGGGCGCTTTTGCTGTCGCCACAATGTTTCCAGATGCGTCGACAATCTCCACGATATACGCATCTGCTACTGCTACAAGCGCCTTCTGACTCACTTCAACAACGACTTCACCAGAATATCCAACGCCTACGGTAAATGGCGTTGCAGCCGTTGGCGAGCCTGAAGACGGTGACCCGTCTAATAGGCCCAGCACTTCATGGTCGCTGTCACTCACCGACGCATTTACAATCGCGGTTTGTGCGCCTAGTTCTATATTATTGGTATCATCCTGCGCAACCACCGGTGGGAAACCACTTCCTGAAATAGTAATCGACAACGATGCTATATCGGATGTTTCACCATCTGAGAGGGTGTAGGTAAAGACTTCTGTCTGACCGACGGAATTGCGATCACCAAAAGCGGTGTAGGTGTAACTTCCATCTGCGGCTACTTCGAGTATGCCGTATTCACCTTGAATAGTGACGGTTCCGGAAGTAGGAATAGCCACGCTGTCACCTGATGCGTTGGTGACAACCGAAGCGCGGGCGCCATCAATAATGGTGTCGGTGCCCACTCCACCGTTGTCACCATCGATCAGGTTACCCGACGCAACTGTGTTACCCGTGTAGGTGTATTCGGTCACGGTTGTTGTTATGTCGGTGTCCTGTAAAAGCGTAACCGTATTGCTTAGTAGTATTTTCGCAATTTCGCTTAATATGTCGCCTAAAAGCGATGTTAGGCCAATTGCGTCTAATGGAGCGGTCAGCACATTGACTAACTCACCCACACCGATAACCGTGGTTTTGTCTAATAGTGACTCTAGCACGCCTCTAACTTGTGTACCTACAGCACCGACCGGTATACCTAATACCCCGCCATTAAGGGTGGTTTCTATTGTATTAAGTACAACGTCTTGATTATTTGGACCAAGTACAACCCCTGCGTCGCCTAGTTCGGTGAGTGTAATATCGCCATTACCATCACCATCTAGAAGCTCTTCAAGTTTGTTTTCGTCATTTCTAACAACAACCTTGTAATTACCTGCAGACACGCCCGACAAGGAAATCGAAATAGACTGGTCGCCAGTCACATTAAATATATCTAACCCGCCCACATCAGCAAGCTCTGAATTTGCGCTAACACCCTTGTAGATCAGTTGCCCATTATCATCATAAACTTCAACAGAATATGCGTCTGCAACCGCTACAAGAGAAATCTGATCAACGTCGATTTGTACTTCACCGACGTGGTCCGGTGAAATAGTAAATGTTGCGCTTGCGTCAGCGCCGTCCGTTGAATCTAGTAAGCCAATGACTTCCACATTGCTGGTGGTTTGTGGAGCATTCGCAGTGACGACGGGGTCCCCCATATCGATAGCATTGGCATCGTTTACGGCATCAAGCGCTTGAACTACAACGTTCTGACTGGTTGTACTTGCAGTGTTGCCTGCTGCGTCGGTGACCGTTGCAACTACCGCATAGGTACCGGCTGCAAGAGATGTTGCTGACAAATCTAATCGCCAATTTCCGCTGCCATCAATGGTCAATTCAGGCGACGAGCCCTCGGTATAAACGGTGCCATCAACGGTCACGGTGAGTGAAGTGTCATCGCCAAGGTCCACAGTACCATTGAAAATTAGGGTAGTATCACTCGTTACAAAATCACCATCTATACCTGAATCGTTAGAAATGCTGTCGAACGTGACGGTTTGGCCATTGTTATTTTCATCTATGGTCGTATCAATAACCACCGTGCCGCTGGCATTACCTACATTATTTTCATCATCTGTGGCTGTAACAGAAACACTAAAACTACCTTCCGATAATGCTGCTATTACATCGTCAGCCAGTGTCCACGTACCGTCGCTATTATTGGTGGCGGTGTAGCTTATGTTGTTAATAGTCACCACCACGGTGGCCGTGGGGTCATCTACATTACCAGTGAGTTCTGGCGTAGTGTCTCTCGTGATTAAATCATCAACACTAACAACAGGCGCTACTGCATCAACCGTATCAGATGCTGGAGGACTTGTATTGCCAGCGGCATCTGTACAAGTAGCGGTAACTTCGGTGCCATCTGCCAGTGCCGGGTTGGGCGTAAAACTCCAATTACCTGAAGCATCACAATTCACTGTTACATCAGGTGTACCGTCACCATCTAGGTCAATATTGACAACCGTATTAGGTTCCGCGGTACCAGAAATTTCTGTGCCGTTGCCTGCATCAATAGTTGGCGCCGCCGGCACAGTGGTATCGATAACGACGGTTCCGTTTGCGGTACTACTATTGTTAGCAGTATCGGTAGCGGTAACGGTGACACTGTAGCTGTCTTCCGGCAATGCCGCCACGGTGTTGTCGGCTAGTGTCCACGTGCCGTCACCATTATTTGTGGCAGGATAGTCTACACCGTTAATGGTCACCACTACGGTGGCCGTGGGGTCGTCCACATTACCAGTTAGCGCTGGCGTGGTATCGCTTGTGACCACATCGTCAACGTGCCGTTGCCGGCATCAATAGTGGGCGCGGCAGGAGCGGTGGTGTCGATGATCACGGTACCATTTGCGGTACTACTATTCCCTTCAAGATCGGTGGCCGTTACTATGCTGCTGTAGCTGTCTTCCGCCAATGCATCCACGGTATCATCGGCCAATGTCCACGTACCGTCGCCATTATTGGTGGCGGTATAGTCTTGACCATCGATAGTCACCACCACGGTGGCAGTAGGGTCGTCTACATTACCGGTTAACGCAGGCGTGGTATCGCTTGTAACCACATCGTTAATAGAAACCACAGGGGCAACAGCATCAACCGTATCAGATGCTGGGGCGCTGGTATTGCCTGCAGCATAGGGGTGCCGTCGCCATCAATATCAACGTTAACCACTGCATTGGCCTCAGCGGTACCAGTAATCTCTGAACCATTGCCTGCATCAATTGTCGGTGCAGCAGGGGCGGTGGTGTCGATGATTACGGTGCCATTTGCGGTACTGCTATTCCCTTCAAGATCGGTGGCTGTAACCGTAGCACTGTAGCTGTCTTCCGCCAATGCATCCACGGTATCATCAGCCAGTGTCCAGGTACCGTCGCCATTATTGGTGGCGTTATAGTCTTGACCATCAATAGTCACCACCACGGTGGCCGTGGGGTCGTCCACAGTACCGGTTAGCGCTGGCGTGGTATCGCTTGTGACCACATCGTCAATGCTAACAAGTGGTGCAGCAGCATTAACGGTGTCAGATACTGGAGCGCTGGTATTGCCTGCAGCATCAGTGGCGGTTGCCGTTACCTCAGTGCCGTCGGCCAGCGGCGTATCTGGCGTTACGCTCCAGTTACCTACATCGTCTGCGGTGGTGGTGAGATCTGGTATGCCGTCACCATCAATATCAACCTCGACCACGGCATTGGCCTCAGCGGTGCCGGTGATCACGGTGCCGTTGCCGGCATCAATGGTGGGCGCGGCAGGGGCGGTCTGATGACAAGTGGTGCAGCAGCATTAACGGTGTCAGATACCGGGGCGCTGGTATTGCCTGCGGCATCAGTGGCAGTTGCCGTTACTTCAGTGCCGTCGGCCAGCGGCGTATCTGGTGTTACGCTCCAGTTACCATCGCCATCTGCGGTGGTGGTTAAATCTGGGGTACCGTCGCCGTCAACGTCGACCTCGATAACAGCATTGGCTTCAGCCGTACCGGTAATTTCTGTACCATTGCCGGCATCAATAGACGGTGCGGCAGGGGCAGTGGTGTCGATGATTACAGTACCATTCGCGGTACTGCTATTCCCTTCAAGATCGGTGGCCGTCACCGTAGCGCTGTAGCTGTCTTCCGCCAATGCATCCACGGTATCATCAGCCAGTGTCCAGGTACCGTCGCCATTATTGGTGGCGTTATAGTCTTGACCATCAATAGTCACCACCACGGTGGCCGTGGGGTCGTCCACATTACCGGTTAGCGCCGGCGTGGTATCGCTGGTAACGACATCGTTAATAGAAACCACTGGGGCAACCGCATCAACCGTATCAGATGTCTTCCGGCAATGCATCCACGGTATCATCAGCCAGTGTCCACGTGCCGTCGCCATTATTGGTGGCGGTATAGTCTTGACCGTTGATAGTCACCACCACGGTTGCCGTGGGGTCGTCTACATTACCGGTTAGCGCCGGCGTGCTATCGCTGGTAACGACATCGTCAATAGAAACCACTGGGGCAACCGCATCAACCGTATCAGATACTGGGGCACTGGTGTTGCCTGCAGCATCAGTGGCGGTCGCCGTTACCACTGTACCGTCGGCCAGCGGCGTATCTGGTGTTACGCTCCAGTTACCGGAGCGCTGGTGTTGCCTGCGGCATCAGTGGCGGTCGCCGTCACTTCAGTGCCGTCGGCCAGCGGTGTATCTGGTGTTACGCTCCAGTTACCCACATCGTCTGCGGTGGTGGTTAAATCTGGGGTGCCGTCACCATCGACATCAACGTCGACCACGGCATTGGCTTCAGCGGTGCCGGTGATCACGGTGCCGTTGCCGGCATCAATGGTGGGCGCAGCAGGGGCGGTCTGATCAATAACAACGGTACCGGTATTACTTGCACTGTTGCCATCGGTGTCTGTGGCCGTCACCGTTGCGCTGTAGCTATCTTCCGGCAATGCTGCCACGGTATCATCAGCCAGTGTCCAGGTGCCGTCACCATTATTGGTGGCGTTATAGTCTTGACCATCAATAGTCACCACCACGGTGGCCGTGGGGTCGTCCACATTACCGGTTAGCGCCGGCGTAGTATCGCTTGTGACCACATCGTCAATGCTAACAAGTGGTGCAGCAGCATTAACGGTGTCAGATACTGGAGCGCTGGTATTGCCTGCAGCATCAGTGGCGGTTGCCGTTACCTCTGTACCATTGGCCAGCGGCGTATCTGGCGTTACGCTCCAGTTACCATCGCCATCTGCGGTGGTGGTTAAATCTGGGGTACCATCGCCGTCAACATCGACCTCGATAACAGCATTGGCTTCAGCGGTACCGGTGATTACGGTGCCATTGCCGGCATCAATGGTGGGCGCAGCAGGGGCGGTCTGATCAATAACAACGGTACCGGTATTACTTGCACTGTTGCCATCGGTGTCTGTCGCTGTCACCGTAGCGCTGTAGCTGTCTTCCGCCAATGCAGCCACGGTGTTGTCGGCCAGTGTCCAAGTACCGTCGCCATTATTGGTGGCAGCATAGTCTTGACCGTTAATGGTCACCACCACGGTGGCAGTAGGGTCGTCCACATTACCGGTTAGCGCCGGCGTAGTATCGCATCACCATCTGCGGTGGTGGTTAAATCTGGCGTACCGTCACCATCAACATCAACGTCAACCACGGCATTGGCCTCAGCGGTACCGGTAATCTCTGTACCATTACCGGCATCAATGGTGGGTGCGGCAGGGGCAGTGGTGTCGATGGTTACGGTGCCATTCGCGGTACTGCTATTCCCTTCAAGATCGGTGGCCGTCACCGTAGCGCTGTAGCTGTCTTCCGCTAACGTGTCCACAGTATCATCAGCCAATGTCCACGTACCGTCGCCATTATTGGTGGCGGTATTGCCAATGCATCCACGGTGTTGTCGGCCAGTGTCCAGGTACCGTCGCCATTATTGGTGGCGGGATAGTCTACACCGTTAATGGTCACCACCACGGTTGCCGTGGGGTCGTCCACATTACCGGTTAGCGCTGGCGTGGTATCGCTTGTGACCACATCGTCAATGCTAACAAGTGGTGCAGCAGCATTAACGGTGTCAGATACTGGAGCGCTGGTATTGCCTGCAGCATCAGTGGCGGTTGCCGTTACCTCAGTGCCGTCGGCCAGCGGCGTATCTGGCGTTACGCTCCAGTTACCATCGCCATCTGCGGTAGTGGTTAAATCAGGGATACCGTCGCCGTCAACATCGACCTCGATAACAGCATTGGCTTCTGCCGTACCGGTAATTTCTGTACCATTGCCGGCATCAATGGTGGGCGCGGCAGGGGCGGTCTGATCAATAACAACGGTACCAGTATTACTTGCACTGTTGCCATCGGTGTCTGTGGCCGTCA